>NZ_JPYQ01000006.1:0-980555 GCF_000757525.1 Rhizobium sp. YS-1r | reverse complement strand
CCGGTGCTGTCGGTGAAGAACCTTTCCACGTCGTTTCGTGTGAACGATGAATGGCGCACGGTGGTGCGCAACATTTCCTTTGACGTGGCGCCGCGCGAGACGGTGGCGATCGTCGGGGAGAGCGGCTCCGGCAAGAGCGTCACCTCGCTGTCGATCATGCGGCTCCTGCCGAAGAATTCCAGCCGTATCGAAGGCGAGGTATTTCTCAACGGCAGGGAACTCCTGTCCTTGCCGGAAGAACAGATGCGCCAGGTGCGCGGCAACGAGATCTCGATGATCTTCCAGGAGCCGATGACCTCGCTCAACCCGATCTTCCCGATCGGCAAGCAGATCGCCGAGGCGCTCACCGTCCACAAGGACATCACCAAGGCCGACGCCAAGGCGGAGGTCGTGCGCCTGCTCGAAAAGGTGCGCATCCCCAATGCCAAAAGCCGCTACGACGAATATCCGCACCAGTTCTCCGGCGGCATGCGGCAGCGGGTGATGATCGCCATGGCGCTCGCCTCGAAACCGAAGCTTCTGATCGCCGACGAGCCGACCACGGCGCTCGACGTGACGATCCAGGGCCAGATCCTCGACCTCATCAAGCTGCTGCAGGAAGAGGAGGGCATGTCGGTGCTGTTCATCACCCATGACATGGGCGTCGTGGCCGAGGTCGCCGACCGCACCATCGTCATGTATCGTGGCGACGCGGTCGAGACGGGCGAGACCGGCGACATTTTTCATCGCGGCAAGCATCCCTATACACGCGCACTTCTATCGGCCGTGCCGCGGCTCGGTTCGATGGGCGACCGCAGGCTGCCGCTGCGCTTCCCGATCATCGACATAAAAACCGGCGAGCAGCAGCCGCTTGCCGACGTCACCGACACGGTCGCCAAGGGCAAGACGCCGATCCTCGACGTCAAGGACCTGACGACGCGCTTCGACATCCATTCCGGCCTGTTCGGCCGCAAGAGCGGCGCCGTGCATGCGGTCGAGAAGGTCTCCTTCAACCTGTTCGAGGGCGAGACGCTGTCGCTCGTCGGCGAATCGGGCTGCGGCAAGTCCACGACCGGCCGCTCGGTCACCCGCCTCATCACGCCGACCAGTGGCGACGTCACGCTCGACGGCTACGAGGTGATGAAGCTCGACCAGTCGACGCTGAGGCAGATGCGGCGGTCGATCCAGATGGTGTTCCAGGACCCGTTCGCCTCATTGAACCCGCGCATGAGCGTCGGCTCGGCGGTGATGGAGCCGTTCATCGAGCACAGTCTCGGTACCAAGCAGCAGGCGCGCGACAAGGCGGCGAGCCTGATGGAGAAGGTGGGCCTGTCCGCCGACATGATGCGGCGTTTCCCGCACGAGTTCTCGGGCGGCCAGCGGCAGCGCGTGGCGATCGCCCGCGCCCTGATGCTCGACCCGAAGGTGATCGTCGCCGACGAGGCGGTGTCGGCGCTCGACGTGTCGATCAAGGCGCAGGTCTGCAACCTTTTGCTCGACCTGCAGCAGAGCCTCAACCTCGCCTTCCTGTTCATCTCCCACGACATGGCGGTGGTGGAACGGGTGAGCCACCGGGTGGCGGTGATGTATCTCGGCGAGATCGTCGAGATCGGCCCGCGGGCAGCGGTGTTCGAGAACCCGCAGCATCCCTATACGAAGAAGCTGATGTCGGCCGTGCCGGTGCCCGATCCGTCGCGCCGCCGGATCAAGCGCAACATGTCGACCGACGAGATCAAGAGCCCGATCCGCCCCGTCAACTATGTGCCGCCCAAGCGCGAATACCGAGAGGTCTCACACGGGCATGTCGTCCAGATCGCATGAGGGTTTGGTAAGGAATGAGGGAACACCCTATGCAGGGATGGTCGGGTCGGGCGGGATTGCAATGGACTTGCAGAATTGCTCACGGAAAGGGAACTGCCTCCAGCGTCGGGTGCTCCTGGCCATAGCTTTCTTCTGTTGAGCGGTCTGCTCCTGCTACAAGAGGCGATGATGGGGTTGGATTTCTCTTCAAAGGCGGAAAATTCGAAAGTCGCATTCAGAACAGAATTGCATTGCGGTATCCGACTTAAGCCAAAGTCGTAACATACTCGCGCAATCTCGTGCCTAAGAGCGCGAGATTGGCCTTGAGCTCTGCATAGCCGGCATTCTTTTCGCGCGTATCTTCGTCCATGTAGAGCTTCCGATTCAACTCGATCTGAATGCTGTGGCGCTTGTTCGACGGGGCAGAATAGGCGGAGACGAGCTCTGCACCACGGAAGGGGACATTCAGCGAAACCGAGTAGCCGAGACCTTCTAGAGTCTCGATGACGAGGTTGACGAAATCCGGCTCGCTCGACTGTCCGTCATAATCGCCGACAACCACATCCTTGCGGACCGTGCCCGGTGGATCGGGTGAAAGCACATGGCCGATCGCGGGCATGGAATGGCAGTTGACGTGATAGACCTTGCCGAAGGTGGCGTAGGTTTCGTCGAGTAGCCGAACGATCTCTCGGTGATAGGGGCGCCAGTAGGTTTCGACCCGCTTTTCGAGCTCCTCCACGGTTAACTTTCGGCCATACATCGGCGTATCGCCCCAGGCGTAACGCCAGGCAAGCCCCATGCCCCGACGGGCGGCGGCGCTGTCGCGGGTCGGGTGCGGCCATTCACCTTCGATCATTTCGACGTCGACGTCCCTCACCGATCGGTTGAGATCGAGGAAACTGCGTGGGAACAGGGCGATAAGCAACGGCGCACCTATCGAGGGTGCGAAGCCGAAAAGATCGTCCACGTAGGTATCGGCTGCAACCCGCACCAACTCGTCGGAGACCGTCCGTTCAAAATCTGGAATCGTCAGTCCGCTATGGGGTGAATCGAAGACAAGCGGGACAGCCGGCGCGGTCGGCGGAATAATCTTCAATACGCCGTCTATCTCAACGGCTGCAAATAATGGGTCCGACATGAGAGCCTCGTTTAGGCTGTGGCAGCGAAAGCGGCCGGATAAGTGATGTCGGGCATTCCGACGAACGATGCTCCGCGACGGCCGACCATGCCGGGCGCAGCGAAGGGGCGAGGATAGACGACCGCTGCCGCCGGCCGGATCTTGGCGATCTTTTCGAGCGCCTCTATCTGATCGGCAGGCATGTCGATATTGAAAATGATGTCGCTATGCGGACCTGTCGTCATGCGCGGGGTGTTCATCGCGTCCTCGATATCAAGGCCCGCATGCACGATCATGCCGGTCAGCTGGGTCAGCGATGGGACGATCTGGTTGCCGCCAGCAGCGCCATAGGCGGCGAATGAACCGTTTTCGTCGGTGATCGCCACGGGACACATATTGCTCGGCGCATAGGCATTCGGTTTCAGCGAATTGGCTCGCCCGGGCGTCGGATCGAACCAGGACATGCCGTTGTTGAGCAGGATACCGGTCGAAGGCGACAGGGCACGGGCGCCGAACCGGTTGAGCAACGTGAAGGTGATCGCCACCATTCGGCCTTCATGGTCAACTGCGTTGACCTGCGTCGTGCTGGTCTTGCCGTTCGTCTCGGCCGGGTTAAGGCGCTTGCGGTGGGCGCCGAAACTTTCCCACAGCGCTTCGGCCATGGCCGTGAAGAAACCGGCGTCGACCGGCCCCCTGCCGCGCTTCCTGTCGAAGTGATCGAGCGCGTCGAAGAGCCGCTGGCCGGCGCTGGTTTCTCCGGCCACGTGCACGGTCTTCCCCTGCAGTGACATGGTCCGCGATGGATAGAGGAGGGGCGCATAGTTCGCCATATCCGCAAGCGTGATCGAGCTGCCACCGGCATTCAGATCGGCAACGAGCTTCTCGCCGATCGCACCCCCATAAAGTGCGTCCGGGCCTTCGTTGGCGAGCTGTTCCAGCGTCTGTGTGAGTTGCTCAAGCGGCAGCGTCGCTCCCGGTTCGGGCGCGTGGCCGCCGGGCAGAAAAATGGAGCGCGTGCCGGGGTCCATGGCAAGCTCGCCTTCGGCAATGGCGACCGCCAGCGTCGTGTGCCAGTCAACATACATGCCCTTGCGGGCACGTTCGATCGCGGGCGCCAGAGCCCTGTCGAAACCGATCGTGCCATAGCGTTTCAGCGCCTCGGCAAAACCGCGCACGCAGCCCGGCACGACGGCGGCGGTAAAGCCCCGGACGTTGCGGTTGTCGATCGAGGCCGGGTGGCCGATGAAGGTCCTGATTGTCGGATCCGGCTTGTAGAACTCCTGATCGAAAGTGGACGGCACGCGTCCGGTGAACTCGACCACCTCGACCTTGCCGTCCGGCTCGGCGATGAGCATGTAGCCGCAGGCGGCGAGGCTGGTCATCCATGGTTCGACGGTCTGAAGCGTGAAGGCGGCGGTGACCGCCGCATCGACGGCATTGCCGCCAGCGGCAAGAACCGCAGCGCCTGCCTCGGCTGCCGCATAATGTTGTGACGTGACGACACCATGTTCGCTGACGCCGGCCACCTTGCGATAGATGCCGCGTTCGACGCGCAAATGGTTATATTGCGGGTTTTCCATTATTGGCTCTCCAGCGCGGCGGCCACCATGCGGCTTGCGCCCGAAAGATCGCCGAGCTTTTCGCCCGCCTCGATCCTGTGCTTGTTGCGTCCGGCGCGGGCTTGCCGCGCCATTGCCTCTTCCACGACTTCTTCCGCTTCATCGGCGGAGATAACCACGATGCCGCTCGCGTCGGCGACCACGACATCGCCCGGCAGGACCGGTACGTTGCCACACGAAACGGGAAGATTGAGCGACCCACCGAGGTCGTTGAGCCGTGTGGTGATGCCGGAGACGCCCCGACACCAGAGCGGCATGCCGAGTTCGACGATTTCCTCGACATCGGTGCACGGGCCATCGATCGCAACGCCGATCGCACCGGCCGTCCTGATGGCAAAGGCAACCCCGCCGCCGATACAGGCGTGCCGGTCGTCGCCAAGCCGGTCGACGAACAGAAAATCCCCCGGACGCAGCAAGCCGACGGCATGATGGAGAAGAGTCGAATCCGTTGCAGGGATCGCGACCGTCACCGCCGTGCCGACCAATGTCTTCTTCGGTTCGACAACCGGCGTGATCGAATGGCGCAGGAACCCGCGATGGCGGAAATGGCCGATCGTCGCGACCTCGACGCTCTCGAATTTCCGGATGAGTTCGGCGTCGACCTGTTTCGGCACAGGCCCGATGTGGTATTTCTTCATGGCGCTTCCTTCCGGAGCATGGATTCTCCGGCCTCGTTTTCAGCCGCGTGATGTTGCCAGCCCTTGCCGGGTACGGCGGCAAGCAGTTCCTTGGTGTAGGTTTCCTTCGGCGCGCCGAAGAGCGAAGCCGGGTCGCCACGTTCGACGATTTTCCCGTTCTTCATGACCGCGATGTTGTCGCAGATCTGGCTTGCGACCCGCAGATCGTGAGTGATGAACAGGATACCGAAGCCGAGCCGGGCCTGCATGTCGGCGAGCAGTTTCAGCACCTGCGCCTGCACCGAGACGTCGAGCGCCGAGACGCTTTCGTCGGCGATTAGAAGCTCTGGCTCGACTGCAAGCGCTCTCGCGATGCATATGCGCTGCCGCTGGCCGCCAGAGAACTCGTGCGGGAAGCGACTGGCCGAGGCCCTGTCGAGTCCGCAGGCTTGAAGGAGGTCGAGGGCGCGGGCCATGGCGGCCTTGCGATCGAGCCCATGAATGATGGGACCTTCGGCAATCGCATCGCCGACCTTTTCGCGCGGGTCGAGGGCGGTATACGGATCCTGGAAGACGATCTGCACTTTGCGGCGCGCTTCGCGCAACGCCTTGCCGGAGAGTTCGGCGAAATCGCCGCCGGAAATCAGGATATCGCCACTTTCCGGCTGCACCAGGCGGATGACGCATTGGGCAAGCGTCGATTTGCCGGAGCCGGATTCGCCCACGAGGCCGAGCGTTTCGCCGCGGCGGATGGTGATGTCGACGTTGTCGACCGCCTTCACGGTGCGGCCGCCGCCGAACAGGCCGGAGCGGGTGAAGGTTTTCATGATGTTCCTCGCGATCAGCACCGGATCGCCGAGCCCTTGGCGCTCCTTGCGCGGCGTCAGCGTCGGTACGGATGCGAGCAGCCGGCGGGTATAATCCTGACGCGGGTGATTGAGGATTTCGTCGCGCGTGCCGATCTCGACGAGGCAGCCCATCTGCATCACCGCGACGCGGTCGGCGATTTCCGCCACAACGCCGAAATCATGGGTGATGAAGATGATGCCGGTGTCATGTCTGGCGCGCAGGTCCAGCATCAGCTTGAGGATCTGCGCCTGGGTGGTGACGTCGAGCGCCGTCGTCGGTTCGTCGGCGATCAGAACCGACGGATCGAGCGCGAGCGCCGTAGCGATCATGACGCGCTGGCACTGGCCGCCGGAAAGCTGGTGGGGATAGGAGTGGTAGATCTGCTCCGGATTGGGAAGCTGCACCTCGCGGAAAAGGTCGATCACCTTCCTGCGGATCTCCGCCTGCGATAGTTTCGTGTGGATACGGAAGGTTTCCGACACCTGTTCGCCGACCCGGAAGATCGGGTTCAGCGCTGCCATGGGTTCCTGGAAGATCATGGCGATGCGCCGGCCGGTGATGCTGCGCCGGGTCGCATCGTCGATGGTCAGCAAGTCCGTGCCTTCGAACATCACTCGGCCGGTCGGCTGCCCGAGGTTGCGGGGCAGGAGGCCCATAGTGGCAAGCGCCGTCAGCGATTTGCCGGAACCGGATTCGCCGACGATGCAGAGGATTTCGCCCTTGCTCACTGACAGCGACAGATCCTCGACCGCAAAACGCCGATCGGCGCCTTCCGGAAGCGGCACGTTCAAATGTTCGATCGAAAGTCGCTCGCTGCTCATGAGGCCGCCTTTGTGTCTTGAGGTGCAAAGGCGGTTGGCGAGCGCATGTCGCAGCCGCGCATATGTCCGACGAAGCGGGCGCAGAAGCCAACAAGATGTTCGACCATTCTTGCGCCTTTCTCCGCACTGGCGAGCAACGGATCACCGCCCAGCATGCCGTCGGCATTCACCTCGTGGCAGTTCATCTGCACATGCACGGGCATGCCCTCGAACTGTATGTTGTTGACGCCGCCGGTCGGGAGGCCGAACGCCTTGGCGCGCACCGATGGACGGGCGAGGTCCATGCGCATCAGTTCGGGGAAGAGATGCAGGTAGATGGAAGTCAGCGGCTCGCCGCCGTGGCCGCGCGCAGCAGCGACGGAACTGCCGTGCAATTCCTTCCAGAGCACGTCGGGGATCGATTGCCAGAGATTGACGAAGGGGATTGAAACCCCGCGTTCCGTGCGGATACGGCGAAGTGTCTGATCGAAGAGCGGTGCGTTGCTGGTATGGCCGTTCAGGATCAGAATATGCTCGATACCGTGATCGAGGAAGGCGGTCACGGTATCCTCGACGACAGCCGAAAACGTCGAAGGCCGCAACTGGATGCCACCCGCTATGGTCTTGAAGAAATCCGCATAACCGAAGGGAATGGTCGGCGCGACGATCGCGTCGGAGGCTTCCGCCACTTGTCCCGCCACCGCCTCGGTCAGCATGAAATCACCCATCGGGGCGTGGGGGCCTTGTTCCTCCTGGCTGCCGAAGGGCAACAGGATGACCGGCTTTTCGGAAAGACGCTCGCGGAATTCCGCGAACGTCATGTCCTTCAGCGCATGCTTGCGTATCCTGGCCATCATACGAACTTGAAGTAATCGCCGTAGATGCGCATTTCGCCGTTCGGCTTGTATTTGAATTCGATGCCGGCACGGTGGGCGCAGTTGTAGACGCTCTTCCACAGGTAGTAGCCGGGCGTCACGCGTTGCCATTCTTCCGAAAGCGCCAGATAGGCCTTCTTGCGCTCCTCGAATTCGGTCGTGGCGTCGAACTTCTTGCCGAGCTCGACGAATTCCGGCGTCGGATCCCAGGTCTTCCAGTTGGCCGTCGAGCGTGATGCGGTCGGGCCCCAGTCGAGCCAGAGCGGCTGGTAGGGATCACCGGGGATGAAGTCCGAGCTCATGGACATGTTCATGAGATGGAACGGGCGGCGATAGACGAGTTCGAAATTGTCGAGCACCTGTGCTTCGACGTTGACGCCGATCTCCCGCCATTGCTCGACCATGATTTCGGCGGCCGCCTCGTAGTTCGGATAGAACTGCCGAGTGATGTGCCAGAGCAGCTTCTCGCCCTTGTACTTCGTCTTGGCGACCAGCGCCTTGGCGGCGGCGACGTCGTAGGGCAGTTTCACCGGCAAGTCAGGATCATAGAACTTGCCGTATTCCTTGAAGTTGAACGGAACGGCCGGATGTTCGGTCGTGCCGTTGAACAGCGCCTGGACAATCGAATCCATGTCGATCGCCTGGACCATGGCGTAGCGCAGATTGGCGTCGACCAGCGGATTGTCTTCCGGATCGGGGCGGGTGTTGAAGGCGAAGGCCGGATAGTTGTCGGCGAGCACGCGCTTCAGCACTACGCCCTTGTAGCTTTCCAGCGTTTTCTCCTGATCGGTCGGGATGTTGACCATGAAGTCGAATTCGCCCGAGACGAGGCCTGCCATGCGGGCGGCGAATTCCGGCACGATCTTCCAGGAGATCTGCTTGACCGGTGGCGGGCCGTCCCAATAATCGTCGAAGGCCTCCAGCACCATGATCTCGCCGGAACGGAAGGTCGTCACCTTGTAGGGACCCGTGCCGATCGGCTTCTGGCCGAAGCCGTCGACGCCCACTTCCATGTAGTATTTCTTCGGCACGACGAAGCCGATATAGCCGGTCAGCTTTGCCGGAATGTTGGGATCGGGACGCTCGGTTTCGATCTCGAACGTATATTTGCCAGTCGCCTCGACCCGCTTGAAGCCGGCCGTGAAAGTCTTGCCGCGCGGTTCGAACGGCTTCTGCCCCCATAGTCGCTCGGGCGACAAGGTAAAGACGGCATCCTCCGACGTCATCTCGGCGCCGTCGTGGAATTTCACGCCTTCGCGCAGCTGGATGCTCCAGACATTGCCGTTCTGCTCCCATTTCGTCGCAAGTTTCGGCGCGAAGAGCAGGCCGTTCTCATCATTGATATAGTCACGGTCGACGAGCGTGTCGTAGAAATTCGGAAAGATGCGGCGTGACGTGGTCGAGATACCGTTGATCGTCGCCATATTGGCCCAGAGATTGTCGACGGCGATCGTCAGCGATGGCCGGTCCGCGGCATTGGCCCGCGGCATGCGGCCGGCGAGCGACAATGCACCGGCTCCCAGAATGAGACTTCCCACTTCGCGTCTGGTATACATGGTTCCACCTTCTCCTATTATGATTATAAGGTTCTATTCATGCGGTTCTGACACGCAGCATCGGGTCGAGCCGGTCACGCAACCAGTCGCCGACGATGCTCATCGAAAGCGTGACGAGGAAAATGATCGATCCGGGCACGACCGAGATCCACCATGCGGTCGACAGGTAGTCGCGTCCGTCCCCGAGGATCTGGCCGAGGCTCGTCTGTGGAGGCTGGATGCCCAGGCCTAAGAAACTGAGCGAGGTTTCCAGAAGGATGATCTGCGGAAAGGTCAGGGTGACCTGCACGATCAGCGCGCTCGCGACATTCGGCAGGACGTGCTTGAGATAAAGCCGGCCGTTGCCTGCGCCGAGTGCGACGATCGCCTTGGCATAGGGCTGGCTGATCGCCGACAGGACCACGCCGCGGGAGAGGCGCGCATATTTTTCCCAGCCGAACAGGCCCATCAGGATCACGAAGAGCGTCATGCTGTTGCCGAAAAAGGCAAGCAGCGTCAAGGTGATGAGGATGAAGGGGAGCGATGCCTGGAAGTCGACGAGCATCATCAGAACTTCTTCCACCCATCCCCTAAAATGTGCGGCGATGAAGCCCACCGCGGAGCCGAAGACCGCTCCGATGATCGTGCCGGCGATCGCGACCGAGAGCGACATCCGCAGTCCGGCGATGACCCTTGCCACCATGTCGCGGCCGATGCGGTCGGTGCCGAGCGGAAAATCCGGATTGCCGCCGGTGAGGAAAGCCGGTGGCCTGAGGCGCGCGAGCAGGTTCTGCTGCGACATGCCGTAGGGCGTGAAGACGTTGCCGACAATCGCGACCAGCACGGCGATGACGAGCACCGTAATGGCAAGGACGAGGATGGGAGAGATGCGCTTCATCCTTCTGTCCTCAATTCTGTACGCGGATGCGGGGATCGAGCAGGCCGTAGAGCAGGTCGACCACCAGGTTTGCGAGCACCATGGTGACGGCCATGATGAGGACGAGCCCCTGGACAACCGCCAGATCCCTGGACGAGACGGCGGTCACCAGCAGGCGACCGACCCCCGGCCAGGCGAAGACGGTCTCCACCACGATCGCACCGCCGATCAATTCGCCGAGGTTGAGGCCGATGATCGTCACGAGGGGAATGCTGGCATTCGGCAGGGCATGGAAGATGATGCGCTTCCAATAACTTACTCCCTTTGCAGCGGCGGCCCGGATATAGAGTCTGTCGAGCACTTCCAGCATGGCTGAGCGGGTGAAGCGGGCGAGCGTGCCAGCCGTGAACGTGGCGAGCGTGATCGCCGGCATGATCAGGTGCCAGATGGAGCCCGTGCCCGAACTCGGAAGCCATTGCAGACTCAGGGAGAAGAGCAGAATCATAAGGACCCCGAGGAAGAAGTTCGGCAGCGCGAAGCCGAAGACTGCGGTGGCCATGATGAGATTATCGAAAGTCGAGCCGCGCTTGATGGCGGCGACAATGCCCGCTGGAACGCCGATCAGGATGGCACCGAGATAGGAGAAGAGCCCCAGCATCAGCGTCCAGGGGATACGCTCGGCGATGATGTCGATCACCTCGCGACCGTCGCGATAGGAAACGCCGAACTCACCGATCGCCATTTGCATGACGTAGCGCAAGTATTGGACCCATAGCGGGTCATCGAGGCGCCAGAGCGCACGGAACTGTTCGATTTCCTCCGGGGTGGCGTCGGCCCCGACAAGTGCGACGACCGGGTCGCCGGAGGTCCTCAAGACCACGAATGTGAACGTCACGACGAACCAGAGCGTCAGCGCGGTCCGCAGAATCTTCAGCAACCAGAAACGCGTCATAAATGCCCCGTTTCGGGGCCTGGCGACCCCAGCTGTTCCAATTTTTATGTCATTTTTTTCGAAAGCTAATCACGGGAATAGATTATTATCTATTACAAAATCGCGGGATCATTGATATGTATGAAATATGAAATACGGCATCGAATTTCGTCATCTCCACTATTTCGCATGCGTGGCGGAAGAACTGCATTTCAGCCGCGCGGCCGACAAGCTCGGCATGGCCCAGGCACCTCTCAGCCAGCAGATCCGCCAGCTCGAAGAGCGGCTCGGTACCCGGCTCTTTCGCCGCACGACGCGCCGTGTGAAGCTCACGCCGGCGGGTGAGATATTCCTGCGTCACGCACAGGAAATCCTGGGCGGCATAGACAGGGCGGTCACGCATACGCGTTCCATTTCCGGCGAGGACAGCGGAACGATTTGCGTCAGCGGAGTCCATTTGGCGCTATCGCATGTCATGCCGCCTGTCATTGCCGACTTTCGCAAACTCTATCCGGCGATGACGGTCGACGTGCAGGTTCTGGGAACAGCGCAGCAGTTGGAACTGCTGCAGAGCAACAAGGTCCAGGTCGCATTCATCCGTTCGACCAATCCGGCTGGCTTCTTGAAAACGGAACATATTCTGGAGGAGGGCTTCGTGGCGGTTCTGCCGAAAGACCATCGGCTGGCCCAGAAAGACGACCTGACAGTGAAGGACTTTGCCGGTGAGCCGCTGATCACCTATGCGCCGCTTGTCGGCGCGAGCTATTATCACGCAATCATGGACGCACTTCGCCGCGCAGGGGTCTATCCGGTGATCGTGCAGGAAGTCTCGCACACATTAGCAATCGGAACCCTAGTCGCGGCGGGCGTCGGTGTGGCGATCGCACCATCCTGGCTGGCTCACAACCCAAGCCCCTATGTGGTTTACCGCCGTCTCAACGATATTCCTGCAGAAGTCGAACTGCTGGTTGCTTGGCATGCGGAGGAAAAATCGAAAACCGTAATCGACTTTATCGAGATCACTCGACAGATTGCGGCGAAAAAAGAGTTCGTCGGAATCTCGAGCTAAAGATGCGAGGCCTTTCTTTGGCGCAGCCGTCGGATTTTCCTCGGCCTCGCCCAGTCGAGCGCAATCCATGACGGAGTGCGTCAAATTCTTAAAGCCATCGCCCCCGCAAGCGTGTGCAGCCTACTTCAAGGAGGCTGGAGATGAACGGGCTTAAAACATATCGCTCTAGTTCGATTGCAATATCCAGTGATCCCAGAAATCGTTGCGGCCGTCTCGGGTATCAACACGAGGGACAACGGACATACCGGCGCGAAGGCGTCCGGCGAGTGTCTTGTCATCAATCGTTATCTTCACAGGAACCCGCTGGACGACTTTCGTGAAATTACCTGTAGCGTTGTCGGCGGGGAGGAGAGAAAATTCAGAACCGCTTCCGGGCGAGAGGCTTTCCACTCGCCCGCCGATTTCAATACCGGGAAAGCTGTCTACCCTAATCGTCACCGGCTGGGCAGGATGGATATCGCTGACTTGGGTCTCCTTGAAGTTGGCGACGACGTAAATCGCATCCAGCGGGACGACTGCCATCAGCTGTGTGCCGGCATTTACGAGTTGACCGATTCTGAGTGTCCGCGCGCCGATCGTGCCATCAACGGGGGCCACAATCTGCGTGTAAGAAAGGTTGAGCTCCGCCTGCGCCACTTGAGCCGCTACGCGGTGACGCTGGGCCACAGCCTGATCTTTCTGTGATTCCAGCACGGGAATTTTATTTCGGGTTGCAATAACATTTGCTTCGTCGCGTTTGACTGCGGCGGCCGCCTGATCGCGCAGCGAAGCGCTTTGTTCGGCACGGGACCGGGTTCCGGCGCCGTTCATAATCAGCTTGGTTGATCTGTCGGCTTCCGCCAGCGCAAAGGCGAAGGCAGCATTGGACGAGTTCAGAGCGGCTACCGCCTGCTCGACCAACGAGTGCTGCAGAGCAATCTGAGCGTCGACATTCCTGATCGCGGCATCCGCAGATTCGAGATCAGCCTTTGCCTGAGAGAGTGCGATTTGGAAGTCCCTGTCGTCAATGCGGGCAATAAGCTGGCCGGCCTTTACCGTGTCGTTGTCTTCGACAAGAATTTCCTTGATGTATCCCGACACCTTGGGAGCGACCGTGGTGAAGTCAGCTTTCACATAGGCATTGTCGGTCTGTTGGACGTAGCGGTTGACAACGAAGTGCCTATATCCGGTATCGACTCCGATCGCAGCTCCGGCGGCAAGGGTGATCGCGAGAATTCCCGTCCGCACCGCTCCTCGTTTGGCGGACTTGCGCGCTGGGGCGCCGGCATTGGGAGGCTCAGGAACTACCGACTCGGTCGTGGCGACGATGCGCAAGCTTTCCTCGGGCTCTTTGGCCTCAAAAGCTTTCGCGCTCGCTAACTCAACCATCTTCCAACTCCTTCACCGTGGCAGACGAAAGACCGTCCACCCGTTCGACGGAATAGATGCCTGCAAAATTTGATCGTGATAATGAGGGAAGATGTAAAAGGATTATCAAGCACAGGTGTAAGGTAAGGACCGATGGATAGGTTGAAGAGTCTCGAGGTCTTCGGTCGGGTTGTGGAAACAGGTGGCTTCTCCGCCGCGGCACGGAAGTTGAACATGTCAACCACGATGGTGGCCAATCACATACAGGCGCTGGAAGATAGTCTCGGTGTCCGGCTGCTGCAGCGAACGACGCGGAAGGTAAGCGTTACCGAGACAGGAAAGTTCTTTTACGATCGTTCCTCTGCAATTTTGATGGATCTCGAAGAAGCGAACGAAGCCACGGCTGCCCTTTCTTCTATGCCTCGCGGCTCGCTGCGAATCTATACAAACTCCTCCATGATAAAGAGCCTGGGGCCGATCACGGATGAATTCCTGGAGCGGCATCCCCAGGTTACCATCAGCCTGGATATCGGCGAGCGGATGATCGACATGATCGACGCCGGCTACGATCTGGCGATCCGCATGATCATGCCGGAAGCCAATTTGATCGTAAGGAAGCTGGCGACGTGGAGGCACCTTCCAGTCTGCGCCCCGGAATATATCGAACGACATGGAGAACCTGAAAGTCCGGGCGATCTGCTCGGGCATAACTGCCTGCAATATTCCCTATACGCTTACGGCGATCTATGGCGCTTTATCGGTCCCCAAGGGGCTGTTGTTGAGGCGAAGGTGAAGGGCAATGTCGTTTCAAGCAGTGCAGACCTGCTCCTTGATCTCGCCCTACGCGGGCGCGGGATATTTCTTGCGCCAGCACCTGTCGTCATTGAGGAAATCGCGGCCGGACGGCTTGTCCACATCATGAAGGCCCATAAGGGCGTAGAGTTTGCTCTTAGCGCTGCCTTTCCCAATCGCAACTACCTGCCCACCAAGGTGAGGTTGTTCATAGACCTGCTGGCTGAGCGGCTTTCGAAATTGCCTCAGTTCGCAGGGTAGCGATTGGGCTTCCAACGCACCGGTCACCGGCGACGGATGGATGGAGCAAAGCTGTTTCAGGCGCGGTCCTTTGCAGGATGGATGCGGCCCAGTGCGATCTTCCACAGGATCAAACAAGGCGCTGCAGCCAGGAAGAAGATCGTGATGGCGAAGAAGGCCGTGTCGAAGGCTATCGTCGTTGCTTGCAGGGCGACCTTTTTGCCGATCAGCGACACTGCCGTTTTGTCAGCGAGGTCGAATTCCAGCCCGTGGTTTGAGAGAAGCCTGCTAACCGAGCCGATACGCGCGATCACCTCTTCACTCCCCGGGTGAATATGCGCAGCCAGCACGGCGCGATTGTAAGCGGTCTGGTCTTCGATAAAGGTCTGCAGAAAAGATATTGCGACCAGACCACCGACCTGGCGGCCGATGTTGAACAAGGCGACTCCGTAAAGGAGAAGTGACTCATCCAGGCTCATGAGCGTAACGAGCGTGATCGATAGGAACAAGAAGCCAAGAGCAAGGCCTCGTATCAGGATCGCAGGGGTCATATCGGTAATGCCGCTGTCACCGCTGGAGGCTGAGAGAAGCCACATTGCGAACATTAAACCCAGTATGCCGAAGGGGACAGTAACAATGCCCGGCAAGTTGAGCTTCTGGATCAAAAACGCCGTCAGAAAAAGTGAGCCGATGAATGTCAGCGTGCTTGGAAGCAACAGACTGCCAGCGGCAACCGGGGTCATCTTGAGAACGGAAACGGCAAACGACGGTATGACGAAGCTGCTTCCGAGCAGCGCAAAACCGGCTGCCAGACTGGCGACGATTCCAAATGCAAAATTGGCGTTTCGGAAAACAGTAAAATTGAAGATCGTGGCGAACGGCTGATCGCAAAACTGGCGGATCAGTTGCAGGCCGAGAGCCGCGAACCCGGCGGCAGATGCGATGACGATGGTGCGATCGTTGAACCAGTCCCACCGGTTGCCTTGATTGAGGACGTAGGTAAAGGAGGACGCGGCAACCGTGAACAGGAGCAAGCCTTCCAGGTCGAACCGCACTCTCTTGCTTTGCACCTCCTGAGAATGAGGTGATAGCGCCAACATGGCGATCCCCGCAATGCCGAAGGGAACCGACCAAAGAAAGATGAAAGACCAGTCGATCCTGTCGAGTAGCCAACCGTGCATGTAAGGGGCGAGGGTGGCTGGAGCGACGACTGCGCCGACCGCATAGATGCTCTGGACAACTGGCTGGTGCTTTCTGGTAAAAGACCGAAACAGCAGCGCCTGCGTGCCAGTTAACAATACCCCACCGCTCATGCCCTGGAGAAGCCGAAGACCAAATAGGAGTTCAAGATCGTTGATATGGGCTGCACCGAAGCAGGCTGCCGTCATCACAACTCCTGCCATCACGACGCATCGGTAAAGGGTGAGCAGTCCCGCTAGCCAAGGCGTGAGTGAGAAGGCGATGAGTTTGGCGGTAGTATAGCCATAGTCCAGCTTCGCGAACTCGTCGGCGGATGCATGCGTACCCCCCATCATGTCGAGGCGAGCCATGGATAGTGCAGTTCCTGCCAACGCGTCCGTTAAAACGATAACCGTTGAGCCTGCCAATAGAAACAGCGGGCCGGCCATTGAGGCGGCAGTGGTGGTCTCGATCGGATGGGAAGTATTTGCCATCGCAGTCTCTCAAGCGCGTGCACCACCAGAATGGGGGAGGTGGTGCGTGGTAGAGATCGACAATGCATTGCGACGACGTCGCTGATAATGGCCGTTTTCGTGGATGCACTCTCAAACGAGGGTTTAAGATCGTTGGATCCCATTTCCTTCCATCCCATAGATTGCGATGCATCGCTGATCGATTTTGGCTGCACTTCGCGGTGAGGCCCAAATTGATGCTTGCCAAGTATAACGCGGACTATTATAGTCTGCGTTATGGCTCATATGACGGCAGGCGTGGAATACGGGTTGCATTGTCTCCTGTGGTTGGCGAGCTCGCCCGAGGCGCCGCTCAGCAGCCGCGATCTGGCTGATTTTCAAGGAATTTCCCCGAGCTTTCTGGCGAAGATATTTCCGAAGCTGGAAAAAGCGGGGATCGTGTCCGCATCGGAAGGCGTAAAAGGGGGATACCTGCTCGCAAAGCAGCCCAGGGACATCACCGTCCTGGAGGTTGTTGACGCAATCGAAGGCAGTAAGCCCTTGTTCGATTGCCAGGAGATTCGCGGCCGCTGTGCCGTATATCGGGAGCGGCCGCCGTCATGGGCGACGAAAGGCGTATGCGCAATCCATGCGGTGATGCTGCGTGCGGAGAAGGCGATGCGGGATTCGCTTGCGAGCCAGACGCTGGCCAATATCGCTGGGGACGTGGAGCGCAAGGCGCCACCGGAATTCTCAAGCGATGTTCGCAAGTGGCTTGCCGATAGGGCGGCGAACCGAGGCCGTGGGCTTGCGGCGGAAGATGGGGCGTAGTCCCGAGATAAAGGCGGACCAGGACTTTGAATTGCGGCTGACGAGGTTGGAGATGCGGCCTCTCTGGGAGATGGGGATGTAGAGTGATGAAGGATACATTCATATTGACCCGCAACGGCATTTTTCACTCGCTGGTACGTATCCGCCCGGAGCGCGATGGGGCTAGCGAGCCATGCGTCATCATGTCCGCAATCCTTTGTTCCGGGAGGTGACACGATGGCTAGCTCAACTGTCGCTACAGATAGTCCGTTGGTTCTTGTCGTTGATGATGACGAAGATGTTCGCCACTCCCTTCGGGAGCTTATGGAATCCGTCGGCCTCGACGTCGCCTGTTTTCCATCGCCTCGCGAGTTGCTAAACGCGGGCCTTCCTGATCGGCCCGGTTGCTTGGTGCTGGACGTCCGTATGCCAGGCGCGAGCGGCCTGGACCTGCAAAACCAGCTGTCAACGCGCGGGATCACGAAACCCATCGTCTTCCTTACAGGATATGGCGATATTCCGATGACCGTGCAGGCCATGAAAGCCGGGGCCGTCGATTTCCTGACGAAACCAGTGCGGGACCAGACGCTGCTGGACGCCGTGATTGCCGGCATCCAGCGGGATGTAGAGCAGAGGGCGCAGGCAGAAAACATCTATCAGCAAACCACCCGGTTCGCGACCCTGACGCCGCGTGAACGCCAGGTGCTTCGCGAGGTAGCGCGCGGCCGCCTGAACAAGCAGATCGCTTTCGAGCTTGGAATCAGCGAGATCACCGTGAAACTCCACCGCAGCAATGTGATGCGCAAGATGCGGACTATTTCTGTTGGCGAACTCATTCGCGCTTGGGATTCACTGCCTTCCAGCCTTCGCGAGGCGCCGCAAGCCTGAGCTTGCGGCATCACCGTCTTCGCGCGCCCTGCATTTATCACTTTCGAAAACAACGGCTCTCGGCGCATAGCGCCGCGACATGTTTTTGCCATTCGTGGCCTCTCAAGGCTGCGAGTTCACTCCAAGAGTTATGGCGCCTGTCACTGGCGTACCTTGGACGCTCGCAGCGGGAGGCGATTGCACCGAGGCGGGCGGGGCAACTAATCACCCGATCTATCCTACCTGTACTCTGGGACTAGACGGTCGATGCCTCTGTTCGATAGGCGGGCGGCCTGCCGTGACGCATTCTCCTGCTCGGTCGAAAGGCTGCAACAGGAGACATCAGATGCGTGATATCATCAATATTCTGGCACTTGCTGCGACGATCGGCACGGCAGCTGCCACGTTTGGACAGGCTGC
The DNA here is from genome assembly GCF_000757525.1 of Rhizobium sp. YS-1r. NCBI lineage: Bacteria > Pseudomonadati > Pseudomonadota > Alphaproteobacteria > Hyphomicrobiales > Rhizobiaceae > Rhizobium > Rhizobium sp. YS-1r. Next base: position 962,380 of record NZ_JPYQ01000006.1, on the reverse strand, counting down.
GGAACCTCGGACGAAGCCGACGATCGTGTTGGTACACGGCGCATTTGCCGAGTCATCGAGCTGGAACGGCGTAATTCAGGCGCTTGCCAAGGACGGCTATACGGCAATCGCAGCCGCCAACCCGCTCCGCAGTGTGACGAGTGATGCCGCGGCAGTCGCAAGCGTTCTCCGCTCGATCCCGGGACCGGTCGTGTTGGTCGGTCATTCTTATGGTGGACCGGTCATCACCGAAGCGGCCAACGGAAATTCCAACGTCAAGGCGCTGGTCTATGTCGCCGCCTTTGCCCCGGACACCGGCGAATCGAGCGCGCGCCTTTCAGGCAAATTTCCCGGCAGCACCCTGGCGGATGCGCTAACGACGACTGCGCTGCCGGACGGTGGCCAGGATCTCTACATCCGGCAGGAGCGGTACCACGATCAATTCGCCGCCGATGTGCCCGAGGACGAGGCGCGGCTGATGGCGGCCACCCAGCGCCCCATCACGCAGGCCGCATTGGCCGAACCGTCGGGCGTCGCCTCGTGGAAGACACTACCGTCCTACGCGATCTACGGCACCGCAGATCGCAACATCCCGCCGGCTGTGATGGGCTTTATGGCGCAGCGTGCGCATGCGGTGAAGACCGTCGTCATCGAGGGCGGCTCGCATGCCCTGATGGTCTCGCATCCCAAGGAAATCGCCTCGCTGATCGAGGAAGCAGCCTCGGCGAGGTAACGCCCGCAGGCAATCTCTTAATCCCGTCATCAACTTGAAACCAGGAGATCGAACATGAAAATCGTCGTCATCGGAGGCACGGGCCTCATTGGTTCGAAGACCGTCGAACGGCTTCGCAAGAGGGGACATGAGGTGCTTGCCGCCTCTCCGAATTCGGGTGTGAACACCGTCACTGGTGAAGGCCTTGCCGAAGCTCTGGCCGGCGCCCAGGTCGTGATCGATCTGGCAAACTCACCCTCCTTCGAAGAAAAAGTCGCCATGGAATTCTTCGAAGCAGCCGGCCGCAACCTTTTTGCCGCAGAAAAGACAGCCGGCGTTCGCCATCACGTCGCACTGTCGGTCGTCGGCACCGACCGTATGCAGACGATGGGGTATTTCCGCGCCAAGCTGCGTCAGGAAGAGCATATCCGCAAGTCAGGAATTCCCTACACGATCGTCCATGCGACCCAGTTCTTCGAATTCGTAGCGGCCATCGCCCAATCGGCAACCGAGGGAACGAATGTTCGCGTGCCGACGGGGGCATTCCAGCCGATCGCAGCAGACAACGTCGCCGACGCCATGGCCGATGCCGCGCTGGCCGAACCGGTGAACGGCATGATCGAGATCGCCGGCCCCGAGCGCGCACCAATGAATGAATTCATCGCGCGCTACCTCAAGGCCACCAACGATCCGCGCACCGTCGTCGCTGACCCGCGCGCCCGTTATTTCGAAGTCGAGATCGACGACCGGACGCTGGTTCCAAATGACGGCGCCCGCCTCGGTGCCATTAGCTTTAAAAACTGGCTGCAGTCTCCCGCCGCTCAGAAGAAATAAGCGGTTCCCTCGCGAATAATTCCTCCCCGCCTTGCCGGTCCCTCGGGCCGGCAGGCCCCTGCTCAACAAGGAGACGAAAGATGATCAGGACATTTCTCTGCGCTATAGCTCTCGTATTTGCCTCCGCGGCTGCGGTCACGGCCGATGACGGCAGCGACGAAAAGGTGACGCTGGTCTACGACCAACCGCTGCCGAACGTGCCGGGCAAGAGCATGAAGGGCGTGCTCGTCGAATATGCGCCCGGCGGCACTTCGCCCGCTCATACCCATCCCAAGTCCGCGTTCATTTATGCGACGGTTCTGGAAGGGGCGATCGCCAGCCAGGTCAATGGCGGGCCGGTGACCGTCTACCATGCCGGCGAGAGCTTTTCGGAATTCCCCGGCGACCATCACGCCGTCAGCGAAAATGCAAGCAAGACCGAACGTGCTCGCCTACTGGCCGTGTTCGTGGTCGATACGAACGAAACCAATCTGACGACTTACGAAAAATAATCTCGATCCGGGCGCCCAGCGCTCGCGTGACATCAATGACTGAATGGCGCCCGCAGCCGGCGCCATTCCAGCTCCGATTACAACCAACACCGAAATACCCTGCTGTGCCAGCGAGTGCCGTCAGGAGGATCCCATGCGTATCGAAAAACTCTATCCCATGACGTCGACGCGCCTGATGGTGATCGATGTAGCTGCCACGCTGCAGGTCGCCGCGCTGACGCTCTCCAATCCCGGGATCGGACTTGTCGTCGTCAGCGAGGAAAACGGCAAGGCTGCGGGGGTGCTCAGCAAATCCGATCTTATTCGCCATCTGACGGACCGTGAGGCAAAGGCCAGCGTCGAGGCGCTGATGAGCCGCAACGTCATTTCCTGCAGTCCGGCGGACGAATTGCAGGTAGCATGGCAGGTTATGGTTGAAAACCGCATCCAGAACATGCCGGTACTTAGTGCGGATGCAAAACCGCTCGGCGTTCTCGATATCCGCGACGCCCTGAAAGTGCTCTTCGAGCAGGAGCAGCTGCAGGAACATATGTTGGCGAACTACATCGCCGGCATCGGTTACTGACCGCCGCAGATCGATACGGAACAACTACCATGCTGCAGGCATATCTCGGTAAAATCGCCGCCGCGCCGCTGGCCTGGCTGATCATTCTCGGTCTGGCCGGAATGGTGGTGTGGAAGCTCATAGGCCCTATGCGTTCCAATCTGCGGCTTGTGGTGCAGATCATCTTTTTCACGGCCATGACCTTCGTCCTCGTTCTGGAGGGTATTCCGCTCGGTCAATCGGACGGTCTGCGGATTGGCGACGAGCATGCCGTTTTTGTCGTCATTGCCCAGTCGTTGTGGTGGCTCCATCTTTCCTGGGCCGTCATCGGCTTCGTGCGAATCTATTTGGTCCTGGAGGGAAGGCCGCGCGAGGCTCGCCTGCTGCAGGACATCGTCGTCGGTGTCGTCTATATGTGTGTCACGCTCGCAGCCCTGGCTTTCGTCTTCGGCGCACCGGTCGGAACGCTGATCGCGACCTCCGGCGTCATCGCCATCGCGCTTGGTCTCGCTCTCCAGAACACGCTCGGCGACGTTTTTTCCGGTGTCGCCCTCAATCTCGGGCGCACCTATGCGCTGGGCGACTGGATTCTTCTTGAGGACGGCACGGAGGGACGCGTCATTGCGAGTACCTGGCGCTCGACGCAAATCCTGACCGGCGCCAACAACATCGTCGTCTTGCCCAACAGCGTCCTTGCCAAGCTGAAGCTTACGAATGTCAGCCGGCCCGACGAAACGCATCTTCTCAAGATGACGGTGCGGGTCGTGCCGACGCATGCTCCGTCCGTTGTCGAGGAGGCCATGTTGACAGTCCTGGTCGGCTGCAACTCGATCATGAGGGAGCCGCCGCCTCTGGTAGCGCTGGGCCATCTGGATGCCGCCGCACTGGAAATCCATCTGTTTTTCCGGGTGAGCAATCCGATGCTAAGAATCAAGGCTCAGAATGAGGTGATAGACCGTTTCTATCGCCATTGCAGATCCACCGGATTGCAACTCGCGATGCCGCCCTCGGCGATCATCGTCGTCGATGGAATTCCGTCCCAGGACGTCTCCCCACTACCTGAAGCGATGCTGCAGGAGGTTATCGATGAAAATCCGATCTTCTCCGGTCTGACGCAGTCTGAAAGAGAAAAATTGGCCCGGTCGGGCATAGAGCGCGAGTATCAAAAGGGTGACGTCATCGTCTCCCAAGGCCAAGCGCTGCCCTCGATGATGATTATCCGCACCGGCGTCGTATCGGTGCAGCACGACGAGCAGGAAAAGCGGCGCCTCTCGTCGGGGGATTTCTTTGGCGAAACCGGGCTCCTCGCGGGAATGGGGGAGGCTTACACGCTGCAGGCGCTGACGCGGGTCACCGCCTACGAGATTGACCAGGAAAGTTTCGCCCGCCTAATCGCCGACCGTCCGGCGATAGCCGAAGAGATTGCGGCAATGCTGTCAACATACTCGAATGACATCAGCCAGTTGCCGCTTACGGCGGCCAAGCATGAGCGGAGCGCCTCCGCTTTCCTGAAGTCGATCCGGACGATCTTCAGTGCCTGAATACGCGCCACTCTGGATGTGCCGCGATCGATTCCGCAACCGATATTGAGCGAAGAAGTAACCCCGAAAAGCTTTGCCAGCCCCTTTTACCGGCGATTCCGCAGGGGCCGGACGAGTGAATTCGGATTGCAAATCTCCGCCCTATCCTTCGGAACAGGTGTTTTTGTCGCAAGCTCCCATATACCGTTCTCGTCAGAGGGCTATGGTGCGGTCCCGGTTTAAGGCACCATGGCGATCTCAAATGCAACGGGATCGGGTTGAGGCATGTCGAGGTTCGCCGGAACGTCGGGGGTAGATGGTGGTGGATCGGCCCGGTCCCCAGATATCGACGCCGTGCAAGCGGCGAAGGTCGTCGAGCGGGTCACCGGCAATGCCTGGGCAACCGATGCCGATGGCAATTTTATCTACGTGACGCCGGCAGCACTCGCTTTTTTCGGCACCAGCCTGGAAAGCCTCAATTCACAGCCTGACGAGAACACGTTCGGCTGGAGGCGTGTCATCCATCCGGAAGATTATGACGCCGCCGCTGCCGCCTGGCGTCGGTGCTTGCAGACGGGCGAGCATTACAACGTAGAACACCGGATGCTGCGTGCGACCGGAAGCTATGGCTGGGCCCGCAGCACAGGGCAGCCGATACGCGACGCGGCTGGCACGATCACCGGATGGTACGGCACGGTCATCGACATGGCCCTTCCGTCCCGGATCGGCGAATACCGAGCCAAAGACATCGATGATCAGCTCGCCGATCGATCGGCCCAGGATGCGCCTCAGTCGATGGACGCGGTCCATCCGCATGACAGGTCCACCGTCGAGCAGGCGGCAGCACGAGCCTTCTTTCACGGCATCCCTCAGATCAGCAGCTATCGTCAACTGCAGTCCGACGGCAGTTATCGCTGGGTCGAGTTCCGGGTCGAGCCGGACTATAGCATCAGCGTCGATGTCGACCCGGCGGTCGCGCGGCAGGACGAGCCGTGGACGATGGCAAGCTCTTTCGGTGAAACGGGAGATGCGGTTCAGGCAGCTCTCGCCATCGAAAAACTCTATGGCGGTGCTTGGGCAATCGACACAACCGGGCAGTTTACCTATGCGACCCCAACGGCGCAGACCTCGATCGCGATGACGCTCGAGGACCTCAACGTTCTCCTGGACGGAAAGCCTTTTCTTGAAGGTGGGCGGCAGGGCTGGCAGCGCGGCACGCATCCCGACGATAGCGAAAGAGCGGGAGAAGCGTTACGCCGCGCGCTCAAGACGGGCGAGCACTGGAATGTTGAATACAGGGTGCTGCGCGCCAACGGCGCCTATGTCTGGCACCGGGCAGCGGCCCGCCCGACGCGCGACGAGCAAGGACGTATCACCGGATGGTTTGGAACAGCATTGGACATCGACGTGTATAAGAGAACCGAGGCGGCGCTTCGTGAACGCGAACGGCAACTGCAGCAGCTTATAGATACCGTGCCGGCGCTGATCTGGAGCACGATGGCGGACGGAACACCGGCCTTTGTGAACAAGCGCTTCACGGAAGTGACCGGGGCTACGCTTGAAGACATGACGGCACCGGATGGCTCGCCTTCGCTCGGCGTTGTGCATCCCGATGATAGGGTGGCGGCGCGGGAAGCCTTCCTGCATTCGGTCAGGGCAGGTGCCCCATACATTCAGCGCTACCGCCAGCAACGAGCCGGAGGCAGCTATCGCTGGACAGAAACGCGGGCGGAACCGTCGCGTGATGAGGCAGGCACCATCGTCCAGTGGTACGGCCTGAGCTCCGACATCCATGACCTCATAACCACCCAGGAGGCGCTGCGCGAAAGCGAGCAGCACCTCCAGCAACTGGTCGAAACGCTGCCTGCGCTGATTTATTGCGCTCTTCCGAATGGCAAGCCGATCTATCGCAGCCAGCGTCTTCGCCAATATCTCGGCTTCAATCTCGAAGACACGGATGGTCTGGGAAAATCCCGATTGGACGGCACGCTCGACGCCGTGATCCATCCTGATGACCTGGCCGTCGTCAAGGAACGGTATGCCCATTCGCTGGCGACTGGCGAGCCCTATTTGCTGCGACACCGACTGCGGCGCTTCGACGGCGTGTACCGCTGGGTTGAGACCCGTGCCTCGGCCATGCGCAATGGCGACGGCGAGATCGTGCAGTGGAACGGCATCTGCCTGGATATAGAGGATCAGGTGCATGCCCAGGAGGAGCTTAGCCGCGCCAAGGAAAATCTCGCCCGCTCCAGTCAGGCGGCCAGCCTTGCGGAGTTGTCGGCCTCCATCGCGCATGAGGTAAACCAGCCTCTTTCGGCGGTGATGAACTATTCCAGCGCCTGCCAGCGCTGGCTCACCGCCGAGCCGCCGAATATCGAACGCGCTCAGAAGACGTTGGAACGCATCGTCCACAGCGCCAATTCCGCCGCTGATGTCGTCAGCCGCATTCGCGCCCTCTTCAAGCAATCGACGGATAAGCGGGACAGCATCGAGCTCGGCCCCGTCGTGAGGGAAGCGCGTGATCTGCTTGCGGAGGAGGCGGGGCGGCGGCGTATCCGGATGGATATCGAGGGCGAGAGCGGTCTCCGGCTCGTCCCGTTCGACCGGGTGCAGATCCAGCAGGTAATGGTCAATCTCATGCGCAACGGCATGGATGCCATGTCATCCGTTTCGAACGACCGTGTCCTCCAGATCCGTGCCTTCCGGGCGGACGATGTGGTCCGCATCGAGGTCAGGGACCGGGGGTGGGGCATCCAGTTCCCCGACAAGATTTTCGAGCCCTTCTTCACCACCAAGGATGAAGGAATGGGTATGGGGCTCGCGATCTCCCGCTCGATCGTCGAATCGCATGGCGGGCAGTTATGGGCAGAAAAGCACGAACCTCGCGGCGCGAAATTCGTTTTTACCCTGCCGCTCGACGTGGCGAAGATGCCATGACGCGATCGCCGGGCCAGAAGGGGACAGTATGCACAAGCCTGTTGTAGCGATTGTCGACGACGATCCGGACGTGCTTGCCTCACTGGTGGAACTCCTTGAATCGGCGGGGTTCACTGCCTGCAGCTTCACCTCGGGGGAGGCGCTGCTTTCCTCCGGTCTTAAGGGAGTGGATGTGTTGATCACCGATATCGGCATGCCCGGTGCCGACGGGTTCGAACTCCGCGACCTTGCCAGGCGGGAGAACCCGCAACTTCCCGTATTCCTGATCACCGGGCGGCATGAGATAGCGGATCAGGACCGAGCCCGAGGGATTGGCGGTTTTCTGCGAAAACCCTTTGACGGGCATGCTCTGCTTGCGGCTGTTCGCGACGCGCTGGGCGAACGGAAAGGCTGAGCCCGACCCGCGTTTACGTCACTTTCTCGGTCCCGACATTACGCTTTTTTTTGGGTAGAAATAGCCGGTTTGACAGGCGCAAGCATCGGCTTGGAGCGCTTGCGTTGGTCAACGGCGATCACCGCGCGGCCAGCGCCCACCCTCAAAATATCAAGCGTCTCCGTCCCCATAGCAGAGTAGCCATGACTCAATCCTCGCTCTCGTAAACGAATGGGGCACCTACCCTGTTCTTGGGGCTAGCTCTCCCTCTTCCTCGGCCCAATCGACCGCCAAAACGCGCCCCAATACACTCTGCCGCATGGTCCGTGCCTCGCACGTTCCACCCCCGCAGAACAGGAGCACATCATGACGCAGGTAGAAGCAAATCCCCATATGATGGGTCAGCAAAAGACAGATGTGAGTATGGAAAACATCTCACGTCCCGGTCAGCCGACAACCGAAGAACTGGTTCCATCGCGCTACGCGGTGAAAATCGGCGAGATCGAGGTGTTGGTGATCAGCGATGGCGTACTGCCCCTTCCGACCAAGATGTTGGGGCACAATGTCGACGCAGCAGAACGCGCCGTCTGGTTGGAAAATATGTTCCTGCCGGTGGACGCTTTCGATTGGGCACTGAACGCTGTCGTGGTGCGTAGCGGCGCGCAGACCATCCTCATCGACGCCGGGCTGGGACTGGATCCAGAACTAAACCTGCCGCGGGCAGGGCAGCTGGTCAAGCGGCTGGAGAGCGCCGGAATCGATCTCGCGTCGGTGACCGACATCGTGTTGACCCACATGCATATGGATCACGTTGGCGGGCTGCTCGTCGATGGCGTTAAGGAACGGCTGCGCCCGGATCTGCGGATTCACGTCGCTTCCGCCGAAGTCAAATTCTGGGAAGCGCCCGATTTCACGCATGTAAACATGCCTCCGGGCTTCCCGGATGCCCTTCGCGCCGCCGCCAAACGATTCGCCAAGGAATACCATAACCAACTGCGGCTGTTTGACGAGGAATATGAGGTTGCTCCAGGCGTCGTCGTCTCCCGCACGGGCGGCCATACGCCCGGGCACAGCGTGGTCCGCGTGGTATCCGGCAACGACCGGCTGATGTTTGCCGGCGACGCCGTGTTCGCGGTCGGTTTCGAACACCCTGACTGGTTCAACGGCTTCGAACACGATCCCGAGGAGGCCGCCCGCGTTCGAGTCCGGCTTTTGAAGGAATTGGCGACGACCGGCGAGTTGCTGGTAGCCACCCACATGCCGTTCCCCTCGGTTGGGCATGTTGGCGTTGATGGCGACGCTTTCCGTTGGGTGCCGGTTTTCTGGGATTATTGACCGCAAAATAGCCGACGTGCCGATGAGGCCCCGCGCGCGATCCCGGTCCGCCGGGATCGCCAAGTCTACCCGCCCCAATCGTCAGAGGGATACGACATGACCACGACAGAGACACGCCTATTTGCCGGCATTTCAGTTCCCAAAACGCCGCTTGTCGATTTGGCGATCGACTATGCTCGCGAAACATACGAAACCTACCTGTTCAACCACGTGTTCCGGTCCTGGCTATTCGCGGTCAGGATTGCTGAGCTTCAGGACATCGCCCATGATGGGGAAGTCCTTGCCCTCGGCGTGTTGCTGCACGACATCACTCTTAACGAGAGATTTGCAGGTCCTCGTCGGTTTGAGGTGGAGGCCGCGGATATGGCACGGGATTTTGCAAAGAAGGCCGGATTGGACAAGCGCCGCGCCCAACTAATTTGGGACAGTGTAGCACTCAATTCCACGCCTTCGATCGGGCTCTACAAGGAGGCGGAGGTTATGCTCTGCACGACCGGCATCTGTTTTGATGTCGTAGGCCTAAAATACAGCGTCATTCCGTCATCCGAAGTACAGGCGATTGTCGCTGAATTCCCGCGGCTCGGAATGAAGCAGAAAATGACGGCGTGTTTCTGCCATATCGCGAAAACGCAGCCGGAAACCACCTACGACAATTTCGTCAGGGATTTCGGTGAGCGCCTCGTCCCGGGTTATCGCGTCCCGTCGTCCGTCGATCTCGTCGCGGCCGCCCCCTTCGACGAGTGACGGCGGCATCCGGCGGGGTCAATGTGCCCGCAACACGGCTAAAGGTTCCGCCAGACGACCTGAACCTTTGGATAGGCGGAGAATCCCGAGTTGAATAGCCATCGTTGTCCGCCGGGGGCATTCTCAAGTCATTTCTGAACTATCTGACCCCGAAGTTACAAGCCGGCGAGGGTTTTGGCTTCGCCGGCCATGAAGTCGCAAAATAGCCTTACGCGCGCCGGAACAGTCCGCCCGAAGGCATGCAGGGCACTGAAGGGCAACGTGGGAAGCGCGAAATCCGGTGCAAGTTCGACAAGCGTGCCGGCCAGCAAATCGTTCGTCACAAGGCATCGAAGCAGATAAGCGGCGCCAAGTCCGCTGCGCGCGGCTTGAATCAAGGCCATTCCCGTATCGCAATCGACCCTTCCCCTTGGAATGAAGTCGGTACCATCGGCGAAGCGGACTGACTGTACCACGCCGTCCATCACGTAACGGGCAAAGGGCAGCCCAGCCAGTTCCTCGATGGATTTCGGGCTGCCCCACGTATCGAGAAAGGCAGGGGAGGCGACAATGACCATCGGCAGATCCGCCAGGCGGCGGACGATCAGATCCTCCTGTATCGGGATTCCGGCGCGCAAGGCGACGTCATAATCCTCCCGGACCAGATCGACGAAGCGGTCGGTCAGCCTGACATCGAGCTGGAGATCCGGATAGCTCTTCGCAAATGTGCCAAACAGGCTCGGAAGCAAGAGCTGCGCAAGCTCGCCAGGCATGCTGATCCGCAGCCTGCCGGATGGGGCAGTTTGGAGCCGGATGGCATCGTCACTCGCATCGATTTCCCGCAAAAGCGGCGCGACGCGCTCGAAAAACATCTGCCCATCCTGGGTCAGGGTCAGCGCTCGGGTGGTGCGCAGGAAGAGCCGCGAGCCAATTTTCCTCTCCAGCCGCGCCACGCTTTTCGAAACTGCCGATGGCGTCGTGCCAAGGTCGCGCGCTGCCGCGGTGAACGATCCGGCTTCAACGGTCCGCACAAACGCCATCAATCCCGGCGTTTCGTCCAGCAGGTTTGGCATTCGCGTCTCCGTGGCACAGATCATGTGCCTGATCGTGGTCTAATGGCATGCGCTGTCAGCATTTATCTCATCTGCGATGAAAAGCAGGAGATAAACAAATGCAGCATCTCAAAAACAAGGTTGCCGTGATTACCGGCGGCAATAGCGGTATCGGCAAGGCAACCGCGCAGCTCTTCGCAGAGGAAGGGGCGCAGGTCATCATTACCGGCCGACGCCGGGATATTGTCGAGCACGCGGCCGGCGAAATCGGCCACGGCGCTATCGGCATCGCCGGCGACGTCGCCGATCTGGAGCATCACCAAAAACTCGCTGAGCTGGTGAAGCGCCGCTTCGGCGGGTTTGACATCTATATGGCCAATGCCGGCGTCATCAACCTTAAAGCTTCCGGCAGCGTCACCCTTGAGGATTACGACCGTCACTTCGCAACGAATACCCGCGGCGTCTTCTTCGGCGTACAGGCGATGGCTCCGCTTCTTCGCGATGGCGGCAACATCATCGTTACGAGTTCGCTGGCCGCAACGAAGGTCCTGCCGGACCATGCCGTCTATTCCGGCTCGAAAGCCGCGGTTGCCGCCTTCGCAAGGAGCTGGGCCATCGAGTTCAAACCACGGAAGATTCGCGTGAACATCCTGAGCCCCGGACCGGTCGAAACCGCAATCCTCGGCAAGCTTGGGGTTTCGGAAGCCGATCGCCCAGCATTTGAAGGTCAGATGGCGTCTCTCATTCCCGCCGGCCGCATGGGGCGGCCGGAGGAACTGGCTCGCGCGGCGCTGTTTCTCGCGTCCGATGCAGGAAGCTTCGTGAACGGCATCGAACTGCATGTCGATGGCGGCATGACCCTGGCTTGAAGGAGCAAAGTTATGAACGAGCAGCATAATTCCGAAATTGCCGCATTCATCGATCGGCTGGCAGAAGCCGGCAGCAATTATCGAATGGAAGAGATGGAGGATTTGTACACCGAAGACCTGGGCTTTCTGGTCCTCACCCCCGACGGCACAATCGCCCGGTTTTCCAAGGCGGAAATGTTTGCCGAATTCCGTGCCCGGCGCGATGGAGGTGAAAAGCCGCTTTCGACCGAGAAAAGGATATTGCACATCGAGCAACAGGGCGATGAGGCGACGGCAGTTCTCTATCGTCGCATGAGCGATCGTGCGTCGCCGGCTTTCTACGAGTTGCGCATGCGACGGATAAACGGCGACTGGAAAGTGTCGGGGGAAACGGTCTTGCCCTGGCCAGACCTTGCCACCGTCAAAGGGTTCCTTCCGCCCCGTGAATATTGACACAAAGGGGCGTGTTGCACCTCTCCTCCATACAACGCACTGCAGCCGGCTTCCGATGAGCCGGCTGCAGTGGTTTCTGCCCGGTCTTGTTTTAAAGGGTGGCCCGGCGCCAATCCCCGGGCGTCGATCCGGTGTGGCGCTTGAACGCCACGCAAAAGGCGGTGAGCGTTGCATAACCAAGCGTTCCGGCGATGGCGGTTATCTGCAGCGCCGGATTGCGCAGCATCGCCATCGCCTGTTCCATCCGTCGCTGGCGCAGCCATTCATGTGGCGTGAGCCCCGTGCTTTTCTTGAAGGCCCTGCAGAAGTGGAAGCGCGAAAGATTGGCAGCCTCGGCAAGCGCGCCGAGTGAAAAATCCTCCTCGTTTTCTGAGGACAACCGCTCCAGCGACATGCGGAGAATGGCCGGGGAGAGGCCGCCCGAGGCTTTTTCAGCGGTTTGGGCGACACCACTATGGGTCTTGACGAGGTGGATGGCAATCAGACTTGCTAATTGCTTCCGATAGAGTCCTGCCAGATAGGCCGGATCGCCCGATGACTTATGCGTCATCTCAAGCAAGGTTGCCATGACATTGTCCGGTTGCGCTGTGCTCTCGACCAGAGGCCTCGCAGAGCGGGAGCCTTCGCGCGCGACACTGTCGAGAAGCTCCGGCGACAGATAAAGCTGCACAATGTCCATCGGTCCGTGGATGTCCCATCGCGAACTGGAGCCTGCTGGGATGAAGGTGATGCTGCCGCGGCGCCCCATGCCCGTCGAATATTCCCTTCCAGACCGCCGCTCCAAACGCTGCATCGTACCGAGATAGGTCATGAGCACGTGGTCCGACATGGGCTGCACGATTTCATGAATGGGACCGTGCTTCCAGCGCGTGAGCCGGGTATCGAAAGGGTCGTCGATGCATAGGGATTCCACCGGTGCGGTACGCAACACGCGCTGCATTTCGTGGTAGGGCGTCACGCCTGCTTCCAAACGCTTCGTGAATGTCACGGCCGGGTTCGGTGACTTGATATCAAAGGAAGCCATGCTCGATTCCTTCCTGCGGGCTCGTCGTCGAGAACTAGGAAGGAGAATAGAATTCAACCGCTATTGGCGACATTGTTCGCTGGACTGCCAAAACCTGACCCAAAGAATGGGCGCCCAGCACAAGAGGCGTTGGTGGCTTTCGCAAATCGGCGCGATGTCCTATGCCTAAGGATAGCTTTTCCGATCGAAATGCCAGCCGGCAATCAACGATTGCGATATCGCTCTATCGCGGATGGAGTGCCGTTCCAGCTTTAGATCAGATGCCGATCGATGTGTTTGTGAGGCCGATCTTCGGAGGGGCGAAAGTGATGACGGATAGGGAAGCGGCGCCGGCGGCGGATGGCGCCGCTTCCCGACCGACCTAGCTCTGGATGAACGCGAGCAGGTCGGCGTTAATGATCTCGGCATGCGTTGTGCACATGCCATGCGGCAGGCCCGGATAGACCTTGAGAGTGGAATTCTTCAGGAGCTTTGCCGAAAGCGGCGCAGAGTCTGCGATCGGTACGATCTGATCGTCGTCGCCATGCATGACAAATGTCGGCACCGTGATCATCTTCAGGTCTTCGGTGAAATCGGTTTCAGAAAACGCCTTGATACCGAGATATTGCGCGTTCGCGCCGCCCATCATCGACTGGCGCCACCAATTCTGGACGACAGTGTCGACCGTCTTGGCGCCCTCCCGATTGAAACCATAGAAGGGGCCGCTTGCGAGATCGTAATAGAACTGCGCCCGGTGCGCGGCAAGCTGGGCGCGCAAGCCATCGAAGACTTCAAGCGGCAGGCCGCCGGGATTGTCGTTTGTCTTGACCATGATCGGCGGCACGGCACCAATCAGCACCAACTTGGCCACGCGCCCGTTCGGCTGCCCGTGCCTGGCAACATAATGTGTCGCCTCGCCGCCGCCAGTCGAGTGCCCGATATGGATGGCGTTGCGGAGGTCGAGATGCTTGGCGACTGCGGCGAAATCAGCAGCATAATGATCCATATCGTGACCGTCGCTGACCTGGCTCGAACGTCCGTGTCCACGACGGTCATGGGCGATCACCCGATATCCCTTGCCAAGGAAGAAGAGCATCTGTGCATCCCAGTCGTCGGCTGAGAGCGGCCAGCCGTGATGGAAGACGAGCGGCTGGGCATTTTTCGGACCCCAGTCCTTGTAGAAAATCTCAACGCCGTCGGTGGTGGTTACATGGTTCATCTCACGGCTTTCCTTACTGGCCTGGCTGCCTTTGGTGGTGGTGGTTTTGGCTGCAGCGCCGGTGGGCATGGCCGCCAGTACCGAGGCGGAAAGGCCGGCAATCAGCACACTGCGGCGAAGTGGCAGCGATTCTGCAAAAAGATGTTCTTTTGCGTTGGAAGGATCTGGGAAAGAATTTCCGATCATGGCTATCTCCTTGTTCGAGGCATTGCTCGCAGACGTTTTATGCGAGGACGAAAACCCATGACCTTGCGGGATTGCTGTTCGTGTCGCGAGATTGCTGTTCTTTTGATCGGCCAGGCTAATCTGGGAACTGTCCGCTCGACGAATCGCAGGAACTGGGTGTTGCGAGCCCCCCGCAACCAGTTCCGGCATAACGCACTCGCTGCAATCCTTAGAGGATGCGAGAGGCGAGCACCGCGTAGCGCTGGCCGTCCGCTCCGATCTTTCCATTGAGGTGCAGACAACAGCCGACGGTGCCACATGGCTCGATCGCCAGCTTGTCGCTCGCGATCCGATCGATTTCGGCGTGGGCTTCGGGTTGGAAGTGAGCCAAGCGATGGAAGCCAGAACCGAACATCTGGTCGAAGAAGGCCTGGCACGGCGCGAGGGCAAGCGGGTCGTCTTCGCCCGCAACCTGCTTGGTACGCTCAGGCAATGTGAACTCGACGCGCTCGGCGAAAAGCTCTCCAATGAAATGAACATGCCGTACCGCCAATCCGCCGGCGGGGAGTATGTTGCCGGCACCTACAACCGGCGCTTCACCCTTGCATCCGGCCGCTTCGCGATGGTCGACGACGGCCTCGGCTTCAGCCTCGGGCCGTGGGCGCCTTCCGTCGAGAAGCACATCGGCCAGCCCATATCCGGTGTGGCTCGCGCCGATGGCGGTGTTGACTCGAGCTTTGGACGAAAGCGCGGGTTTGGCTGTGAATGAAATGTTCCGGCCTTTCGCTTGATTCAAACCGGCGGAATCGTATATGACTATTGGTGGTCATATGGAGGATTGCCATGAAGGAAATCCAGCTCAAGGACGCGAAGGCTACGCTTTCCGCCGTGGTCGATCGAGCCGTGGCCGGCGAGCCGACCGTTATCACCCGTCATGGTCGCAAGGAAGCCGTGCTGGTTTCCTTCGAGGAGTGGGAACGAGTTTCCAAGGTGCCGGACTTTGCCGATCTGCTTTTAGCCTTTCCCGGTGAGCCGGAGGATATTCCCGGACGATCGGGGAAGCCCGCCCGCGCATTGCGCGAAAACGGTCTCTGATCTTGTATCTTCTGGACACCAATATTGTGTCGGCCGATGCGCCGACCAAGCGCCATGTTGGTGTCGAGGCGTTCGCGGCGTGGGTGCGTGCGAATAGTGACAGGCTGTATCTTTCGGCCATCACCATCGCCGAGATCGAGGCGGGCATTGCCCGCGCCGTCAGGATCGAGGCGACGACGAAGGCGACAAACCTGCGCCGCTGGCTTGCCGCCGTCGAACATTTCTATGCCGGTCGTATTCTACCGTTCGGCGTCGAGGAGGCCAGACATGCGGGCCTGATGCTCGATCGGGCGCGAGCTCATGATCCCGGTTTCGAGGACATCGCCATTGCCGCAACCGCCGCCGCGCATGGTCTCACGGTTCTGACGGCTAATGAGCGTCATTTCGAGCCACTGGGCGTGCCACTCGCCAATCCCCTGAAGCAATTGCCGACCATTCAGTAATGGCCCGTACCGGTATTGGTCGGTTCCGCAACCTGTAACTATTTTACGATGGCTTTCGCCGAGGCACGCTGGAAAGGAGTTCCACCTTGTCAGCTACACGCGTTCTCTGGGGCCAACCCGCCATCGTCCTCCTGATCGCCCGGTCCTTGAATCAGATCGAGAACGCCTACAGCGCGAACAATCCCATCTTCGAAAATTGCCATGCCAGGATGAGCTTTGCGACCAATGACGAGAGGATTGGAGACAGGGTGCCGTCCTCGTCGTGCAGGAAATCGAGGCGCCATCGTCGGCGGATCCACGGGTTCCGGAGAATGTCCAAGCCTTTCCGGCACCGCTGCCGAAGGGGTCTTGGAGCCTTTCGCGGCAAAGCGCTCCGGTCAGCTATATGCTTCATGACTGGAGAGCGCCCAGCCTCATGAAGGCAACGAAGTTGCCGACGACAGGCTGTTTAATGGCGCATTAACCATCGCTCGCTAACAGTTGATCTCGCGCGAAATGACCTCCGCGCCTAACCTCTATGGGGATCAACATGTATGTTGTATCGGTGCTCGATAACGGCGACCAACGGACATTCGTGTCCGAAAATCTGAAAATAATAGACCGTGTTGTCTATGCTACCATTTGCGGCGCTCCGAAGGAGTTCATGCTCTCGGAGATCGTCGATATTGTTCCCGTTGATGCAAAGCCTTCGAAAGAGTCTACCGCACGGCTGCGCGCTGCGCTGACCCAATAGCGCTTGCGGCCGAATTGCGCTCTCGCCAGACGCGGATTGCGCTTTGAGCCTCAACGCTTGACCTATCGCATCGCTTTCACACTCTCATCCCAATACGTCGCTGCCGCCGATCACACATGGGCGAGCAGCTTCGTGGGCTCGCCGGCAAAAGTCGGCGAGCTTTCCAAATGCGGCCCGGATCATTGAGCTACAGCATCGTTCAACCATTTCCGGAGGAAACGGAAACTGTCCGATCGCAGCTTCGGTTCGGCGAACATGAATACATAATGCTCGCGCACCATGTGGTCCGCAAAAAGCGCGACAAGCTGACCTTCCGCCAATTCCTGCCTGACCAGCCTTTGTCGAACGATCGCGATGCCGAGGCCCTCCACGGCCGCAGTCAATTCGAGGCCCGAGCTCTCCAGATCGATGAAGCGGGCATTTGCGAATGTTCTCGCGACGCGTGGTCCCAGCCAGCGTTCCCAGTTGCGGGTGAATTCGGCGGAACGCAGCAGGACATGCCGTTCGAGATCGTCCGGTGTATCAAGAGGCGGCGCGCGCCGAAGATAGCCAGGACTACAGACCGGAGTGAGATCCGCATCGGCCAGAACCTCACACACAAAACCTTTCCTGCCGACAGCCTCGCCTACATAAATCGTCCCGTCCGCTCCTTCGCTGTCATGCCCGCCTGTCACGAATTTCACGACAATGTCGGGGTGGCGCGCATAAAGCGTCCCCAGCACCGGCATAATGCATTTTTGCAAAAAGACGCGAGGGCTGCCGATGACGAGCGGTCGCCGGTTGACGCCAACGGATAGGTCGCTGGTAACGGCGCGTATCTCGCCGAGCGAAGCCTGGATTCTGCCCCAATAAACTTCGCCAACAGGGGTAAACGCAATCTTTCGGTTCGTTCGCTCGAAGAGATGGCAGCCGAGAAAAGCTTCCAGGTTTCGGATCTGGCGACTGACGGCGCCCGCCGTGAGGCAGAGTTCGCCCGCTGCCTTGGCAATACTCATATGCCGCCCCACCGCCTCGAATACCGGAAGCGAGGTCATTGGTGGCAGTCCTCTGCGCGATTTTTGCATCTGTTCTCCTCCCGTCTACTCTAGTGTTCAGTTGAGAAAAACTCAATCGATAGGAAAAAAATTCGATTTTTCCTGCAGCCGGCCCACGCTACCGTTCCCTCACGAAATGAATGGGAGGAGGACCATGAAAAGCCTGTCACTAGCATCTTTCGGCGCGGCGCTCGCAGCCGCGACATCGCTTGCGCCGTCTCCGGCTGCGGCCGAACAGTTGCGCGTGGGCCTTGCCGCACTCGCGACCTCTGTCGATCCGCATTTCCATCGAGCCGGCTACAATTTCGATCTTCGCGAGAACATCTCGGATGCACTCGTCTACGCCAATGGCGTCAACGGCAGCGTCGAGCCGCGTCTTGCGAAATCGTGGGAAATCCAGGGCGAGACCAAATGGGTCATCATGCTCGAGCCGGAGGCGAAATTCGAAGACGGAAATGCGCTCGGAGCCGATGACGTAATCTATTCGATCTGCCGGGTGCGCAATGTGCCGAATAGTCCCGGCCTCTTCAGCAGCTTCATCGCCACCATTGCCGATATCAAGGATGCCGGTGAGGGCAGGATCGAGATCGACACCAAGAAACCCGATCCGAACCTACTGCGCAGCTTGAGCAATATCGGCATCGTCCAGAATCCGACCGGCGCTACGCTGGCCTATGACGACAAGACCTGCGGCAACGATAATTGGCTAGAGACGGCCGACTTCAACAGCGGAAAGCTATCGCCCGGCATCGGCCACTACCGCGTCAAGAAGTTCGCGCCCGACGTTGAGATCGAACTGGAGCGCAACGATCATTATTACGGCGCGCCACCCGCTTACGATTCGGTGCTGGTCAAATCGCTTCCGGACAACAGCGCCCGCATCGCCGCTCTGCTCGGCGGCTCGGTGGATGTCATCAACGCCGTCCCGATCAATAGTATCGACAGCATCCAGTCGTCGGGCAAGTATCATCTGTCGTCCATGCCTTCGACGCTTTTGATCTTCCTGTTGCCCGACCAGGGACAGGAAAAGACGCCGAAGGTTTCCGGTACGGATGGAAAGAACCCCTTCCTCGATCCGCGCGTGCGCAGGGCGCTCAACCTCGCCATCAACCGCGAGCAGATCGCCGAAATCGTGATGGGTGGCATGGCACAGCCGGCGAGCCAGATCATCGTCGAGGGCGTTTTCGGGCACAATCCGGACCTGCAGGCCTATCCCTATGACCCGCAGGAGGCCAGGCGACTGCTGGCCGAGGCCGGCTATCCGAACGGCTTTTCGTTGACGCTGAACGCTCCGAGCGACCGTTATGTCAACGGCGCTCAGGTCGCCCAAGCCGTAACTGCCATGCTCTCGCAGGTCGGGCTGAATGTAACGCTGGAGACCTTCCCCTTCAGCATCTACTTCACCAAGGCGAGCGCATACGAGTACAGCCTCTATCTGGCAGGTGCTGCAGCCGACACAGGCGAAGGTCTCAGTCAGATGATCAATCTTGCCGGCACCCGAAATCCCGACCGCGGTTGGGGTGGAGCGAACCGCGGACGATATTCCAGCAAGGTCACCGACAAGGCGCTTGAAGACGCACAATCGACGTTGGACGACACCAAGCGAGAGGAACTGATCCGTGCGGCGGTGGCTGAAGTCTACAAGGACGATGGCTATGTGCCACTCTACCACGAGTTCGGGGTCTGGGGCGTTCGCAATGGCGTGCACTACGACGCCAACGCCAACCTGACCAACATTTTCTACACCGCGCGTCCCGAATAAGACGATACCGGCAAGGCTGGTGGTCAAGCCGGCCTTGCTTTTGTTTTCATGAAAGTGCGAAGCCGAATGGGTACAGAATTCAACGACGCGCTTACGTCGCAATACGACTACCGAGGACTGCGGGACGCTTTTGCGCCACCGGCCATCTACCAAGCCTTCCTGGACGTCGAGAAGGCTGTGGCGATCGCTCAAGGAGAGCTCGGCATGATCCCCATCGCCTCAGCGGAGGCGATCGCAGAACATTGCCGTTACGAGTATTTGGACATGAGCCGCCTGGACACATCGTACCGGACAACCCGGCACCCTCTCATGCCGGTGATCAACGAGCTCGTCCGGCTCTGCGGCCCAAAGCACGGCGGATATGTCCACTGGGGTATCACCACGCAGAACGTCATCCAGACCGGACTGCTGCTGCTCGCCAAGCGCGCTCAAGTGGTGCTGGACGAACTGCTCGCGGACATCCTGCGTCATCTCGGCCGTCATGCCCGGACCCATGCCAACACCATCATGGCCGGACGCACACATTATCGCCACGCTGTGCCGATCACCTTCGGCTTCAAGGTGGCGGTCTGGATCGAAGAATTCCTTCAGGCGATGGACCGGCTCAAAGAGACTGAGAAGCGTGCCTTCGTGGTCATGAGCGGTGGTGCCGTCGGCTGCTTTTCGGCTCTCGGCAGACAAGGCCCCGCATTTCAATCACGGGTGGCCGCACTTCTCTGCATGGGCGATATGGCCATTCCCTCGCGGGCGATCCGCACCCACATGTGTGAATATGTCAATGCGTTGAGTTTGACGGCGTCCATCTGCCACAAGATCGCCGAGGAGGTCTATCAGAGCTCGTCGGAGGAATATGGGGAACTGCACGAGGGCCGCATCGAGGGCACCATCGGTTCCTCCACCATGCCGCAGAAGATCAATCCTATTCTGTGCTACGGCATCATCGCCAACAGCAACAAGCTCTATTCGTGCGCGGGGATGCTGATGGCGACCGCCCACCGCTCGTTTGAATCAGACGGCAGCGCCAACCAGATGTTCGAGGATGGACTGGCGGAAGTCATCGGTGCCATCTCCGAAATCCTCGTGCGGACCGAACTTCTGGTGCGCGACCTCTATGTCGATACGGAGCGGATGCGGGCCAATCTGGATCTGTCGCAGGGGGCCATCTTCGGCGAATTTGCCATGATGCGGCTCGGTGAGACGCTCGGCAAACACAAGGGGCACGAACTGGTCCATGACGCTGCCTTGGCGGCGGCAGGCGGCAAAGCTCCTTTCCTGGAGGAATTGTCGTTGCTGCCGGGCGGCCCGGCGCTTCGGGCAGAGATCGAGAATCGGCTTGAAACCGGAAATACGAGCGGCATATGCGCTGAATACGCGGTGCATTTTGGATCGCTGGTTCAGGATATCGGAGCCGGATCGTTTCCGACCGTCGAGCAGCGCAACATCAACGCCTACCTGAAGGTTGACCGCTGATGCTGTCCTTCGTGCTGCAGCGCCTGTTGCAAAGCGTCATCGTCGTGTTCGTGCTGTCGATCGTGCTGTTCGTCGGGGTCTGGCTGATCGGTAACCCGGCGGATATCCTGATCTCGTCGGAAGCTTCGGAGGCTGACCGGCTTGCCGCCATCGCCGCGCTCGGCCTCGACAAGCCGCTTTGGCACCAATACCTGGTCTTCCTTGGCAATGCGGCACAGGGGGATTGGGGGGCCTCTTTCGTCTACAAGGAGCCGGTCGTCAGTATCCTTCTGCAACGGCTGCCCGCCAGCCTGGAGCTCGGCTTGGTGGCCTTCCTCATCGCCGTTGGCATTTCCATTCCGGCGGGTCTTTATGCCGGTTTGAAGCCGGAATCGCTGCTCGGTCGAGGCATCATGGCCTTCTCGCTGATCGGAGTGAGCATCCCCACGTTCTGGCAGGGCATGCTGCTCATCGTCGCATTCGGCATTGCCCTGCCGATCTTGCCGGTCGGCGACCGGGGCCAACTGGCAACGCATTTCGGCATCACCTCCAGCCTCTGGACGCTCGACGGCTGGTCGCACGTCATCATGCCGGCTTTCAGCCTGGCGCTGCTCAAGATGTCGCTGCTGATGCGCGTGACGCGCGCAGCGACCATGGAAATCTCACGCCTCGACTTCGTCAAGTTCGCTTATGCCAAGGGCGTGAGAAGCCGCAAGGTGATCGTCGGGCACATCCTGCGCAACGCGCTGGTTCCGCTCGTCACCGTCACCGGGATCGAACTGGGCAATCTTCTCGCCTATGGCGTGATCACCGAGACCGTTTTTTCCTGGCCGGGGCTTGGTAAGCTTCTGATCAACTCGATCAAGGTACTGGACAGGCCGTTGATCGTGGCGCAGCTCACCTATACGGCGCTCCTGTTCATCGCCATCAATTTCATCGTCGACATTTTACACACGGTCATCGATCCGCGCGTCAAATCCGTTCTGAGGCGGCGCACCGCATGAGCACGGCTGGCCTTAAGGATTTTACCGGGCGTTTTGCCGAAAGCCGCTCCGCCGTGGTCAGTCTCGCGGTGAGCATCACATTCGTCGCCTGCGCCATCTTTGCGCCACTGCTGGCACCGACGGATCCATACGACCTGACGCAGTTGCAGCTCTCGGACGCGTTGAAGCCCACGGGCTCCAAGCGCATGCTGCCGGGAGAGGAAATCAGGGCGAATATGCGGGTCGATGGCGGCTCTGCATCGGTCGAGCCCGTTTCGCCGGCCAAGACCCGCCTTGCCTTTTTGACCGAGCCCTGCGCACCGAATTGTCTGAGCGTCATTGTTCAGCCGGAGGATGTCCGGCTCGCAAGTTTGCAGATCCGCAACCTGCCGGCAGGCGTGACTGTCGAAGGTGCCAAGAAACACCCGATCCAGCCCTGGTGGACCGTTGACACCCCACAGGGCAGCAAGGTCAGGCTCATCTCGAGCGCCCCATTGCCTGCGAGCTTCACTTTTTTGGCTATTGCGAAGTCCATGGAGCAGGAGACGGACTTCATATTTCGTCTCGGCACCGATGGTTTTGGGCGCGACATGCTCTCGGCCATCCTCTACGGCATCCGGATCAGTGTTTTCGTCGGGTTGGTAGCGGCCGGCGTCGCCATGGTGTTCGGCACTGGGCTCGGGCTTCTCTCGGCCTGGCGTGGCGGCGTCACAGACGCGATCGTCATGCGCGCTGTCGATTTTATGCTCGGCCTTCCGGCGCTCCTGGTCGGGCTGGCGATCCTCGCCGTCCTCGGCAACGGCGTCAGCAAAGTCGTGCTTGCCATCGTCATCGTGCAATGGTCCTATTATGCTCGAACCGCCCGCTCTTTCGCCCTTAGTGAACTCGGCAAGGAATATGTCGAGGCGGCGCAGTGCCTGCGGCTGTCGCCGGCGCGCATCATGCTGCGCCATGTGCTGCCAAACTGTATGCCACAGATCATCGTGCTCTTCACGCTCAACATCGCCGCGGCGATCTCGCTCGAATCCTCGTTGAGCTTCCTCGGCGTAGGCCTGCCGCTCACCAGGCCTTCTCTCGGCATGCTGATCGCCAGCGGCTACGAATTCATCTTTTCCCACAAGTATTGGATCAGCATCTATCCGGGTGTGGTGCTGCTGGTGATGATCGTTGCCATGAACCTGCTCGGCGACCGGTTGCGCGATCTCAACAATCCGCGGCTTGATCGCTAGGAGAACCCGCGCGAATGAGTGAACCCTTTTTCCAAGTCGACGGCCTCAACACCTGGTTCTTCACCCGCCAGGGCATGGTCAAATCCGTGCGCGATATTTCCTTCGATCTTACTCGTGGCGAGGTGCTTGGCATCGTCGGAGAATCCGGCTCGGGCAAATCGGTTACCGGCATGTCGATCATGGGCCAGGTCGACGAGCCGGGCCGCATCGTTTCCGGCTCGATCACCCTTAATGGCGAGGAACTGACGACCCTCGATTTCGAGGAGATGCGCCGCTATCGCGGCCGGAGGATCGCCATGATCTTCCAGAACCCGTTGATGACGCTCAACCCTTTGATGCGGGTGCGCGACCAGATGTACGAGGCAATCGGCGCGCATGAGGATGGTTCTCGCCGGAACATGCATGATCGCTGCATCGAGGCGCTGAAGGCCGTCGGCATTCCGTCGCCGGAGGAGCGCTTGAATGCCTATCCGCACGAAATGTCGGGCGGTATGCGCCAGCGTGTCGTCATTGCTATCGCGCTTCTTCTCGGGCCGGATCTGATCATCGCCGACGAGCCGACGACGGCGCTCGATGTGACGATCCAGGCGCAGATCATCTATCAGATCCGCCGGCAGATCGATGAGCGCGGCCTCGGCATGATCTGGATCACCCACGATCTGTCGACGCTTTCGGAACTCGCCGACCGGATCATGGTCATGTATGCGGGGGCGATGATGGAGATCGGCACGACGCAGGAGATCATCGGTTCCGCCCGTCATCCCTATACGCGCAAGCTTCTTGATTCCGTTCCTTCGCGCAACACGCCGGGAGAGAAGCTGAAGCAGATTCCCGGCAACATGCCCTCGCTGCTTGCGCTCGGAAAAGGCTGTCCCTTCACCAGCCGCTGCGAACGGGCGACGGAAATCTGCGGCGAGCCGGTACCGGCGACCCAACTGTCCGGCACGCACCGCATCTGGTGCTACCATCCATTCGAGGATTGACCACTTGAACGAGATGATCTTCGAGGCAAAGGGCCTTTCGCGCAGCTTCACCGTCGCAGGCAGCCCAATTCGTGAATTTGCCAATCATTTTCTCCGTGATCGGCAGCCAACGGTGCTGCGGGCCGTCGACAACGTCTCGCTGACCCTGCGCGAAGGCGAGACGCTCGGCGTGGTCGGTGAGTCCGGCTGCGGGAAATCGACGTTGGCGCGGATGATCGCCGGTATTCTGCCGGCCTCTTCCGGCGAGCGGTGCTTCCGTGGCGAAGCCTATGACAGCTTCTTGGCCCGCAAACGCGACGCACTGAAGATCCAGATGGTCTTCCAGGACCCGCTTTCCTCCCTCAATCCGCGCCTGAGGGTAGGGGAGATCGTCGGCGAGGCAGCGGTGTTGCACAGACTAGTGCCGCGTTCGAAGGCAAAAGACTATGTCGTGGACATTCTCGCCCGCGTCGGCCTGCCTGCCGACAGCATCAATCGCTATCCGCACCAGTTTTCCGGCGGCCAGCGCCAGCGCGTCGGCATCGCCCGGGCGCTTGCGGTCAAGCCCCACATGCTGATCTGCGACGAAGCGGTTGCGGCTCTCGACGTCTCGGTGCAGGCGCAGATCATCAACCTGTTGATGGACATCAAGCGTGACAGCGGCCTTGCGATGATCTTCATCAGCCATGATCTCGGCGTCATCCGCCATCTCTGCGACCGGGTTGCGGTGATGTATCTCGGCCGCATCGTGGAGCTCGCCGAAACGAAGCAGCTCTTCGCCTCGCCGACGCATCCCTATACGCGTATGCTGCTCGACGGCATGCCCAAGATTTCGCTGCAACGCCGCCGGTTCATGCCGATCCAGGGCGAAATACCTTCACCGCTCCATCCACCCTTCGGCTGCCATTTTCATCCACGCTGTCCGATCGCCGCCGAACACTGCAGTCGCGTCCGGCCCGAGCTGCGACAGATCGCGCCGGGCCACGTTCACGCATGCCTGAACATCGAGTGTCGCTCAGCCTCAGGCGAGATCTAGCTGCAGCCGCCCAGGCGTTTGAGCCAACGGCGATTCCATCGCGTTGCGCAAACTGCGTGGAGGGCATGCCCAGTGGGCAACGCGAATACAGCCTTTTCAATCCTTCAGATCTTTCCGAAACTTCACGGTGTTGCGGGAGATGCGGTGGAGATGGCGATCGCACCGCACTCCTGCCCGAGGCGGCTGACTTCGACTATGGGCGGTATTCGCTTGCGGAGGCCGACACCTTTTCGATGCAGGCCTGAAGCAGCTCGTCGGTCCAGCATCATATCGGGCGGGGCGTCGCCAATAGTGCCCGAGCGGGAAACGAGGGCCAGAACATGGCCCTCGAAACTTCGGGTGCGGATGTCTTCACCGCGACAAGACTCAAGGACGGGCGAGATCCCAGACGCCAAGAACGCCGTCGCCGGTGACATCGCCCTGCTTCATGTCCTTGACCCAGTAATAAAGCGGCATGCCATCCTTCGCCCACTGCTTCTTGCCGTCCTTCCGGGTGACGATCGAATAGCCGTTACCAGCCTTGGCGCTCGCGTCAGCAAACAATGGCGGCCAATTCTTCTCGCAATCGCCATAGCAATTGGAGACATCCTTCTTGTCGTTCCTGAAGGTGTAGAGGCTCTTGCCCTTCTCGCCGGCAAGGACTTTGCCCTTGGCGGTATCGACACTGGTGACCGACGGGGCAGCCAGAGCGGCCGTGGCGGCGAATGCGGCGACGGCAAGCGCCGGCAGGAATTTCATGGACTTCATCGTGTATCTCCTAAGGTTCTGACATCCGTTCTTGCGATGCCGACCATAAGACACATGACGCGGCGATTTTATTCCCCATTCTGGTGATAATTGTAGTAAAAACAACAGGATGAGCCATTCGCCGTATGCAGGAAAACCCCGGGCGAAACTATCTCGCCCGGGGTTGGTCTGTATCGAAAGCGGCCAGCAGACGATCAAGCCTTGCCCAGAACCTGCTTGCGAATCTCGTCGGCAACGGGGTGCAGGGCCTCCGAAGGAAGAAAGCCAACGAGACTATAGCCCATCCCATTCGACGCCCAACTCCAGCCGTCAACCTTGCCTTGAGAGTGCGGCGTCATCGTTCGCGTCTGATCCACCACCATAGGCCTCGTCAACATAACAAGGCGCGTGCCATGATCGTTGTCATACATCAGCATCAGGCCGGCACCGTGAGGCGTGGAGACGACGCGGCCGCCCATCAGCCGGTATCCGGATTTGGATAAGTCCGGCAGGACAGGCTTCTGCCCCATCCGCTCGGTCGCCCAATCGACCAGCTCGACCATGTTTTCGGCCCGTAGCTCGACCGGCCTGATCCTGTCGGCTGCATAGGTGGCGAAACTGTCAGAGGCTTCCCGGGCAAGGGCGACCACGCCTTCGGTGGGAGGGGTCATCACACCGTGCATGTACCAGCCACCGGAGCCGCCTGCGAACAAGAGCACGATGGCCGCTGCCGCAAGCCTCAGGGCGGAGACACGGTTCTGTCGTTTCGCGGCGATCATATGATTGAGATTGAGGCCGACAGGGATCGGCTCTTCGGTGACAGGATCGAATACCGAGCGTAAAGTGGTGCGCTGGGCGGAGTAGGAGGCAAAACGGTTGGCGACATCCGGGTGCCTTTCGAGATAGATCGCGACCTCGGCACTGCGGCCATCGTCGAGCCGACCGTCTACATAGGCGTGAAGGTCATCTTCCGTGATTGGCCTGTCAGTCATTTCACTCTCCGCAGATGCGAACCTGGTCTAGCGACACTCGCAGGATCCTCCAAGATCTGCCGCAGGCGCTCGCGTCCTCGCGACAGCCGAGACATGACGGTCCCGATGGGGATCGCCATCACTTCGGCGACCTGGGCATAGGACAGGTCCTCGACCGAGACCAGCAGAAGTACGCTGCGCTGTTCTTCCGGCAATCGCTGAACCGCCGCCATGACGTCCGCCTTCGTAAGTCCGTCTTCCTGCGTCGGCTTGTGCGCAATAAAACCCTCGCCAATGTCGTCGATCCTGACATGCTCTCCGCGCCTGGAGGCCTGTCTGAGGCGATTGACCGCAAGATTGTGCAGGATCGCGAACACCCAGGTGCGGGCATCATCGTTTCGGCGCCTATGCCAATGAGAAATCACCCGTTCAAGGCAGTCCTGTACGAGATCGTCAGCTGCAACCGCGTCGTGGATGAGACCGCGGGCATAGCGCCGCAGCGCCGGGATCATCGGTTCGACTTGAGAGAGGAGATCATCCATAACGCACCTGTTGCCGGTGGATGGCCCGCCTCGAACGGGCGGGCCACTATACTTACTCCGCCTGGACCTGCACAACCTCGCCGGGCTTGCCATCGGCCGAGGTCGCGACGACGAGATATCGCTTCTCGTCCTTGTGCCTGGCCTCGACGATCTGTCGGATCGGACCGACCGCGTTGACGATGGCCGAACCGGCAGGATTGGTCATGAACGTCGCCAATCCCTGGAGCCGACCGCTGCCATCGGGCTTGTCGGAAAGAGCAAGGACGTAGGGTTTCTTGGGATCAAGGCCGGCGACGGCAGCCTGCAGCACCTGCGTCAGCCCCTGATTGAACAGGGTAACGCTCGTCGACTGCTTTTTGTCTTTGTCTCCCGTGGCTGCAAGCTTCAGGTGAGCGGCGTCTCCGGCAGCGCCGAGCGGCACGAGGTTTTGCATTCCGTCGCCTTCGGGAACAGCATTCGGGACATAAGCGACCGCCTGCGGCGCCTGACCGATCGGAATATTGGCGACGACCTTGTTCTTCAGCGTGTCGATGACGGCGAACTGATCGGCGTTTTCGAGCCCCACATAGACGCGTGTGCCGTCGCCCGATGGCCAGATGCCGTGCGGAAGATTGCCGACCGGGATCGTCGCAACCTGCTCGAAATTGTCCGTGCGGAAGACCTTGACCTCGTTGAGACCGCCGACGGTTACATAGGCGAAGCTGCCGTTCTTGTTGATAACGAGGTTGACGTGGTTGGTAATCGGTCCGGTATCGATGGTCTTGATGAGGTCAAAGGGTGCCTCGGCATTGAAGACCTGTGTCTTGCCGATATCCTTCAGCGTGAACCAGACCTGCTTGCCGTCGGCTGAGGCGGCAATGTTGGGGCAAAAGGGGCTTTCCTGCTTCACGTGGCCGACGATCTGGTGGTCGGCGACAGTGACGACTGCGACGTCCGGATTGAAGGACGAGCAGATGTAGCCGTATTTGCCATCCGGCGAGAAGATCTGCATGCCGGGGCCTGGAGCAACCTTGATGCGGGTCTTTTCTTCGAACGTGTTCGCGTCGATGACAGAAATATAATCTTCGCCACGTACGGTGACCCAGACCTCCTTGCCGTCAGGCGTGTAGAAGGCCTCGTGAGGCGAGCGACCGACATAGGTCGTGTGCTTGACGGCGTTGGTCGCCGTGTCGATGAAGGTGACCGAGTTGGAACCGATCGAGACGACGGCAAGCGTCTTGTGATCGGGCGAGAAGCCCATGCCGTGGACGAGGACCTGCCCCTTGTAGAGCGGGCTCAGGTTGCCGGGCTGCGGATCGCCAAGCTTGATGACGCCGAGCAGCTTGTTGTCGACCGGATCGGATACCGAAACCGTGTTGGAGAATTGCTCCGCGGCATAGATGCGATCCTTGTGGCTGATCGGAATGTCCGGATCGGAGGCCAGGCCAGGGGGCTGACCGGCAAAGGCTACCACGGGTAAAAGCATGGTGCTTGCAAGCAAAGCAAAGATCTTCAGGTTGGTTCTCATATCTCGGTCCTTTTCAGTTGGCCGGTTTCATCATCATCTGGATGGTCGGAGCCTTTGATGTCTCTTCGTCGGAACTCCGTGTTGTCTTTGCCCCACCTGATTTGACCTGCGTCGGCACGGCATCGGATGCGGGCAGCGGATCGCCAACTGCAATGCGCATGGCGGCGATTTCCTGCTGCTGATCGACGATGATTTCCTGCGCGAGGCGCTTTAGCTGCTCGTTATTGCCGTAGCGCAGATACGCGACGGCCATGTCGATAGCGCCCTGGTGATGGGGGATCATCATCTCGACGAAGTCGCGATCCACATCGCCGGTCGGCTTGACTGCCATATCGTTCATCATTTTCACCATCGCGGCGTCGTTTTCCTGCAGGAACGGACTTTCGTCCGCCGTTCCAGCCGCGGCTTCGTGGTGATGAGCCGGCGCATCATGGGCAAAGGCCGATACGGAAATGACGGCGAGGAGGGATGTCGTCACCAGAACGCGGGTGCTGCAAAAGCAGTGAGTCATTGTTGTCTCCTGATCCTTCTCGAAGAGTTCAGGAGGGTAGACATCGTGCTTTTCAGATTATTCCCACCGACGGGATCTTTTTCATGGGTTCGTTTCGACGGTAGCAGCCATGGCGCATCTTTGCTCCACGCATATGCATTGGTGAAACCGGTTTTCTCTTGGACTTGCGGTCGGTCAGCCGTGACCCCGATGGCCCGAGATGTCGGAGGCCAAGCAATCTGATCGCGCCGCGTGCAGAGGTCATGATCAAGGCGCGGCGAAACAGGCCGGCGCGGCGATCGGTTGTTCCTGCCTGCTGCCGTTATTCCGTTAACTCTTCCACCTTGTGCGCGAGGTCGGCGATATAAGCTGCCGTCGACAGATCGGAACCGGTCGCATCCATCAGCAGCTGGCTCGGGCTCTTTGAACGGCCGAACTGATGGACGTTGTCGTTCAGCCATGTCTTCAGCGGTAGGTAGTCGCCCGCTTCGAGCCCGAGTGCCACCGCGGTCTCTTTGCGGGCGGCTGCGAAGAACTGCGAGGACATGATGTTGCCGATCGTGTAGGTCGGGAATGACCCGACCATGCCAGCCGACCAGTGCACATCCTGCAAGACGCCGAGTGTATCGCTCGGCACATCAAGGCCGAGATAGACCTTGATCCTCTCGCGCCATATGGCCGGCAGGTCGGCGACGCGGATCTCGCCCGCCATCAATCCCGCCTCGATCTCCGAGCGCAGCATGATGTGGAAATCGTAGGTCAGTTCGTCCGCCTCGACGCGAATGAAACCGGGACGCGCCGCGTTGACGGCGCGCCAGAAGTCTTCGGCCGAGACATCCGAAAGCTGGTCGGGGAAGGTCTTCCTGAGGTCGGCAAAGTTCAGTTCCCAGAAGCGCCGCGAGCGGCCGATGCGGTTTTCCCAAAGGCGCGACTGGGATTCGTGGGTGCCGAAACTCGCCCCGCCGACGGCGTAGAGATTGACGAAATCGGTGGCGAAGACCGAACGCGAGAACTCTTCGGGAATGCCCTGTTCATACATGCCGTGGCCGGCCTCGTGCCAGACGGCGAAGAGCCCGCCCGGCAACCAGGTTTCGCGAAAACGGCCGGTGATGCGCACGTCGGAGCGGGTGAAGGAGATTTCGAAAGGATGGACGGTGTCGTCGAGGCGGCCGCGGTTGAAATCATAACCAAAGCGGGAGGAGATCAAGCTCGAAAAGGCCCGCTGCCTGTCGACCGGATATGCTCGTTCGAGGATTTCGGCACGGACATTCGCTTCTTTCACCTCGGCGAGCAGGGGCAGAAGGGCTTCGCGCAATTCTCCGTAAAGACCACGCAGGCGGATCCAAGTCATGCCCGGCTCGTAGGTCGCGACCAGCGCGTCATAGGGATGATCGTCATAGCCGATCGCCGAGGCGATTTCGCGCTGCATATCCATCGTGCGTTCAAGCATGGGGGCGAAGGCCGCGAAGTCGTTGGCGGCTCGCGCTCTGCTCCAGGCCGCCTGGGAGACGGTCTTGAGTTCCGCTGCAGCGCCGACAAGCGATGCCGGGATGCGGGAAAGCGTGCCGATTGCATCGGCCGCCTGTTCGACGGCAAGAAGGCGGGTATCACCGGGAGCGACGCCGGAAAGCTCTGCGCGGGCCTCCTCGATTGCTCGCTGCAAACCGTCGCCGGTCGCAATATCCCGGGCGAGGCCGATCAGGGTCGCGATCTGCTTGCCGCGCGCATCGACGCCGCCCGGCGGCATCATCACCCGCGAATCCCAGGTCAGCAGGTTCACTGCGCAAAGGATGTCGTTGACCTTGGCGACCTCGCTTTTGAAGGCTGCGTAGCTCATGGAAGCAATAGTCCTGTTGGATCGTTTGCGTTTGGCGCCGGCGTGCCGAAATCGGTCAGATGGCAGGCGGCGAACTGACCGCGGCCGCGGGACGAAAGAAGCGGCCGCTCGGTGCGGCAGCGGTCGAAGACATTCGGACAGCGGCCTGCGAAGGGACAGCCGGGCGGCAGGTTGAGCGGGCTCGGCAGTTCGCCGCGCAACGCGACCTTGCGATTGCGCTGGCCCGGGTCGAGCTCGGGCGCGGCTTCGAGCAGCGCCTTGGAATAGGGGTGGCGCGGCGCGGCGAACAGGCCTTCCGAGGTGTTCACCTCCATCACCTGGCCGAGATACATGACCGCCACCCGGTGCGAGATATGCCGCACGAGGCGCAGGTCATGAGCGACGAAGACAACAGTGAGATGGAGCCTTGACTGGAGCTGCAGCAGCAGATTGATCACCTGCGCCTGTACCGAGACGTCGAGCGCTGAGACGAGTTCGTCGGCGACGATCACATCGGGTTCCACAGCGAGCGCCCGGGCAATGCCGATGCGCTGCCGCTGGCCGCCGGAGAATTCATGCGGGTAGCGCGCCGCCGCATCCTGCGGCAGGCGGACGAGGTCCAGCAGTTCGGCGATGCGGCCGGGTATCTCCGGTTTCGACCGCATCCGGTGGACGAAAAGCGCTTCACCCAGGATCTGCGATACGGTCATGCGCGGGTTGAGCGAGCCGTAGGGATCCTGAAAGATCATCTGCACCCTTCTGTTGAAGGCGCGCCGTGCGTCGCCGCGCAGGAGCGCGATGTCCTTGCCCTCGAAGCGCACCGCCCCGGCATCGGCCTCGTGCAGGCGCACCAGGCAGCGCGCAAGAGTGGATTTGCCGCAGCCGGATTCGCCGACGATGCCGAGCGTCTCGCCGCGATGGACTTCGAGCGTCACGTTGTTCAGTGCGTGCACGATGAGTGGCGGTTCGCCTTTCAGGCGCCGCATCAGCGAATAAGGGCCGCGAAACCGTTTCGAGACGCCGTCGATCGAAAGAATGGGAAGGGTCGCGTTCACAGGATCGCCTCCGCCGCCGCCACTCGCTCGTGGTGGAAACAGGCGACCGTGCGGGTTGGCGAGGTCACAGCCTCCAGCACCGGGCGTTCCTTGAGACAGATATCCGTAGCGAAGCTGCAGCGCGGATGAAAGGCGCAGCCGGTCGGCAGGTTGGTGAGGCTCGGCGGCGTGCCCTCGATCGATTGCAGCATGGTGCGCGAAGTGCCGGATCGGGGCACGGAGCCTAGCAATCCGCGCGTATAGGAATGACGCGGCCGAGCGAAAACCTCCGCAACCGTGCCCGTCTCGACGATGCGGCCGGCATACATGACCGCCATCCGGTCGCAGGTCGCGGCAACCACGCCGAGATCGTGGGTGACGAGCACGACGCTCATCGCCATCCGGTCGCGCAGATCGAGCAGCAATTTGAGGATCTGGTCCTGGATCGTCACGTCGAGCGCCGTCGTCGGTTCGTCGGCGAGCAGAAGTTTCGGCGAACAGGCGAGCGCAATCGCAATCATCACGCGCTGCCGCATGCCGCCAGAGAACTGGTGCGGATATTCGTCGAGACGTCGGTCGGCGGCGGGAATGCCGACGATGTTCATCAGCTCCAGTGCTCGCGACCGCCGCTGTCTGGCGGTGAGCGTCGTATGGGCGATCAGATTCTCTTCGATCTGCATGCCGACCGGCAGGACCGGATTGAGCGCCGTCATCGGTTCCTGGAAGATCATCGCGATCTCGCTGCCACGGATCCTGCGGAGTTCCTCTGCCGACATGGCAACGAGATCGCGGCCGCGCCAGTCGACATGGCCGGTCGTGCGTCCCGGCTTGCGGATCAACCCCATGATGGAACGCAGCGTGACGCTCTTGCCCGAACCGGATTCGCCGACAAGCCCGACGATCTCGCCCGGTGCCACATCGAAATCGACATCGGCCGCGGCGATCGCCAGCCCGCGCGGCGTATCGAACGTCGTGGTCAGGCCGCGCACGACGAGCCCGGCATTCTCGTTTCCGCCGGTGTTTCCGTTCGGCCCCATGTTTGCGGACATCGCCATCACCGCCGCACCCTCAGAAGGTCTGCGACCCCGTCGCCGGCGAGGCTGAAGCCGAGACCGGTCAGGACGATTGCCACGCCCGGGAAGACTGAAATCCACCAGGCCGTATTCATGAAATTCTTGCCGTCGGCGATCTGCACGCCCCATTCGGCGGCTGGCGGCTGAGCGCCGAGGCCGAGATAACCAAGGCTGGAGCCGAGCAAGATCGCCAGCGCCATGTCAGT
Organism: Rhizobium sp. YS-1r; assembly: GCF_000757525.1. Taxonomy (NCBI): domain Bacteria; kingdom Pseudomonadati; phylum Pseudomonadota; class Alphaproteobacteria; order Hyphomicrobiales; family Rhizobiaceae; genus Rhizobium; species Rhizobium sp. YS-1r. The sequence goes on along the minus strand of NZ_JPYQ01000006.1, from coordinate 929,101 downwards.
CATCCAGTAGACGATCGCTGGCGTAATCGCGTTGGGCAGCAGATGCCGGAAGATGATGCGCAGCGGCGTGTAGCCCATCACCCGACCGGCATCGGCATAATCGAGCCGTTTCTGCACTTTGATCTCGGCGGCCACCAGCCGGGCATAGAAGACCCAGCCAACGACGCCGACGGCGACATACATATTACCAAGGCCGGGTCCGAGTACGGAGACGATGGCGATGACCAGGACCAGGAAAGGGAAAGTGATCGTCGCATCGACGATGCGTCCGAAGATCGCCTCCGAGAGGCCACCGGCATAACCGACGAAAGCGCCGACGATCGTGCCGAAAATGAAAGGCCCGATGGTTGCGAAGATCGCGATCTGCATGTCGATCGTATAGGCATGGATAACGCGCGAGAGCACGTCACGGCCGAAATTGTCGGTGCCGAAGGGATGCGCCCAGCTCGGCGGCGCCAGCAATGCGCTGTAGTCGAACGCGGTCGGATCATAAGGTGCCAGAAGAGAAGGCCAAAGCGCCAGGACAAGGCTGAGGCCGAGAATGACGCCGCCCGATACAAGCGATCGCGGCAGCGCCTTCAGGCGAAAGGCGGATCTTGCCGCAGCCCAGGCGGCGCTCATCGGGCAATCCTTGGATCGAGCCAGGCCTGGACTATGTCGGTGATCAGAAAGGTCAGCGAGACGAGAACGGCGAGCGCGATCGTCAGCCCTTGCAGTACCGGATAATCGCGACCGTAAATGCTGTCGATCAGCAGGCGGCCGGCGCCGGGCACGGCGAAGACCGTTTCGGTGATGACTGCGCCGCCGAGCAGCGTGCCGATTTGCAGGCCGAACAGGGTGACGGTGGAGATCAGTGCGTTGCGTAGGATATGCCGGAAGAGGATGACCCGCGAGCGCAGGCCTTTGGCCGTAGCGAAATCGACATATTCGGCATTCATCACCTCGATGATCGAGGCGCGCAGGTTGCGCATCAGCACTGCGGCGAAGCTCAGCGCCAGCGTCAATGCCGGTAGGAAGAGATGGTAGAGCCGGTCGCCCAGCGTGTCGCCATAGCCGCCGACCGGGAAGAGTTTCAACTGGGCCGCAAAAACGGTGAGAAGTACGATGCCGACATAGAAGACCGGCATGGAGAGCCCCATCTGGAACGCACCGCGGATGATGCTGTCCGGCAGCCGCTCCCGTTTCGACGCCGCTATGAAGGCGAGCGGCACGGCAAGAACAAGCGCGATCAGAGCCGACATGCCCGTCAGCATCAATGTCACCGGCAGGCGCTGCAGGATCAGTGACGAAACCGATACCTTGAGGCCGATCGAATTGCCAAGATCGCCGGTGACGACGCGCCTCACGAAATAGAAGAATTGCACGACGACGGGTTGGTCGAGGCCGAGCTGGCGGTTGATCCGCTCCACGTCTGCATCCCGGGCGCGGTCGCCGAGCATGGCGCTGGCGGGATCACCGGGAAGAAGACGCACGAGGATGAAGGTGACGATGAGGATGAAGATCACCGTCGGTATCATCTGGAGCAGGCGGCGAATAACGAAACTGAAAAGTGGCAAAAGCCTCTCCCGGACTTTCTATCGGAAAAAGGCCGCAGGCCTCGAAAGCGAGGCCTGCGCAGCAGGCTCGGATTTATTTCTCTTTCCAGGTCTTGGCGAAGATGTTGTTGCCAAGCGGAATCTGAAGGAAGCCGTGAACCTTCTTGCTGAGCGCCACCGGATAGGGCGTCTCGTAGAGCGGCACGGTCGGACCTTCCGCGTTGTAGATATCCTGCATCCGGGCGTATTGCTCGGCCCGCTTCTTCGGATCCATCTCCTTCTGCGAGGCTTCGAAGAGCTGGTCCGCCTCGTCGCTCTTCCATCCGGTATGCAGAGCGTCGATAGTCTTCGAATAGACGAAGTAGGAGGTGATCTCGTTCGGATCGGCGATGTCGTCGGTCCAGGCGGCATTGCGCATCACGAAGGTGCCGTCGCGATACTGCTGTGTGCGGGTCGGATTGTCGACCTGCTGCAATTCCAGCTTGATGCCGATCTGCGCCCACATCTGCTGCAGTGCTGTCGAGGCGGCGATCTCGTCCTGGTTGCCGGCGAGCACGAGGATGCTGGTCGAGAAGCCTTCCTCGAAGCCGGCCTCCTTCATGAGGACCTTCGCCTTGTCAAGGTCGTAAGGATAAAGCGGCTTGTCGCCGACATGCAGCGGCGTTGCGGTGGACATATAGGAGGTCTGCGGTTTGCCGACGCCGTGGGTGACGATTTGGATGATCGCTTCCTTGTTGACGGCAAAATTCATCGCCTGGCGCACTTTCGGGTTGGACAGTGGATTGTCCTTGCCGCCGAGCTGCGGGCGTACATTGAGCGTGATGTAGGCGACGCGTGTGGAGGGGAAGAGCTCCATGTCGAGGTTGCCCGAGGACTTCAACTCGTTGACGCGGGAGTAGGGGATGAATTCGGCGCCGTCGATCTCGCCGGACGTAAGTTTCAGAATGCGTGTGGCGTCATCCGGGATCAGCTCGAAGTTGATGCCGTCGAGATAGGGCAGCGGCTGGCCATCCTCGCCTTTGGCCCAGTAATATTCGTTGCGGACCAGCTTCATGCTGGAGCCGCGATCCCAGGATTTCAGCACGAACGGGCCGGAACCGATCGGATGCTCGGCGAAGGCCTTGGCCTTTTCCTCGTCGGTTGCGCCCGGCGAAGCCTCGAACTGCTTCTGCGGCAGGATCGCGGTATTGAAAACGGTCAGTGCGGCCAGGATGGCTGGGTCCGGATGTTTGAGCTTGATGAGGATGGTCTTATCGCCTTCGGTCGTCACATCGTCGATGGACTCGATCATGAAGCCCCATATGCCGTTATCCTTCTTGGCGGCACGCTTCAGCGACCATGCGGCATCGGCGGGCGTGATGGGCGAGCCGTCGGAAAACCTGATGCCGTCGCGCAAAGTCAGCGTGAGGTTCATGCCGTCGTCTGCGAGCTTGTATTCGCTGGCGAGCCCCGGCTGAACTCCTTTGCCATCATCCGTCGGCAGAAGCAGAGTGTCGTAAAGGTTGGAGAGAATCCATATGTCGACATTGGCGTCGTTCAGGACCGGGTCGAGAAAAAGGCTGTCGGCGTAGCGGCCGTAGGTCAGCGTGCCGCCCCGTTCCAAGGCGAACGCCGAGATGCCGGTTCCCAAAAGAAATGCAGCGGTAAACACCGCCATAGCGATTGTTTTCATGGCCATTCCCCTGGTTATTTTACGAAACTGTTCTTGTTGGTAATAACGATTTCATGCGCTGGAAACGCTGTCAACTGAATTTCCGCGCCGAACGTTGGATAGTTCTTGACCACACCTTCTGTGGAGCGATAATCGTTATATTCAACTATAACGGACAATGACGAACAGCTTCATGGAATTTTTCATCGACCGAGAGCTGCCGGTGCCGCTGCGCACGCAGCTTCAGGGGCTTATCGAATACGGCATCACCTACGGGGAACTGGCGCCTGGGGAAGCCTTGCCTTCGGTGCGGGAGCTTGCCGAGAAGATCGGTGTTGCGCCGATGACGGTGAGCCAGGTTTATGCCGATCTGAAAGCTGCAGGCCTCATCGATACGAGGCCGGGCGCCGGCACTTTTGTCAGTGACAGCCAGCAGGCGCGGGTGGCTGGCAGGACCGAGGCCAGCGGGTTACGCCGGCATATCGATCAGCTGATCGACGAAAGCCGGGCGCTCGGCATCCGGCCGACCGAACTCGTCTCGCTAGTCAGTGCCCGTGTCTTCTACCGCGACAGCGTCGGACCGCGCCTCAGGATTGTCATGATCGGTCTGTTTCAGGACGCGACTGCGAGCTATGCCCGTTTCATCGCCGCCCGGCTGGGGCGCGATGTCACCGTGGAGCCTGTGACGGTCGCGGCCCTGGAGCGGGATGCCAAGATCAAGGCGCTTGCCAATTCCGCCGACCTCGCCGTCACCATCGCCAACCGGCACCGAGACGTGGCGATGCTGGTGCCGAATACGAAGGTCGTGACGATCAGCTTCACGCCGTCGGAGGAAACGCGCCGGGCGCTCGCCTCGCTGGACTCGCTTGCTCGCATCGCCGTCATCTCGCGGTTCCCTGAATTCCTGCCGATCATGAAGAGCGGCGTGCAGCGCTTCGCGCCACATGTGGGAGAGGTTGCCGCCGGCGTGCTCGATACGCCGGGCCTCGATGCGGTGATCGCGAATGCCACCGTAGTCGTCTACGCCTCCGGGGCGGAGAGCATTCTCGCTGACGTTCCAGAAGGTGTGCCGGCGATCGAATATCGCCATGCGCCCGATACGGCCGATATCGAGCGGGTAATCGTGCCGATCATACGCGCTGCCGGCGTCTCGCCGCAGCCCGTGGACGACGCGAAACGAGCGCCGATCGATGTGCAAGGATAAGGAAGGCAGACGGAGATGAGAATATCGGAATGTAACTGGCAGCAGATCGAGGCCTATCTGAAGACTGACGACAGAGCAGTCCTGCCGCTCGGCAGCACCGAGCAGCATGCAGGACTTTCGCTATCCGTCGATTCCATCCTGTCGGAGAAAGTGGCGGTGGAGGCGGCGGCACCTCTCGGCATTCCGGTCTTTCCCGTGGTGGCCTATGGTATTACGCCCTATTTCCTTTCCTATCCGGGCACCATCAGCATCCGCCAGGAAACCTATGTCCGTCTCGTCCGCGATATCCTCGACGGGCTGAGGCGGCAGGGTTTCCGCCGCATCCTGATCGTCAACGGCCATGGCGGCAACCAACCGGCCGGGAGCCTCGCGGTGGAATGGATGGCGGACAATCCGGACACCGCCGTCAAGTTTCACAACTGGTGGAACGCGCCGAAGACCTTCGCCAAGGTGCAAGAGACCGACACCGTCGCCTCGCACGCTTCCTGGATGGAAAATTTTCCCTGGACGCGACTTGAGGGCGTCGCGCAACCCTTGCAGCGCAAGCCCATGATCGACACGGCGCGGATGCGGGTGATGTCGCCGGAGGCCGTCAAGACCTATCTCGGCGACGGCAATTTCGGCGGTTACTACGAGCGGCCGGACGAGGAGATGCAGGCGATCTGGGACGTGGCGATCGAAGAGACGCGCGCGCTTCTCGAAGGAGACTGGGCATGAGCGGGCCGGTCCTGATCTGGGGTGCCGGCGCGATCGGCGGGACGCTGGGGGCTGCCTTCATCCGGGCCGGCGAAGAGGTGATCTTCGTCGACAACGTCAAGGAACATGTGGACGCGATCAACGAGAAAGGGCTGAAGATCGTCGGTCCGATCTTCGAGGACGTGGTGAAGGCAAAGGCCTATCTGCCGGAAGAGCTCGAAGGCCAATATAAGCGCACCTTCCTCTGCGTCAAAGCCCATCACACGGAAGAGGCGGCGAAGGCGCTGGTCAGACATCTCGCGCCGGACGGTTACATCGTCTCGGCGCAGAACGGCCTGAACGAACGGGTGATCGCCCGCATCACCGGCGATAGCCGGGTGATCGGCTGTTTCGTGAATTTCGGCGCCGATTATTTCGAGCCCGGCGTGGTGCAATATAGCGGCCGCGGCGCCGTCGTCATCGGCGAGCTCGACGGCCGTTTCACGGACCGCGCCGAAAGCATCTACCAGCTCATGAAGACCTTCGAGCCGAAGGCGCTGATCACCAACAATATCTGGGGCTTCCTCTGGGGCAAGCTGATCTATGGCGCGCTCTTGTTCGGCACGGCGCTCACCAATGACAGCATCGCCGACGTGCTCGAAAATCCGGTCGCCCGGCCGGTGCTGCGCAAGCTCGCGCTGGAAGTGGCGACCGTCGCGGCCGTCAACAATATCAAGCCAGAGGCCTTCGACGGCTTCGACCCCGCAGCCTTCGGGCCGCTCGCGACGCCGGAACAGACCAACAAGTCCTTCGACGATATGGTGGCGCATAACCGCAGGTCGGCCAAATCCCATTCCGGCATCTGGCGGGATCTGGCGATCCGCAAGCGGAAGACCGAAGTGGACGCGCAGGTGCTTCCGGTGGTCGAGATCGGCCGGGAATCCTGCGTGCCGACGCCGCTCGCCGCGCGCGTCATCGAGATGATCCATGAGATCGAGGACGGCAAGCGGCCGCTCGACATGGCCAATATCGACGAACTTGCGAGGGCTGCGGCATGAACATTTCCTTCGACGGCAGGATAGTCATCGTCACCGGCGCGGCGCATGGCTTCGGTCGAGCGATCGCACAAGGGTTCGCAAGCCGCGGAGCAACGGTGCATGTCTGCGACATCAATGCCGCGGGGCTCGAGGAAACGGTAAAACTCTGCGGCCCGAACACGTCCGCGCACGTGCTCGATGTGGGCAGCCGCGCCGATGTGCAGAAGCTCGTCCCGACCTTCGGCGACGTCGATATCCTCGTCAACAATGCCGGCGGTGTGCGCGGCCAGACCGGCCGGCCGATCGAGGAGATTTCCGAAGGCGACTGGCAGACGATCTTCGACGTCAACCTTTCGGGCGCCTTCTTCATGGCGCAGGCGGTGGCGCCGGCGATGAAGAAGAAGCGGGCGGGGCGCATCATCAACATTTCCAGTGGTGCCGGCATCGGCATTTCGCTCACCGGCATCCAGGCCTATGCCAGCGCCAAGGCCGGCCAGATTGGGCTGACCCGCCAGCTTGCCCACGAACTCGGCCCCTGGAATATCACCGTCAACAACGTCGCGCCCGGCTTCGTGCGCTCCAACCCAACGACGGAAAAGCAGTGGGAGGCGATGGGCGAGGAGGGACAGGCGCGGCTCCTGCAGAACATCGCGCTGAAGCGGCTCGGCTCGCCCGATGATATCGCCGCCATGGTGATGTTCTTTGCGTCGGACTATGCCGGCTGGATTTCCGGCCAGATTATCAGCGTGGACGGCGGCAAATGAGCGTCGAGGCCTTTCTTGACGCCAATTATACCGCCGCTCTGGAAGACCTGAAGGCTTTCTGCCGCATTCCGAGCGTTAGCACCGATCCGGCCTATGCGGAGGGCATCAAGGCGGCTGCACATTTCGTGGCGGACCGGCTCACCCGTGCGGGCTTTTCCGAGGTCGAATTGCTGGAAACAGGCGGCCATCCCGCCGTCTACGGCGAGCTCGTACGTGACCCGTCGCTGCCGACCTTCCTCGTCTACGGACATTACGACGTGCAGCCGCCGGACCCGCTCGACAAATGGAAGACGCCGGCTTTCGAACCGGATGAACGGGATGATCGGCTCTATGCCCGCGGGGTCTCCGACGACAAGGGGCCGCTCTTGATCCCGATCCTCGTCGCAGAGGCGTTCATGCGCGAGGAGGGGCGGCTGCCCGTCAACCTCAAGGTGCTGATCGAGGGCGAGGAGGAATCCGGCAGTCCGCATTTCGAGCTGACGCTCGAAAAGTACCGTGAAAAGCTTTGCTGCAATCTCGTGCTTTCGGCCGATGGCGCCATGTGGCGGCCGGACAGGCCGTCGATCACGGTCGCAAGCCGCGGCCTCGTCGCGTTGGATGTCACGGTGACGGGCGCCGCGAAGGACCTGCATTCCGGCCGCCATGGCGGCAGCGCGCCGAACCCGATCGCGGCGCTTGCAGCGCTCCTCGCCTCGATGCACGGGCCGGACGGCCGCGTCGGCGTCGACGGATTTCTCGACGGCACGAGCCCGCCGGATCCGCGCATCATCGCGGCGATCGAGGCTTCGGAGTTCGACAATGAAGCCTATTATCGCGAGATTGGCGTTCCGGGAGCCGCCCCGGTCGAGACCGGCCGCGAACTCCTGATCCGGCAATGGCTGGAGCCGACGCTGGAATTCAACGGCATTTCCGGCGGCTACCAGGGCATGGGCACCAAGACCGTCATCCCGAATTCGGCGAGCGTCAAGATTACCTGCCGGCTGATCGCCGGGCAGAAGCCGGACGCGGTTGTTGCTGCGATCACAAGCTATCTCGAAAAGCGCCTGCCGAAGGGGTTCACGCTCCAAGTCCACCGCCACGGGCCGGGCAGCGAAGCGGATTCCATCGATCCGGATCTGCCGGCATTGAAGATTTCCGAGGATGTGCTGGGCGAGTTGCTCGGCCAAAAGCCGCTGCGCGTCGCCATGGGCGCGACGATCCCGATCGGCAGCGCTTTCCGCAAGCATCTCGGCTGTGCTTCAATCTTCTTTTCCTTCTCGACCGCGGACGAGGATTACCATGCTCCGAACGAGTTCTTCCGGCTGGAGAATTTCCGCCTCGGTATGAAGGCCTGGACGATGCTGTTGAGACGGCTTGCCGAAACCCCACTGATATCGTCGCAGGAGCGGAGGATTTCGCAAAAGGAGGAATGAGCGTGGAAGGGATACGGCGCATGCCGGAAGGCGATATCGGTTTTCTCGGCGTGGAGGAGTTCGCTGCCCGTTATCGGAACGGTTCCCTGTCTCCCGTCGACGTGGTGGCGCAGGCGCTGGAGCGGCTTGAGGCGCTCGAACCACGCCTGAACGCCGTCGCCCATGTCATGCCGGAGGAGGCGATGCGCGATGCGGAGCGCGCCGCCGCTGCACTTCGTTCCGGGACAAACCTGGGGCCGCTGCACGGTATCCCGGTCGCCATCAAGGATATCATCGACGTTCGCGGCGCGCCGACCGGTTTCGCAAGCCGTGTCCGCAAGCCGGCCATCGCTGCGGATGACGCGCCGCTCGTTGCCCGGCTGCGTGCCGCCGGCGCCATCATCCTTTGCAAGACCAACCTGCTGGAATATGCCTATGGCATAGCGCATCCCGATATCGGCCAGACCAACAATCCGCATGATCCATCGCGCACGTCCGGCGGTTCGAGCGGCGGTTCGGCGGCGCTCGTCGCAGCCGGCATCGTGCCGCTTTCGGTCGGCACGGATACGGGCGGTTCGATCCGCATTCCCGCCTCCTATTGCGGCATCGTCGGGCTGAAGCCGAGCTATGGGCTGGTGCCGACGGAGGGCGTCTTCCCGCTCTCCTGGAGCCTCGATCATGCCGGGCCGCTGGCGCGCAGCGTCGCCGATGCGGCGTTGATGCTCGGCTGCCTTGCCGGCCTGGATATCGCGCTGTCACCGCCGTCGCTTTCCGGCCTGCGGATCGGCTTTGCCAGCTATCATTGCGACAGTCCCGAACTGACACCGGCGGTGGCGCAGAACCTCAGGGAGGTCGTCGAGGCGCTGAAGGAGCGGGGAGCGATCGTCAGGACGATCGACATTCCCGAACTGTCGCCGGCCAATTCCATGCTGCGCCACATCATCAAGCCGGAGGCGTCGCTCATCCATGCGGACCTGCACCATGAAAATCCGCAGGGCTATGCGCCGCGGACGCTGACCCAGATCGTTTCCGGTTTCGAGACGCTGGCGGTCGACTATCTGAGGGCGCAGCAGTTTCAGGCAAAGCTCCGGCAGGCGGTGGAAGCGCGTCTTGCGGACGTGGATGTGCTGCTCAGCCCGAGCGTTCCCTTTCCGTCGCCCGTCGAGGATCCGGAATTCACCGAGGACGGCGAGGAGGGAGAAATGTTGTCGAGCGGATTTTCCAACATGACCGGGCATCCCTCGGTCAGCATCCCCTGCGGCATGGACGGCCATCTGCCGCTCGGCATCCAATTGACAGGCAGGCTCGGCGGGGACGAAAAATTGCTGCAGGCCGCGCATTCCATCGAGGCGGCGCTCGGCGCCTATCACCGGCCGATGATTTAAGAAGTTTAAGAGTGCTCCGCTTCAGATCCTGCGGGGCGGAACAATGGAGCATAAAGCCATGTTACATAAAGTCCCGGCATCCTCGACCAATTGCGCGTGGGGCTATTTCGATCCCACCCGGGAGCCGGTCGTCACCATTGATAGCGGCGACACGGTGGTGATCGACACGGTCTCTGGGCCGGTCGAGGTGCTGCCGAAGAAGGGGTTCACCATCCTTCCCGAACATCTGGAGATCCATGAGAACTGCCGGCCGATCATGCAGGGCCATATCCTGACCGGCCCGGTCGCGGTGCGCGGCGCCAAACCTGGCCAGGTTCTGGAGGTGAAGATCCTCGATATCGAGCTTCGTCAGGACTGGGGTTACAATGTCATCCGCCCGCTCGCCGGTACGTTGCCTTACGATTTCGAGACCTCGCGGCTCCTCAACATTCCGCTCGACAAGGAGAAGAACGTCGCGCGGCTGCCCTGGGGGCTCGACCTGCCGCTCGCCCCCTTCTTCGGCGTCATGGGCGTCGCGCCGCCGCCGAACTGGGGCCGCATCACCTCGATCATGCCGCGCGCGCATGCCGGCAATATCGACAACAAGGAACTCGTCGCCGGCACCACGCTTTACCTGCCGATCTTCAACGATGGCGCGCTGTTTTCCTGCGGCGACGGTCACGGTGCGCAAGGTGATGGTGAAGTCTGCATCACGGCGATCGAGACAGCGTTGCGCGGCACGTTCCAGATGATCGTGCGCGACGACCTCGATTTCATCTATCCCCGCGCCGAGACGCCGACCCATTACATCACCATGGGCATGGACCCGGACCTCGACCAGTGCGCTGTGATGGCGCTGCGCGACATGATCGTGCTGCTCGGCGAGAAGGGCGGGCTGTCGCGGGAAGACGCCTACACGCTTTGCAGCCTGGCCGGCGACCTGCGCGTCACGCAGACGGTCAACGGCTGCAAGGGCATTCACATGATGATGGCGAAGAAGCTCGTCCACCGGGAGGCTTGAGGGAAAGGGCCGGCCTTGCTGCCGGCCGTTCCGGGCGCATCGGACCGGGACCTACGAGGCCCTGGTCATGCCCTTGATGCTGATCAGGCCGGTCGGCAGCGGCGTGAAGCCCTTCAGGTTCTTGGCAAGTACGAAAGGCCAGGGCTGGTGGTAGAGATAGATGATCGGCAGCTGGTCCTGCAGGATCGACTGGGCGTCGTCATAGAACTTCTTTCGGGTCTCGAAATCGGCCGTCACCTTGGCGGTGTTCAGGTCCTTGTCGACCTGTTCGTTGCAGAAGCCGGCATAGTTGAGCGATGCCTTGCAGGTGACGAACTGATGCAGGTTGCCGTCCGGGTCGTAGCGACCCGACCAGCCGGTCAGCACGGCATCGAAATCGCCGCTCTGGGTCTGGGCGAGCATCGAGGTGAATTCGACGGCGCGCAGCTTGATGTCGAAGCCCGCTTCCGCCGCCATGGCCTGGATGAGTTCGGCGACCTGCTGGCTGGTCGTGGAATTGGCGAAGAGCAGTTCGAACGAAACCTTTTCGACGCCCGCTTCCTTGAGAATCGACTTCGCCTTGGCGACATCGCGGGCCGTTACCTTGATGTCCTTGTTGTGATAGGGGCTGACGCCGGCGAATGGCTGCTGCGCCGGCTGAAAGATGCCCGAGCCTACCACGTCGTTGATGACGTTGCGGTCGATGGCGAGTTCGAGCGCGAGCCGGATGCGCTTGTCCTTGGCGAGCAGACCCTTGGCGCGGGTTGTACCGTTACCGACATTGATCGTCATGCCCTGGTAGCCAACGCTCGTGACCTGCGCGAGCTGCAATTTGTCGTCCGCCTTGACCGAGGGAATGTCGGAGGGGGCGAGACGTTCGAGCATGTCGAGCGCGCCCGATCTGAGGTTCGCGAGCCTGACCGTCGTGTCCGGGATGATCATGAATGTCAGCTTGTCGAAATGGTAGTCGGCCGCGTTGCGGTAATCGGCGAACTTCTCCAGGTCGATTTTGTAGTTCTGCTGGCGGGCGACGAACTTGTAGGGACCGGAGCAGGAGGGCGCGGTCACGGCTTTCTCGAAGCTCGCCGGCGACAGCATCATGCCGGCACGGTTGGAAAGCTGCGGCAGCAGGGTCGGATCCGGCTGCTTCAGCATGATCTTGACCGTCAGACCGTCGACCACCTCGACGCCCTTGACCGATTGCAATTCCGATCTGCGCATGCTGTCGGGCAAAGTGACGGCGCGGTCGAGATTGGCCTTGACGGCGGCAGCATCGATGGCGCTGCCGTCATGGAATTTCAGGTTCGGGGAAAGCGTCAGGGTCAGTTCGGTGCCGTCGGCGTTCCACGACCACTTTTCGGCGAGTTCGGGTTTGACGACGAGATCGGCCCCTATGGCGACGAGGCTGTCGCACAGGGATTCGAATACGACCTCGCCGACGAAGGTGCGCGAGCGGGCCGGGTCGAGACCGTCAAGATCGTCCTGCAGACCGATCTTCAGGTCGTCGGCCTGGGCGCCGGCCGCGATGAATGCAGTCATCACGGCAGGCAGCAGCGACGAAAATCTCATTTTCATTCTCCTCTGGTTGCTGGTTTTTCACCAGGAAGGTGCCGGTCCGATGTTCCTTGCCGGCCTTCTTCCGGCGGGCCGGGCGGGAGGTGACACCGGTGGCGCCGTGAAGGACCGGAAGGACATCTGAGTCGGTTCAAAATCTATAATCGTTATACATCTTTATAACAGAGCAGGCGGTTGAGCATGTCAATAGGAACCGGTCGTTTCGTCGATTTCAAATTTTTATCGGATGATTTCCAAAAATGACCAAGAAAATTCTAAAAGAACAACAGTGATGGAGCCCATAAAATGGGCAATGCACGAGATTGTGCATTGCTGTTCTCTTATGTTAGTACAATTTTAGAACTGCTTTCCGGCAGCGGGTACCTTCCGCAAACAAGAGAGAGGTATTGTCCATGATTTCCATGACCGGGCGGCGCGACATCGGATCGATGTCCGCTTTCCTTGCCGCAATTCTCGTCACCGCTTCCGCTTCGGCGGCAGACCTGAAGATCGGCCTCAGAGCCGATCCGGATGCTCTCGACCCCGCGACAGGAGGCTCGGTTGCCGGCCGCGTGATCTTCGCGGCGCTGTGCGACAAGCTGATCGATACGACACCCGAAGGCACGTTCCAGCCGCAACTCGCCACGTCCTGGTCATGGTCGCCGGACAGTCTGACGCTGACGCTCAAGCTTCGCGATCAGGTGGTCTTCCACGACGGGCAGCCGATGGATGCCGCTGCGGTCAAGGTGAATCTCGACCGCTACCGCACCGATCCGATCTCCAGGCGCAAGACCGAGCTGAAGCCGGTGGCGAGCGTCGATGTCGTTGATCCGCTGACCGTGGCGATCAAGCTCAGCCAGGCCTATGCGCCACTCGTCAGCGTGCTCGCCGATCGAGCCGGCATGATCATGTCGCCGGCGGCGCTCGCAAAAGACAGCGCCAATATCGGAGCGCATCCCGTTTGCGCCGGCCCGTTTCAGTTCGTGGAGCGCGTGTCGCAGGACCACATCACTCTGAAGCGCTTCGACCAATACTGGAACAAGGACGCGATCTCGCTCGATTCCGTCACCTACCGGATGATCCCGGACGATGCCGTGCGCCTGCTCAGCCTGCGTTCCGGCGACCTCGACCTCATCGAGCGGCTGTCGCCGAGCGATGTCGCGGCGATCAAGGACGACAGGGGCGTCAAGGCCATCGAAGGGCCATCGATTGCCTTCGACGTCATTTCCATCAACATCGCCCATGGCGAAAGCGCCGACAATCCGCTCGGCCGGAATGCGAAGGTGCGCCAGGCGCTGGAGCTTTCGATCGATCGCGGCGCGATCAGCGAGGTTGTCTATGAGGGCCTGTTCCCGCCGGCCAACCAGACGGAGCCCGTCGGGGCGCCCTATTACGACCCGACCCACGCACTGAAGGGCCGCGATGTCGCCAGGGCGAAGATGCTGCTTGCGGAAGCGGGGGTGACGAGCCCGTCCTTCACACTTTCCGTCGCCAACAGCCCGACGCTCGCCCAGGTCGGCCAGATGGTTCAGGTCATGGCTGCCGAGGCCGGCTTCGACGTGAAGATCCAGTCGCTCGAATCCTCGACGCTCGCCGCCAATTCGGATGCCGGCAAATATCAGGCCTCGATGGCGATCTGGAGCGGGCGGCCCGATCCGGACGGCAATATCAGCCCGTGGGTCGCCTGCGACGGCTTTCTGAACTGGGGGCGCTACTGCAATCCCGCGTTGGACAAGCTGCTCGCCCAGGCGCGGCAGGTCACCGATGAAAAGGAGCGCGCCAAGCTCTATGCGCAAAGCGTCGGCATCTATCTCACCGACGTGCCGTTCATCCCGCTCTATCACTACAAGTCGATCTGGGCGGCACGCAGCAATGTCGACGGCTTCGTTCCTTATCCGGACGGGCTTATCCGGCTGCAGGGGGTGAGGAAGAGCTGACCAGCTCCGCCGGGAGAGACGCCGATTTCACGGAAGGCGCTCGAGCGCCTTTCGCCGAGCAGGTTCAATCGCTTTGAGGATTTTGTTCGATGAACGTCTTGCCAGCTCTTCGTAGCGGGAAGCCGCGTATGGAATTCGGCTATGTCCGTCCGACGGAGGAACTCGAAATCCCCTTCGCCATCATTGAAGGCGCCGAGCCGGGTCCCTGCCTGCTGATCACGGCCGGCGTACACGGCTCGGAATATTGCTCGATCGAAGCGGCTGTCCGCCTGATGCAGACGAGGCCGGTGGAGATCAAGGGGACGCTGCTGATCCTGCCGATCCTCAACACGCAGGCGTTCCGCAAGCGCAACATCTACATCATGCCGCAGGACGGCAAGAACCTGAACCGCATGTTCCCCGGCAGGCCGGACGGCACGACCAGCGAGCGCCTCGCCCATTGGCTGGTGACGGAAGTGTTTCCGAAAGCCGACGCCTATGTCGATTGCCATGGCGGCGACCTCGACGAAGGTCTTCAGCCCTTCACGATCTTTCCCGCCGGATGCGAGAAGTCGAAGGCGCTTGCGGCCGCCTTCGGCATTCCGGTCGCCGTCGCGACCGGCGGAGCCGGTTATACAGTGGATGCGGCCCACAAGCTCGGAGTCCCGAGCATCCTGCCGGAGGTGAGCGGCAACGGGCTATGGGGAGACGCGACCGTCGCCCAGATGACGGACGGCATTCGTGGTGTCATGCGGCATATCGGCATGCTGCCAGGCGCGGCTCCGGTCACGCCGCTCGACGTCGTGACGATGTGGGTGCCGGTAGCGCCCGCGACCGGGCTCTGGTACCCGCGGAAGGATCTCTGCGAACCGGTCGCCCAGGGCGAATTGCTCGGCGAAATCCGGACCGTGTTCGGCGAGGTGCTGGTCAGCATCCATTCTAAAAAGGAAGGCTTCATTCTCTACCGGCTGACGAGCCTGTCGGTGAACGAGAAGGAAGCGTTGCTCGGCGTCGGCACGCCGGTTTGAAGATGACGCCTCGATCTTCCTTCTATGGGGAAGGGGGCTTGCCGCGCCCTGTGGATCAGCCAAGGGAGTCTTTCCATGTCATCGACCACCACGGACGCGGTCGCCCGCGACGATCTCGCGCTCCTCGAACTCACCCCGACGGGAAGCCTGCGGATCGGCATCGTCGCCGCACCGGCACCATCGGCCCTGTTCGCCGTCTTTGATGCAGGGAGCCAGGCTTATCGCGGCGTAACCCTTGATATCGGCGGGGCGCTCGCCGCAAGGCTCGGTGTCGCGGTGGAGATCGTCAACTTTCCGAATTCCGGCGCCTGTACGGATGCGGTCGAAAACGGAACGATCGATGTGAGCTTCATGCCGATCGACGACGAACGGCGCCGGCGCGTCGCCTTCGGTCCGATCTATTACGTCCTCGAAAGCACCTATCTCGTGACCGCCTCGTCGGGCATCACAACCTTGGAAGAGGTCGACCGGGAAGGCGTGCGCGTCATAGGCATCGCCAATACGACGACGATCCGCAGCGCCGCACGTTCCCTCAAGACGGCAGTCCCCGAAGCAGTGGAAACGATCGCCGAAGCCATCGATCGTCTGCTGCAGGGAAAGGCGGAGGCCCTGGCGCTTTCCCGCGACGCCTTCCGAACGCTGCTTGCGAAACTTCCGGGCGCCCGCGTCCTCGACGGCGGCTTCCAGCAGACGGGCATTGCGATCGCCGTTGCTCACGGCAAGCCGTCCGCTCTCGCTTTCGTCAGCGCATTCCTGGAAGAGGCGAAGGCTTCGGGCCTCGTCCGCAAGGCGCTCGACGACGCGGGCTTTGCGGACGCGCCCGTGGCACCGCCGGGCGCCTGATGCGCAATCCTGACCGGAATGGATCCGTGTGGCGGAAATCGAGGTTCTATAGCTCCTGCCGGGAGTTCAGCACTCCTCAGCCCGCGTCGGCGGGCTGCTTTTTGCTCTCATCGGAACCATCGAAGCTCTGCGTGTTGACTTCCGCTTGACTTCCGCTAGGGGGCCAACTTCAACGCTCGGAAAATGCCCTCGACATACTGTCGGTGATCGGTTTCACGATATAGCTGAAGAATGTCCTGACCGAAGTCTGGATCATGATTTCCGCCGGCAACCCGGGTTGCGGGGTGAAGCCCCTTACGCGGGCGATTTCGTCTAACGAAAGGTGGATGCGCGCGATATAGACGTCGTGGTTGACAACGCCGGCCTTGCTGTCCTCCAGCGCGTCGGCGGAAACATAGAACACCTCGCCGTTCAGGATCGGCGTCGTCCGCTGGTTCAATGCGGTGAGCCGAACGGTCGCCTTTTGACCGACCTTCACATTGTCGATCTCGTTGCGGGGAACCTTCGCCTCGATGATCAGCGGCACGCCCGCGGGTAGTATCTCCATGATCCCTTTGCCGCTTTCGATAACGCCACCGGTCGTATGGTAATAGGTCCGAACAATGGTGCCGGAGACGGGCGCGACGATGGTCGTGCGACGCAGAATGTCATCAGCCTCGCGCGACTGTTCCCGGGCCGCGTCCCGCTCACCCTGGATGGATTGCAGCCGATCAAGAGCATCCTCCCGATAAGCCTCTTCGGCATGGGCTACTTCCTGCTGGGCCTTCAGCAATTGTGCGCCCGTTTCAGCGATTTCGGAGTTGAGCCTTCCGATCTGTCCCTCAGCATCCGCCATTGCGCGCTGAAGCGCCTTGACCTCTGTTGCCCGAAGCAGGCCCTTGGCCAGCAGGCCTCTCTTCGTCTCATACTCCTCCCCCAGCAAAACAAGCTGACGGGAGATTGCGTCGCGATGTCGGGTATAGCCTTCGCTCCGGAACTCCAGCGCCTTCATGTTCTGCCGCAGCAAGGAAAGCTCGGTCGCGAATTTAACGCGCTGGGCCTTGAAATTGAGTTGCTGGGTCAGCAAGATCGATGAGACATCCTGGTCATTCTTGAAGTCGCCGAGGATATCCGGGATTTTGATGACATCAGTGCCTTCAGCCTGGGCAACAAGACGCGCCGCGGTTGCTTCCAGCCTGATACGCCGCAGGAAAATCTCCCGCCTCTTTGAAAGCGCGGCGGTCTCGTCAAGTTTGACCAGCGGCTGGTTTTCGACGACCTGGTCGCCTTCACTCACCAGCAGTTCCTTGATGATCCCGCCCTCGAAATGCTGCACGACCTTGTTGCGGCCTGTTGCAACAAAGCTGCCCTGAGCAATGACCGCGGCCGCGAGCGGGGCGGTCGAAGCCCAGGTGCCGAAACCGCCGAAGGCGACGATCAGGAGAACCAGACCGGCCAAGGTCTGTTTCCAAACCGATCTTGGGACTTCTTCATACCATTCGAGATCGTGAATTTTTGCAACGGAAGACATGATTTCCGCTCCCCCTATTGCAGTTGATGACCGAAAGAGCCGGTGTTGAGGTTGATCCCCCGGGCTTCGATAGCCTTCAGGACATCCATGCGCGTGCCGAACAAGGCAACCGTACCGTTGACGAGCAGGAGGATCTTGTCCACGTTGTTCAAAAGCGCCGGCCGCTGGGTGATCGTCGCAACCGTTATCTTGTTTTCCTTGGCATGCTGGAGCGCCCGTAGCAGCGCGGCATCGCCGGCGTTGTCGAGGTTGGAATTCGGCTCGTCGAGTACGACCAGATGGGGATCCCCGAAAAACGCGCGGGCAAGGGCTATGCGTTGTTTCTGGCCGCCCGAGAGAGGCGCGCCGTCGGCTGCGACCACAGTCTCATAGCCATGGGGCAGGCTTGCGATCATCTCATGAACGTCCGCCAGCATGGCCGCACGGTAGATCTGCTCGTCGTTCGCGTCCTGTCGCATGCGCGCGATATTGGCCTTGATCGTGCCGGGGAAGAGCTGCACGTCCTGCGGGAGGTAGCCGATGTTCTCGCCGAACTGCCGCTGGTCCCAGTTGCGCAGGTCCATGAGATCCAGCCGGACGTTGCCCGATGTCGGCAGGATCGATCCGACAAGCATTTTTCCCAGGGTCGTCTTTCCCGCGCCGGAATTACCGATGATCGCCAGGGAATCGCCCGGTTGGAGGGAGAGGGATATGCCGTTGAGCACCACGCGTTTCGTGCCTTGCGGCACATAGAGCAGCCTTTCGACATCCAGTCGCCCCTCAGGCTTGGGAAGGTTCAACCGCTCGAAATTGAAGGGAGACGACGTCAAAAGCGTCGCTATGCGGCCATAGGCGGCCCGGGACTGACTATACTGATTCCAGCCATCGATGGCGCCTTCGATCGGCGCCAGCGCACGGCCGGCGATGATGGAAGCCATGATCACCATCCCGCCAGTGATCTCACCTTCGACCGATAGGAACGCGCCCCAGCCCAGCATGGCGATCTGCGTCAGGAGCCGGCAGGCTTTTGAAATAGCGGCGATGGTGATGTTGCGATCCTGCGCGATGACCTGAGACTTCAGGGATGAAGCTGTATCCTTGCCCCATATCTGGACTGTCTCGGGGATCATCGCGAGAGCATTGATGATCTGCGAGTTGCGGGACATGGATTCCAGATGCAGGTTGGCTTTCACCTGTGCGGTATTTGCCTCCGAAAACGGTTCCGCCGTCATGCGCTGGTTGAGTTGGGTGAAGATAAGCAGCAACACGGCCGTCAGGACCACGATAAATCCGAGATGCGGGTGAATCAGGAATACGGCCAGGACGAACAGCGGTGCGATCGGTGCGTCGAGGAACGAAAGAAGCGTTCTGGACACCAGGAAGGAACGGACCTGCTGCAGGTCGTTCAGAATTTGATATTCACGCCCGTTTCCGTAGAGGGATGCTCGGGCGGCAGCGCTGAGGATCGGAGCGCCCAGTTGTGCGGCGACTTCCACTGCAGTGCGCATCAGAATAAAGCGACGAAGCGCATCGAATGCCGCTTGCAGGATGACGGCGGCGACGATCACAACGGTCAACATGATCAGAGTATCGATCGACCGGCTTGTAAGAACGCGGTCGGATATCTGGAACAGATAGACCGGGATCGCGAGCACCAGGATGTTGCTTGCAACAGTAAACAGCATCACGATGCCCAAATTCACGCGCACAGCTTTGATGCCGGCCCTCAGACTTGCCGAAAAATCGATGGGTGCAAGACGCTTGTGAAATGGTGTGTCGCCATTGCCCGAACCGGTGCCTCCGCCTGACGACGGAGATTTGCCGATTGTGCTGCTGTCGATCCGGAGAGGGCCTGTGTCGCCATCGATGGTGATCATGCCCTCGGGGCTCTTCGCTCGGGGGGCTTCCCGCGCCGGTGTTCTGGATTGAGCTCCGATTTCCGTTTCGCTGACGTTGTCTGCTGTCGGCAAGGGCACGACCTCGGCATTTGCGGTGTGTTCCTCCTTTCTGGAGGTATTCTGCGGGGTGTCCCTGGGGTCCAGTCGAGATATTGTTGCCGATGTCGCCGCGTTCTTTGTTGACAGCTTCAGGCAGTCTTCCACGGCGCGCTCCAGCGTTGCATAGATTTCCTCATCGCTAATTTGTGGGTCCCGAAGACCCGAAGTCTGCAGGCGCTCTGCCCGCCTTTGTGTGTCCGACATGCTTCCCCCCTCTATCCGAGCACATGTTGTAATCCGTCGTTTTGATAGTGCCCGTCATGATCTGTGGGCATCGAAATGCCCGGTGCCTCGTAGTCCCCTTCCAGCATCGTTTCGTCCAGGAAGACCACCGCCTCGTTGACGAGTGCATCCGGATCCCGCGTAAGGAGCTCCGGCTGATGTGAAATCAGTTCCGCCTGAAAGAGTGTTTCCTGGGAATATTGCTCACCGCCGACATAGGTTTGCCCGAAGGAGTCGAGATCCAGAATGGCGGCCTTGTTTATCAGCACGTTGCCACCGGTTGAAACAGACCATGTGGCATCGGCGCGGGGATCGATCGCGTTCATGGCGAGCGCGATCTGATCACTATCTCCGACAATGTTGGTCTGGCTGACATACTGGATGTTCAGCAGGTCGCCGCTGACATAGAGAACCCGCAATCCGGGGAGATCGGCGAACATGGGATCCGTGAGAACGCCGCTGGACAGCTGGTAATTTCCCGCCGCGAAATCGTTCGCGGCATCCAGATACGCGGAGGGCAACGTTTCGAAGCGGTCGGCTCCCCCCACATTTTGGATGTAAGCCTGGTTCCAGAGCAGATTGCCTGAACTGGCGATGCCTCCTTCGCCGCTGGTTTCAAAACCCGAGACCGCGCCGACGACGTCGTTGTCGATCAACACATTCGTCTGGTGGATGATATTGGCGTCATAGAGGGAGCCGCCCACGATTATCAGATCATAGGAGAATCCGAGTTCGAAAATCGATGTCTGGTTGGCGCTTGTATTGTCTCCGGCAATGACCTGCGTCGTAACGCCTGATGCGGATAGGACACCGACATCGTTGTCGGACATGAACACATATTGCTCGAGCCAGTTGGTGATGAGCAGATCGCCCTGGATTTCGGCAACGGCCCAGGCGGCGGGAAACCCTCCCGCGGCTGCCTCCGTGTCTGGAGCATCCTCCAGCGGATCGTCTCGCTTGAAGGTCGCTATATTGAAAACCTCGTTGGCACTGTCCTCGCTCATCCAGTTATCGACGGCGGAGGTCACGGAATCCGTATCCCATAAGGCATTTGTCTGAACGATCGCATTGACTTCGACATGGTCGCCGACGACTGCCGTAACGGTTCCCGCCGTCCAGAGATTTTGGATCACGGCTTCGTTGACGGCTGTGTTGTTTCCCGCAACGAGCTCGACGGAATTCTTGACAGTGACAGAACCATCTTCGGAAATGACGACATTGGATGGCTGACCGTCATCCTCCTCGGCGTCTCCATCGGCAATTTCGTCCTGCTCGCCACCGTCAGTCGCATCGCCTGCGTTCTCTTCTTCAGGGGCTTCCTCGCCGAAAGAATGGTAGTCTTCCAGCTGGGGTGTCTCCTCGACAATCTCGCCATTCACATAGATGCCTTCGATCGCCTCGGATTGCTGGACGGAGATCTCTGCCGGACCTTTTGAGGTCACGTTCGCCAGAGCCTTGAGTTGAGACGCAACGTTGTTGATGATCTCGATGAGCTCGACGTTGGTAGTCGGCATATCGAGACTGTCGATCGGCGCTTGGGAGAACACCTCATCCGCCGCATCCAAAAGGTCTTGATCGCTGACGGGCTGCGGATTGAACTCGATATTGCTTCCGCCGACGTTGAAATTGTCGTCATCGGAAAGTGACGCTGCCTGCACAATGTAATTTGCGACCGAACCGGGGGGCTCGATCGTCAGCATCTCGGCCGGACCACCGGTATGATGTCCGGGCAGGTCTTTTTCCGGATGATACGGCGGGGGGGCGGGGGAGTCATCCTCGACAGACGGGATTGAAGAACGATCATGCCATGACAGAGGCTTCGTGTGATCGATCGGCCTCAGATAAATCGGCGCTTTGTAGGAGATTTGCGGATCGAAGCCGATAAATTCATACGGTGCATCAAAATCCGAGAGGGCCACCGGTTGGGAATGCAGATTGCTCTTCTGGGCATGATAGGAGAAATCGGGATAAGCGTCCCGCAGGCGTGTCTCCTCGATCCTCATGTGAAAGAGGCCGATGAAATGCGCAATTTCGTCGGTAATCTGATCCATCGCCGTCATGACATGGAGCCTTTTGTCGACATTGCCTGCTGATCACACTCAGCAAAGGTTGGACTGCGCAGCGATGCGCAGTCCATGGCGTGCTCCCGCTCCAATGAGCGGAGTTGAGCTATGGGTCAGGATGTGCTGTCGTCGCCATCTTCGCCGACTACGGTGCTCGTGAGGCTGCCGCCGACGATCGTCATGTCGATCGCGTTCTGCTGCAGGTTTGCACCGAGGACGATTTCCTGGTTGAAGGCATGCGTCTCGACGAAGGCATCGGCCGATGCGCTGCTCGTGCCGGTGACAAAACCGTCGTCACCATTGCTCGAGCCCCATGTGCCGCCGTCCCCGCCGGCTCCACCAAAGCCGGTGGTGGCGATGCCGCCCATGCCGCCCGCAGCACCAGAGCCGCCGATTGCCCAGCCGCCGACCGCACCGCCGCCGGTTCCATCGGCCCAGGCGCCGCTCAGGGCGTCTCCGCCCTCGCCACCGTATGCCAGGGCATCACCGCCCAGGGCATCGCCACTAGTCGCAGCGCCGCTGACACCGGCCCCGCCTGTACCAGCACCGCCTGCTGCGCCATTGCCGCCGGCACCGCTACCGGCACCTGCACCGAACCCAGCGCCGAGGCCTGCACCGAGGGCGTCGCCGCCGGCACCGCCAGAGCCGCCAAATCCGCCAACGCCACCGTTTCCGCCATCGGCATCGCCGCCTTCGCCGCCTTCGCTGTCTCCGCCGTCGCCAGCGTCTCCACCTTCGCCACTTTCATTGTTGACGAAGATCGGATTGATGAAGCCGAGGCTGCCGCCGACGAGAGCGCCCGCATCGCCGCCGGTGGAATCGCCGCCGGTACCGCCGTTACCTGCGTTGCCGCCATTGGCATTTCCGGCATCTCCGGCGTCTCCGCCATCGGCATCACCACCTTCGTCGCCATTGCCGGCAAATGCCAGCCCAGCACCGAGGCCCAGGCCCAGGCCGAGGCCGAGGCCCAGACCGTCGCCGCCGTTTCCGCCGCGACCACCATTGCCGCTTCCGCCATTGGCTTCGCCGCTGTCAGCTTCACCGCTGTCGGCATCGCCACCATCGGCATCTCCGCCGTCGCCTTCACCGCCGGCCGCTACACTTGCCGCCAGGCCGCCGAGGCCAATACCGCCAAGGGCAAAGCCGCCAAGGGCTGCGCCGCCGCTTCCACCGTTGCCGCCGTTGGCGTCAGCATTGCCGCCGCCGTCGCCGCCACCGGTATCGGTGCCGATGCCTTCCGACGCGATCGCAATGCCACCGTCCGGATGAGCATCAAGATCGAAGGAGCCGCCATTGTTGACAGACGCGCTGCCGAGATGATCATTGTCCTGGATGTTGGCGACTTGCGAGATGACATTGGCGACGTCGTTGCCGGCGCCGGTCAAGGCGTCGTTCAGAACATCGTCGATGCGGATGTTGAACATTCCGTCGATATCGCTGTTGTCGATATCGGCAAAATCGTTGTCCTCCGGCAGATACTCGTCAAGATTCAGCCCGACATCGACGGTTACATCGACAGTCGTCTCGTTGACGTTTTCATTGAAGTTGCCGTTGCCGTTAAGGTTGAGGCTGCCGTTACCGTTGAGGTTCAGATTGCCGTTGCCGTTGCCATTGCCGTTGAGATTGACCGACTCGCTGCTCTGGCCCTGATACTGGCCCTGGCCCTGATCGGACGACTGCTGTTGCTCCTGGCGTTCTTGCTGCTGCTGCTGTTGGCGTTCTTGCTGTTGCTGCTGCTGTTCTTGGCTGTCATCGTCGAACAGATCGTAAAAGCTACGCTTTGCCATGACATTGTCCTTTAAATAGAGCGACGCCACGACCACCATTCATCTTCTTTGGAGGCCTTTGTTCGTCGCTGTTGAAGCAAACATGCTTTAATCGAGGCGATAGGGCGCGCATCGACGCGGCCATCAGCCGGCTCTTTTTCCATGATGTCTGGTTTTCGTCTCCTCCTCTATTCTCCCCGGTCCTCCCGAAAGGGCTGGAGCGGGCGCTCGCTTGACCGCGTACTCGCGACATCGCGTCCATGAAGCAGCGTCCGTTCTTCAAACGCTTCGGACGGCGCATACTGTGGCGCGATTGGGTAGAAGAGATAAGGTAATATATCGATCTAGCGCGGCTGGCTGACCGACGGCGTAGGATAATCAAATAGGTGTAGGGGACATGACCAAGAAGACGTAAGGTCTGGCTTCGGTATTTCTCCCTGCGAACGAGCAGATTTTTTGCAAAACGCAAAAGAGATCATAAATTCACGTTTTGTTCCAGTGGAAATAAGCTTTTTGGCTATAAAGCATCATCAATTCGATCTATTTTATAGCTTATTCGGTCTATTCCCAACCCTCTGGTCCTGGTTTACCGTCTCCCGGAAAAAGAGGCGAGAAGTGCGTTTCGCATATGCGCCCGACAAAAGGGAGGGAATTTCCTCATGCAAGTTTCGCATACTGCTTCGCAACATGCCGGCTTGGATCTGACAGGTTCTTTGTCGACGATGAATGCTGCCCGGACACTGCTTTTCATCTGCTCACCGGGGACGATATCCACCGCAATGATTGCCGCTATAGAGAGTGAATTTCCCTGGCTCTCAGTGAAAACGGTCTCCGATCTGCAGTCCGCTCTAATAGAGCTCGATATCTCGGTTCAGCTTGTGCTGGCGGATACCGTATTTGCTCCGGCCCTGCGCGAGCATTGGCCAAAACTCGCAAGGCTTCATCATAATGTCAGTGTTGCGCTCATCGGCAACGGCGACGATATGACTTCAAGTGAGATGCAGAGGGCGGAAATCATCCAGGGAATCGTGCCGTTCAACGTCAATCTGGATGTGTTTCTGTCGATCCTCCGCATCATATTGAAGGGCGGTCGATATTTCCCTTCGAGATATCCTCTCTTGCAGCAGGAGGTGCCTCCGGAAAAAAGCCGCGATGGCTCCGAAACCCAGTTCCGGCAACAGGTTTCCAGTGGTTCCCCTGTTCGAATGCTTGACAGGCTGACAAAGCGTGAGAGGGAGATCCTGGCCAGGATAGCAATGGGCAATCAAAACAAGATCATTGCCGCCACCCTCGGTCTGTCCGAACATACGGTCAAAATTCATATTCACAACATCATCACCAAGCTCGGCCTACACAATAGGACTGAGGTCGTCGCTCTGTATTTTGAGCAAAGACGCAAGGATACCGCTGGCAATGCACACGATCCCAACCGTCGCCAAGACGGCGGCAAACGCTCAGATAACGAATAGCAGGCTTCAGGCGATCCTGCTCCTGATCGGGCAGTTGAACTATACCTGGACCAATACCGAAAGCCTGCTCATTCACATGATTGCCGGCCTTGCCAATGTGGATAAGGAAACGGCGATCGTCATTTTCCTGACTTTGAATACGACCCGGGCGCGTATCGATCTCGTCGAGCGTCTGACCAAAATGAAGAAGACGCCGGCGACCTGCCGCCGAGAAGTCCTCGATGCCACTCGCCGTCTTTCAGACGAGGCAAAACTTCGCAACAAATACAATCATTGCATCTATTCTTTCGATCCCGACAGCGGTCGCAGCATTACGCAATCAATGCGGATATTCGAAAGCAGGGATGAAATCAAATACGGAAAGATAGAGGAGCTCGACGGAGCGGAAATCGGTCGAATACAGGAAAGCATCAATTCTCTCGTGAGGATCAACCGGATGTTCTGGGACATCACGGAACGTTATGGCTTTCCGAAATAGAGCGGGTGATCGGGCGGTCTGGTCCGGGAATAGTTCGTTTGAACAACTTGCAACCTGCGATCTCGACCGGCCCTTATACGCCGTGGCCGGCGGGCCGCTTCGCTCTAGGCGCATCCGGACGGTATCTCGTATCAGGCGCGTCACGACTCGGGCGAGATCTGCGTCGCCTTGTTCGAGCGCGACGACATGCGGTTCGCCGTCGACGCGGCGACGCCGTTTTCGGCACCTCAGTGGCGATCGCCGGCATGCTGGATAGCCATGGCAAGTCGCCGTCGCCAGGCGCAGGCCCGTAGGCGAAAGAAGAGAGGCCACCCATCATTCAGGGCCAGCGGTTCTTCCCACAGTTGCCATCGTAGAACGACGATGCCGCTCTTCCAGCGTCTCGAAATGGTCAGCGATCTCCCGGCCTGTCGCGATCCAGACGTCGGATTTCTGCCGAGCATGGAGGAGGAAGTCGCGCAGCAGATGCCAGCGCATCGGGCGGCCGGAAACCTGTGGATGGAGCACCATCGTCGTTACGCCACCCCAGGCATGGGTGGCTTCGAACTCGTCGATCCACAGCGACAGGACGGCATCCCGGCCGAAGATCGGCCGGGGACTCGTCCGGCTAGACATGCCAAAATTCCAGTCGTCGAAAGCGAAATTCACCGGGATCTCGACGATGCCCTCCTGATCGCCTTGGCCGGCATGCCGATAGGGCAAAATATCGTCGCGGAAGGAACTGGAATAACGCACGCCGCTCTTGGCAAGGTAGGCGAGCAGTTCGGGGAAATTTTCGCCCGACGGCGCCCTGTAGCCGACCGGGCGGACGCCGAGTGCGGTCTTCAGTGCGTCAAAGCCGCGGTCGATCTCCTCGAAGGTTTCATCAAGGCGTTCGCGATCGGGCATCTTGTGCAGGTAGCCGTGATGGCCGATCTCGTGGCCGCCCTTCAGGATGTCCTCGCAGGCGGCCTGATGGGCAAGCGCCGTCCAGCCGGGCGTGAAGAAGGTTGCCTTGAGCGACAGTTCGTCCATCAACTGGAGGATTTTGGCGATGCCGACGCGTGCGTCGTAGCCGCCATGCGAGGTTGTCACCATGCGGTCGATATTCGATGGGTTGTTGCCGATCCAGGCGGTCTCCGCATCGACGTCGAACCCAATGAAAAGCGCGCTTCGGGCGCCGTTCGGCCAGATCATCGGCGGAGTTTTGGGAGCCGGGTTGAGAGGCCGCGGAGAGAGATCGTAACTCATCCTGTCTCCTTAGAGGAAAAGCGTGCGTTGGTCGGCATTGCCGGCGAGGAGGGGAAGAAGGGCGCTGGCATCATCCAGCGTATCGAGGGCGTGAATAGCTTGCCATAGCTTCTCGGCTGAACCGGGCGTTATGCTCATCTTGGCAAGCACATGGAACTTGGCGGCGACGTCCTCGGAAGACATTGGCCGTTCCGCCGATCCGGTCGCGCGAGGCACCATGCGCGACATCCGCACTCCATCCGCAAATTCGAGGGTCACGACGGGTTCGTCCATGGGATGCATCGTATTGTCGACGGAAAGCTGCATTCGGGCCATCATGGCGGCAATGCGCGGGTCAGCCCGGCGCTCTTGCGCATAGGCTTCCAGCCCGGCACTGCCGTGGACGCAGCGTGCGGCAAGCGCGTAGGGAAGGCTCATCTGGGTTGGCGCCATCGCACCGTTTTCCTTGGCGCCGCACATGCCCATCAGCATGGCGCTCATGGCAAGCTCGATCTGTTTGATATCGCCCGCCGCCCGCCCGCTTTGGGCAAGCATGTCATTCAACGCGTCGATGGCCGAGTGAGCGCCGCGGCAGGACGCATAGGGTTTAAGCACGGCGCGGCGGATTTTGAAGTTCTCGCCGAGCGCCTCGGTCAGTTTCTCTGGTTCGCAGGCCGCCTTGTTGAAGGTGCGGAAGAAGCCGCCCCAGACGTCGTCGAAGACTTGTGATGGGCCGGCAAATCCGTCCGCGGCCAGCTTGGCAGCCAGAAGTCCGCCCTCGGCCGCACGGCCCGCATGGACTTTCTTGGCCTGCGAGCCGTCATGGATGAATGCCCAGAGGCCGGAGGAAAAACTCGTCGAAAGCGTGATCGCATCGCGGGTCGCGGAAGGATCGAGGTTGAAAATACGAGCCGCTGCGGCGGCTGCCGCAAACGTGCCGCATGTCGCGGTCGAATGCCAGCCGAGGCTGTTATGGGCGTCGTAGCCGCCAGCGGCCTCCAGTATGCGCCTGCCGGCATCGTAGCCGGCAACGATGGCTACAATCAGTTCTTTCCCGCTCACCGGTTGGCGCGCCTCGCTGATTGCCGCAAAGACCGCCGGAACGACGACCGCGCCGGAATGGTCGCAGCCACCGGAATCGTCGAGTTCGAAGGCGTGGGCGGCGACGCCGTTGACGAGAGCCGCATCGCGGGCATTGAGCCTGCGGTCGGTGCCCCAGACGGCTGCGGTTCCAGGTGCATTGGCGACACGGCTTGCAGTTCGGAATTCTTTCGAGCGGGTGCCCGCAAGTGCCGCCGCAAGCGTATCGGCGAGATGGGTTTTGGTTTTTTCGACCACGTCGCGCGGCAGATCTTCGAACTGCAGCGTCGAGATAAACTGGGCCAGCCGGTTGATCGGCTTCATGCCCGACATGAAAGACATGGTCTATATTCCTGAATAAACTCGCATAATCTTTCGCAGATCGGGATCGGTTCTGCGTCGGCTGCCGACCCGGAGAAGGAAGGCTCCGGCTTGATGCCGGAGCCTGGTCGTCGTTATTTCGCGGCTTCGCCGTTGACATAGATGCCGTCGAGCATCGTGCCTTCGAGGCCATGGGCGGCGAAGATCTTCTTGTATTCGCCATTGTCCATCAGCGCCTTTAAGGCTGCGGCATAGGCGTCGCGCAGTTCGCTGTCCTTCTTGGCAAAGCCGATACCCTGATAGACGGCGGTGAAGGGCTCGCCGACAAGCGCGTAAGTGTCTTTCTCCAGTGTCATCAGATAAGGCAGGGTTTCGGAACCCTGGACGGCAGCGTCGACGCGGCCCTGCTTGAGCTGGGCGCGGGCGTCGGCGGAACCTTCGGTACCGACGACCTTGATCGCCGGCTTGCCGGCAGCTTCGCAGTTAGCGGCGCTCCATTTTGCGGTTTCATCCGGGAAGGATGTGCGGCGGCTCATGCCGACGGTTTTGCCGCAGAGGTCGACCGGCGACTTGAATTCGTCCTTGCTCGCGGCGGCAGTGTAGAACTGGGCGCCGGACTTCATATAATCGACGAAGTCGAGCGTGTCGCGGCGCTTCGGCAGGTCGCTCATGCCGGAGTGGATGAGGTCGACGCGGCCAGTCGTCAGCGAGGAAATCATCTGTTCGAAGCCGATGTCCGACCATTCCACCTCAACGCCGAGTTGCTTGGCGAGCGCCACGCCGAGGTCGATGTCGACGCCCTTGAGTTCGTTGGTCGCCGGATCTCGATATTCCATCGGCGGGTAGTTGGGCTGGTTGGCGACCACGACCTTGCCGGCGGACTTGACGCGCTCAGGCAGTTCCGCGGCGATCGCGGATGTGGCGGCGAGGCTTGCCACGGCGAGTATGACGAAGTGTTTATTCATGAAGTTCCCCTTGCTGGTCTCATCTGGGACGACGGCCGGTTATGCCGTCGCTGCTTGCCTCAGCTTTGAACGGCCTTGATGAATTCTGCCGTTCTGGCGCTTTTCGGAGTGCTGAGAACCTCCGATGCCAATCCTGTTTCGACCACCTTGCCGGCTTCCATGAAGGTCACGGTGTTGGCGACGTTGCGGGCGAAGCCCATTTCGTGGGTGACCACGATCATCGTCATGCCGGAGGATGCGAGGTCGCGCATCACGTCCAGCACTTCCGAGACAAGTTCCGGGTCCAGCGCCGAAGTCGGTTCATCGAAGAGAATAAGGTCAGGCTGCATGCCCATGGCCCGCGCGATCGCCACCCGTTGCTGCTGTCCGCCGGAAAGCTCCGAGGGATAGTGGTCCTTCTTGTCTGCGAGGCCGACGCGTTCGAGCAGCGTTTCGGCTCGCTCGCGGGCTTGCCTGGCTGGCTCGCCAAGGACCTGGACTGGACCTTCGACGATGTTTTCGAGCGCAGTCATATGCGGGAAGAGGTTGAAGCGCTGGAAGACCATGCCGATGCGGCGGCGCTGCTGCGAGATCTCCACATCGGAGATTTCATGTAACCGGTCGCCTTCGCGGCGGTAGCCGACCAGTTCGTTGTTGACCCAGATCGCGCCGCCATCCAGGCGCTCCAGCAGGTTGATGCAGCGCAGGAGGGTACTCTTGCCGGAGCCTGAAGGGCCGATGATGCAGCTCACTTCGCCGCGCGTTACCTCGAGATTGACCTTGTCGAGAGCCAGAAAGTTTCCGAAATGCTTGGTGACGTCGACGGCCTTGACGATGATGTCGTTGCTCATGTGATCCTCCTCCATCAGACCGAAGACCGGATCGATTTGATGCCGCGACCGAAGTAGCGCTCGATATAATATTGGCCGACCGAAAGAATGGAGACGACGAACAGATACCAGAAGCTCGCAACCAGCAGCAGTTCGAGCACGCGGGTATTGGCGAAATAGATGATCTGCGCGTTATGCAGGATTTCGGAATACTGGATGACGCTGGCAAGCGACGTCAGCTTGACCATGCCGATGACTTCGTTGCCGATCGGCGGGATCATCACGCGCATGGCCTGCGGCAGCACGATGCGGCGCAGCATCTTCATGTGGGTCATGCCGATCGAGCGCGCGGCTTCATACTGGCCGCTATCGACGGAGAGAAGTCCGCTCCGGACGACTTCGGATGTGTAGGCGCCTTGCGAGATCCCAAGCCCCAGCATGGCGGATACGAAGGGAGTCATGATGTCGACGGTCCGGAATTCGAAGAGGCCGGGAATGCCCATGGTCGGGAAGATCAGCGCAAGGTTGAACCACAGCATCAGTTGCAGAAGTGCCGGTGCTCCGCGAAAGACCCACACATAACCCACCGCGATCGAGGACAGTACCGGATTGCCGGAAATACGCATGATGGCGATCACGACGCCAAGCACGATGCCGAGTGTCATGGCGGCGACGGTCATCAGCAGCGTGTTGCCGAGACCGGCGATGATGGTGGGCGCGAACAGGAAGTCGCGCACATAGCTCCATTCGATCTGGCCGACGCTGAAGGCGCGGACGAGGGCTGCGAAAAGCAGCAGCACCACGGCGGCTGCGACGGTTCGGCCGATGTGCCGTTTGGGCACCAGCGTGAGATGGGCAATCTCGTATTTGCCGATATCGCCTGTGGTCCTGATCGTCGTGGCGTTCATCGGGCGACCTGCTCCTTTCCCGCCTTGTCGCTACGCGGAGACGGCGAGGCGGCGGTCGATGCGGCGGCGAAGGCGCGGCAGGTTTCGAGCGCCTCGGAGAAACGGTCGATCTGCTCCCGCACGCGTTGCGGTGCGGTCGAGCCGTAGCCGGTCCGGCTGGCGAGTGCATGTTCGAGCGTGATGGCTTTCAGCATATCAGGCGTCAGCCGCGGATCGATGTTCGGAAGGTCTTCCGCAGTCAGGCCGGAGAGATCGTGGCCGCGCTCTTCACAATAGCGAACCACGGCGCCGGTGATCTCGTGTGCCTCGGCGAACGGGACGTTCTGTCCGACAAGCCAGTCTGCAACTTCGGTTGCCAGCGTGAAGCCGCGAGGCGCTTCCTGCCTCAGCCTGTCCACCTGGAAGTCCAGCGTTTCGACCATTCCGGCAAAGGCCGGCAGGATGAGTTGCAGGACGTCGATGGTCTCGAAGAGGGCCCGCTTGTCTTCCGCCAGGTCGCGATTGTAGGCAAGCGGCATAGCCTTCATCGTTGCCAGGAAGCCCGCGATGTTGCCGATCAGCGTCCCCGACATGCCGCGCGTGAGTTCGGCGATATCGGGGTTCTTCTTCTGCGGCATGATCGATGAGCCGGTCGAATAGGAATCGTGCAGGCGTACCCAGCTGAACTGTTTGGAGCTCCAGATGCAGATTTCCTCGGCGAGCCGCGAGAGATCGACCGCGACGAGCGAACAGATGAACAGGAATTCCGCCACAACGTCGCGCGAGGCGACGGCATCGATCGAGTTCTCGCACGCTGCCGAATAGCCGAGTTCAATGGCGGACAAGTCAGGACGGCAGGCAATGCCGGAGCCGGCAAGCGCTGCCGCGCCGAGCGGCGACCGGTCGAAGCGGCGGTCGAAATCGATGAAGCGCTGCAGGTCCCGAAACAGCGACTGGGCATGCGCCATCAGGTGATGGCCGAGCACGACGGGCTGCGCCGGCTGCAGGTGAGTGAAGCCGGGCATCACCGTTTCGGTGTGTTGTGCAGCCTGCTTCCGGATCGCCTCTTCGACAGCGATGACGCCGGCGCTCAACTCGCGCGCCATGCGGCGCAGGTAGAGGCGGGTGTTGTTGGCCGTCTGGTCGTTGCGCGAGCGGCCGGCCCTAAGCTTGCCGCCGAGCGTGCCGAGGCGTGCCATGAGGAGGCGTTCGAGGAACGTGTGAACGTCCTCATCACCCGGGATCGGTGTTTCGCGCCCTGCGGTAACGTCCGTTTCGATATCGTCGAGCGCCTTGCGGATCGCGGCAAATTCGCTTTCGTCCAGAACGCCGGCCCGCTTCAGCTCGGAGGCATGGGCTCGCGACCCTGCAATGTCTTCGCGGTAGAGACGGAAATAGGAGGCAGGTGCCCGAGACAGATTCGCCAAGGCTTCGGATGGTCCGGATTTGAAGCGTCCGCCCCAAAGCTGCGTGGGTTCAGCCATTCATCTTCCCCTGTTTGTCTAAACTTTTGGCAAGGCTTGCACGTGCTCCTTTGTTGAACAAGCGAAGTTATTTCGTGGTCCCTATGACGAAAGCGACTAGCTCCAATATGCCATTCGGCCTACTGTGATCCTTGGACGGATTTCCCTTGTGAGGACGGAATACAGCGCGGGCAGACATGGCGTGGAGACAGGAATGACTTCGGGGCGGCAACTGCCTTCAACGACGGCGCTGAGGGTCCTGCTGGCGGTTGCGGAGCGCGGTTCGACCAGTGCTGCCGCAGACAGCACGAACCTTACGCAAAGCGCAGTCAGCAAACAGCTGTTATCGCTTGAAAGGCTGATCGGCAGTCCGGCTTTCGTCCGGACACCGCGTGGCATGGTCCCGACGGAGGTGGGGACCATCTATATCGAGCATGCGCGTACGGCGCTGAAGGCGATGGAGGATGCGGCGCTCAAAGTCGCGCGGCTGAAGCCCGGCCCTCGCGTCCTGCGCCTGCAAGTGCCGCCGATCTTCGGCGACCGCTGGCTCCTGCCGCGTTTTGCCGGATTTACCGCAGCTCATCCCGAAATCGAGGTGCAGTTCACGACTTTCGTGTCGCCGACACAGTCGGAAGTCCCTGACGGCATATTCCGTTTTCTCACCCAACCTTTGCCGGGCGAACACACCCGCTACCTTTTTGGTCGCGACGTCCTGCTCGTGAGCGCGCCGTCCTACTGGCAACAGGTCGGGCATCCGCATACTATCGAGGAACTGGCGAGCGGCGTCATGCTGGAGCATCCCCAGACGCCGCTGCATTGGCGCCATTTTGCGGCAAGCTCCGGCCATCCGGGGCTTGAAGTGCGACATACGACAAGGTTTGGTTATTACACCATGGTCATCCGTGCGGCACTCGCGGGGCAGGGGATGGCGCTCATCCCCCGCGGCCTGATTCTCGAAGACCTCGCCGCCGGCCGGTTCGTCAATCCGCATGGCTTCGCCTATCGAAGCGACTACGGTTACTGGTTCGCTCGGCCCGAGAACATCGCCTCGAGCGAATCCATGTGCATCTTCGAAAAATGGTTAGGTGCGATCGCCGAGGATATGCAGGACTAAGTTGTCCGCGTCATTGCTCTGCAGCTTCACCCATCGCATCCGCTAGGCGATCAAGGGCCGATTTATCCAAGCGATAGAACAGCTTGTCCGGTTTTCGGCTGCCGCCGATATCGTCGTAGAAGGACAGGAGTCTGAGGTTTTCCGGATCCGCCGTCCAGTCGATACGGGAAAGTCCCCGATCGCGGGCTACGCTGGCCAGGGCCTGCATGAGGAGGCGACCAAAGCCTTTACCTCTATGCCGGTTGCCGACATAAAGTTCCTTCAGGAACAGGCCGGGCCGCAGGTACGGGCCAGGATAGATTCCGGAAAAAGCCGCGAAGCCGACAAGAGCGTCGTTTTCAGCTGCGATCAGGATTTCCGCCCCAGGCGGCCGTCCCTCGATGCCGGCGACTATTTCCGGATAAGTCGGGCTGGGTACCTGGTAGTGGTCCTGCATCTCCTGCATAACCGCGGCCAAGCTTGAGATGAGAGAATCTCGGGGCTCCAGCAAGCGAATGACGACGGACATCGCGTCTCCTCCTGAGCAGTTTCCATTGTAACAGGAGGCCGGATATTGCATTACCCTGTGGCCATCATGTCTCACTGAGGTCCGTACTGCTACCCTTGGCGCGGGCGAGGCGCAACCTATCAAGTCGCGCAGATCCGTCATCATCGACTGCCAGCCAATTGTCGAGGTGATTTATGAGCTGTTCGATGTAGCGCGGGGCGCAAATTCAGGTAGGCCGGTGAGAATTGCCGTTAGTGCGGCACCACCGCGAAGAGGTCGGTTATCCAGTACAACCTCGGTCTCCGGCGGCGGCGGGAGTTGCAGGCAGACAAGAATGTCCGTATCGGCCAAAATAGATTGCCGAGGTTCAAGAGGTATCTCTTAGCTTTAACTCGTCCCTCAAACGCAAAAGTTCGGCGAAATAGTATCGCTCGCCCGTTTTCTTTGCGAGAGCGAGGGCCCGTTGCACCGTATCTGACGCTTCCGCAATCCGACCCAGTCTAAGATAGGTTTCGGCAAGGACACCTAGATAACAGGTTTTATCGATCTCCTGCTCGCCCATGTTGTCGCAGATGTGCCGCATTTGATCGAGGCCAGATGCATCCTGGCGAGTCACCACAAGCATCCAGCCCTGAAAGAACGTCGCCATGTTCAGCCAGAGCTGAAATCCATTCTTTCTCGCCAACGGTATGAGTTCGTTGATCATCGGTTCGAGCATTGTCGCATCATGACGAAGGGCCATGAGGATACAGCCGTTGCCGAGACATGCCGCAAGTCGATAGTCGGTTTGCTGACGCGCCTGCGCTTCGGCCTGCTGGAAGAGCGCCAAGGCTTCCTTTCCCTCGCCAAGAAGCTGCAGTGTCCAAGAGAGATAGATCATCGACATGCTGGGGAAGTCGCTTCCTATCTCTTCGGCGGCCGCCTGATATGCCAGTGCTTGCTCCAGATATGGCCGGGCCTCATCGAACCGCCCCCGTGAGAATGCACACATGCCCAGAAACTGCATGCCCAGAACAAGGGCTCTGATGTTTTGCCGGTTTCGCCCTATGTCGACTAGCTGATTGCTTGCCCATTCTGCGTCATCGAAGCGGGCAGAATTAAATGCGGTGCCGAATAAACCATCCAATGCTCGGATAGCGGCCTCCGCGTCACCCAATGCCTCGCTAAGCCGCATCACATTGCGGTAGGCAGCGCTTCCCTCGCGCGTGACGTACCCGTATGTTGCATACAACACATCGCCGCGTTCTAGCTCCAACCGCAGTTCCCTGCGGTCTCGATCGCTGGACGGTGGCAGCTTTTGCAGACAAGCCAGCCCTTTGGCAAACATGTTCGCAGCTTCAACTTTCGCCCACGTCTGCCCGAGTTTCAGTCCCGCATGCAGCCACTGATCGGCGGCGCGCTCGAATTGCCCCGCCTCATATAAATGCTGCGCCAGTACCTCCGGATGTTCAATGGCGGTGCTTGGCTCCGTTTCTTCGATTGTCTGGGCCACCCGCGCGTGGAGTAGTCGCCGCTTCTCGCGGAGCAGCGCTCCGCAGGCAGCCTCCTGCAACAATACATGTGTGAATGCGTATCTCGGCCAGTCGGCGAAGGGCTGCGGTGATATCAGGCCGACCTCGGTCAAACGTTCCAGTTGCAGCTTCAGCGCCTCCACAGATACATTGGCAACTCGCGACAGCATCCTCATGTCAAACTCGCGCCCGATAACCGCGGCAACCTGTGCGATTGTCTTTCCCTGCCCAAGTTTGTCGAGTCTCGCGAGCAGGGCGGACTGAAGATTGTTGGGAACCTCAATGGGAGTGTCGCTTGCGTTCGCAGGGGCGCCAAAGGCTGTTAACTCCGCAGCAGATCTTGCAAGCTCTTCCACGTATAGCGGCACCCCCTCCGCCTTCCTGACCAGCGATTGGGTTACCGCCGATGCGAGCTTGATCCCTTGGGTGGCGCTTTCGATGAGCGCACCGGTTTCTTCGCGGCTGAGACGTCCGAGTTTCAGGCAATCTATGGCCGGTCGCCGATCCCCGAACCTCACCACGTCGTTACGCGAGGTTATCAGCACAAGCGCAGGAAAATCGCGGGCCTTGAAAAGCCCATCCAGAAGGTTGCTTGATGAGGGGTCAATCCACTGCGCGTCCTCGATGGCCAGCAAGAGCGGACCTTGCAGCGTCATGTGGCGGAGCCAATCCACAAAGACCTGGCTTACGATCGACTGCTGCTCGCTCGATGTGAGTTCGGAGGGCGGATAGTCCATCTGCTCGAGGAAGAGCAGCCTGGCAAATATCGGAAACGAGACTGACAATGGAACGCCGCTCGTCACGAGGGCGGTTTCGAGCCTTCTCGCGGCATCGGCTGGCGGCAGCGCATTGGTGATACCGGATTCTTGTCTGAGCAGTTGCAGGAAAGGGAAAAGGGCGCTGTTGCTGTAAGCGGCGGAACACTGCGCAATTAACGTTTTTTTTGCCTGTATTCTCTTGGCGACTTCGAATAGGAGCCTTGATTTCCCAATTCCAGGTTCTCCGCAGATCAGCAGCCAGCGCGCGACACCTTGCTTGGTGATCAGCCTCCAAAGAGCAAGAACCTGCTCGATCTCGCTCCTTCGCCCGATCAGTCGCGTAATCCGGGCTTTGCTAAATCTGTCGCTGCTCGGCAGGGCCCCGCTGGCACGCCAGATGTGGATCGGCTCGGCAAAGCCCTTCACAACTGTAGCGCCAAGATCTTGAAATTCGTAGGCGCGGCGGGCCGATGCGTATGTGCTCTGATCGACGAGGATCGTCTGCGGAGGCGCCAATACTTGCAGTCGCTGTGCGAGATTGGGTACCGGTCCGAAAGCCACGGTCGGCAAACCAGGCGGTGCTCCCTCGACGTCGCCCATCACGACCAGTCCGCTGGCGATCCCAATCCGAATGTTCAGCGGCGTTTGGTCAGGGACCTCGATCCGAGGAACTGCCAGCAACAGGTCGAACGCAAGATCGAGAGCGCGCTCCCCATCGTTCTCTTCCGCGGCTGGATAACCGAACAGAACTTGGAGGGCATCGCCAGCGTAGTTGGCGACGAAGCCGCCATGCGATCTGGCAAGACCGCCGCAGCGGGTAAGGTAGCTCTGTGTCAGATCGCTGAAATCTTCCGGATCAAGCCGCGCCGCATATTCTGTCGATCCCACCATGTCGCAAAACAGAATGGTCACCTGGCGGCGCTCTGGCGGACTGCGTTGCGCTTTCGCATCGCCCGGCTGCTCCATTGCT
Source organism: Rhizobium sp. YS-1r (assembly GCF_000757525.1). Taxonomy (NCBI): domain Bacteria; kingdom Pseudomonadati; phylum Pseudomonadota; class Alphaproteobacteria; order Hyphomicrobiales; family Rhizobiaceae; genus Rhizobium; species Rhizobium sp. YS-1r. The sequence goes on along the minus strand of NZ_JPYQ01000006.1, from coordinate 892,081 downwards.
GCAATAGCCGCCACCAGCTTCCGCCTCGGGCCAATCGGGATTCGCAACTCGCGCAAATCTCTGTCGTTGAGCAACCTCAGGCTGTCGAGATCGATCTGGGCGCGAGCGAACTTCTGCGCAAGTTGCGCTAGTCCCACAGCGGTCAGCCATTTTTCAATGTCGCTCACAGTGCCTCCTTCATAGGGATGAAGGTTGCTAACTTAATTGCGCTCTAGATAGCCTCAGGCTACATTAGTAAATTGAGATATCCAAGAAGTAGGGCCCGGCATGCCCAGTCTATAACGAGCGCAGAACACTTCGCACGCTCGGCCGCCATTATACTGACGCAGCACACGATCATCGCACGGCAGATTATCATCTGAACTCGCAGCTTTTCAAATCTGCAATCGATAGACGCTATGGGAGAGGTGTTCGAATGTGGGAGTTAGTCAAAGTCGCGATATTCGCGACCTTTATCGCGATCATTGCGCCTCAGGTTCTCCTGGCGCAGGAATGTCCAACCCAGGATGAGAAAATTTGGGCAGAATTCTCAGGCGTGGGTTCAAGCTATCGGCCAGTAACCATCGAGGAGCGTAACGCTGTCATGGATACTCTGGCCCGATATGCATGGGCAATGGACAATAGAGATTCCGCAATGCTTGCGCAGGTCTTTACCGAAGACGCGGAATACTATCTTTGCGGCCTCGATTCGGACTCTGCTCAGGAACGCGCCGCGCTTTTGAAGGGCATCTCAAGTCATTTTGGCAGCGTGTTTGCAAGGCTGGATGTGGGGCATGCACTGGCTCGCAGATCGTTTACGAACGCCCTGATGGGTAAGAAAGCGGATGGCGACATCGATGTAATCGTATCTGTCGTTGTCTTCATACAATCTCTGAACATCAGCAGCCCGCAAGTCGACTACACGGCGAACCTGATCGCCACGCTTCGACAGATCCAAGGGATCTGGAAGATCAGGATTTTGAAGGTGATCACAGACGACACGGGCATCAGGATACGAGCGAGATGAAGCCGGCATCGGCCGCAACCCATGGCCGAGCCCCGCCTGCGACACGCCGTGCTCCAGTAGCAATCGCTGGCCTGTTTTTTGTTCTCGTCGTCACAGGAAGCCCCGCGACGCCCGCATCGGTGGGCGACGAGATCGGAACCAGTGTCTTTGCGCCCGAAGACAATCGGCGCTTTGGCGAGATTGTCGAAGCATGGAATGCCGACATCCTTTGGGAGCCGGCCGCGGTTAGCCAGGACCCGATCACGAAATTTGGGGACGAAGCCAGAGCGGTGTTTGGGCCCATTCCGCCAGGCGACTGCAATGCCCCGGATTCAAGGCGTCTGATCCTGGAGGTTGATGGCAACAGCGTTGATCTGGCACCGAACCTGAGCAAGCCCGGATTTCCCCTGGAGTTCGAACACAGGGATGTCGACGGCAATCTGGTCAGAAGAACGACAAGCCTGCCAAAGTGTGACAAGCCCTCGCTGGCGGCGTCAGCCTACTGTGCCATGAACTCCCGGCTGGCCCATGTAAGCCTCAATCACGTCTCGTGGACGTTCCTGTGCAGGAAGTCTTCAAGCAGTCTGGAAGTAGACAATATCGAATATTGGAGGTCCTCCGATCCCAGATTCGCGCTCTACGGTGCAATCGGCTTCAACGATCTGACGGGAGAGATCGCGTTCATCGATGGAAGAAAAGATCGGGATACCTTCGATTGGTCGACGCCTTTTGTTCCTCCAGGAGGGCAGTCCTACTCGGATGTAGCCGGTCGTGCTAGCGCTCGGGAACTTTACGACAAGACATTTAAGGTCGACTGTCATGCGTGCCACGACAACAAGAAGCCCTACGTCATAGATCCGCATGTCAAGCAGGCCAGGGTCGCGTACGCGTCTGGCGATGCAGACGGCAGGGCTGCGGCATTTGCACCAGGTAAATTTCTTCCGGGACGCACCGCCAGGGCCGAGGCACCTTTTCGGGTTATCGGCTCCGGCTACACTGCCGGACGTGCGTTCGAGATGACGCGGGCGAAAGCGGTGGGTTTTCCAGGGCATCCATGCACATCCTGCCATAGCCTTACGACATTGGAGACCGGGCGCCGTTTTGCTGCGGACGCGGTGGGGAAAATGCCGACGATCGCTCGTCCTACGCCAGGACAGCTGGACGCCTTGTTCGAGCAGAAGGTGCTTCTGACCAACGTCAAGAACCATCGTACTGATTGGGCCCTCCGCTCAGGAACAGGCAAGCTTTACCCATGGATGCCTCCGGCCAACGGGGGCGAACTGTCAACATCGTCGCCGGAAATCAGCGATGAGGACTGGAACCGCTTGAGCCAGTGCCTTTGGGATGCGGGAGGGGAAGAATGTGGCTATCAGTCGCTTTACACCGCTTGCCCTGCTCCTGACAAAGACGGTGACGGGTTCGACGCGAAGGATTTTACGACGGAGGTGAACTGGCAGCCGCAAGACCGCGAGCGCCCGGCGCTTCGCTTGAAATGGCGATATTGGAACGGTTATGGAGAGGTGCCAACACGTGACGACGTTCGCTTCAACGTCGCTGTAATTGTAACCGATCTGCCCCCGGACGCGCGCCTGCCTTTCGATTTTGAGTTTCCACCAGTGCCTGCAGCGAAAGGAAGTCAGTTTACCACCACGCGCGGAGAGGTCGGCGTATCCGGTTCAGCCATCGTCTTGAAGAACGCGTCGTTTGCAGGACACAAGAAGTGGACCGATCCCTCACCAGCCATCGCCATGCGAGATTATGCGATTGATGTACCCGCTGTCTGCGGCAAGAGATACCTCTTCCGAGTACTGCCAAAGCGCTTTTGCTTCGACTATAGCGGGATTGTGTATGGCTCCGGCTACACGGTTCACGCGGATATTGCATGCGGAGGTAGCGCATCGCCACTCAAGCCGTCATACCGATCGAAGTGAAACGGAAACGCGTGTCGCTCCGCCCAAGCGCGACATCGAGGATGCTCGATGAAAGTTGGCATCTTCGCCCGGGAGTTCAACGGGTCGTGAAGGCCAGGTTCTTACAATATGCTTTCCATCCGCCAAAGGCGGTGATGTCGAGAGCATTCTTAAGCCCGAGCGGCTCGGCGAGGAAACCCTTGGCCGAGGTTCCATCCGACAGCGTCACTGTGCCGATACTCAGCGGGCCGGGGATGGCCGCAACGAACAGCCCGAAAGCCGCCGGCGTCAGCTTCCAGACTTCCACTTCGATCTCGCCGCCTTCGCCTTCCTCTACGCGGATCATGCCGGGTTTCGGCGGCGCGGTGTCCGCCAGTGCGTAGAGCCTGTAAGCTGCCGATGTCCGTGCGACGCGGGAGAATTTGCCATCGAGTTCGGTGAGTTGATGGTTTAGTGGCATGCCGGAAAGATGGGCGCCGATCACGACAATATCGATCAACTGGTTGTCTTCGGGTGCCGAGATGATTTCCGCCGCTGCGGGTAGCGGCCAGCCGGTAGCGCCGAGCGTCAAGCCGCTCGCCCGATGGAGATCGCGGGCGAGCGAGGCAGTCAGCCCGTCGCGGCCAGAGGGAGCCAGAAGCGTGACGCTGGCCGGCAGGCGGTCGGCGCGGGTGCCGGCCGGTACGGCGATGCCACACATATCGAGCAGGTTGACGAAGTTCGTATAGGTGCCGAGGCGGGAGTTCTCCCGGATCGGTTCCGCTTCCAGATCGGCAAGGGTGTAATGCGTCGGAGCAGTCGGAACACAGAAAAGATCGACCGAGGCGACCAGCGGTTCGATCTTCTTTTTAAGCTCCTGCAGGGCATAGAACCCATTGAAGGCGTCAGCCGCCGAGAGTGTCTTGGCGCCGCCGTAGATCTGGCGCGTCACCGGATGAAGGCTGGCCTCTTTCTCATCGAAGAACGGCCTGATTGCCGCATAACGCTCCGCCACCCAGGCGCCCTCATAAAGCAGGTTTGCAACCTTATAGAAGTCGCCGAACGATACTTCGACCAAATTGTGGCCGAGCCTCGCTAGTGTCGAAAGTGCGTCGAAATAGGCGGCCTCCATTACTGTATCGCCGAAGAATTGCAGGTCTGTCTTGGCCGGCACGCCGATCGTCAGCATTTGCGGTGTTGGGCCGTAGCCCGCGGCGGGGATGGATTTCGAGTAGGCGTCGGTCTCGTCATATTTCGATGCAACAGAGAAGGCCTTCCAGGCATCGTCCACCGTCAGTGCGAAGATCGAGACGCAATCCAGTGTACGGCAGGCGGGAATGACGCCGGTGGTGGAGAGTGCACCGACGCTTGGCTTCAAGCCGACGATGTTGTTGAGACCGGCGGGAATGCGGCCCGAACCGGCGGTATCCGTGCCAAGCGCGAAGCTGACGATGCCTTGGGCCGTCGCCACCGCCGAGCCGGAGGACGAGCCGCCGGGGACCAGGCCGGGATCGATGGCATTCTTCGGGATCGGGTAGGGCGAGCGGACGCCTACGAGGCCGGTGGCGAACTGGTCGAGATTGGTCTTGCCGATGACGAGCGCGCCCGCTTGCTTCAGCAGCCGGACGACGGTCGCATCCCTTTCCGGCAGATAGGCATAGTCGGGGCACGCAGCGGTGGTCGGCATGCCGGCGACGTCGATATTGTCCTTTACCGCGAAGGGGATGCCGAAGAGCGGTTTTCCCAGATCGAAACCGCCAAGTTTGGCCGCTTCCGCAAGGACCGCGTCCTTCTGCGCCAGATGGATGAATATGCCGGGATCGTTCACCTCCGCGATGCGGGCGAAGACACCCTCGACAATGTCGGTGGCGCTGCCGCCATCCCTGTAGAACGCGTGCAGCGAGGCGATATCGAAAGCCGGTGTCGTTAGCGGGGGCATGCCATTTCCTCTTCGAGTATTTTCACGGGCCGGTCCCATTGGATCAGCACGACGCAGCCGGTATTGCTCCAGACGGAATGTTCGCTGCCTGGCGCGTTGACGATGTAGCTGCCGCGGCCGTAGTCACCGGCCTCGTCGGATTGCACGCCGTCGAGCACGAGGATGGTTTCGAGGCCCTCATGGCGATGGCGGGGAACGCCGGAGCCCGCCTCGTATTTCAAAAGCGCCACGCCGGGCTGGTCGCCCTCGAAAGAGCGAATCCAGTGGATGGTGACCTCGCCGCGGAAGGGCTCGAATTCCAAGTCTTTCCAGCCGCCTAGCGTCAGAAGTTCGCGAGTTGATTCAGGCATTGGTCATCCCCCTTGGCACGATCCCTTCCAGAATATCGTCCACATGGGCCGTCCAGCCGACGATCGCGCCTTGGGCGCGGATCATGGCGATGGCGGCCGCCTTGAACTCCGGAAAATAGCTCTCGGTCGCCTCTTCGGCGAGCAGGCATTCGTAACCGCGGTCGTTCGCCTCGCGCATCGTTGTCTGGACGCAGACTTCCGTCGTCACGCCGGCGAAGACGAGTTGGCGGATGCCCTTCGCTTTCAGCACTTCGCCGAGTTCGGTGGCATAGAAGGCGCCCTTGCCGGGTTTTTCGATCACCACCTCGCCGTCGATTGGCGCAAGTTCCGACAGAATTTCGGTGCCTCGCTCGCCGGAGATCAAAATGCGGCCCATTGGGCCTTCGTCGCCGATCCGGAGCGAAGGGTTGCCGCGGTCCCGTTTTGCAGGCGGCAGATCGGAGAGGTCAGGCCTGTGGCACTCCATCGTGTGGATGACCGGCAGGTTGGCGGAGCGAAAACCCTCGATCAGGCGTTTCACGTCCGGCACAATCTTCATGATGCGGCTGACATCGTTGCCAAGGCTGGCGCCAAAGCCGCCGGGTTCTACGAAATCCCGCTGCATGTCGATGACGATCAGCGCCAGTGCTTCCGGTATCGCCGGGAAGGCGAAGGGTTCCGCCTTGATGTCGCCCATCAGTGATGCCCCGCCATATGTGCGCCGATGACGCCGACATCCGCCCCGCGGGCCGGCGTTTCGTAGACCAGTTTACCCTCCGAGATGACCATGATGCGGTCCGACATTTCGAGCAGTTCGTCGAGGTCTTCGGAAAGCAGCAGCACGGCCGTGCCGGAATTGCGGGCCTTCATGATGCGGGCACGGATCTCCGCCACGGCGGAAAAGTCGAGGCCGAAACAGGGATTGGAGACGATCAGAAGATCGACGTCGCCGGTCAGCTCGCGGGCAAGTACGGCGCGCTGCACATTGCCACCGGAAAGGGCAGCAATCGGCGACGACGACGAGGCCGTCTTCACCTTGAAATCCGAAATGAGCGCGGCCGCCCGCTTCTTCATTGCGCCCCTGGAAAGCCAGATCGCGTCCTTGCCATTCGGCTTGAGGTCAAAGGTGCGGAAGGCGAGGTTTTCGCTCACCGTCATTTTTGGCGCGCAGGCGTTCTGCAACGGCTCTTCCGGGATGAAACGAACGTTGTTCTTGCGGGTTTCCGAACGAGTGGCGCCATAGGTCTCACCGTTGACGGCGATGCGACCCGTATCGGTCGGCCGCTGCCCGGCAAGGATTTCCGTGAGCTCTTTCTGGCCATTCCCGGAAATGCCGGCTATGCCTACGATCTCGCCGGGGCGGACCGTCAGGTCCGCGATTTCGATCGTTTTCAGACCCGAGCGGTCCGGCGCCTTGACCTGGCTGACCTTCAATACTGGTTTTGCCGCTTCCGATACGGGGCGGCGGCTGTCGAGCTCGGCGAGCTTGACGTCGCCGATCATCATCGCCGCCATGTCGGCGGTGGAAAGCTCGCCGATCCTGCCGGTGCCGACCAGCTTGCCGCGCCTGAGGATCGAGACTGCGTCGGTGAATTTCGTCACCTCGTGGAACTTGTGGGAAATCATTAATACGGTCAGTTCGCCGCGCTCCGTCATGCCACGCACAAGCCCCAGCATCTCGTCGGCTTCCGCGGGTGTCAGCACCGAGGTCGGCTCATCGAGCACGAGGAGCGAGCGGCCGAGATAGAGCTGCTTGACGATTTCCAGCTTCTGCTTTTCGCCGGCGGCGAGTTCGCTCACCGGCCGATCGAGCGGGATCTTGAACGGCATGCGCTCCACGAAGGCCGCAAGATCCTTCCGCTCCTTTGCCCAATTGATGACGGCCGGTACCTCGGAGCGGCTGATGACGAGGTTTTCCGCGCCGGTCAGCGACGGGACCAACGTGAAATGCTGATAGACCATACCGAGTCCGTAGGTCGCGGCATCCTTAGGCGAGGCGATCGCCACTTCGCGGCCATCGACCGACAGCGAGCCTGAGGTTGCATGGTAGAAGCCCATAATGCATTTGACGAGCGTCGACTTGCCAGCGCCGTTTTCGCCGAGTAGCGCATGGAACGAACCGGCCGGCACGCTGATCGAGACATTGTCGAGCGCAGTGAACGAGCCGAAGCGCATGGTCATGCCAAGCGTTTCGATGCAGACCGCCTTGCCGGTCTGAGGGAGGGGCGTATCACGGACGACGGTGTTCATGGCAGCGCCTCGATGAGTTTTGCCGAATTGGAGACGGAACCGAACACGCCGCCCTGCATCTTCACCATCTTGATGGCGGCTAGGTGGTTGCCGTAGTCGGTCGCACCGCAGCAGTCTTCCAGCAGCAGGCATTCGAAGCCGCGGTCGTTCGCCTCGCGCATCGTGGTCGAGACGCAGACGTCGGTGGTGATGCCGGTGAGGATAATGTTCTCGATGCGCTTCTGGTTGAGGATCAGCTCCAGATCTGTGGAGCAGAAGGAGCCCTTGCCGGGCTTGTCGATAATCGCCTCGCCCTCGATAGGATAGAGCTCGGGGATGATGTCCCAGCCGGGCTCGCCGCGGACCAGGATGCGCCCGCAGGGGCCGGGGTCGCCGATGCCGGCGCCGATGCGCTGCGAGCGCCAGCGTTTGTTCGCCGGCAGGTCGGCAAGATCCGGCCGGTGTCCCTCGCGGGTATGGATGATGTAGTAGCCCTTGGCCCGCATGGCAGAGAGGACTTGTTTGATCGGCTCGATCGGCGCCTGCACCAGCGACAGGTCGTAACCCATGTGGTCGACATAACCACCCTTGCCGCAGAAATCCGTCTGCATGTCGATGATGATGAGGGCGGTGTTTTGCGGTCTCAGATCGCCGTTATAGGGCCAGGCGTAAGGGTCGGCGTCGATAAAATGCCCTTTGGTCTCAACCATCGCGTCCATTATCTTTCTCCTATTCGCCAGCCAGCTTGAAGGTTTCGCCATAACGCCGCGCGGGTTTTTCGAAGCCGCAGGAAGTGCCGTCGGTCACCTTGACCTTGTCCTCCCAGGGCAGCCTGTATTTCCCGGCGATGAGGTCGTGCATGTAGCTGTAGGGCGCATCGCCCGCGCCGCCGGCGACGGCTACGTAGCCGCGATGGCCGAACTGGTAGATGTTGTTCTCGACACCCCAGCCGAGCCGCGCTTCGCGCACCAGATCAGGCCGTACCTCGGCAGTGATGATCTCGTTCACCCGGCCGGACGTGCCGTGGGCGATGATCGTGCCGTCGAAATTGCAGATCATGCCTTCGCCCATCGAATCGAACGTGCCGTCCGAACCGCACATGCAGACGCTTGCCGTCACCATCATATTGCAGAAGGCGTTGGACTGGTTGGTGAAGCGCCAAGCCTCGCGGATCGGCGCCGTATAACCGGCCGTGCGGATCATGATCTCGGCGCCCTTGTAGGCGCATTCGCGCGCCATTTCCGGGAACATGCCGTCATGGCAAATGATCAGCGCGAGCTTCGCGCCCTTCGGTCCGTCGATCACCGGAATGCCGAGATTGCCCGGCTCCCAGGGTTCGACCGGCACCCATGGGTGCATCTTGCGGTAATAGAGCTTCAGCTCGCCCTGATCGTCTATGACGATGCCGGAATTGTAGGGCATGCCGCCGGGGTTCAGTTCCATGATCGAGAAGCAGCCCCAGATGGCGTTATCCTTGCAGGCTCGTCTGAACGCAGCGACCTCCGGCCCGTCCAGCGTGCACATGATCTCCGGGTTGATATCCATGGAAAGGCCGTGCAGCGCGTATTCCGGGAAGACCACGAGATCCATGCCCGGCTGGTTGCGCCGCGCCTTGGCCACCAGATCGACGATCACCTGCGTCTGCTTCGCGACGTCCGCTTTGGTGACGGTGACCGGCAATTGGAGCTGCACGAGACCGATGCCGACGCCGTGTTCGGATTTGTTAAGACCGCCTAAGCCATTCATCGGAGAACTCCTCCTTTATTTCGTGAGCGACAGCGCACCCGGGGCACCGGCAAGCGACCGGTTGGGCGAAGAGGTGGCGATCAGGATGATGAGGGTCAGCACGTAAGGTGCTGCATAGAAGAGGTAATAGCCCTGCGTGACGCCGACCGATTGCAGCGCCGGACCGAGCGCGCCGGCGCCGCCGAAGAGCAAGGCCGCGAGGAAGCAGCCGATCGGGTTCCAGCGGGCGAAGATCACGAGCGCCACGGCCATCAACCCTTGGCCCGAGGAAATTCCTTCGTTCCAGGATCCGGGGTAATAGAGCGACAGATATGCCCCGCCGATTGCCGCCAGCGCGCCGCCGACGGCGGTGGCGAGCAGCCGCACCGTATCCGGATTGATGCCCATGGCACGGGCCGCATCGGTACTGTCACCGACGACGCACAAGGTCAGGCCGATGCGGGTGTTCCTGAAGGCCCAAAAGAGGAACACTGCCAGAGCCGCGCCGATAAAGAAGAGCACATTGATGTTGAGCGCTGCCTGCACCTGCGGAATACCGGACCAGCCGCCGAGCGGGATGGACGGAAGTTTCGGCGCTACCGGCTGGATGAACGGCTTGCCGAGGAAAAATGCCATGCCCAGGCCGAACTGCATCATGGCGATGCCGATCGCGATGTCATTGACCTTCGGGAACTTGCAGATCCAGCCGTGGATAAGGCCGAACCCCGCGCCCGCCGCCATCGCGGCCAAGATGCCAAGTGTCGGCGAGCCGGTCAGAACCGCGATCGCATAGGCCGTCATCGCCCCGAAGACCAGCGTGCCTTCGAGTCCGAGATTGATGCGGCCGGAGCGTTCGGTGATCGCCTCGCCAAGCGAGACGAAGATGAACGGGGTGGAGACGCGGATGGCGCCGGCGAAGATCGCCAGAGGCACGCCCCAGAAACCGATACCTGACTCTTCCATCATGCGCTCCTTTTCCAGAGGTCGGGATTGAAGATCTTGAAGCGGCCGTAGAAGGTCTCGCAGAAGAGGATGACGATGAAGAGCATGCCCTGCAGCACCAGCACCGTGGCATCGGGTAGGCCCATGCGCCGCTGGATGAGGCCGCCCGAGGCATCGATGCCGCCGAGCAGGATGGCGACCGGGATGATCGCCAGCGGATTGTGGCGGGCGAGGAAGGCAACGAGGATGCCGGTATAACCGTAGCCGGCCGCCAGCGACGCATTGGCGCTGCCCTGCACCGCAGCCACTTCCACCATCCCGGCAAGTCCGGCGAAACTGCCTGCTATGGCGGTAAAGCCCGTGATCAGCTTGCCGACCGGCAAGCCTTGAATCTGCGCGGCGCGGACATTGCCGCCGGCGATGCGGGCCGCGAAACCATAGCTCGTCGCCTCCATCAGGATCCAGGAGAGGATGCAGGCGAGGATGCCGATAATGAGGCCCCAATGGACGTCCATGCCGGGAATGTCGCCCATCATGTACTCGGCCGGCAGCGGCCTGGTGGAGGGCTTGTTGAGGCTTGCCGGGTCGCGCAGCGGCCCTTCGACGAACTGGTTCATCAGGGCGATTGCGATATAGGCCAAGAGCAACGAGGAGATCGTCTCGTTGACGCCGCGATAGTGGCGCAGGAAACCGGCGAGCCCGATCCAGAGCCCGCCGATCACCATGGCGGCAAGCCCCATGAAGACGAACAGCACGACCGGCGGAACGAGGCCGACCAACGGCATGGCTGCCGCTGCCGCAGCGACGCCGCCGAGCACCCCCGCACCTTCACCGCCGATGATGATAAGGCCGAGGCGGGCGGGTAGGGCGACGCAGAGCGCCGTCAGAAGCAGGGGGGCGGCGCGTGAAAAACTGTTCTGGATCGAGAACCAGCTTCCAAAACCGCCCGTGTACATCAGTTGGAAGAGGGTGACCGGCGACTTGCCGATCACCAGGATGAAGATGGAAAAGAGCGCCAGGCCGATCAGGATCGCGACGAGCCCGATCGCCACAGGCTCCGCCCGTCGCGCAAGCCATTCGAGAAGGGGGCGGAGCGACGCGCCGCTTCCCGCCACTATGGATAGTCCCGGATCGTTTGCTTGAACCGTCATGGCGCTGCCCCCTTCACGTTACGTCAGCCCCACCCGCATCAAGACGTCGATCCGACAACGCCTTCAACCAGATAGGCCATGCTTTCGAGATCGATCGCGTCCTCGGCGTAAGCCTTGTCGGCGGTGATCACGACATTGCCCTTGTTGTCTTTGAGTGGCCCCTTGAAGACGGAGAGCTTTCCGGCCGTGGCTTCGGCGAGCGTCGCCTCGAACGTCTTGCGGGCCTCGGCGGAAACGGCCGGACCAAGCGGGCTCATCTTGACGAAACCGTCCTTCAGGCCGCCGCGGACGAAATTGCCGAGCTTGCCGCCGCTCTGGGCCGCCTTGATGAAATTCGTGTAGACACTGCCCCAGGCCCATTCGGCGCCAGTCAGGTACTTGTCCTTTGCGAGGGGACTTTGGTCGGCGTGATAACCGCAGACGAATGCGCCGCGGCCGGCGGCGGTCTCGACCACGACCTTCGGACTGTCCACATGGCAGGTAATGACGTCGGCGCCCTGGTCTATCAGCGCGTTGGTGGCTTCCGCTTCCTTGACGGCGAGCGACCATTCACCGGTGAAGATCACCTGGCAGGTGATGGTCGGATCGACGGAGCGGGCGCCGAGGAGGAAAGCGTTGATGTTCTGCAGCACCTGCGGGATGGGCTTGGCGGCGACGAAGCCTATCTTCTTGCTCTTCGAGGCATAGCCGGCAGTGATGCCGTTCAGGTACTGGCCCTGATGGATATAGCCGAAATAGGAGCCGGTATTGGCCGGATGTTTGCCTTCCTGCCACAGCCCGCCGCAATGGCGGAATTCCACATCCGGGTATTTTGCTGCCATGGCCAGCATGTGGGGATCGAAGTAACCGAAGGAAGTCGGGAAGAGCAGGGCGGCACCATCGAGATTGATCATCGACTCCATCGTCTTCTGAACGTCGACGGTCTCGGGGACGTTTTCTTCTTCGACCAGGGTAATGCCCGGCATGGCCTTGATGACGGCAGCACCTTCGGCATGCGCCTGGTTATAGCCGTAGTCGTCCTTCGGCCCGACATAGATGAAGCCGATGGTGAGCGCTGTCTGGGCGGCCACAGGCGAGCCGGCCAGGCCTGGCACGATGCCGGCCAGCGCGCCGGCGGCGGAAGTTTGGAGAAAATTGCGGCGATTCATGGAAAGGAGTTTGGTCATCGGGAATCTCCTTGCGGCGTGTGGCCGGGTTTGAACGGGTGCCAAAAAGTGCATGCAATGTGTGTGCCAAAATTCAAGCTGTTGTTATTACTTAAAGAAATTTCACGCCAGTTCACGCTTTCTAGAAAAGTGCATACAGATTGATCGCAATATCGATTAATAAGTAATCAATGCTTATTGTTTGATCTGAATGCTGACCTTCAAGTGATATTTCAATTGCCAGAGGGTGGAAGTGCGTGATTAGAAAATGAAAAATTGCCAGTGACTTCTGGACGGAATTTGACTTGTCAGGTGCAGAAGGTCATCTGTATGCAGAACGTCGAAGCGAGCAGAGAGTAGCGTGAGCCAGATCAGACGCAGGGAAGTCACCCGAACCGGAACCACCGTCGAGCAAATGGTGCGGGCGATCGCCGACATGATCGTCACCGGTGCAGTGCTGCCGGGCGAGAAGCTCGACGAGGTTTCACTTGCTGCCCGGTTCGAGGTGTCCCGGACACCCGTGCGGGAAGCCCTGCGAGAACTTGGGGTGATGGGCTTGGTGGCCCGCGAACCCAACCGCAGCGCCGTTGTCACCAACGTCACCGAGGCCCATCTGCATTCGATGTTCGAGGCGATGGCTGAGCTCGAAGCGATCTGCGCAAGGCTCTCGGCTGAGCGGATGACCGTCGATGAAAGGCGAGCACTGGAGCTTGATCACCGGGCATCCATAAAGCTGGTACATACCGGCGCGGAAGAGGATTATTCGGCGCACAACACAGAGTTCCATACGCGACTCTATCGTGGTGCGCACAATGAGCATGTTTTCGAGCTGGTGACGCAGACCCGTGCCCGGCTGGCGCCGTTCCGCCGGGCGCAATTTCGTCTGCCGGGACGCCTTGCAAGGTCTTATGAAGAGCACGACGCGATCGTCACCGCGATCATGCGAGCGGACGGCGCGGCCGCGGGCCAGACGGCCTATTCGCATGTTGCCATCGTCAGCGATGCCAGCACGGTGTTCGCGGTTGCGAAGACAGGCAATCGGAAGGTGTGATAGTGCACGAGATTGGCAAAGACCGGCGCGCCGGTGGGGCCGTGGCCAAGCCGCGGATTAGATTTTCCGTGAAGGCATAGCCAAAAGAAAACTCCGTATATCCAACCGTGATAACAGCCCACACCGCCGCTTCAGTTTATCGCACCTGCCGCCCCCCGACTCACCCGCTATGTACAAACTCTGTGCACGAACTACCCTTACGACCAATCAAATGAACAAAACTTGACATTACCCCAAGCGTCGCGGCTTTATGTGCAAAATTCTGGACGTGAGAAGGCCTCGTGTCCACTCAAATGAACAAAGCAGGTAATAACCGTGCCCCGTCAGAGAAGCTACTCCAGAGTTACGCACCAGGCACTCGCCATGCTGGGCAAGCTGATCCGCGTCGGCCGGGCCGAGCGCAGCCTGACCGCGCAGGAATTGGCGGACCGCGCCGGCATCAGCCGCACAACGCTCTCCAGCATCGAAAAAGGCGCGCCGGGGCCTGAGATCGGTCTGGTCTTCGAAGTCGCTTCCCTCGTGGGAGTGCGCCTGTTCGACTATGACGAGCGCACGCTCCAGTTGCGCAATGCGCGCCTGGATGAAAAACTGACCCTGCTGCCCAAGAGCGTCCGCCATACGGTGAAGGAGGTCGATGATGACTTCTAAGGGAGATGCCGCAGAAGCCTTTGTCTGGATGTGGCTGCCGGGGGTGGGCGGAGACAGCGGTTCTTTCGGATCGAACGGATTTTTGAAAGAATTTTGAGGCTCTGATTCCCCAACGTTCTTTAGGATGTCGCCGAATCCTGAACGTTTTTTCAGTCTTGCTGCGAAATCTGAAAGGATTTTAAAATCGCTGAACGTTTTTTTGAGGACTTGAGATGGCGGATTTCCAAGTTGGACAGCTTTGGCTCGTTGAGAACTTGCACGTTCCTCCTCCGTCAGCGACCTCCTACGCGGGCCGGGAGCGCGACGCACGACGATGGCCGAACGATCGAGAAATATAGTACTCCATACGCGCCCGCAGATACAATCGCGGGCCACCTCAAGTTTGCCTAGAAAAATGAGCCCATCGATAGTGCAGTGATGGCCGCCGCCAGGCGGGCGATCGGCCCCGCTGTTATCGAGGACATGGACCACGCTGAACCCACGGGGGCCTTCTCCCGTCGTGCGAGGTTCCTATACGAGTTCTTCACCGGGGAAATCTTGGATCTGCCAGACGCACCGGTCGTGCAACATACTAAAGCCCTTGATCCCGACTTGAACGTGGGATCCGTTGGTGTCAACTCGGCTCGTCACCGTGTAACGAACAACATGCTAGATGGGGTAACGGGCTGATCCCCCACCCGGCAGTATTTGAGATGCTGGTGGTCATCCCTCACAATGATGGTGTCGCGGAGTCAGGATAGGCCTGCTCCAAGCATCAAGGCGAGATGACCGTGAAGCACTATGCCGGTATTGATGTATCATGGGTATACTCCAGTGTTTGTGTTGTTGATGGCGTCGGGAAGCAGCACCTCGGTGACTGCGTATCGTTAGATTGGTCGGCCGGTCCTCACCGACCCCATAGAGCAGCGGCCTCCATGCCGACTGCGGACAGAAGCAAGTGACCGGCGAGGGATGAAGCTCAAAAGGGATTGACTCGGGAAGGCCCGTTACAGAAGCCCGTCTTATTCACGACGTTGAGTAGGTTTTGGGCAGGAAGGTTTGGACGTGGGGCGCCGTTGCCTCTGTTTCGCCGCGGGGCATCGGCGCCCCGGCCTGTTGACTATTAGCGCGGCGATCTGGGGGGAAGTGATCCGGATTGACGAGGATCGGATCAAGGGCCATCTGGGCGAGATGGTGAGGGCACGGTCGAAGAAGCGCTGAATGCGATGTTCGACGCGGAGGCGGGCCGATTGTGCGGCGCTGGTCGCTATGAACGCAGCGATGGCCGTCAAGATACGCGTGCAGGTAGCTATGAGCGAGCGCTGCACACGACGGCTGGCGAAGGGAAGCTGAAGGTTCCGAAGCTGCGGCGACAGACGTTCGAGACAGCGATCATCGAGCGCTATCGAAGACGCGAGAGCTAGGTCGAGGAAGCATTGATCGAGATGTATTTAGCGGGTGTCTCTGTCCGCCGTGCGGAGGATATCATCGAGGCGCTTTGGGGCACGCGCGTCAGCCCCGGAACGGCGTCGAACCTCAAAGAAGATCTATGCCAAGATCGAGGAATGGCGGAAACGGCCGATCGATGGCGCTTATCCCCATCTTTATCTCGACGGGATCGTGATGAAGCGGACCTGGGCTGGGGAGGTCCGCCTCGCAATCAATAGCGGCATCGTCGCAGGGGGGGGCGTTTTTTGAGGGTTTCGCCAATTCTTGAATGTTTTTTTAGCGCGCTGAACGTTTTTTGAGACTTGCGCCAAAAGCTGAAAGAATTTTAAGTTCGCTGAACGTTTTTTGAGGATTTGTGATGGTGGACGTCCCTGTCGGGCAGCTTTGGCTGATTGAAAACTTGCACTTGCGCGTGCCTCCCCCAGCAGTGACTTCCTACTGCGGGCCGGGTGCAAGGCGCACAACGACCGGAAATGGCCGGACCATCGAGAAATACAGTACTCCGTATGCGCCTGAAGATACAACCGCCGGACACCTGAAATTCGCACTGAAAAACGAGCCTGTCGATAGCGCTGTGATGGCGGCGGCCATGAAGGCGATCGATCCCGGTGTCATCAAGGACATGGTTCGCGCCGAGCCCAACGGAGCGTTCTCCCGCCGTGCGTGGTTTCTGTACGAATTCTTCACGCGCGAAACTCTCGATCTCCCTGATGCTCCGGTGGTGCAGTACACCAAAGCCCTCAACCCCGAACTTAATGTCGGCTCTGTCGGTGTCAACTCGGTTCGCCACCGTGTAACGAACAACATGCTTGGTGTCCCGGGATTTTGCGTTACCGTCCGCCCGACACCCGCGATCAGAGGGTTTCAAGCCGAAGGTATCGATGAACAGGCGAGAGAGCTGGTTCAGGACTATGATCCGACGGTCCTGGCCCGCGCGGTGAATTACCTCTACACCAAGGAAACCAAGTCTTCATTCGAGATCGAGCGCGAACGCGCGACAGGCCAGAAGGCGGAGCGCTTCATAAACGCGCTGCGGAAGACGGCATCCTTTAACCCTGCTAGTGATCAAGACCTCGTTGACCTTCAGAACCAGATTGTTGATCCGCGATATGCTGCCAAGGGATTTCGCGACTTCCAGAACTTCGTCGGCGAAACGATCGGATATCGCGAGAAGGTACACTTCATCTGCCCCCGTCCTCAGGATCTCCCGTCTCTAATGAAAGATTGGGCATCGATGTCCGAGCGGCTGCAGGGTTGCGACGACGCGGTGGCGGCGGCGGCGGCAATCTCCTTTTCCTTTGTATTCCTGCACCCGTTCGAAGACGGGAACGGGCGCATCCACCGATTCCTGATCCATCACGTATTGTCGAGAGAGGGGTTCACTCCGCACGACGTCCTGTTCCCGATATCGGCCGCAATCGTCCGCGACCAGAAATTATATGACGCAGCCTTGGAGTCGTTCTCCAGGCCGACAATGGATTTTATCGACTGGGAAATGAACCGTGCGCAGCAGGTCGTGGTGACGAACGACACATCGGCCCTTTATAGGTACTTCGACGCAACGGAGCTTGTCGAATATCTCTACGCGAAGATCTCCGAGACGATCCGGATCGACTTCAAGGAGGAGCTCGATTTCATGGCTGTTTACGACACGGCGTATAACGCGGTGAGGGAAGTTATCGATATGCCGGATAGACGGGCTTCCATGTTCGTCAATTTCTACATGCAGAACCATGGCTCGATCTCGAAGCGAAAGCGAGCCATGTTCGATGAACTTTCGGATGAGGACATCGAGGATCTCGAAGCCGCGATCCGAGAAGCCTTAAGCCCCGAACCCGCGGACAATGGCGATGATGAGCGGGAGGTGCCGTCGCCAAAGAACGGCTTATAGCGTGGCGACCCAGCATTGAAAGGTCCGTGACGACGGCATCTATGTTCTGCATTCGTTTGCACTCATGTTCACCGGCCTTTATCGACCAAAAACAGTAAAATGCCTGTAATCGAGCCTCATTCATGAAATTCCTCGGGTAGTCCCACAGGAGCTAAACGAACGTTAGAGTTCCCCCGGCTCTGCCGGGGTGGCAGTAGAAGTTTGAGCATTGGGAGAAAGGCGGCTTTAGAGTGCTATAGCGTAGACGTAGTGCTCATCATCATCTGGCGTGGCCCGCCAGATCCGCCGATTGCGCGCTATGACGCGATACTCTGCGCCATAGACGCATATTCCCGCCGATTGCCGCATCGCGCGTCAAGGCGCTTGTGCTCATTTCAAATCTCGCGGTTGAGACAGAAGAACGAGAGCGCAGCGCCGAGAAACAGCAGGACCACCGCGACGATGAGCGAGAGATGCATGCCGTGCATGAACGCGGCGGGCGCCGTGTCTCGCACGAAATACCCGCACGTCGCGACGCCGAGCATGCCGCCCACTTGCCGCGCCGTGTTGAGAACACCCGACGCGATGCCAGCCCGTGATGGATCGACTGAGGAGAGAGTCACATTCGTCATCGTCGGCACCATCAGCGCGATGCCGCTCGCCGCCATCAGCATCGGCATGGCCAGTTGCCAATAGGAGCCGCCGACACTGACCGGGATCAGCAGAAGATATCCAGTCGCTGCCAGAAGGAGGCCGAACACCATGAGCCGGCGCGCTCCAAGGCGCGTGATCAATCGGCCTGCGATGACGTTCATGACCATGAGGACAATGGTCATCGGCAGGAAGGCGATGCCGGTTTCCTGCGGTGAAAGATGCTGCTCCAGTTGGAAGAACAGGCTAAAGACGAAGATCAGGCCGTAATAGGCGAAGTTGACGAGGACGCCGGTAATCGAGGCGATCGAGAAGTCGGGACTGGAAAAGAATGACAGCGGCAGCATCGGTGCGTGGCTTCGCGCCTCGATCAGGATGAAGCCTATTGCGGTGAGGACGGCCACGAGAAGGGCCACCAGAATCCGTGGATGCGTCCAGCCGAGATGCGCCGCGTCCGTCAGCGCCGTTGCCAGCGATGCGAGCGCGATGATGGCGGCTGCCTGCCCAGGCATATCGAGCGACCGACCCTCGTTTCTGGGACTGGCTGAGGAATAGCGCAGGATCAGGACCAGGCCGAACAGCCCGACCGGAATGTTGATCAGGAAAACGCTGCGCCAGCCCATATGCGTCACCAGAAAACCACCGACCACGGGACCGGCCGCCAGTGCAATGCCGCCTGCGGCTCCCCACCAGCCGACCGCGCGGTTCCGCTGTTCCTTGTCGGGAAAAGCCTGCTGGAGCAGTGACAACGAGTTCGGAACCAGCAGCGCAGCGCCGACGCCTTGCGCCAGCCGCGCCACAATCAGCGTCACCAGCGTCGGCGCCAGACCGCAAGCAAGCGAAGCGAGCGTGAAAACAACGAAGCCGGTGATGAAGATTGCCCGCGCCCCAAAGCGGTCTCCCAGGGCTCCGGCCATGAGCAGCAGGGCGGCAAAGATGAGCGTGTAGGCGTTGACGACCCATTGGAGGCCGGCGACATCGGTGGAGAAGCCGGTGCGCAAGGCGTCGAGTGCGACGTTGACGACACTGACGTCGAGAAGAACGACCACGAAACCAAGCGCGGCGGCAGCAAGCGTGATGCGTGGGTGTAGGGGGGAAGAGACAGTCATCGAGACAACCTTACAAAGGTAATTTGTCTCGAAACTACGCCGATGATTTCTGTGCGAAAATTCGGTATATATGCCAGTGCACCTGGAGAAATCGCACCGATGGCCGATTGGGAAAATCTTCGTCATTTCATGGCAGTGGGGCGCAACGGCACCCTGTCCGGCGCGGCGCGTGCCTTGAAGGTGGACCACGCCACGGTGAGCCGCCGGCTGGCGGCGCTCGAAGCCGAACTCGATGTGATGCTGGTCGACCGCCTGCCGCGATCCTGTCGTTTGACGGCGATTGGCCAGCAGGTTTTCGATCAGGCCGTCACGATGGAAAGTGCGGCGGACGGCGTTGCCAGGATTGCCCAGGCTGCGCATACACCGCTTATCGGCAAGGTCACGCTCAGTGCTCCGCCGGTGCTGGTGGCGCATCTACTGGCGCAGTATCTTGCGGACTTTCGATATCTCTATCCAGATGTCCGTCTTTCTCTCGCTGCGCAGGCGCAGCAGGTGTCGCTCAGCCGCAGGGAAGCGGATGTGGCGATACGGCTGGTGCGGCCCGAGGAGACCGGCAGTTTCGCGCGAAAAGTCGGGACGATGGCATTCGGTCTCTACGCGCGCCGGGACTATGCGCATCGAGAGGCGCCTGATCGATGGCAGTTCATCGCTTACGACGAGAGCTTTGCCGACATGCCGCAGCAGAAATGGCTGCTCGGCATTGCCGGCGCACGGCCGGTTGCGTGCGAGTTGAGCGACATCAGCGGGCATCTTATCGCGGCGCGGGCGGGCGCAGGTGTCGCGGGACTGCCCTGCTTCTTGGGCGACGCCGACCCGGACCTGATGCAGGTCGGAGAGGACGTTCCGCCCTTTTCCAGGGAGATCTGGCTTATGGTCCATCGGGACCTGCGCAGGATGTCTTCCGTCCGTGCTGTGATGGATTTTGTCGTCGCGCTCATTACCCAGCATGGCGGCTTTTCTGCGTGATGAGGACGCCGGGGTAACAGAGGTATCAAAATGCGACATTAGAGGGCTATAGCGTAGACAGTAAGCGCGCATTTCTCTGCGCCTGTGCTTGCTGTGAGTGATGATGCAATTTGCGTCACGCCCGAAGGAGGGGCGCGATGCGATGGATGGAAATGAGAGAAACAGTATTAAGCTGAAGCCGATAGGCATCCGGGCGAATGGTGGCCGGGAATATGATCCGGCTGACAAGGCGCGGTTGGTCCTGGAATGCCTGAAGCCCGGGGTCTCGGTTGCCGGCATTGCGGTGACACATGGGTTAAACCCGAACCTCGTGCGCAAATGGATTAGCGATTACCGGAAACGGCAGAGAGACAGGCAAAGCCCTGCGTCTCCCGCACCTTCAGCGTTTATTGAGATCGTTGCGGCTGGCGAACCGCTCAAGGCCATAGCGACATCCCCCGACCCGGAGCATCAAAGCGTCCGGCCTGATAATGCCGGGGCATGTGTGCAGTCTGCTGGCCTGTTCGGGCATGACGCAGCGAGTGACATTGTGCGGGAAAAGGTAACGCCGCTGCTGGCAACCAGTCTGGAAGCGCTGACAGACGCAGTTGTGAACGCGGTTGCGGGCTGGCGCCCTGAACTTGATCCGATGGTTGCCCGGCGCACTGTTGAGCGTCGCAAGCGCCTTGGCGAATTGGGTGTCCATGGAGATGACGACAGCGCCGTCGAGCAGGCGTCGGGGTCCGGAGGGGGGCGCACGGAACTGCTGGATATTGGCGATGGCAGCAAGGCGGAGGGGCTGGCCGCTTCGTTGTCCGATGGGCCGCCGCGTTATCTGCGTACTTATGATGCTGCCCTGTTCCTGAGGTTGTCAGCGCGAACGATGGAAAAGCACCGCTGCTGCGGTACGGGGCCGGTCTATCGCAAACTCGGTGGCCGGGTCGTTTATGCACTTTCCGACCTGGAACATTGGGCGAACCGGGGTATCGTCAGTTCGACGTCCGACAGCACAATGGTCCGCGCGGCCAGACTGCAGCGCCAGAGGGAAGAGTGATCATGGCCCTCGAAACTATAACAGCCGTCATGATGGGCCTTTGCCATGCTGCGTCTGGCCGATGATGTGAAGGTCTATCTTCACCGCGAACCGGTCGATCTGAGAGCGGGTATCGACAGTCTTGCGATATTGGTCGAGCAAACCATGCAGCTCGATCCGTGGTCTCGATCCATATTTGCGTTTTGCAACCGCCAGCGGGACCGGATGAAACTCCTGTTCTTCGATCGGCAGGGGTTTATCCTGGTTCTGAAGCGGCTCGAAGCCGACAGGTTCCGGTGGCCCCGCCGGGCGGAAGCGGTTCTGACGCTCACGACGGAGCAGCTTCATTGGCTTCTGGACGGCATCGACATCGATGCGGTGTCCCGTCATCCGGTACGACGCTATCGTAGTGTTGCCGGCATTGTGCCGGAACCCGAAGGGCGCGTTTTACTGTAATAGCTTCAGCCAGCCTCTGGCGAGAAAATCGTTGACCTGACAGGAGGCTCCTGATTCAAGAATCGGGATGAATCCAACCTGTTCGACGTCAGATCCCGATGAACTGCTCGCCCAGATCGCTGCGCTGAAAGCGGAGAACGGGAAACTCGTCGAGAAGGTCGCAGAGCTTGAGCAAGCGCTCGTCCTTGCCAATCTCAAGCTCTACGGGCCGAGCAGCGAAAAACTCGACGATCGCGTCTTCAATGAGGCCGAACAGGCCGCCGCGACTGAGAGCGTCGAGGAATATAGCGATGACGGCGGTGATGACGCCACCGCCATCGATTTGCCGGATACCGGGCTTGCCGAACTGGGGGAGCAATTCCGCAAAAAGCGTGGGCGCAAACGCCTGCCGGCTCATCTGCCACGTGAACGGGTGGAATACGATGTGCCGGAAGATCAAAAGCTGTGCCCTTGCTGCCGTCATCCGATGCACAGAATGGGAGAAGTCGTCACCGAGCAATTGCATGTGGTGACGAGCGCGAAGGTCTTGCAGAATGCACGGGTGAAGTACGCCTGCCGGAATTGCGAGCGCACCGGCATCAGCACGCCTGTGGTGATCGCGCCGATGCCGACGCAGCCCTTGCCGGGCAGTGTCGCCACGCCCTCGACGCTGGCGTTGGCGCTAGTCAGCAAATATGTGGATGGCATGCCTCTCTATCGTCTGTCGCAGGCATTTGACCGGATCAATGTGCCGATGAGCCGTGGGACATTCAGCAATTGGGTGATCCGCGCCTGCGATCTGCATCTGAACCGCATTTATGATGCCTTGAAGGAAAAGCTTCTGGCCCAGCCCGTTCTCCATGGCGATGAGACCTGGGTGCAGGTGCTGAAGGAAAAGGGCCGGAAGCCCCAGAACAAATCCTACATGTGGGCCTTTCGCAGCGCGCAGGACAGCGAACAGCCAGTCGTGCTATTCGAATACCAGCCTGGTCGCGGCAAGCAGTATCCTCAGGCTTTCCTTGGTGATTATCGCGGCCTGCTGATCAGCGATGGCTACGAGGCCTGGCGCACGATCAGCGGTGCCATGCATTTTGGCTGCATGGCGCATGCACGCAGGAAGTTCAACGATGCGCTGCTAGCCATGAAGAAACCCGGTGGCGCACCGATGGAAGCCCTGAAGGTGTTCGCAACGCTTTACCAGATCGAGAAGCAGGCGCGCGAAGACGAGCCGGGTGACGGGGAAACACGCCACGCCTATGCATTCCGGTTGCGCCAGCAGCATAGTGTGCCGGTGTTGATTACCTTCAGGCAATGGCTCGAAAAGATATCCCCGAAGATCGCCCCGAAAAGCAAGCTCGGCAGAGCCATCTCCTATACGCTGAACCAATGGGATTATCTGGTCCGCTACACCAGTGATGGCCGGGTTCCGATCGACAACAATATACTCGAGCGCGATATCAGGCCTTTTTGCACGGGGAGAAAAAGCTGGCTCTTCAGTGACACTGTTGATGGGGCAAAGGCGAGTGCGGTGGTTTACAGTCTGGTCCTGACCTGTCGGGCTTGCGGCGTTGATCCCTTCAAATGGCTGAGCCACGTCCTGACGGAATTGCCCAAGCGTAACAGGGAGGATCCAGATATAGACGACCTGCTACCGTTCAACTTCGCCAAGCAGGTGGAAATCGGCGTCGCCGCCTGAGCCGGCTTCGTGTCGGCCAAGGTGTCCACCTGGAAGGTGTACCCCTACCGGGCCGCCTTCATCTCGTTATAACTTCCCGCATCCCGAGCCACCTGGAAGAGATTACACCAAAAACCAAGGGGTACACCTTCAAGGTGGACACCTTGAATTGCCGTGCAAAGAAAACCGCGCTTACGTTCTGCCTTGAGTCAAAACACGTCATTCGACCGGAAGCGATTCGAACTTCTTCACCGCCAAACGCCGCCGTTTCTACGCCTTTTGACCACGGGCGATTTCACGCGTCCGATCGACCGCAATTCAGGCGGAGATCGGCGGCGTTTTTCGGCGTTTAAGTAGTGAAAATGGGAATTTGGCGCACCCGACAGGATTCGAACCTGTGACCTTTGGAATCGGAATCCAACACTCTATCCAGCTGAGCTACGGGTGCTAACCGTGCGATGCGATGACTCGCCGCGTCCGATGGCTGGTTCTTAACCCAGGATGACGGCCGCATCAATCGCCAATTTCAAGAGAATGGGTGGAACCGGAAAAGATCACCGGTTCCACCTTGACCCGCCCTTCTGCGGCGGCGGATCGGGAAGGGGAGGCGCTGCAGCGTTTTCAGATCGATCACGCCACTTTCATGGCGCCCGGTCCCGGGCTGGCGCCAGGCGGTACCTTGCCGAGGATGATCATGCCAAGCACTTCGTCCTTGGTGACGTCCCCGGTGCGGGCGTGGCCCACCACCTTGCCGTTCTTCATCACGAAGACGCGGTCGGCGAGATCGAAGACATCGTGGATGTCGTGGCTGATCAGGAAGATGCCGATCCCCTCCCGCTTCAGCTGCTTGATGAGATCGCCTACCTGGGCCGTTTCCTGCGGTCCGAGCGCTGCCGTCGGCTCGTCCATGATCAGGATGCGGGCGTCGAAGAGGATCGCACGGGCAATCGCTACCGATTGCCGCTGGCCGCCCGAGAGCGCCTTCACGGGCTCCTTGAAACGCCGGAAGTTGGGGTTCAGGCGCCCCATTACCTTGCGGGTGCTCGCCTCCATGGCAACGTCGTCGAGCGTGCCCCACTTCGTCCTGAGTTCGCGGCCGAGATAGAGGTTGGCGGCGGCGTCGACGTTATCGGCGACCGCGAGCGTCTGATAGATCGTCTCGATACCGTATTTCTTCGCGTCACGTGGATTGCGGATATCGGCGGGTTCGCCGTTGATCAGGATTTCGCCCTCGTCGCGCCGGTAGGCGCCGGAGAGAATCTTGATCAGCGTCGATTTGCCTGCGCCGTTATGTCCGAGCAGCGCCACGACCTCGCCGGGAAAGAGGTCGACCGAAGCGTTCTCGACCGCATGAATCCCGCCGAAGGAGATGGAAATGTTCTTCATTTCCACGAGCGGAGTGGTTTGTTCCGTCACGATGAAAACTCCTATCTATTTGGCCCGTTACTTGGCTTTGGCGCGGTAGACGGTGTCGAGCCAGACGGCGAGCACGAGCACGGCGCCGACGACGATGCGCTGGAAGGGCGTGTCGATGCCGAGCAGCACCATGCCGGATTGCAGCGACTGCATGAGAAGCGCGCCGAGCATGGCGCCCGCAATCGTGCCGACGCCGCCGGAAAGCGACGTGCCGCCGATCACGGCCGCGGCGATGGTGTAGAGTTCGTCGAGCTCACCTTGAGCGTTGGTCGCGGCGTTGAGACGGGCCGTGGAGATCGCCGCGGCGATGGCGCAGAGAATGCCCATCAGGGCGAAGATCTTGACGGTCACCCAGCGGGTCTTGATGCCGGCGAGTTCGGCCGCTTCCGGATTGCCGCCGATCGCGAAGACATAGCGGCCGAAGCGGAGCCTTGTGGCGATGAACGTCATGACGATGCCGACGGCGATCGCGATCAGCACCGGCACGGCGATGCCGTGGGAGATGAAGAGCCCGCCTTCCGGCCAGGGGATACCGTTTGCTTCCGCATAACGGCGGGCGATGTTGATCGGCCAATAATAGTCGTTGGCGATCGAAACGACGCCGAGCACGATGATGCAACCCAATGCCGCCAGCACGTATTCGGCCCAGATCGGCCGGCGCGGAAAGTGGAAGCGTTTGCGCTGGCGTCGGCCGTTGATGATCGCGGCGACGATCGCCAGACAGGCGAGGATGCCGACGATCCAGCTCCAGGTGGCGCCGATCGAACCGTCCGTGCCGCCGCCCATCAGGCGGAAATTGGCATCCATCGGCGCGACGGTCTGGCCGCTCGTCACGTACCATGTCGCGCCGCGCCAGACGAGCAGACCACCGAGAGTGACGATGAAGGAGGGGACATTGAGAAAGGCAATAATCGCGCCCTGGAAGGCGCCGATCAGGCCGCCGACGATCAGGCCGCCGGCGAGCGCGATCGCCCACGTGGCCGGATGGTTGAAGCCGAGCACCTGGGGCAGGAGCTGCGCCTGCAGGACCCCCATGATCATGCCGGTGAAGCCGAGGATGGAGCCGACGGACAGGTCGATGTTGCGGGTGACGATGACCAGCACCATGCCGGTCGCCATGACGGCGACGGAAGCGGTCTGCACCGAGAGGAACCAGAGGTTCCGGGGCGTCAGGAACAGTCCGCCGGTCATGATGTGAAAGCCCACCCAGATGATCAGCAGTGCGCCGATCATGCCGAGCAGACGCGTGTCGATCTCGGTTGCACGGAAGAAGCGTGCGACGAGGTTGCCCTCGGCCTGTCCTGTTCCTCCCGATGTCGTGGAATTCGTTGTGGAATGTGCCGTGTCGGCCATGTCTTGCCGTTCTCCACCGTTCTTGAGGCCTTTCGGTCTGGACTGACGTCCGACCGAGCCTCCGGATGACGCTCCGCCGCTTCTTTCTCGTCTCGTGCGACTGCGCCATTTTACGCCGAAAACCGGCGCCGCGGCAGGGGGCTGCGGCGCCGGACTATTTTATCGGCCCGAAATAGCCTGCTTAGTTGCAGGCGGCGACTGTGCCGGCCTTGACGCCCTGGCAGGCTTCCGCCTTGCTGATCCAGCCGGCCTCGATGACGACGTTCAGGTTATCCTGAGTGATCGGCAGCGGCTTCAGGAAGACCGACTGCATCGGCTGCTTCTTCGGTCCGCCGTTGAAGGTCTGGACGTTCGGGATCTCGGTCATCTTCTTGCCGGAGGCCAGTGCAAGCGCGATCTCGGCGGCAGTCTTGCCGAGTTCACGCGAGTCTTTCCAGACGGAGACCGTCTGGGTGCCGAGCGCCACGCGGTTCAGCGCTGCCTTGTCGGCGTCCTGGCCGGAGACCGGAACGGAGCCTGCAAGACCCTGGGCGTCGAGTGCTGCGATCGCGCCACCGGCCGTGCCGTCGTTCGAAGCCACGACTGCATCGACCTTGTTGTCGTTCTTGGTCAGGAACTGTTCCATGTTCTTCTGGGCATTTTCCGGTTTCCAGCCGTCCGTATAGGCTTCGCCGACATTCTTGATCTTGCCCGCGTCGATTGCCGGCTTCAGCACTTCCATCTGGCCCGAAAACAGGAAGTCCGCATTCGGATCGGCGGAGTTGCCCTTGATGAAGACGTAGTTGCCTTCCGGCTTCACCTTGAACACGCCCTCGGCCTGCATGCGGCCGACTTCCTTGTTGTCGAAGGTGATATAGAAGGCTTCCGGATTTTCGATCAGGCGGTCGTAACCGACGACCGGGATGCCTTCGGCGGCCGCCTTTTCGATCGCCGGCCCGATCGCATCGCTATCCTGAGCCAGAACGATCAGCGCATTGGCCCCCTGAGAGATCAGCGACTCGACGTCGGTGAGCTGCTTGGAGGCAGAAGACTGGGCGTCGGCGGAAATATACTTTGCCCCGGCCGCTTCGAGCGCCTTCTTGATGGCTGCTTCGTCGGTCTTCCAGCGTTCTTCCTGGAAGTTCGACCAGGATACGCCGACGACGACCTGCTGCGCCATGGCGACGGTGTGCATGGAAACGAGGATGGCCGCGCCGGCCATTAACTTTACAAACGATCTCATCATGTCCTCCCGAGTGACGGCGGATGGGCCTCAAGCCTCCGTGCTCTCCCCCCGCCAGATTACCTGCCGGAAAAACGCCAGCGCTTTTTTCTCGACAGTCGAGAAATCAGATGTCAGAGATTCAAAGGACTGTCAATCGGCACTTGTGGAGGACAAGGCACTGCCGTATCGACAGAATGAGCGAGGAGGAACAGCGGGGTCCATGCTGGCGAAATCGAGCACGGAATTGGTCCGGCAGCAGAACAGTGCGCTTGTGCTGGCTGCGTTGCGTCGCCGTGGCCGGCTGGCCCACACGGAAATCTCCGATGCGACGGGGCTGGCCTCGGCAACCATTTCCGCCATCACCGCCGATCTCGAGCGTGCCCGCATCATCGAGAAGAGCGAGCAGCAGGCAGCGGCCGGTCGGGGCAGGCCGCGCGTGCTCTTCAGCCAGCGGCGCACCTGCGGCTATCTGGTCGTCGTCATCATTTCCTCCGATTCCATCCAATATTCCCTGGTTGATTACGCCGGCACGCTGCTTGACCGGTTTGCCGAACCGCGCGGGCAGGGCGGCACAGACGCTTTCGTAGCTTCCATCTCCGCGGCGCTCGAACGCGTGGTCGCCCGATCGAGCATCGACCGCGACAGCGTGCTGCTCGTCTCGGTCAGCAGCAAGGGATTGGTTCATCCGGGCAAGCCCGTTCTTGTCTGGTCGCCGGTCTTCGGTCTGCAGCCGGTGGATTTTACCGAGGTGCTGGGGCGCGGATGGCCGGCCAGGGTCATCCTCAACAACGAGACCCTGCTGGTGGCAGGTGCGCTGCTTGAGCGTGAGGCGAAGAAGGAGGGCGGCGGCGAGCGGGCGCTTGCTGCACTTTCTCTCGGTCACAGCATCGGGCTCGGTATCGCCCGCCGGAATGCCGCCGGCGTTGCGGAAATTTCCGCGCCGAATTTCGGGCATATGCTGCATATTCCCAATGGCGGGCTCTGTCGTTGCGGCGCGCGCGGCTGCATCGAGGCCTATGCGGGCTTCTATGCGATCCTTCGCATGGCTTTCGAAGTGCCGATGGACACGATCCCGGCGAAATTCGTGCCGATTGCGGAGATCGACAAGATCGCTGCTCAAGCTAGACAGGGCAACCGCATGGCTCAGTTCGCCTTCCGCCAGGCGGGCGTGGCGCTTGGCAACGGGCTTTCACGTCTGCTCAGTCTCCACGGCCATATGCCGGTCTTCATCACCGGACCGGGAACGAGGCATCAGGATCTTCTGCAAGCCGGCATCGAGGAGGGGCTATCCCAGACCCAGGTCGTGCGGCTCGAAGGGATGCCGGCGCTCTCCGTCGTGCCGGAAGAACCTTCGCTGGTCTTCGAAGGTCATCTCAACCTTGCGTTCTCCATCATCGACAAGGATATTATTCTCTCGAGGCCCCATATAAGGGCAGCTGGAGAATGATGCCATGATCGATCCGGACCATCCCTTCTACGAGCCGCTCTGGCGACGGTTGCTGATCCCGGTGATCTGCGCCATCTGGGCGGCATTCGAGCTTTATACGGGCGAGCCGTTCTGGGCGATCATCGTTGGGGCCATGGGTCTATATGCGACCTACAAACTGTTCCTGGAAACGCGCAAACCCGGTGCCCGGAAGCCCACAGAGGAACCGAAGGAGTAGGCTCTAGCGCCAGAAGAGCCCTTTGATCGCAGTATCGATCAGCAGGTTCGCCGTTTTCATGCGGATATTGGCGTTATCGCGGAATTCCGGTGCGAATCCATCGGGATGGTTGGTCTTGGCGAACTGCCGCCGCTTTTCGGAGAGTGTCGCTTCGGTGTCGGCCGCGGTGATTGCGAGTTCCTCGGCGATCTCTTTCTCCGTCAGCCGGAGCAGATGAGCGGGAATTTGGGGCGCCGACTTTGATTCTTCCGCTTCCGTGAGGGGCAGGTCGAACTCAGGCAGTTCCGGTAGGAAGGCAAGATAGGCTTCCGTTCCGGTCGCGGCCAATGCCTGTCCTTCATCCGTCGGCGCAACGAAGCCCATGCCGAGCCCCTTGATGCGGAAGCTTGCCTCCGTCTCTTCGGCTTCTTCCTCGCCGCGTTCTTCTTTCAGCCGGGTCAGCACCGACTGGAAGACCGATTGTCCGAACAGCATGCTTCATCCTTTTGCATCGAGGAGGAAGAGAGCACGCGGAGATGGTGCAGGGCTTGCGGTTTACGCCTGGCCTTGCGTCTGCCCCTGGCTTTGCTTCTGACGCTGAGTCTGCATTTGCGCCACGGTCAGCGACACCTTGAGGTTTTCTCCCGCCGGGCCGATGCGCATGCCCGAGACCGGCGCGCAGTCGCGGTAGCAAAGGCCGGAGGCGATCCGCACGTACCTGTCGTCCGGGCAGATCTTGTTGGCCGCGTCGAAGCCGACCCAGCCGAGACCCGGCAGATGCACTTCCGCCCAGGCATGGGTGGCGACCTGTTCGGTCGCGCCTTCCATCAGCAGATAGCCGGAAACGTAGCGTGCCGGGATATCCAGGAAGCGCGCCGCCGAAACGAATATATGCGCATGGTCTTGGCAGACGCCGGTTTTCGCCGCAAGCGCTTCTTCGGCGGTCGTTTCGCTGTTCGTCGAGCCGGGCGTATAGGCAACCGTCTCATGGATCGCTTCCATCAGCGCATGCATCTGGGCAAGCTCGCTGTCACCCTTGACGCTCCTTGCGAGTTCCCGGACGAGCTTGCCAGGCTTGGTGCGCTGCGTGTCGCGCAGGAAAAGCCAGAGCGGGCAGAAACCCTGATGCTGCCCATAGACGCCGGCGCGATCCTCGGTCTCGACCTCGCCGGAGGCCACGATGCGGATCATATGCTCGGCGCCCTCCACGGAGACAAGCTCGGTGCGGTTGCCGAACTGGTCGGCGTAACCCGCCTCGATCTTGGCGCCGTCGACGGTGATCGACCAGTTCAGCACTTTTTGGCCCGGCCCATCGACCGGAGTAAGCCGCAAGCGCTGCAGGGAGTAGGATACCGGAGCGTCATAGAGATATTCGGTCGTGTGGGAAATCTTCAGCCGCATGTGCGGTTATCCTGCTCTACTGGTAGAAACGGTAGCCTTCGGTGATCTCGGCGCTAAGCTGGTTGTTGCGGCTGACGAAATCCTCCAGGAATTCGTGCAGGCCCTGATCCATGATGTCGGTGATCGTGCCGCGCTTCAGCGTCGAGCGGATGGCATCGGCCGTTTCGTGCGCCTTCAGCCGCTCGCCGTAGTCTTCGGCGATATAGCCGAGATTGCTGACGATCTTCTCGTAGCAATAGGCGAGCGAACGGGGCATCTGCACCTTGAGGATCAGGAAGTCCGCGATATTGGCAGCCTGATATTCTCCGTCATAGACCCATCCGTAGGAACGCTGGGCGGAAACCGATCGCAGGATCGATTCCCACTGAAAATTGTCGAGCGCCGATCCGACCTGGCTCACCGACGGGAGGAGCACGTAATATTTTACGTCGAGGATGCGGCTCGTATTGTCCGCCCGTTCGATGAACGTGCCGATGCGTGAGAAGTTGTAGAGGTCGTTCCTCAACATCGAACCGTGAAAGGCGCCACGGATCAGGCCGCAGCGCTGTTTGATGACGTCGATCAGCTCTGGCAGGTCAGCGGGCTTCAGTTTGCGGGAAAGCCGGGCCTTCAGGTCGATCCAGCATTCGTTGGTGGCTTCCCAGGTCTCGCGGGTCAGCGCCGTGCGCACCATGCGGGCGTTGTTGCGCCCGAATTCGATGCAGGACATGACGCTCGACGGATTGGACTGGTCGCGCAGAAGGTAGTCGATCGCATCCGTCGCCGTCAGTTCGGCATGCACTTCCGAATAGGCTTCGCGCACGCCGGCGCTTTCCAGCACACCGTGCCAGTCCTCGTCCGAAGAGCCGGCACGGGTCAGCGAGACGCGCAGGCCGGCATCGACAAGGCGGGCGATATTTTCGGCTCTCTCGATGTAGCGGAACATCCAGTAGAGGCCGTTTGCAGTTCTTCCGAGCATATGATTACGACCTCGACCTCAATCTTCCAGAACCCAGGTGTCCTTGGTGCCGCCGCCCTGGCTGGAATTGACCACCAGCGACCCCTGTTTCAGCGCCACGCGGGTCAGGCCGCCCGGAATGATCTGCACCTTGTCGGAGACGAGCACATAGGGACGCAGGTCGACGTGGCGCGGCGCGATGCCCTTGTTGACGAAGATCGGCACGGTCGAGAGCGCCAGCGTCGGCTGAGCGATGTAGTTGTTCGGCTTGGCCGCGAGCTTTTCCGCAAATTCAGCGCGTTCCTTCTTCGTCGCTGTCGGGCCGACCAGCATGCCGTAGCCGCCGGAACCGTGCACTTCCTTGATGACCAGCTCCTCGATGTGCTCCAGCACGTATTTGAGGCTTGCCGGCTCCGAACAGCGCCAGGTCGGCACGTTTTCCAGCATCGCCTTGCGGCCGGTATAGAACTCGACGATCTCCGGCATATAGGAGTAGATCGCCTTGTCGTCGGAAATGCCGGTGCCGGGGGCGTTGGCGATGGTGATGTTGCCGGCCCGGTAGACGTCCATGATTCCGGGAACGCCGAGTGCAGATTCCGGCCGGAAGGTGAGAGGATCGAGAAAATCGTCGTCGACGCGGCGGTAGAGCACGTCGATCGCCTCGTAGCCGCGGGTCGTGCGCATCTTCACGCGGCCATCGATGACGCGCAGGTCGCCGCCTTCCACCAGTTCGACGCCCATCTGGTCGGCGAGGAAGGAATGTTCGTAATAGGCGGAATTGTAAATGCCGGGGGTGAGTACCGCGACGCGCGGCTTCCCCTTGCAGCCGGGCGGGGCGAGCGAAGCGAGCGACTGGCGCAGAAGCCGCGGATAGTCCTCGACGCGCTGCACCTTGTTCAGCGTGAAGAGTTCCGGGAACATCTGCATCATGGTTTCCCGGTTTTCCAGCATGTAGCTGACGCCGGACGGGGTGCGGGCGTTGTCCTCCAGCACGTAGAACTGGTCCTCGCCGGTGCGGACGATATCGGTGCCGACGATATGGGTATAGACGCCGCCCGGCGGCTTGAAACCGATCATCTGCGGCAGGAAAGCGCTGTTCTTTTCGATCAACTGGCGGGGGATGCGGCCCGCCTTGATGATCTCCTGCTTGTGATAGATGTCGTCGAGGAAGGCGTTGAGGGCGAGAACCCGCTGTTCGATGCCCTGGGCGAGCTTGCGCCATTCTCGGGCGGAAATGATGCGGGGGATGATGTCGAAGGGGATGAGCTTTTCGGAACTGTCGGCGTGTCCATAGACCGCGAAGGTGATGCCCGTCTTTCTGAATATGTTTTCCGCATCCTGGGTTTTGCGAATCAGGTGGGCGGCATCCTGGTTGGTATACCACTCGTGATAGGTCTTGTATGGCAGTCGCGGATGGCTTTCCGCGGTTAACATTTCATCAAATGCCAAAGGCGCGTTCCCCGATTTTTTCACCATAAGAGTACAATGCAGATAGCAATGCAAGAACCATGCACAGTTGCCGGCGCGTATTCCGAAGCGTCAGAAAATCGTCGTCTCGAAACACCCTTCCTGCCTAAAGGTAGTATTCGCGGTGCTGGACAAGGCTACGGCTACCGGAAGGTGTCTTCCGTCCCTCTGCCTGCAAAAGCGCCAACTGCCCAACTGCTGTTCAAGTACCGTTCAAGCGCCATTCAATGCAGCCATCAGTTTTTCTGTTTTGACCATCAAACCGACTGTGCCTAGACAAGCGCGACCTGCCTTTTGTCAAAACCTGCCGGAATCAATCATGCTCGATCGAATGGCTCCGGCCCTTTTTGTCTTCCTCTGGTCCACGGGCTGGATCGTCGCGAAATACGCGGCGGCGCATGCCGATCCCATCACCTTTCTTGCCGTGCGGCATACGCTCGCGGCGATCGCCTTCTTGGCCGTGTGTTTCGTCATGGGGGCGAAATGGCCGAAGAGTCGCGGTCAGTTCGGCCATGCGATCCTGTCCGGCGTCTTCCTGCACGGTTTTTATCTGGTCGGCGTCTGGTATGCGATCGGGCAGGGGGTGCCTGCGGGCCTGTCCGGCATCATTGCCGGTCTTCAGCCGCTGCTGACGGCGATGGTTGCGCCGTTTTTTATTGGCGAACGGCTGCAGCCGGCCCAGAAACTGGGCCTGGTGCTCGGTTTCGCCGGCATCCTGATCGCGATTTCGTCGCAACTTCTCGACGTCTTTGATCGCGGCCTTGCAGGCCTTGCCCTTCCGGTACTGATCAACCTTGTGGCGATGACCTCGGTCACCTACGGCACGCTTTACCAGAAGCGGCACCTGCAGGAGGGCGACCTTTTTTCGATCGCGACGCTGCAGTTCGTCGGCGCGCTGATCGTTACCGTGCCGTTTGCGCTCGTGCTTGAAGACCTCCGCTTCGACTGGACGCATCAGGCGGTACTGGCCATGGCCTGGTCAGTCTTCGGCATTTCCATGGGCGCGGTCGGGCTCCTCCTCTATCTCATCCGACGCGGACAGGTGTCACGGGCAGCCTCACTCATCTATCTGATGCCGCCTGTCGTGGCGGTTGAGGCGGCGATCCTGTTCGGCGAGCCGCTGACGCTCCCGATGATCGTCGGCACGGTGATCGTCGTGGCAGGCGTCTACTTGGTGAACCGCAAGGCCCAGGGGATGCGCCAGGCGGTGCGGATGTCGCGCTAGGGCCCGTGGAGAGGCGGCAGCCGACGGGTGTGCGAGGACGATTTGATGACGCATGTGCTGGTGACGGCGTGCTCGCAGAAGGTCTTGACCACCTCATCCATCTCCTCGACCGAACGGGCGACCAGGCGTGCGAGAAACGGGTCGTCGCCGGTAATCCTGTCGTATTCGATGACCTGCGGCGTCTCTTGAATGAGCTTTTCGACGAGATGCAGCTTGCCGGGGAACGGCCTGATGCGGACCAGTGCCCGGATCTCGTAGCCAAGCGCACGGGTATCCACGTCGAGGCTGAAGCCGCGGATGACGCCTGCCGTCTCCAGCCGGCGGACCCGTTCGGAGACGGCCGGAGCCGACATGCCGATCAGCCGGCCGAGGTCCGCCATGCTCAGCCGGGCATCCGCGTCGAGCGCTTCCAGAATTGTCGCGTCGACCTTGTCGATCTGGTGACTTTCGAATCGAAGGCGAGGGGGCGTTTTCGGTTTTGACATGCAGCGAAGATAGGCTGGAACGCCTTCGAAAATCCATGGAATTCGCGATGGCGCCCGGCCACTATTCGATAAAGAAAACATTGCTGCTGAACAGGATGGATGGCATGCCGATCGGCATTCTCGCGGCCCTTGCGACATGTGCGTTGTGGGGGCTTACTTTCGTCGCGCCGCGTGCGGTCGACCCCTTCACCCCGTGGGATCTGGCGGTGGCGCGCTATGGGCTTTTCGGTGTCGCATCGTTTGTCCTCATGGCGAACCGGCGCTTCCGGCCGGTCGCCTTTTCGGCCGGTCGGATTGCGGTCGGACTGGGCCTGGGCTGTCTCGGTTATGTCGGTTATTTCCTCGCCGTCGCCTATGCGGTGCGCTTGGCCGGGGCCGCCGTTCCGCCGCTCGTCATCGGGACCATGCCCGTGCTTTTGGCGCTGATCGCCAACTGGCGCGATGACACCGTTCGCTGGCGGTCGCTTGCCCTGCCGTTCTCGCTGATCGTCGCCGGCGTCCTGGTGGTGAACCTCGATGCCCTTTCGACCGTCGTGCCGCAGGGCCGCGGAATGGTGCTGCTCGGAGCGCTCTCTGCGGTGGCGGCGCTGGCGATCTGGATCGTCTACGGCCTCGCCAACGGCATCGTCATGCGTGCCTGCGACGCGCCGGACGCGTTGCGGTGGACGGGCGTGCAGGGACTTGGTGCTGCACTCGGAAGCCTCGTCATTCTGCCATTCACGAATTTCGGAGAGATTTCCGCCTCCCCGTCGGAGATTTCCCGTTTCGCCGGCTGGGCGCTGCTGACCGGGCTTGCGGGATCGTGGTTCGCGACCTGGTGCTGGGTGGTCGCCTCGCGGAGATTGCCGATTGCGCTGGCGGCGCAGCTCATTGTCGCCGAAACCGTTTTCGGGCTGGCCTACGGCTTCATGTTCGAAGCCAGATGGCCGTCGGGCGCCGAATGGGTTGGCGCGGCCCTTCAGATTTTCGGCGTGGCTGCTGCGATCCGGGCGTTCACGCTGCCGTGCGCCCCGGATGCGCGGTGGCTTCCGAAGGACCGAAAGGCGAAAACGGAAGCGGCCGGATAGGGTAATTCCGCCAAGGGCCGTAAGACAGATGGAGACCGGATTCATGTCACTATATTCGCCGCCCGATCACGGTGATGGTCCGCCTGGCATCCGCGCGAGCTCGCGGAGCGTCTGGTAGGCATGGAACAGCCCTGGTGCGTTGTCGGCGGGTGGGCGCTCAACCTCTGGCACGGGCATCAGACCCGTTCACACGCAGATCTGGAATTCACCATCCTGCGCCACGACGTCCCTGCGTTTCGCGAGCGGCTGGAAGGAATGCGCTTCTATTCGGTCGGTAATGGCAATGTCGACTATCTGCCGGCGGAGCAACAGCCGCCGGAGGCGATCGCGCAGATCTGGTGCGAGGATGTGGAGACGAGGCACTGGCGCGTCGACATGATGATCGAACCTGGAACGGAGGACAGATGGGTCTACAAGCGCGACCCGAGCATCTCCTTGCGCCGAGCCGAAATCGTCACGAGAACGACCGAAGGCGTTCCATATCTGAAGCTGGCGGCGATCCTGCTGTTCAAGGCCAAATACCGGCGCGCGAAGGATGAAATCGACTTCGACAATGCGCTCACGAAGTTGACCGACCCGGAACGGGGCTGGCTGAAAGCTTGCCTCGAGACACTCCATCCCGGCCACGCCTGGACGGCGAGATTGCAGGCTGGACCGCCCGGTCTGCCTGTCGCTCTCGGCCGGAAACTTCCTCACGCATGAAACGGGTGTCGGTAACCGTTTTGCGGAACTAACCAGCATCGGCGATCCAACAGGAGCCACGTCATGCTGAACAGCAAAATTGCTATCGTCACCGGCGCATCGAGCGGCATCGGTCGCGCCACCGCTCTTCTATTCGCCGCGGAAGGAGCCGCCGTCGTCGCCAATGCGCGCGGGCCGGAGGAGTTGCAGAAGCTGGTTGCGGAGATCGCGGATGCCGGCGGCCGCGCGATTGCAGTTGCGGGCGATGTCACAGAGGAGGAAACCCATCGAAAGCTGCTCGACACCGCGCTTGATCGGTTCGGTGGTCTGGACATTGCCTTCAACAATGCCGGGACGGTCGGACCCTATAAGCCGCTGGCAGAGGTGACGCCAGACGAATGGCAACGCACCCTCACGACAAACCTGACCAGTGCCTTTTGGGGCGCGCGATGGCAGATCCCCGCCATGCTCGAGCGCGGCGGCGGATCGATCATCTTCACCTCCACCTTCGTCGGCACGACTGTCGGTATTCCCGGCATGGCGGCCTATGCGGCCTCCAAGGCCGGTCTGATGGGGTTGGTGAAAGGCATTACCGCCGATTATGCGGCGCGGGGCATCCGGGCGAATGCCCTTTTGCCGGGCGGGGTCGATACGCCCATGGCGGGCGACGCGGCTCAGAAGGAATGGGCTGCGGGGCTGCACGCCTTGAAACGCATCGCCCAGCCGGAGGAGATCGCCCGTGCAGCACTGTTCCTAGCCGGTCCGATGGCAAGCTTCGTCGCGGGCTCGGCCCTTTTCGCAGACGGCGGAAACGCTGCGGTGAAATGATAAAAAAGAGGCCGCGCGGGCGGCCTCTTGGCTTATTCTCGGTTATGCCGGGCGGCGCTTGCGGCCCTGCTGACCGCCGGAGCGGTTGTCGTTGCCGAACCGGACTGGACCGCGATTTTCGCCATGCTCCTGAGCCGTTTGACCATGCGACGGACGGCCGTGGCCGTTGCGGGCATTGCGCTCACGACCGGGCTCATGGGCGCCGTGCGCTGCATGGCCGTTCTGACCACCATTGCCTTTGCGGTGCTCCTTTCGGGCCGGCCGGTTTTCTGCTCCGTTCTGCGAACCGAACTGCTTCTTGGACGGACGGAAATCCGAGGTCGAAGCCAGATCGTTGTCGGCTTCAAAGCGGGGTGCTTCTTCACCACGACGCTGGCCGCGGAAATCCTCGTTGCGGCGGTTGTCGCGATCAGGGCGTCCGCCGAAGGGACGATCGCCCTGACGACGATCACCATGGGGCCGGTCACCATGCGCACGCTGCGGACGCTCGCCGCGGAACGGACGGTCCTGACGTTCGCCGCGTTCTTCCGATTGGGTGCCCGCTTCCGCACCTTCCGACGCGAAGAACGGCTTTCGGGCCGGACGTTCGCGACGCTCCGGACGACCGTCGCCAATGCTCCGGCCACGGCCCTGGCCGTTGCCGCCGCGGCCGCGATTGCCGCCGCGATTGTTGTTACCGCCGCGCGAAGGACGGCTCATGCCCTGCGGGCGCTCACCCGAAGCGGTGGCGATCTCGATGCCCATCAGGCGCTCGATGTCGCGCAGCAGGCCGGCTTCGTCCGGTGCACAGAAGGCGATCGCGATTCCGTCGCGGCCGGCGCGAGCGGTGCGGCCGATACGATGGACGTAAGCGTCCGGCACTTCCGGCAGGTCATAGTTGAAGACGTGCGTTACGCCCGGAATATCGATGCCGCGGGCGGCAACGTCGGTCGCGACGAGAACGCGGATATCGCCTTCGCGGAAGGCTTTCAAGGCGCGTTCGCGCTGGCCCTGGCTCTTGTTGCCGTGGATCGAGGCGACTTCGAACTCGAGGTGCTCGAGGTATTTGGCGAGCTTTTCAGCGCCGTGCTTGGTGCGCAGGAAGACCATGGCGCGGCCATCGGGGTTTTCCTCGAGCGAGGTCTTGAGAAGCTCGGTCTTGTCGTTCTTGCCGGTGACGAAATGGACATACTGCTCGACCTTGTCGGCAGCCTTGCCCGGAGGCGTCACTTCCACTTTGATCGGATCGGTCAGATAGTCGCTGGCAAGGTCGGCGATCGCCTTCGGCATGGTGGCCGAAAAGAGCAGCGTCTGGCGCTTGGCCGGCACCATCTTGGAGATCTTGCGCAGGTCGTGGATGAACCCGAGGTCGAGCATCTGGTCGGCCTCGTCGAGGACAAGATGCGTCACCTGACCGAGCGAGATGGCACGGCGGCTGATGAGGTCCAGCAGGCGGCCCGGGGTTGCGACGAGGATGTCGGTCCCACGTTCGAGCTGGAGCTGCTGTTTATTGATGGAAGCGCCGCCGACAACGGTGTTGACCTTGAGCGGCGTCTTCCTGATGAAATTCTTCAGGTTGACGGCGATCTGATTGACCAGTTCGCGAGTCGGAGCGAGAACAAGCGTGCGGGTGGTGCGGTTGTCGGGACGCTTGGCTTCCTTCAGCAGCATTTCGATGATGGGGAGACCGAAGGCTGCGGTCTTGCCGGTGCCGGTCTGGGCAAGGCCGATCATGTCGCGGCCTTTCAGAAGTTCGGGGATCGCCTGCGCCTGGATCGGCGTCGGCGTTTCGTAACCAAGCTGGGAGAGAGTGGCTACGATCTGCTTGGTGAGACCAAGCTCATGAAAATTCGTCAAGTCGAATACCTTTTCGGGGCGCCAAAAGATATCGTCCGGGTCAGCACCATGCTGTCCGGCTTGCCTTTGGCGTCAAGAACCCCGCGTGAAGTGGGAACTTGTAAGTTGGAAATTGCTTTCCAGCGCTTAAACCCTCGAGGGTCGAGGGCGATCTATCTGTGCGCCTTGTTCCTTCTTCGCGGTTCTATTGACGCGGGGCCAGCTCACGCGGCGGCCGGAAGGTGAAAGCTAGGGCGCATTTGGTAGGTTTCAGGGCAAATGTCAAGTAAATGTTTCGCAACTGCGAAAACAGAATTCATCGAAGGT
Source organism: Rhizobium sp. YS-1r (assembly GCF_000757525.1). NCBI lineage: Bacteria > Pseudomonadati > Pseudomonadota > Alphaproteobacteria > Hyphomicrobiales > Rhizobiaceae > Rhizobium > Rhizobium sp. YS-1r. The sequence continues at coordinate 853,053 of NZ_JPYQ01000006.1, read as the reverse complement.
TGGGCGCGTCAACAACAAAAGACCCGCCTCCGGACTGTGGCGGAGGCGGGTCACTCTGACAGCATGATCGGCTGGTTCAGTAGCGCGGGCAGACGCGGGCGCGATAAGCATCGCCCCATTCGTTCTCGACCCATTCGTAATGGCAGCGCGGTACATACTCCGTACGATAATAGGTGCGATGGTAGACCGGCGGGGGCGGAGGCGGGGCGTATTCGTATTCAGGCTCGACGTAGACGGGCCGCTGGGATCCTGAGACGATCGCGCCGCCGATGATGCCGCCCGCAAGTCCGGCTGCGACGCCGGCCCAGACGTCGCCACGATGATGATGGCGGTCGCGAGCTTGCGCGGCTGGGGCGGTTGCCGTCAGTGCGCCTGCGACAGTTAGAGCGATTAGGCCCGCGGAAACGCTTTTATGCAGTACGGACATGGTCTTGTTCCTTTCCCTTTATTCTTTAAGGGCACGAAGAAAAGGGTCGCGTGCAAAGGCGGCGGATTGATGAAGAACATCATGAAGTTGTCTGAACGGCTGTTCAGACTGACACCGCTCTCGGTTGAGTCTTCGAAAGATGAAACAATCGCCGGGATGGATTTTGTCCAAAAAATGGCAAAATGCCGACTAAAACAGGGCGGATCAGAAATCCGTCGGCACGCCGCCCTCTGCCTTGCGCCTCGCCACGAACGAATCGAGCTCTTCCTCTATCGCCGGGTCGAGCGGGGGCTGATCGTAGGCGGTAAGTGCCTGCTTGAAGACGCGGTTGGCGTGGTCGTAGGTGGTCGGGCGCCCGGCCTCGGTCCAGGTCTCGAAGTTACGCCAATCGGAGAGGATCGGCGAGTAGAAGGCGTTCTCGTAACGCGCCAGCGTATGTGCGGTGCCGAAATAATGACCGCCTGGGCCGACGTCGCGTACGGCCTCCAGCGCCAGCGCATTCGCGCTGACATCAAGGGGCGAAAGAAATTCCGCCACCATCTGCAACATGTCCACGTCGAGGACGAATTTCTCGAAGGAAGCCGTCAGTCCGCCTTCGGTCCAGCCCGCGGCGTGCAGTACGAAATTGCCGCCGCCCTGCGTCAGGGCCCATAGCGACATCATCGATTCATAAGCCGCCTGTGCGTCGAGCGTGTTGGCTGCATTGGTGTTGGAGGTGCGGTAAGGCACGCCATATTTTCTCGCCAGCTGCCCACCGGCGATCACCGCCTTCATATATTCCGGAGTGCCGAAGGCCGGTGCCCCCGTCTTCATGTCGACATTCGAGGTAAAGCCGCCATACATGACCGGTGCACCTTTCCTCACCATCTGGGTGAAAGCGATGCCGCAGAGTGCCTCGGCGTTCTGCTGGACGAGGGCGCCTGCGATCGTTACCGGTGCCATGGCCCCGGCGAGCGTGAAAGGCGTCATGATGACGACCTGGTTGCGGGACGACATCTCGATGATCCCCTGCAGCATCGGCCCGTCAAGACGAAGCGGGGAGGACGAGTTGATAACGGTAAAGAGCGAAGGTTCGCGTTCCATTTGCTCCACGGAAATCCCGCGGCCGATCCGGGCGATCTCCAGCGCGTCGAGATTGCGTTGTTTCCCGAGCGAATAGCAGTGGAATACCTTGTCGGTGAACTTCACCAGATCGGAGAGACAGTCGAGATGGCGCACCGAGGCGTGGATATCGACCGGCTCGACCGGATAGCCGCCGGTCGTGTGGATCACGTCGTAATGCTGGGCGAGCTTGACGAGCTTGCGGAAGTCTTCCCGGTTGCCGACGCGGCGGCCACCGTCGCGGTCGGCTACGAATGGCGCGCTGGCGACCTGGGCGAAGACGAGGTTGCTGCCGCCGATTTCGACATTCCTTGCCGGGTTGCGGGCGAACATCGTGAAGGAAGAGGGAGCCGACGCGATCATCTCCAGGATCAGCCCGCGATCGAAGCGCACGCGTTGCTCGCCCGGCGTCACGTCCGCGCCAGCTGTCTTCATCCTTTCCCGCGCCTCGGGCAGGATGATGTCCATGCCCACCTCTTCCAGCACGGTGAGCGATGCTTGGTGGATATCCTCCAGCGCCTCCGGCGGCAGGATCTCGGTGCGTGCGAGAGTGTTGGCAAGCTTTGCGTATCGGCTATCGGGTGATCGGGCTCGCTGCCGTTCAGCCCTGCGGCGTCCTGGGCGGCGATGGCGTGCAGCATCTTCTGGTTGTTTTTGGGGGGCGGCCGAGGGTGTCGTAATCTCGCTCATGATCGTTCCATCTGCGTCATGTCTTGCGAAATCTGTCAGACTTCCGCCGTCTTCACCCCTGCCATTTGCGACTATTGGCCGCCTCTCGTGGGATAGCGTCGGGTAGGTTTCTGCCGGAATGACTGAAATAGCGGAAATTGTGAACCTTTGCCTTTCGTCAACAATACGTTGTTAACGCTCGCCATGGTGTTATCAATCGATGGGGAAAACGAATCGAACGGTGTCAGGCCGGCACGACGGAGTGGGGGAAGGTGGAGACGGAAAGCGAACTCTTGAAAACGGCGTGCGAGCGGATCAACGATCTCGCCGACCCCGCCTTCATCAAGGACAGCGCCCTCGCTTACGTAGCGGTGAATGCGGCCTATGCGCGCCTCTTTGGTCTGGATCCGAGCGAATTCGCCGGCACGGTGAGCCGCAGTCTCTCCGGCACGGCGGAAGACGCCGACCGCAGGGAAAAGGAATGCCGGGCGATCGTCTTCGGCACAGACGAGACGGCGCTCTGCTTCGACCGTTCCGGCGCGGTGCGCCATGAAATCCACATCGAGCGTTTTCTGACGGAAAACGATCATACCTATCTGTTCGGCACGTTCGCTTCGGTTTCGGACCCAGGATCGGCCTTCGAGCGCCAGCACGATGCCGTGCCCTTTAACGGAAGGGACGTAGAGCCGATCTCATTCTTCAACAACGCGCTTCTCGACGACGCCCTCGACATGCTTGAGATGGGCATCGGCATCTACGACAAGAACGATGCTCTCCTTTACTGCAATTCCCAGCTCATCGATTATCTGTCGTCCATTTCGGTGGACATCAAGCCCGGTATCACGCTCAGGGAAGTCCTCGGTTATGCCTATGACCGGCGGCAACGCCTGTCTCCCCAGAGCCTGGGCGCCAACCCGCCGGACAAGGCGGCTTGGATTGCCGAACGGATGAAGCCCTTTGAGCTTCCCTATTCGGAAAGCGTCGACCAGCTTTCCGACGGGCGATGGGTCCGAAGCATCAACAAGCGGCTGGAAAACGGCCTTCTGATCGCTATCCGCCACGATGTGACGGAGTTCAAGGAGCAGGAAATGCTCCTGCGCACGCAGGTTTCGGAGACGGGCCTGTTCCGGGCCGTGCTCGAGGATCTGCCGGTGCCGGTCTTCGTTCGCAACAGCGACCGCCGGCTCACCTATGCGAACGCCGCTTACGAGACGATGCTGGGCAGCCCGCGAGAACATTTCCTCGGCAAGACCGAGACGGAGATGTTCCCGGACGCGGCCGATCGCTTCCGTCTTGAAAACGACCGGGTCATGCAAGGCGAGGACATCGACAAGTCGGAGGACGTCAGGTTCCCCGATGGCTCCACGATCCCCGTCATCACCCGCCTGCGCCGTATCACCACCCAGGACGGTGCGCATCATCTCGTCGGCTCCCGCACGGATGTTTCCCTCATCAAGGAGGCGCAGAAAAAGGCGGAGAAGCTCGGCCGGGACCTGCAGACGATCCTGCATGCCATACCGGTCGGTATCGCGATTCTCGATGACAAGTTCCTGTTCGAATATGCCAACCCGGCCTTCTATTCTTTCTGGGACGCCGGAGAACAGGTAGACCTGCCGGGGCGCTCCTATCGTGAGTTCCTCAAGATCAATTTCGACCACGGCATTTATGCCGGTTCGACTCAAAGTTTCGACGAGATCTACGAAGAGCGCGTCGCTGCGCTAAGGGAAAATCACGAGGGGCCGCCGATCGAGGTAAAGAGCCGCAACAGCCGTACCCTCGTCATCTCGCACACACGGCTCTCCGGCGGCAAGACGCTGCTCACCTATATGGACATCACCGCCATCCGCAGGCGCGAGCAGGAGATCCACGAGGCTCGCGCCGCGCTCGAGCAGCACGGCGCGCTGATGCGTGATGCGACAAGCGCTATGTCGCAGGGGTTGCTCATCCTTCACGACGGCGAAATCATCTTCTCCAACGATGCTCTGCCCCACATGCTCGATATGCCGGCCGATATGGCCGTGCCGGGAAGGCAGTGGCGCGAGATCTTCCGCTATTGCGTCAAGCGCGGCGATCTCGGCTCACCGGAGGACGCGGCGGAAACGCTGAGGTCGTGGGATGAAAATGTTTCGGCCGGCCGGCCGGTTCACGCTTCCTTCCGGATTGACGGCCGCAAGTGGATTCAGGTGGAGGCGAATATCACCGGCAGTGATCATTGGCTGGCGATCTTCACCGACGTCACCGAGATGAAGGAACGTGAAGAGGACCTGACGCGGCTCCTGCAGCGGGCCGAAGCGGCCGATCGGGCGAAGTCCGAATTCCTCGCCAATATGAGCCACGAAATCCGCACCCCCATGAACGGCGTGCTCGGCATGGCGGAGCTGCTCGCCAAGTCCAATCTCGACACCCGTCAGAAGACTTTTATCGACATCATCGTCAAGTCCGGCAATGCGCTGCTCACCATCATCAACGATATTCTGGACTTCTCGAAGATCGACGCCGGACAGATGAAGCTGAGGAAAGCTCCGTTCGATCCGGTCGAGGCGATCGAGGATGTGGCAACGCTGCTCTCGTCGTCCGCCGCCGAGAAGGATATCGAGCTCATCGTCCGCGGCGATGTTTCCGTCCGCGAGACGGTTCTGGGCGATGCTGGCCGCTTCCGCCAGATCATCACCAATCTCGTCGGCAATGCGGTGAAGTTCACCGAAAAGGGCCATGTCTTCATCGACCTCGTGTCGAAACCGATCGGGCCGGGCGAGATGATGCTCTCCGTCCGCATCGAGGATACCGGCCTCGGTATTCCCGGCGAGAAGCTGAAGTCGGTCTTCGAGAAGTTTTCTCAGGTGGATTCGTCCTCCACTCGCCGCCACGAAGGCACCGGCCTCGGGCTTGCCATCACGGCCGGCCTGACGGAGCTGTTCGGCGGTCATATCGAGGTAGAGAGCGAACTCGGTCGCGGATCGGTCTTTACGGTGCATCTGCCGTTCCAGGTGGTCAGCGAACGTAACGTCCAGACATCGCTGCCGATCAACACGAGCGGCGCGCGCGTTCTCGTGGTCGACGACAATCCCGTCAACCGCCGCATCCTGACGGAACAGCTCAGCATGTGGGGCTTCGACACGGTTGCCACCGAGAGCGGAGCCGAGGGCCTGGCGATCATCCGGGAAGCCGCCCGGATCGGCTTTGTCCTGGATGTCATCGTGCTCGATTATCACATGCCGGAGATGAACGGCCTCGATTTCGCGCGGCATATGCGACGCGATCCGCGTTTCGACGGCACCGGCGTCATCTTCCTGACTTCGATGGACATGGCTGGCGACGACAGCATGTTCGCCGCCCTCAACATCCAGGCCCATCTGATGAAGCCGGCCCGCGCCAACCTCCTGCGCAGCACGATCATCGACGTGGTCCGCTCGATCCGCACCAAACGGCGGGCATTGGAGAATCTGCCGGTCTCCGCCCGGCCGAGGCCAGCCGCAGCCGTTGCGGCGGTCATGCAGACCTTACCGGCCGCTAGCGATCCCGCTTCGGTATCGGCATCCTCTTCGAAACCGGTGTTTGCCGAGGAGCCGGTTTCCACCTCGCCGGTGCACCCGGCCGCGACCCTCGACGTGCTGGTCGCCGAGGACAACGAGGTCAACCAGATCGTCTTCACACAGATCCTGCAGACGACCGGCTGGCTTTTCCAGATCGTCAAGAACGGAGCGGAAGCGGTGAACGCCTGGAAGGAGCATGATCCGGCGGTGATCCTCATGGACGTGTCCATGCCGGTCATGAACGGCCATCAGGCGACCCGGAAGATCCGTGAAATGGAACAGGAAACCGGCACCCATACTCCGATCATCGGGGTTACGGCGCATGCGCTCGAAAGCGACCGGGAACTCTGCCTGCAGGCGGGCATGGACGACTATCTTTCCAAGCCGATCAGCCCGGAAGCGCTGGAAGCCAAGATCCGCAACTGGCTTGGCGGAGCGGTAGTGACGTCGGTTTCGAACTGACGGATGCTCCGGAGCGTAGGGCAGCAAGCGGCACTTGTACGACCGGCCGCATAGGTGCTCCACCGCCGCCCGAGTTTGTAACCAGCTTCTCTGTTACCTCTTCCCGCACAGCATTTCGCGTTTTCCCGCAAAGCCCGGACGGCGTTCAACCGAAAAACCGGCTGCCTGAAGGTTGCGCCGTACGAAGCCTGCCGCGGCATAGGTGCCGAAAGTGCCGCCAGGCGCGGTCTTCTCATAGAGCGCCTGCATCAGTTCGGGTGACCACATGTCCGGATTGCGCGATGGCGCGAAACCGTCGAGGAACCAGGCATTGAAGCCGGGTTCGGCTCCGGTGACGCCTGCGAGTGCCGGGCCGCAGCTCACCGTCAGTCGCGTTTGACCAGCCATCTGGAGATCGACCTGGCCGGTCGGAGCGTCCGGCCAGGCGGCGGCGAGCGCCTGGCGCTCCGCATCGATCTCCGGCCAGCGGGAAAGCGCCCGATCGATCTCCTCGCGTTTCATCGGATAGAGCTCGAAGGACATGAAATGCAGTCGCGCGGCCGGGCCACGGAAGAGCTTCCATTGCCGCCAGGTCTCGCAGAAGTTCAAGCCGGTGCCGAAACCGAGCTCTCCGATCCGAAAGTCCCTTATTGGTGACCTTTCTTGCGACCAGCGCTCCGGCAGGCCGTTGCCGGCCAGGAAGACGTGACCGCATTCCAGCCTGCCGTCGGTGCGGCAATAAAAGTGATCGCCAAACTCCTTCGAATACGGCATATCGCCGTCGTGCCAGTCCAACGTCTGAGAGTCCGGCGTCTGGCCGGCGGTAACAAGCATTTCGGGATCACGGTTGCTCATGGGACATGCGGATAATCCTGCCGGCTCAAGGGGTCAATCAAGTTTTGACGGTCAATCTCGCGATATTCCTCCACGCGCCGAACTTGTCATTCTCGGCGGTGGCATCATGGGCCTCTGGGCTGCCGTAAAGGCCGAACGGCTGGGTATCGAGACCGTGCTTGTCGATGCCGGCCGGTTGGGGCAGGGGGCGAGCGGCGGGCTGCTCGGTGCGCTGATGCCGCATATGCCGGATAAGTGGAACGACAAGAAACAGTACCAGTTCGACGCGCTGCTCTCCCTCGAAGACGAGATCGTCCGGATCGAGGCGGCGACCGGCATCCCCTGCGGCTATCGCCGTTGCGGCCGGCTGATCCCGCTGCCGAAACCGCATTTGCGGACGATCGCCCTTCGCCACTCGCAGGATGCAGAAGCCGCATGGCGTCATGGCGACCGCCGTTTCCACTGGCACGTCATCGACCGTCCACTGCAGGAAGGCTGGCCGGATGCCTCCTTCGCCGGGGCCGGCCTCGTCCACGACACGTTTGCGGCGCGCGTTTCGCCGCGCGGCCTGACCTCTGCGCTTGCTACCTTCCTGTATTCCGCAAGACATGTCCGGATTGTCGAGGGCGTCGGCGCGGAGATGATCGAGCCCGCGATGAGCAAAATTGTCTTCACCGGCGGCGAAAGCATCACCTTCGGCCATTGCATTGTTGCCGCTGGCCATCGGTCCTTCCCGCTCATCGAACCGATCTCGCCGCCGCTGCCACGTCCGATCGGCCAGCCGGTCAAGGGGCAGGCGGCGCTGCTTGCGGCCGATATCGACCCTGCGCTGCCGGTCATTTTCCTGAACGGCCTCTATGTCGTCGCCCACGAAGGCGGCCATGTTGCGGTGGGCAGCACCAGCGAAGAGACGTTCGAGGACGCCTTTGCGACCGATGCGCTGCTCGACGATCTTATCGTCCGCGCCCGGGCGCTCGTACCGGCCTTGAAGGATGCGCCCGTGATTGAGCGCTGGGCGGGGCTGCGCCCCAAGGCGATCGATCGCGATCCGATGGTCGGGCCGCACCCCGACCATCCGAACGTGATTGCTCTCACAGGTGGTTTCAAGGTGAGCTTCGGGCTCGCTCATGGATTGGCGGAAGCGGCGCTCGACGCGGCGAGTTCCCGCGAAATGCGGCTTCCTGCGTCATTTACGCTCACCAGTCATCTCGAAATGGCTTCGCGTTAAACGCGAACTTTTCGTCGTCCTCGTCGTTAATCTGTCACGCAAATCACTTAACCCCTCCGCAGGGATTGTTGAGCAATGCGTAAAACAGCAGGGTTTGGGGAAGGAAGCACGAGAAGGTGACGCATGCGCTATGCCATTCATTTCACGCCCCCGGCTCATGATCCGCTGACGCTGGCCGCGGCACAGTGGCTCGGCCGCAACGCCTTCTCCGGCGAGGCCATGGAGCCGCCGGCGATCCGCGGTATCGGCATCCACGACATCGCCTTCAACACGGCGCTGCCACGCCGCTACGGTTTCCATGCGACGCTGAAAGCGCCGTTCCGGCTCGCTCCTGACATCACCGAACCGATGCTGCTGCGGCACCTGATGCGTTTTGCCGGCGCGCACAACCCGTTCGAACTCCCCGGGCTGGAAGTGGTGCGTCTCGGGAATTTCTTCGCCCTGGCGCCGGTGATCCCGTCCGAGGCTATGCGCTTCCTCGCCGCGTCCGTGGTACAGGAATTCGACGTCTTTCGCGCACCGCTTTCCGAAGCCGAGCTGGAGCGCAGCGATCCCGGCGATCTCTCCGCGCCGCAATTCGCCAACCTCCACCGTTGGGGCTACCCCTACGTCATGGACGAGTTCCGCTTTCATATGACGCTCACCGGTCCGCTTTCAGCTGCCGACCTGCCGCGTTTCGAACGGGCGCTGCGCGACTATTTCGATCCCTACCTGAAGAGGCTGGTCGAGGTCGTCAATCTTGCACTTTTCATCGAGGAAGAGCCGGGTGCCCCTTTCCTGGTGCATTCGCTGCATCCGATGGGCCGGGTGAGTGCGCGCAAGATCGCCTGATCACTTTTGTTCAAGAAGCGGGCGGGCGGATCTGTTATATTTCTCCGATGGAGAATATCTCGCAGCAACAGGCCGCCGATTACATGCCGCTGGCGAAAGCGGAGACAACCCGCTTCTGGCGGGATAACCGTTTTGGCGGCATGGAATGCCTGAGCGCGACGTTCCTGACCCATGAATTCGCCCCGCATGCGCATGATACTTTCAGCATAGGCGCGATCGAGAAAGGCACGCAGATCGCCACCATCGGCGGCACGCGCGAAGCCTCGGGGCCTGGCGACCTCTATCTCATCAATCCCGGCGAGATCCATGACGGCGCACCGAAGGACGGTGGCTATCGCTACCGGATGATCTATCCGGACATGTCGCTTTTCCGTGAAATCCTGGAAGACGTTACGGGAAAACCCTTCAATGGCACGCCCGCCTTCGGCAAGCAGATCCTGCATGATCAGGCGCTGGCAGACGCTTTCCATGAAGCACATCGCACACTGGAGGAGGGGGCCGGCGCGCTGGAGACGAGCCAGCCCATGTTCATCGTGCTGGATGCCATGTTCCGTCGGCACGGCAGCTCGATCATCGTCCCGACCGATACATCCGAACGGTCCGCCGTACACCAGGCCCGCGACTATCTGGTGGAACACTATGCGACCGATATCGGCCTCGAAGAGCTTGCCGCCGTCGCAGGCCTCAGCCGCGCGCACCTGATCCGGGCCTTCCGCAAGGAGTTCCATATCACCCCGCATTCCTTTTTGACTGACATCCGCATCCGCGAGGCGCGCAAGCGCTTGCAGGAAGGCGGGCAGCCAGCCGAGATCGCGCTCGAATGCGGTTTCGCCGACCAGGCCCATTTCACCCGGCATTTCAAGGCACGCACGGGTTTGACTCCGGGGCAATATCGCGCTCGTTGATCACTTTCGTTCAAGACGGCTCTTTGCCACGGTTCTATCACCTTCGCTCCCATCGGAGGTTTTGGACGTGAATGAGAATGCCAGGCTTCAGCAGTTCTTCGGCGGCATGCGGGCGATATCGCCGCTGATCGCCGCGGTGATCCCGATCGGCCTCGTCTTCGGCGCGGTGGCGGCCACCAAGGACCTGACGCCCGCCGAAGCGGGCCTCATGAGTGCGCTGGTCTTCGCCGGCGGTTCGCAATTCGTGGCGATGGACATCTGGACGCATCCGGCCTCCTGGGCGGGCGTCGGGTTCGCGGCACTGCTCGTCAATATCCGCCATGTGCTGATGAGCGCTTCGCTCGGCACCAAGATGGGAAATTTCGGCCCGCGCGTACGTTATCTCGCGATGCTGTTCCTCGCGGACGAAATCTGGGCCATGGCGGAATTCCGGGCCGGTGCCGCGAGACTGACGCCTTGCTGGTTCGCCGGCCTTGTCGCGCCTTTCTATCTCGCCTGGATTTTCTCCGGTATTGCCGGTGCGGCGCTCGGGGCTTTCCTCGGCGATCCGGTGACGCTCGGGCTCGACTTCGCGTTCCCGGCGGTCTTCATCGTGCTGATCATGGGCTTCTGGAAAGGACCGGAGACAGGTGCTGTCCTCATCGCCAGCGGTGCCGCCGCCGTCTTGACCCAGCATTTCGTCCCCGGCGTGTGGTACATCGCGGCGGGTGCGGTTGCGGGCTTGCTTGCCGCTATCGTCAGCGGGAGCCGCCGTGGCGTGGAGGCAATGCCATGACTGTCGATTTCGCGACCCTTCTCGCTATCCTGGCTATGGCTGCGGCGACCATTCTGACCCGCGTCAGCGGCCTTCTCCTGATCCGTCATGTCTCGCTCGGAGGCAATGCCAGAAAGGCGATCGAATCGATTCCGCCCGCCGTGCTGATGGCGGTGGTCGCGCCGACCGCTTTCGCCACGGGAATTGCCGAAACAATCGCCTGTGCCGTGACTGCTTTTGCGGCATTGCGCCTGCCGATGCTCGTTTCCGTGGCACTCGGTGTCGCCTCGGTCGCAATCCTCCGGGCGGTCGGCATCTGATCGACGTTTCGGTCTCGACATCCGCGGAAAGGGTGCGCTACCGTCCGGCATCACATGTCCGGGGTGAATTCGATGCAGGTAAAAGACTATCCGCGCGACCTCGTCGGCTATGGCCGCAATATTCCCGATCCGAAATGGCCGGGCGGCGCCAATATCGCCGTCCAGTTCGTGATCAATTACGAAGAAGGCGGCGAAAGCTCGATCCTCGACGGCGATCCCGCATCGGAATCGCTGCTGTCGGAGATCGTCGGCGCCGTGCCCTGGCCCGGCCAGCGCAACCTCAACATGGAGTCGATCTACGAATACGGCTCGCGCGCCGGCTTCTGGCGGCTGTGGCGCCTGTTCACCGAACTCAAGGTGCAGGCGACCGTCTATGGTGTGACGCTCGCCATGGCCCGCAACCCGGAAGCGGTCGCCGCCATGAAGGACGCGGGCTGGGAGATCGCCAGCCATGGTTACCGCTGGCTCGAATACAAGGATTTTCCAGAGGACGCCGAGCGGCAGCACATCTTGGAAGCGGTGCGGCTGCATACCGAGCTCACCGGCGAACGTCCCTACGGCATGTATCAGGGCAAGCCGTCCGCCAATACGCTGCGGCTCGTCATGGAGGAGGGCGGCTTCCTCTATTCCTCCGACAGCTATGCGGACGATCTGCCCTATTGGGTGCCGGGGCTGGACGGCAAGCCATTCCTCATCATCCCCTACACGCTCGATACCAACGACATGCGCTTTGCGACGCCGCAGGGCTTCAATGCCGGCGACCAGTTCTTCAACTACCTGAAGGATGCCTTCGACGTGCTTTATCGGGAGGGCAGTGAAGGCAGCCCGAAGATGATGAATATCGGCCTGCACTGCCGCCTCGTCGGCCGGCCGGGCCGCGTGGCAGCACTTCGCCGCTTCATGGAATACGTGCTTTCCCATGACAAGGTCTGGATACCGCAGCGCATCGAGATTGCCAGACACTGGCATGAGCACCACAAGCCGGCAGGTGCCCTGTGAGCGCGCGTGCCGATTTTATTGCCAAGTTCGGCGGTGTCTTCGAACATTCGCCTTTCATCGCCGAGCGCGCCTATGATGCAGGCTTGATCCTGGTGCCATTGACCGCCAAGGGCATCCACGATGCGTTTGTCTCGATCTTTCGCAAGGCGAGCCATGAGGAGCGGCTCGGCGTATTGCGTGCTCATCCAGATCTTGCCGGAAAGCTTGCCATCGCCGGCGACCTGACCGAAGACAGCAGACAGGAACAGGCGGGCGCCGGGCTCGATCGCCTGACCGCTGCCGAACACGCCCGCTTCACCGAACTCAACAATGCCTATACGGAAAAGTTCGGCTTTCCCTTCATCATCGCCGTAAAGGGTCTGGACAGGCACGACATCTTTGCCGCCTTCGAAAAACGCATCCACAACAGCGCCGAGGAGGAGTTCGCGACCGCCACGGCTCAGGTCGAGCGAATTGCGCTTCTGCGCCTGCAATCCATGTTTCCGGAGAAATGAATGACCGAGACGACCGACAACAGCCTGCCATCCTTCGCGATCGGCGCGATCAACCTCGCCTCCGCGCGTCTCGGCGCCAAGGGTCTCTACACGACCGATGAATTCTTCGCGCCGCTGGAGCGCATGCTTCAGGACGCGCCGGCAAGTTTCGATCCGGACCTTTACGACGATAACGGCAAGTACATGGACGGCTGGGAAAGCCGCCGTAAACGCGTGCCTGGCCACGACTTCGCGATCGTGAGACTTGCAATGCCCGGCCGCATCTACGGCTTCGACGTCGACACCAGCTATTTCACCGGCAACTATCCGCCGCATTGCTCGATCGAGGCTGCTTTCGTCGAGGATGGCGACCCGACCGATGCGACGGTCTGGACGGAAATCCTGGCAAAGTCGCCGCTCGGGCCGAGCGCGCATCATTTCTTCGAGAATGCCGGCAAGGAGAAGATCTGGACGCATTTGCGTCTGCATATCTATCCCGATGGCGGGATCGCGCGCCTGCGCGTCTACGGTTCGGCGCATTTCGATTGGGCCAAGGTCGGCACGACGCAAGAGATCGACCTGGCCTACATATTCCATGGCGCGAAATCGCTCGCCTGGTCGGATGCCCATTACGGCCATCCGGACAAGATGCTGGGGCCGGGGCGTGGCGACAATATGGGCGACGGCTGGGAGACCAAGCGGCGCCGCGGGCCGGGCCATGACTGGGCCGTGATCCGCCTCGGCCATCCGGGCGTCGTCAAACGCATCATAGTCGACACGCATTTCTTCAAGGGCAATTTTCCGGATACGTGCGAACTGCTTGGCGCCTACCTGCCGGAGCTTGGCGACGTGCTTTCCGAGGTGGAGATTGCCGCATCGGAGAGCTGGAAGCCGATCCTGCCGCGGCAGAAGCTGCAGATGGACCATGTCCACGAATATGGCGCGGGTGTCGTCGCCGATATCGGCCCGGTTACCCATGTGCGTTACGCCATGCACCCGGATGGCGGGACGATGCGGCTCAGGCTCTACGGCACGAAGGCGTGAGTTCTTTCCTCGATATCTTCCGTAGCCTATATTGGCGGCATCAGGAGTGATGCCGTCATGAGACCGTCGGAAGTGCTGGAGAAGAACCGGGAAATCATCAGGGAGATCGTTGCCCGCCGGCAGGTCTCCAACCCGCGGGTCTATGGTTCCGCGCTGCGCGGGGAGGATCGGCCTGATAGTGATCTGGATATTCTGGTTGACCCTTCGCCAACGACCTCACTCTTCACGCTTGGTGGACTCCAAGGAGATCTGGAGGAAGCACTCGGTGTCACGGTTGATGTGAAGGTGCCAGGAGATTTTCCGCCGAAAGTGCGCGAGCGTATTATCGCGGAAGCCGCCGCGATATGAGTGTTGAGCGCCTCGAAGCCTATCTCGATCGAATGGTTGTCACGGGAAGCAAGGCCGTGCGCTATGTCGCGGGCATGGAGCGGGACGCATTCGTCCGTGATGAAATCAAACAGGACGCCGTCATCGCGAATATCATGGCGATCGGCGAATGCGCGACCAAAATCATGGAGCGTTTTCCGGACTTTGTTGTCGAGCATCCGGAGATCCCTTGGAGGGATATCCGGAACATGTGCAATCGGATTGCTCATCAGTATTTTGACCTTGATGTCGATACCGTCTGGATGACTGTAGATCGGATGATTCCCGAGCTTCTCTCCCAGCTCGATTCCCTCCGCAACTGGCGGGCGCAAGGTGAATGACCCGAGTTCGGAGACCTGCTTTTCTCTCCTTCGTGCCTTGCCTATATTGACTGCATCGTAAGAGATATCGTCATGAGACCGTCGGAAGTGCTGGAAAAGAACCGCGAGGCGATCCGCGAAGCGACGAAGCGCTTCAACGCGGCAAACCCGCGCGTCTTCGGTTCGGTGGCGCGGGGAGAGGATCGACCGGATAGCGACCTCGATATCCTCGTGGACGCGCTTCCGGGAACGACATTGTTTACGCTCGGAGGTTTGCAGGATGCTCTCGAGCAGATGATGCTTGGAACCTCGATTCATCTTTTGACTCCAGAAGATTTTCCCGAAAAGATCAGGCGCGAGGTTCTCTCGGAAGCAAAACCCATATGAATTCGGATCGTATTCGTTATCTGCTTGATCGCATAGAGCGGGCAGCTTCCGAGGCCAAGACGATGATCGAGACCGTCGACAAGGCGGCTTTCCTCGACGACATCGTTGTGCAGCGCGCGGTTGGAATGAGCCTGCTGATGGCGTCGGAAGCTGCAGCCCAACTCATTAAGCTCAGCCCGGAATTCGTCGCGGAGCACCCGGACATCCCCTGGAACGCGATACGCGGTATGCGGAACCGCATCGCGCATGAATATTTCGATATCAATCTCGAGAGGGTTTGGGATACGGTCAAGACCGATGTCCCAGACCTGTTGAGCCGACTTTACCTGCTTCGCAACTGGCGGGCGCAAGGTGAATGACCAAGGCGAATGACGTGACCGACCATCTTGAGATACAGCCCCTTACCAAAGCTGCGTTCGCCCCCTTCGGCGACGTGATCGAGCCCGATCCTTCGACCATGCGGCTGATCAACAACGGCACCACGGAACGTTTCCATGCGTTGGCGGCGCCCGAAGCTGCGGGAGAGGGCGCGCGCGTCATCCTCAGCATTTTCCGTGGTCAGCCGCGCAGCTTCCCCTATGCGATCACCATGATGGAGCGGCATCCATTCGGCAGCCAGAGCTTTTCGCCGCTTTCGGACAGGCCGTTCCTCGTTGCCGTTTCGGAAGATATCGATGGAAAGCCGGGCAGGCCGAAGGTGTTTCTCGCAAGGGGCGGGCAGGGCGTGAACTACCGGATCAATGTCTGGCACCATCCGCTGATGGCGCTCGACGCGGTCAGCGATTTCCTGGTGGCGGACCGTGACGGTCCCGGCAACAATCTGGAAGAGTTCTTTTTCGACGCCCCTTTCCTCGCTGCGGAGCCCAGCCTATGACCAGCCTCACCACCCATGTGCTCGACACGGCGAGCGGCACGCCTGCCGAGGGATTGACGATCGATCTCTACCGGCTGGCGGGCGACAGACGCGAGAAGATCAAGACGGTGACGACCAATTCCGACGGTCGTGTCGACGGCGGGCCGCTCCTGATTGGTGAGACTTTTGTCGCCGGCGAATACGAGCTTGTGTTTCACGCAGGCGATTATCTTCGCGCTGGCGGCGCGAAGCTTACCGAACCTGCCTTCCTCGACGTGATCCCCATCCGCTTCGGCATTTCCGATACGACGGCGCATTACCATGTGCCGCTGCTCCTGTCGCCCTACGGGTACTCGACCTATCGGGGAAGCTGATGCGCTTTGCCGCGATTGCCGACATTCATGGAAATTGCGCGGCGCTGCAGGCGGTGTTGGAGGATATTGCAGGGCTCGGCATCCGGGACATCGTCAACCTCGGCGATTGCTTCAGCGGTCCCCTGGAGGCAGACCGGGCCGGTGATCTCTTCCTGCTTCTGGATATGCACGCGGTGCAGACGGTTCGGGGCAATCATGACCGCTATCTCATCGAAACGCCGGCCGATGCTCTTGCGCCTTCGGATGCCCATGCGCACGCTCAGCTTGCGCCGCGCCATCTCGATTGGCTGCGCAAGCTGCCGTTCAGTACCATCTACCTGGACGAGGTTTTCCTCTGCCATGCGACGCCGCAGGATGACAATGTCTATTGGCTGGAACAGGTGTCGCCGGCAGGCCATGTCTTTCTGAAACCGCTCGAAGAGATCGAGGCCTTGGCCGACGGCATTGAGCAGCCGCTGATTCTCTGCGGTCACAGCCATATTCCTCGCGCCGTGCAACTCTCGGACGGGCGCCTGATCGTCAATCCCGGCAGCGTCGGCTGCCCGGCCTATGACGACGACAAGCCGTTCCTTCACAAGGTGGAGACAGGCCATGCCATGGCCTCCTATGCCGTCCTGGAAAAGACCGCATCTGGCTGGGTGCCGCAGTTCCGCAACGTGCCGTACGACCATATGGCGATGTCGCGGCTTGCGGCGGAGAACGGCCGTCCCGACTGGGCCATGGCGCTTGCGACGGGAAGGGTCTGATCACTTCAAACCGCTGTGTTGCGCTCCATCTCGTGTCGCGCTGCCCTTGCGAGAAAACCAGAGCGCGAGAGGCCGCTCGCCTCCGCAAAGGTGTCGATCCGCTGAAGCACGTCTTCCGGCAGCGTGACATTGATACGTACGGCTTTGGCTGCCTGCGTCTTCAAGCTCACGAGAATCGCTACCCCGTCCCGATTGGCTGGATCGCTCATCACGCCCTCCAGGCTCGATGGTTCAGGGACCGCCTCGCCATCCTCAGCCATGCCCTCCACGTGGAATGCAAGCGCTTCTTCGGCCATCTGACGGGCCTCGTCCAAGGTCGAGCCTGCGGTTACGACGCCCGGGAAGTCCGGGAAGGAGACACCATAGTCACTTCCTGCTTCCTTGTGGATGAGGCCGATATAGTTGCTCATGGTTACCTCAGTTTCAGTCCCGCCTGTTTCTCGATGCTGCGGAGCGTGCCGAGCGGGATGTCGCGCTTCGGATGAGGAACGGTGACGCGTCCCGGCTTTTCCGGATGCTTGAACTGAACATGGCTGCCTTTCTGGGCCACGTCGATCCAGCCATCCTTGCGCAGTAGCGCAATTACCTCAGCGCTTCTCATAAGGCAAAATTATACACACTAATACACAATTTCAAGGTGCTTCTTGGCGTGCTGAAACCTTTCGGCAACCCTTGCTCCGGATACTTCTCTCCGATTCGACAGGAGAGATTCTGATGGCCCAATCGCGCGGAAAATCCGGTTCACGGCGCAAAGGCGGCAAGCGCGCGTCGAAAAGCTCAGGCTCGTCACTCTGGCCGTGGCTGGCCGCACTTCTCGTGGTCGGCGGCGGTATCGCGCTTTACGACAATTCGGCCGTGGCGCGACGGTTCGTCGCCAGCCTGACGTCCGGGAAACCCGTGCAAGTTGCTGCGAAGCCCGCATCGGCGCCCGCTAGGCCGGAGCCGCCGAAGCCACTGGCATCAATCCCTCGCCGACCGGTGACATCGAAGCCGGCGATTTTGCCGGATGAAAACCATACGGCCGCGATCATTCCGCCGGCGCCGATCGGCAAGCCGACGGGAAGTAACGTGCCCAGAACGACCGAAGCACCGAAAACGGGCGAAGAGCTCGCCGGCGCCTATGAGGCGAAATTCTATCTCTGCGGCACGGCCAAACAAGACGATTGCGTCGTCTCCGCCGATCGTTTCGTCTTCCATGGACAGAAGGTCCGCCTCGTCGGCATCGAGGTGCCGGACATCAAGAAGCCGAACTGCGAGGAGGAGCGGATCAAGGCCAGCGATGCGGAACTGCGCGTGCGCGCCTTCCTCGATTCCGGGCCGTTCGAGCTTGTCACCTGGCAAGGCAATGACGCGGAGGTCGACGGCCACAAGCTGCGGCAGGTCACACGGAACGGCATTTCGCTCTCGGACATTCTCGTCCGCGAGGGCCTTGCGCGGCGGCCGGGAACCAGGGGCGGGTGGTGCTCGACCGGTCGCTCGTGAAGCCGGCGATCAGAAAGGGACGTTCGCCAGAATACTGCGGTCGACAGTCTGGATGTCCCGCTTGCCGCAAAGCGCCATGGTGATATCCAACTCGTTGCGGATGACATTGAGCGCGGTCGTGACCCCGTCCTTGCCCATGGCGCCGAGACCATAGAGGAAGGGACGGCCTATATAGATGCCCCGTGCACCAAGCGCCACGGCTTTCAGGACGTCCTGGCCCGAGCGGATGCCGCCGTCCACGTGGACTTCGATCCGGTCGCCGACGGCATCGACGATCTTCGGCAACATGCTGATCGAGGAGGGAGCGCCGTCGAGCTGGCGGCCGCCATGGTTGGAGACGATGATCGCGTCCGCGCCGGTGTCGGCTGCGGCGCGCGCATCCTCTTCATCCAGAATGCCCTTGATGATCAGCTTGCCGCCCCACAGGTCCTTGATCCAGCGGATGTCGTCCCAGGAGAGCTTTGGATCGAACTGTTCGGCCGTCCAGGCACCGAGCGAGGAGAGGTCGGAGACGTTGCTTGCATGGCCGACGATATTGCCGAATCCGCGGCGCTTGGTGCCGAGCATTTCCAGGCACCATTGCGGGCGGGTGGCAAGCTGCATGAAGCTCTTCAGCGTCCATTTCGGCGGCGCCGACAGGCCGTTGCGCAGGTCCTTGTGGCGCTGGCCGAGGATCTGCAGGTCGGCGGTAACGACCAGTGCAGAGCACTTTGCGGCCTTGGCGCGGCCGATCAGCCGCTCAACGAAGCCGCGGTCCTTCATCACATAGAGCTGAAACCAGAACGGCTTGGACGTCACGGAAGCAACGTCCTCGATCGAGCAAATGCTCATCGTCGAAAGGGTGAACGGAACGCCAAATTCCTCTGCGGCCTTTGCAGCCAGCATTTCACCGTCGGCATGCTGCATGCCGGTCATGCCGGTCGGGGCCAGCGCCACGGGCATCATTGCCTTTTCGCCGATCATCGTGGTTTCGAGCGTACGGTTGGTCATGTCGACCAGCACGCGCTGGCGCAGCTTGATCTTCGCAAAGTCGTCCTCGTTGGCCCGGTACGTGCTCTCTGTCCAGGCGCCGCTGTCCGCATAATCGAAGAACATCTTTGGCACGCGCCGACGGGCCAGGATTTTCAGATCTGCGATGGTCAGCGGTTTGGACATGGTTTGAACTTCCTCCGGAATGTTCCGGAGGACTATCACATCCGAAGCCCATCGCCAGCGGAAACATCAGCTTGATACCGGATTTCCAACCTTTGCAGCGGCCTGTTTCAGTTGCGCATGACCCAGCGGATCGCCGCGACGACGGCAAAGCCCGTCAGCGGCCAGATTGCCCAGAAAGTTCCCTGCCATGACAGGAGGTTAATGCCGACGAGGCCGATGCCGATGATCGCCAGGCTTGTCATATACCGGTCAAAGCGGTCCTGCAGCCGCGCCATGATCATACCGGCGGTGACGGCGAGGGCGAGGATCGGCCAGGCGGCCCAAAAGACGCCTTGCCAGGTGAGTGCGTTGACGATGACCAGGACTGCCGCGGCAATGGGGAAAATGCTGAGACGCTTGCGGACCTTCGACGGTGACGTGGTTGGCCGCGGTCCGTGATCGATTGCGGCGGCGGCAGTTTGCCGGGCGGCGGATACCGGCTGCGCCGCTGCTTCGCCGATGCGGATGGAGTAGCTCGGGATCGCTTCCGAGACATTCTTCACCGTCAGCGGGCCGAGAAAATCGAAGCCGACCGGCACCTTGTTGCGGACCTGATCATAGACGGTGTTGGAAATGACGATGCCGCCGGCTGGCGCAGAGGCCTGCAGGCGGGCTGCAATATTGACGCCATCGCCGTAGATGTCCGTCCCCTCGAGGATAACGTCGCCGAGATTGATGCCGATGCGGAAAAGCATCTGTTCCGCAGCCGGTTTCGCGGCATTGAAGCCCGCAAGCTCCGTCTGCACGTCGACTGCGGTGCGCACTGCCTCGACCACGCTCGGAAAGTCGGCAATCAACCCGTCGCCCCAGGTATTGACGATGCGGCCGCCATGGGCCGCGATCAGGCCGGACATGGCATCGCGGTAGCGCTTCAGCGTCGCCAGCGTGCCCTCCTCGTCGGAACCCATCAGGCGAGTGTAGTCCTGCACGTCGGCGGAGAAGATGGTTGTCAACTTGCGCTGCGTCTCACTCATGCTTCCTCCGCATCACATGGGCACTCCGCGTGCCGTCAGAGCGCCGCCTTCATCGCATTGCCTGCCACATAAGTCTCTATCACGGCGCGGTCGTCGCCCATGGTCTGGAGCAGGAAAAGTTCTTCCGGTAGGGTCTTCACCGTTTCCATCCGCAGCTTCATCGCCGGCGTCGCGGCGGCGTCCAGGACGATGAGGTCGGCTGCCGTGCCGGGCTCCAGCGTGCCGATATCTCCCACCATGGACAGCGCCTCTGCGTTGCCGCGGGTCATCAGGTAGAAGCTTTCCAGCGGATTGAGGCGTTCGCCAAGCAACTGCTGGATCTTGTAAGCCTCGTCCATCGTTCGCAGCATCGAATAGCTCGACCCGCCGCCGATATCGGTCGCCACCGCCGCACGCACCGGCTTTTCGCGCCGCATCAGCGCCTTCATGGGAAAGAGGCCGGAGCCGAGGAAGAGGTTCGAGGTCGGGCAGTGGACCGCCACCGCGCCGGCCTCAGACAGCGCATCCGCTTCGCGCTCGGAGAGGTGGATCGCATGGCCGAGCAGCGTTTTCGGCCCAAGCAATCCGTAATGGGCGTAGACGTCCGTATAGTCCTTCGCCTGCGGATAGAGTTCCAGGGTATAGCGAATCTCGTCGTGGTTCTCGGAAAGATGCGTCTGGATGTGAAGGTCCGGAAATTCTTCGGCCAGCGCCTGTGCCGCCTTCATCTGTGCCGGCGTCGAGGTGATCGCGAAACGCGGCGTGATCGCCACGTGGTTTCGCCCCTTGCCGTGCCAGTCGGCGATCACAGTCCGAGTCTCGTCATAACCCATCTCGGGCGTGTCGAGCAGGCCCTGAGGGGCGTTGCGGTCCATCATGACCTTGCCGCCGACCATGCACATGCCGCGCTTCAACGCTTCAGCGAAGAAGGCGTCCGCTGAGGTTTTATGGACCGAGCAATAGGCGACGGCCGTCGTCGTGCCATGGCGGATGAGTTCATCGTAGAAATGGGTTGCGATCCGTGCCGCGTGGTCGGTTTCCACGAACCGGCACTCCTCCGGGAAAGTATAGGTGTTCAGCCATTCGAGCAGGTTTGCGGCGTAGGAGGCGATCACCTGCATCTGCGGAAAATGCAGGTGCATGTCGATGAAACCCGGCAGGATGAGATGCGGCCGATGGTCGATCTCCTCGATGCCTTCAGGTGCCTTGGGCTTCACCGCAGCATAATCGCCGAAGGCTATAATCCTGCCATCCGTGACCAGCAGAGCGCCGTCGTGCTCATATGCATAGCTCTCCGTGTCGGTGAGGCTGAGCGGTGCCCGCTTGAAGGAGATGAGCCGCCCGCGGATCAGCTTTTCGGTCATTCGGATATCGCGCTTTCGTACCAGGCCGTGATGAGCTTCCGCTCCTCCGGCGAAATATCGGTGACATTGCCGGGCGGCATGGCGTGGCTCCGGCCTGCCTGGATATAGATTTCCCGTGCGTGGGCGGCAATCTCCCGGTCGGTTTCGAGCTTCACGGATTTCGGCGTGAAATTGATGCCCTCCCAGACGGGTTCGGCCGCATGACACATGGAACATCGCGCCTGCACGACATCGCGGGCAGCACCGAAATGGGCATTGGACGCAAATCTCTGTTCGATGGTCGTCATGGGGGGCGTCATCGAAGTTTCCGTCTCGCCGGTCAGCACTTTGGGTACAGTCGAGAGCCAGATGATTGCGATGAAGAGGATCACCGTCACCAGCCAGGTCCAGGTCGGCTTGCCCTTCCGCGCATGGGTCGTGTTGAACCAGTGCCTTATCGTCACGCCCATCAGGAAGACGAGTGCTGCGATCACCCAGTTGAATGCGGTCGCAAAGGCCAGCGGATAGTGGTTCGACAGCATGAAGAAGATGACGGGCAGCGTCAGGTAGTTGTTGTGGAGCGAGCGCTGCTTGGCGATCACGCCATATTTCGGGTCCGGCGTGCGGCCGGCGATCAGGTCCGCCACCACGACCTTCTGGTTCGGGATGATGATGAAGAAGACGTTGGCCGACATGATCGTCGCCGTGAAGGCGCCGAGATGAAGGAAGGCGGCGCGGCCGGTGAAGACCTGCGTATAGCCCCAGGCCATGGCGACCAGTACGACATAGAGCACCGCCATCAGGCCCCAGGTGTTCTTCCCGATCGGTGATTTGCAGAGCTGGTCATAGATGATCCAGCCGACCGCCAGCGACGCCAGCGAAATGACGATCGCCTGCCAGGGCGCGAGATCCATCACCGTCCGGTCGATCAGGAAGAGGTCGGCGCCGCCGTAATAGACGATGCAGAGCATCAGGAAGCCGGAGAGCCAGGTGAAGTAGCTCTCGTATTTGAACCACGTCAGGTGCTCGGGCATCTCGGCCGGCGCCACCAGATATTTCTGGACGTGGTAGAAGCCACCGCCATGCACCTGCCATTCCTCGCCATGCACTCCCGCCGGCAGATGCGGCCGCTTCACGAGCCCGAGATCGAGTGCGATGAAATAGAAGGAGGAGCCGATCCAGGCGATCCCCGTGATGACGTGAAACCAGCGGGCGGCGAAACTCAGCCATTCCCAAGCGACGGCATACTCATACATTCAGTCTTCCCCTTTTTGCCCCCCGACTCGTCACTTTGCGAGAAAAATGGGTGAGAGGGAAGCGATTATCGCCCGGAACTTTTTGTTTCATAGCGGAACTTGACAGGGCGAATAGGAGTTCATCGCGCACGCCCTCAGAAGTTCACAATTGTCGAATGTACTAAATTGTGCATTGCAAAATTTGGGGGTTAGCCGGCTAAGGCGACTCACGTAACTTAGCGGATGCAAGTCAACCGGCGGTGTCCGGGTATTGCGTGAAGGGCTCTCGCCGGGGATGGCATTCATCAACGGAGACTAAGCTCATGCGTGGTATTCTGATGGGTATGGTGATTGCGTTTGTGTCTTGTGTATATGCCGGATCGGCAGCGGCCCACGAGGCACATAGCCCGAAGGGCGTGGCCTGGAAATACGACGGTTTCTGCTGCAACGGAGACAATCATACCGGGGACTGCCAGATGATCTCGACGAAAAATGTCAAGATCATCAAGGGCGGTTATGAAATCTCCCTCGGACCGGGAGACCATAGGCTGATTACAAGGCCGCATCATTTCACGCTTCCCCAGAGCCAGGCGCGGCGCAGCAAAGACGAAGAATATCACCTCTGCCTTTATCCGACCGAGGACACATTGCGCTGCTTCTATGCGCCCGACATGAGTTACTGAAAGGGCGAATTTGCGAGTGTGACGCGGTTTGCATCCGGAAATTGCGCTGGAGAAAAACTGACTGCTAGTCCCTGAAGGTCGGCATGGTCTTTCGCATGAAATCGCGGAAGGCGCGGATTTTCCGGGAGTTCCTGCGGGTTTGCGGATAGACGAGCCAGTAGTCGGTTCCGTCATCACTCAACAGATCGAACGGCTGGATCAGTCTGCCGAGCGCCACATCGTCGGTGTAGAATTCAGGTTTGAGAATGGCGACGCCATGGCCGGCGATCGCTGCTGCCGCCTCGAAGGCCTGCGCGCCGAACTTGCTGCTGGGACGGCCGCCGAGATCGACATCCGGCATGCCAGCCGCCGTAAACCAGATGCGCCACCAGGGATCGCCGGGATCGATGATCCTGAGCTTCAGCAGATCCTCTGGCGTCCTTACCCCTCCGATCGTCGCCGCAAGCTCCGGGCTCAGCATCGGCGTGAAATGGCTCTTCATCAGGGAATGCGACCTCAGGCCCGGCCAATCGCCCTTGCCGGTGCGGATTGCCACGTCGGCTTCGGTTCTCGCGAAATCGATCATCTCGTGTGACGTCTCGAGTCTGACCGCGATACCGGGATTTTCCAACTGGAACGTTCCCAGATGTCGCGCCAGCCAGCGTGCAGCAAAAGTCGCGGTCGAATGGATGATCAGCGTGCCTTCCGATGTGTCCCTGAGGCTGGTGATCGCCTCGCTCATGATACCGAAAGCTTCGGTGATCCTCGGGGCCAGCCGCTCGCCGGATTCCGTCAGCGTCACCTGCCGCGGCCGGCGCAGAAAAAGCGGCTCACCGATCGTGTCCTCCAGAAGCTTGATCTGGTAGCTCACCGCCGTCTGCGTCAGCCCCAGTTCCTCTCCCGCCCTGGTAAAGCTCATCAGCCGGGCAGCCGCCTCGAACGCGCGCAGTGCATTCAAAGGAAACTGCTTCGACATTTTCATGGATAAGCTCTCTTGATCTATGCAGACGAAATCTTCGTTGGAAAACCAGCATAATCCGGCGCATCCTGCTTTCATAGTCATCAATCGAATACCGGTGAGAACCGGAGGAGAAGGAGCCATGACCCATGGTATGCCTGCACTTTTTGCGCGCTTGTGGAGCCTGAGCGACCACTTTGACATTCCGTTCCGTAGCGAGCGGGCTCGGAGAAACCGCGTCGAGAAAGAGGAAATGACGGAGCAGCAGCTCCGGGACATCGGCATCATGGACGGGCGCCCCTCCCGACAGACATTGCCGAGGTGCGAACGCCGCGAGCAATGGTGGCCGATGGAACGACCGCCGACACTATAGTGCTACGCTGCGACGATTGCCCCGGCACCGTCAGAAGCGAGATCGTTCGAGAGGGTTTCGGCGATCCACGCATGGAAAGCCTTGATCTTCGCGGAATTTCGCCGGGCCTGCGGATAGGTGAGCCAGTAGGTCTTCTCGTCGCAGACAGAAAGGCCGAACGGCTGGACCAATCGTCCTGTCGCCAGGTCGTCCCTGAAGAAAAAGGGCGTGAGCATCGCCACGCCATGACCCGATATCGCGGCCTTCGCCTCCAGATCGAGCGCGCCCAAAGCGTCGAGGCTGGACGGCTTGATCGGCGCGGGGTCGATGTTGGCGGCTTCGAACCAGTCAAGCCAGCAGCCGCCGATCTCGGAAATCCAGGGCAGCTTCAGAAGGTCCGCAGGCTGGCTGATGCCGCCAATGCTTTCCGCCAGCCGCGGCGCCAGCATGGGTGCGAAATTCAGGCGCAGAAGTGGATGGCAGATCATCCCCCTCGGAGGCTCCGCCGCGATCTGGATGGCAATATCGGAGAACGCCGTGTGCTCGTTTGCCATGTTGCGCAGGAGCCGTACCGAGATCTGCGGATGGGCTGCGCGAAAGGCACCGAGACGGAGCGAGAGCCATTGCGAGGCAAAGGTCGGCGGCGAGTGGATCTCCAGGGTCTCCTCAGCCGCATGGCGTGCTGTTTGAACTGCATCGCCCAACAGGTCGAATGCCTCCGCCACCTTCGGGAGCAGCCGCGTGCCGGTATCGGTCAGCTGAAGAGCACGCGGTTTGCGCAGAAAGACCGCGTCGCCGAGATAATCTTCCAGGAGCTTGATCTGGTAGCTCACCGCCGTCTGGGTCATGCCGAGCTCTTCCGCGGCACGGGTGAAGTTTTCCAGGCGCGCGACCGCCTCGAAAACCCGGAGTGCATTCAGCGGAAAGCGGCGCGACAGCTTCATCATAAGTTCTCTTGATCGCGAGCCACTGTATTTGAATTGGAATTCGCCGGCAATCCGGCGCATTCCTCAGCCGATCCAACAACACAGTTTTATCGATGTGGAGCGACCATGCTGTCCACACAGGCTCAGTCCGTGTCCTTACAACCCATCCGTCCGGGCGGCGCCTGGCGCACCTTCCGCCGTTACCTTCGTCATCTCGTCAGGCCCGGCCTCTGGCGCGTGCCTAAGCTGCCGGTCGAGCTGCGGCCGGATGTCGGGCTCGGCGAAGCCTTGCCGTCCGACCGCGCCGAGGCCTTCTGGGAGGCGAAGCGCCGATCATGCGTTCGGGACCTGCCGCTTTGAACCCTGCTTTTCTCGGGCAGCGCAGGTTTCCAGCAATTCGGCGGCTACCAATGCGGCAATCACCGCCGGCCGCTTGTCCCTGACCGTGGAGCCGCCAATCGGCAGGACGAGGCGGGAGAGCATTTTTTCGTCGCCGCCCTCCCGCTTCAGCCAGTTCGCAAACGTGGCGCGCTTGGTGGCCGAGCCGATCATGCCGACATAGGCGAGGTCGGATCTGGCAAGCGCTTCTTTGGCGATCAGGAAATCCAGTGCGTGGTCGTGGGTGAGGATGACCGCGGCACCACCAGCCGGAATCCGGGCCACGAGCGCTTCCGGCACGGCCGTCAGGTGTTTTTCCGCGTGTCCCGCCAGATCCTCCAGCGCCTCCGCGCGTGTCTCGACCACGGTGATCGCGAAAGGCAACGGCGCCAGTGCCCTGGCAAGCGCCTGGCCGACATGGCCGGCACCGAAGAGATAAACCGCGGGGCGCTCTTCCTCTTCATTTTTCATGCGGCTTTCCAGCTTTTCGGCGAGCGCCGGCGTCATCGGGGTGAAGATCAGCCGCGTGCGACCGCCGCAACATTGACCGATCTCCGGGCCGAGCGGGATGTCCATCATCGTTTCGCCGCCACCCGACAGCATCGCGCGGGCATTGTCGATCGCCATGTATTCGAACTGCCCGCCGCCGATCGTCCCCCAGATTGCCGTCTCCGCCACCAGCATGAAGGCACCCACCTCCCGCGGCGTCGAACCCTTCGTCTCCGTGACCTCGACCAAGATCGCGCCGGGGTGGGTGGCGATGAAAATGGGGAGGGGGAGGTCATGCATGGTTGAGCCGGATTCCCAAATAAAGCTTACGAACCAGGCTGATCGGCGCCTGCCTCGAATGCATCGGCAAATTTTAGTACACCGCGCGGCGATGGGCCAGAGAACACTATCCGCTGCACGTAGCGGCGATCCAGATCGCCGTAGGAGAGCAGGCGATCACTCTCAAAACCGGACCCCCGATAGACTTCGGGATTGCCAATCAAAGCGCAACCAGCCGCACCGCGCTCCTTCAACCTCTTCAATCCGTCACTGATGAGTGCCTTTCCGATGCCCTGGTGCTGTCTTTCCGGCTGCACGGATATCGGGCCAAGACCAAACCAACCCCCATGGACACCGTCGATCGTGACCGGCGAGAAGGCGACATGGCCTATGACCACGCCATCCTCTTCGGCAACCAGAGAGAAAGTGAGGTCACCCGAACTGCGCAGCGCGCGAATGATCGGAGCCTCCGATCCGTTGCTGTATGGCATCGGTGCGAAAGCTGTCGCCGTCAGCTCGTGGATCGCGTCTTCGTCGCTGGGGAGTTCGGTCCGGATCAGCAAGATTTGCGTCTCACCCCATCGCCTTTAACCGTTCAACCGCCATCAGCACGCGCTCGGGCGTGGCCGGTGCGTCGAGGCGCGGGCAGACGGAATAGTCAACGACGCTTGCCACCGCCATGGAGATCGCCTCGAAGACCGAGATCGCCAGCATGAAGGGCGGTTCGCCGACCGCCTTGGAGCGGCCGATCGTCGGTTCGGCATTTTCCGACCACTCGGCGAGCTTCACGTTGAAGACCTTCGGCCGGTCGGAGGCGAGCGGGATCTTGTAGGTCGATGGCGCATGGGTCCTGAGCCGCCCCCTTGCATCCCACCACAGTTCCTCGGTCGTCAGCCAGCCCATGCCCTGTATGAATCCGCCCTCGATCTGGCCGATATCGATCGCCGGGTTCAAGGACTTGCCGACGTCATGGAGGATGTTGGTACGCTCGACGAGATATTCGCCGGTCAGCGTGTCGACCGACACTTCCGAAGCTGCAGCGCCGTAAGCGAAATAGTAGAAAGGCCGGCCGCGCCCGGCCTGGCGGTCCCAGTGAATCTTGGGCGTCTTGTAGAAGCCCGTGGCGGAAAGCTGTACGCGGTCGTAATAGGCCGCCCGGACGAGCGTATCGAAGGGAACGATCTCGCTGCCGATCCGCACACGGTTCGGAAGGAACTCGATCTTTTCGCGCGCCACTTTCCATTGCCGCACGGCGAACTGGATCAGCCGTTCCTTCAACTGGCGCGCTGCATCATAGGCGGCCATGCCGTTGAGATCCGAGCCGGAGGAGGCGGCTGTGGCCGAGGTGTTCGGTACCTTGCCGGTCGTCGTCGCTGTGATCTTCACCCGGTCGATATCGACCTGGAACGTGTTCGCCACCACCTGGGCCACCTTGGTGTAGAGGCCCTGGCCCATTTCGGTTCCGCCATGGTTCAGATGGATCGAACCGTCCTGATAGATATGCACCAGCGCGCCCGCCTGGTTATAGGCGGTCATGGTGAACGAGATGCCGAATTTCACCGGCGTCAGCGCAATGCCCCTGCGGATCACCGGACTGTTTTCATTGAATTCGAGGATTGCCTGGCGCCGGGCCTGATAATCCGAGGAGGCCTCCAGCTCCTCGACAATGCGGGCGACAATGTTGTCTTCGACCTCCTGGTGGTAGGGCGTCACCGTCCGCCCGGAACCCCGGAGGCCGTAGAAATTCAGTTTGCGGATCTCGAGCGGGTCCTTGCCGACGGCATAGGCGATCTCCTCGATGATCCGCTCGCCGCCGACCATGCCCTGCGGGCCGCCGAAACCGCGAAACGCGGTATTGGAGACGGTGTGGGTCTTGAGGGGCTGCGAGGTGAGGCGAACATGCGGATAATAGTAGCTGGAATCCGCGTGGAAGAGGGCGCGGTCGGTCACGGGGCCGGAGAGATCGGCGGAAAAGCCGCAACGTGCCGCGTAGGTGGCGTCGACCGCGTGGATCAGGCCCTCCTCGCTGAAGGCGACGTCATAGTCGACGCGGAAATCGTGCCGCTTGCCGGTGATCGACATATCCTCGTCGCGGTCGGGACGGAATTTCACCGCCCGCTTCAGTTTCCTGGCGGCGACTGCCGCAAGGGCGGCAAACTGGTTTCCCTGCGTTTCCTTGCCGCCGAAACCGCCGCCCATGCGCCGGGTCTGCACGGTCACGGCATTGTTGGCGACGCCCAAAACATGCGCCACCATGTGCTGCACCTCGCTCGGGTGCTGGGTGGAGGACCAGACGGTCACTTCGTCGTCTTCGCCGGGTATCGCCATGGCGATATGGCTTTCCAGGTAAAAATGTTCCTGGCCGCCGATATACATGTGACCCTGGACACGCAGCGGCGCCTTCTCGATCTCCGTTTCCGGCTCGCCACGTTTCAGCGTCATCGGTTCGATGACGTTTGGCGCGTTGTTCGCGCGGGCGGTGTCGATATCGGTCCAGTGCGGCAGGTCGCGATATTCGATATGGGCAAGCTTTGCGGCCCGGCGGGCCTGGTCGCGTGTCTCCGCGATGACCGCAAAGATCGGCTGGCCGTGGAACTGCACCTCGGCCGTGGCAAGCAGCGGCTCGTCATGCTGGCCAGTGGAGGCGACGTCGTTGAAGCCCGGGATGTCTTCCGCCGTCATCACCCAGACGACACCCGGTGCGGCCTTCACGGCGGAAAGGTCGATCGAGACGATTTCCGCATGCGCCCGGTCGGAGAGACCGAGGCCGCCGTGCAGCGTGCCCGCAGGCTCCGGAATATCATCGATATATTCGGCACTTCCGGTGACATGTTTATGCGCGGAGTCATGTTTCAGCGCCGCATGCATCGGGCCGTTGATGACGGATTTGGTCTCGAAGGTCGACTTGTCCATCATTACGCCTCCTCCAGTTCGAAGCGGCGCAGTTCCTGGGGCTGGCCGGCGGTTTCCAGGAAGAAGCGGGTAAGCAGATTCTTGGCTGCGAGGCTGCGATATGCCGCCGTCGCCCGCCAGTCCGTGAGCGGTGTATAGTCTTCGTCGAAAAGATCACGCACTGCCGAGATGACGCCCCAGCTCCAGGTCTTGCCGAGAAGCGCGTCCTCCACATGCCTCGCCCGTTTCGGGGTGGCCGCCATGCCGCCGAAGGCGATGCGGATGTTTTCAACCTTGCCGTCGCCGTCGAGCGTCAGGCTGAAGGCGCCGCAGAGCGCGGAGATATCCTCGTCGCGGCGCTTGGAGACCTTGTAGACGGCGAAATGGTCGTCTTCGGCCGGGCGCGGTACGAAGACCTTCTCGACGAATTCGCCCGGCAGCCGGTCCTGTTTTCCATAGGCCAGAAAAAAGTCCTCGAGCGGGATGGTGCGCCGGCCGGCGTGAGTGCGGAGCGTCAGTTCGGCGCCCAGGACGATCAGCGCGGGCGGCGTGTCGCCGATCGGAGAACCGTTGGCGATATTGCCGCCAATCGTGCCCATGTTGCGCACCTGCTGTCCGCCGATCCGGTCGATCAGTCGGCCGAGGGGGGGCAGTTCATCCGAGAGCGCATCGAGGGCCTGAGTATAGCTCACGCCGGCGCCGATGGCGATGCCGGTCTCGTCCGAGGCGATCGACTGGAGTTCGGTGAGGTGATTGATGAAGATCACAGGGTCGAGATGCCGCATCTGCTTGGTGACCCACAGGCCGACATCGGTGGCGCCTGCAACGATCGTCGCGTCCGGCTCTTCGGCCAGGATATCCGTCAGGGCAGAGACCGAAGCCGGCACGATCGAATGCGCGCCGTCCTTCTTCACCACGATCGTCTCCATCTCGGAACGGATCGACCAGAGTTTCGCCATGATTTCGGTACGGTCGCGTTCCAGCGGGTCGAAGAGTGCGCTCGGCCGGCTTGCTGAAACCTGTTCGGCGGCCTTCACGATCGGCTCGTAACCGGTGCAGCGACAGAGATTGCCCTGCAGCGCGCTTTCGATATCGGCCCGCGTCGGGGCGACGTTGGAGAGCCAGAGGCCATAGAGCGACATCACGAAGCCGGGGGTACAGAAGCCGCATTGCGAGCCGTGGCAATCGACCATGGCCTGCTGGACGGGATGCAGCGTGCCGTCATCGCCGGCGAGATGCTCGACGGTTACCACGTGCGTGCCGTGCAGGGAGCCCAGGAAACGGATGCAGGCATTGACGCTTTCGTAGCGCAGGCCCAGTTCCGTCAGTCGTCCGACCAGCACCGTGCAGGCGCCGCAGTCGCCTTCGGCACAGCCTTCCTTGGTTCCCGTCAGCCGCCGCCTCAGGCGCAAATAATCGAGAAGGGTCTCTGTCGGCCCGAAATCTCCAAGGGTGACGTCTTCTCCGTTCAGGATGAAGCGGATGGCTTCGTGCATTTGTCTCCTTCGTCCGCCGTTGCCGGCTCCAGGTTGATCTCGACAGGGTTCCAACCGGCCATATTACTGCGCCGTCCAGCCGCCGTCGATGGATATATGCGTGCCGGTTATGCTCCGTGCCGCATCGCTTGCGAGATAGAGCGCGGTGGCCGCCACTTCCTCGATGCCGACGAATTCCTTCGTCGCCTGCAACCGCAGCATGATCTGATCCTTCACCTCGTCCTCGCTGATGCCCTTCTCGCGGGCCTGATCCGGGATCTGCTTTTCCACCAGTGGCGTCCAGACGAAACCGGGGCAGATGGCGTTGACGGTAATCCCCGACTGCGCAAGCTCCAGCGCCGCCGTCTTCGTCAAACCCATGATACCGTGCTTGGCTGCGACATAGGCGGCCTTGAACGGCGAGGCGACCAGCCCGTGCGCGGAGGCGATGTTGATGATGCGGCCCCCTGGGCGCCCCGGGCCTGCTTTCTTCATCAGCGGGATCGTGTGGCGCATGGTATGGAAGGCAGAGGACAGCAGGATGGCGATCAACTGGTCCCATTTTTCCGGCGGGAACTCCTCGATCTTCGCCACGTGCTGGATGCCCGCATTGTTGACGAGCACGTCGACGGTGCCGAAATTCTTCACCGCCGAGGCGATCAGATCCTCGATCTCTGCGGGTTTGGTCATGTCGGCGCCGTGATAGAGGACCGTGCCGCCGCCCAAGCCGTCGAGTTGCTTGCGCGTCGCCTCGATCTCGTCCGCCGGCCCGAAACCGTTGATGACGACATTGGCGCCCTCGGTCGCGAATGCCTTCGCGATGCCGAGCCCGATGCCGCTCGTTGAGCCGGTGACGACGACGGTTCTGGTCATGCCGATATCTCCCTGAAACTGCGGCGTTCTTGTGCGCCGCAACGAAGGGCAGGTTATGCGCAAATCGGCCTGAATGGCAATCGGGCCTGAAAATTTGCCGTCGCCCGGCGTCATGTTGTCGGAAAGGGCGAAGCTCGGTCGTCCTTTGACGGCAAGATGCGGTCACTACACGAAGGAGAGACACATGACTCGAGTCGTTTCAAATCTTTGGTTCGAGAAAGAGGTCACCAAGGCCGTCGACTTCTACACGTCGATTATTCCGAATTCCGGCATCAATCGGACGACGTCTCTGGCGGCGGAGACTTACAGCGGGCCGCCCGGCAGCGTCATCATCATAGAGTTTACACTGGGCGGGCAGAATTTCCTGGCTTTCGAAGCCGGCGCCATGGACCGGTTCAATCACGCCTTTTCCATCGGCGTGGAATTCGACACCCAGGAGGAGATCGATCGCGTCTGGAATGCGTTTCTCGACAATGGCGGCACGGCGGCGCAGTGCGGATGGCTGAAGGACCGCTGGGGCCTGTCCTGGCAGATCCTGCCACGCGTGCTTGCCGACATGACCGCCGATCCCGACCGGGAAAAGGCCAGGCGCACCACAGAAGCCATGCTCAAGATGGTCAAGCTCGATATCGCGACCCTGGAACGGGCCTTTAACGGACAGGAGTGAACACGCTTATTTTCGCGGCATTGGCCGAGCCAAGCGCCAGCGTTTTCGTTTGACAGTCTGCGGCGCCTTCTGTTCAAACCCTGAGCCAAGGAATTTCGCATGGCTCAGGGAGGATTGGCATGGCGGGTTATGTTCTGGCGATCGATCAGGGAACGACCTCGACGCGGGCGATCGTTTTCGACGGCGACATGAAGATCGCCGGCATCGGCCAGAAGGAATTCACCCAGATATTCCCGAAATCCGGCTGGGTGGAGCACGATCCGGAGGAAATCTGGGAAAGCGTGCTTTGGACTGTCGGCCAAGCGTTCAAGGAAGCACGTGTCGAGGCCAAGGACATCGCCGCGATCGGCATCACCAATCAGCGCGAGACCGTCGTCGTCTGGGAGCGCGAGACCGGCAAGCCGATCCACAATGCCATCGTCTGGCAGGATCGCCGCACTGCAAGCTATTGCGAGAAGCTGAAGCGGCAGGGCCTGGAAAAGCTCTTCACCCGCCGCACCGGTCTGCTGCTCGACCCTTATTTCTCCGGCACCAAGCTCTCCTGGATGCTTGCCAATGTGAAGGGCACGCGGGCGCGGGCTGCCAAGGGCGAACTCTGCTTCGGCACGATCGATACGTTCCTCATCTGGCGCCTCACCGGCGGCCGCAGCTTCGTCACCGATGCGACCAACGCGTCGCGTACGCTGATCTACAACATCGCCGACAATCGTTGGGACGAAGACCTGCTCGAAATCCTGCGCATCCCGGTCGCCATGCTGCCGGAGGTCAAGGACTGCGCCGACGACTTCGGTATCACCGACGAAAGCCTGTTCGGCGCGGCGATCCCGATTCTCGGCGTTGCGGGTGACCAGCAGGCGGCGACCATCGGGCAGGCCTGTTTCGAACCGGGCATGATGAAATCCACTTACGGCACCGGGTGCTTTGCGGTGCTCAATACCGGGGTGGACCTGGTGCGCTCGAAGAACCGGCTGCTCACGACGATCGCCTACCGCCTCGACGGTGAGACGACCTACGCGCTGGAGGGCTCGATCTTCATCGCCGGCGCCGCCGTGCAATGGCTGCGCGACGGGCTTGGCGTCATCGAAAAGGCTTCCCAGTCGGGCGACCTGGCCGCCGAGGCCGATCCGCTTCAGGACGTCTATCTCGTGCCGGCCTTCACCGGGCTTGGCGCCCCCTATTGGGACGCGGAGGCGCGGGGCGCGATCTTCGGCTTGACGCGGGCGACCGGCCCGGCCGAACTCTCCCGTGCGGCGCTGGAAGCCGTCTGCTACCAGACCCGTGACCTGCTCGATGCGATGCAGAAGGACTGGCGCTCCTTCGACGGGGCGACAGTGTTGCGCGTCGATGGTGGCATGGTCGCCTCGGACTGGACGATGCAGCGGCTGTCCGACCTGCTCGATGCGCCGGTCGATCGTCCGACCATCCTTGAAACCACTGCGCTCGGCGCGGCATGGCTTGCGGGTTCGAGGGCAGGTGTCTGGCCGGATAAACAGGCTTTCGCAAAGAGCTGGGCGCGGTCGCGACGATTCGAACCGGAAATGGACGAAAAGACGCGTGCAACGAAGATTCGCGGCTGGAAGGACGCGGTGAGACGGACGCTGGTCGAAGGCTGATTCTTTAAGCTTGATTAACTATCGGGCGAAAACTTGAATTAAATTCAAGCGGCGTCATTTTCGCACCACCTTCCTTGTCATATTCTTCGCGGTAAATTGGAGAGGGTGAGAGATGTTTCGGATCCGGCGGGTTTTGACACTCCTGTCCCTGGCTGTCATCTTCCTTGGCACCGTTCGGGCGGCCGAGGCGGGCTACGCGCATTTTATCTACGATGCGAGGAGCGGCAAAGTTCTGGCGTCGGAGAATTCGGACGTCATCAATCACCCGGCATCGCTGACCAAGATGATGACGCTCTACATGACCTTCGAAGCGCTGCGCGACCGGCGTCTCTCGTGGAATGAGGAGATCGTCATGACGCCGAATGCAGCGCGCAAGGTCCCGTTCAAGCTCGGCGTGCCGGCTGGCCAGACGATCACGGTTCGCGAAGCGGTCCTTGCCATGGCGGTGCGCTCGGCCAATGACGCGGCCGCGGCGATGGCCGATCATCTCGGCGGGTCGGAAGCGCGTTTCGGAGAGATGATGACGAAGAAAGCCCGCGCGCTCGGCATGAGACGGACGGTGTTCCGCAATGCCTCCGGCCTGCCGGACAAGACGCAGGTGACGACGGCGCGCGACATGGCGATGCTGGCGCTGGCGCTCATCCGGGATTTCCCCAAGGAATATCAACTGTTTTCGCTGCGATCCTTCGAGTTCCGCGGCAAGAAGATCTCTGGCCACAACAACCTGATGTACCGCTATCCGGGGATGGATGGAATCAAGACCGGTTATATCGGCGCATCCGGTTTCAACATCGCGAGCGCCGTGAACGTCAACGGAAGACGGGTGATCGGCGTCGTCCTCGGAGGCAAGACCGCGCGCAAGCGCGACGACCGGATGGCGGAGCTTCTCGATCAGTATGTACCGGGAACCGGTACGGCTCCCGGTGGTCTCGTGGCTTTCGAGACCCAGAAGCGGCCGGCGGAAGGTACTGTTCCGCTCGCGTTCGCCACTCCGCCGAAGGAGATCACCCTTGGTGCTCCGCCGGCCAGGGCTTCGATCGCCAGTCTCTCCGCGACGCCGCGGGAATCCATGGGACCGCTCTGGCGCATCCAGATCGCCGCGGCCGGCAGCCGGGAGGCGGCCTCCGCCCTGCTCGAAAAGGCACTGCCGCTGCTTTCGGCTGATTTCGGTCAGATAGCGCCGAGCGTCGAGAGTTATGCAGATAGCGGCAAGGAGTTCTTCCGCGCCCGCTTCGTCGGTTTCGCCGACCGAACGGCGGCCACGCAGGCCTGCTCGGTTCTGCAGTCGAAAGCGATGAACTGCTTCGTCGTGCAGTAGGCTTTCTGCACTATTCGATCGTCTCACCGGGATAAACACCCCAGAGCGAACCCTGTTCGACAAAGCCGCTCAGGCGTTGCTTCTGCAGCGAGACTTCGCACCAGCTTCCGTCGCAGTGGTCAAGGTCGAGCCGGACTTCAGCAGACAGGCGGGCGATTATGCGAGCGTTTCGCGACGGAGCGGATCGCAGCGGGATGGGCTGCTTTATCCACGGACCGACGACGGCTGTGCGGCGGCTCGAGAGTAAAGGGGCGAACATCCATCCTGTCACTCCGTCCGGATCCCGGATGCGCCGCCAGTTTCCGTATTCCTCGGTAATTTCCACGGGCAGGCCGCGGGCCGAATAGATCCAGACCGTCGCATAATCGGTGGAAGGACCGACGCGCATATGCGCCCTGGAAGCTTTCAGGGATACGAAGCGCGGGATCGGGAATCCCGTTTCGCGGCCTTTC
This sequence comes from Rhizobium sp. YS-1r, assembly GCF_000757525.1. Taxonomy (NCBI): domain Bacteria; kingdom Pseudomonadati; phylum Pseudomonadota; class Alphaproteobacteria; order Hyphomicrobiales; family Rhizobiaceae; genus Rhizobium; species Rhizobium sp. YS-1r. The sequence goes on along the minus strand of NZ_JPYQ01000006.1, from coordinate 816,907 downwards.
CTGAACCCCGCCACAAGGTTGGCGGCGGTCGCATCCCGATCCGCATGCGCCTCATGTGCGGCAAGGCCAAGGATGAGGCACATGGAAAGCAGGGACGAGGGCAGGAGGCAACCGGTGCTGAACCGTCTCATGCGCCAGTCAACGGCACTTGCGGACTTCCTGGAGAGCGGCCGTCACGCCGCGAAGCGAATAGGAATAGCTCGTATTGGTGCCGCGGCGGGAGATCGCTTCAAGCGTCATGTCGCTTCCGCCGCGCATGGCATCGACGAGAACCGGCTCGCGGCTCTGGTCGCGCACCCAGGCGATATTGTCCTTCGGCGCGAGGCGGAAGGTATCATTGCCGACGCTCACGCTGACTTCCGAGCCTTCCCTCAACGGATATCCCATGATGGCCTGGGGCGTGTAACCCGATGATCCTTGAGGGGCGAGCAGAAAGAAGTTGTCGCCATGGTCCACATTGGAGGGTTTCGATGTCACCGGGACGGAGAGCGCATAGCAGGTCGTCTGGCCGCCATCCGCGTAGGAATAGACGCCCCAGGCGTCGAACTGTGCGACCCGGGTCGGTTGGGCAGCGGCTGCTGTCGAAGCGAAGGCGAAGGAAAGAGCAAGGGCGAGGGGCGTGATCTGCATGATATCTCCACAACAGCAAAAAGACCCGGGAGATGGGCCTCATTCAGGACGGCGTCATTCAAGTTTCGATGGGTTATTGAAAGGTTAATATCTGTGTCAAACTGGTGATGGTCGCGGTCACAAAGGGTTGATGCCCGCGTGTACGGCGTCCCTCCAAATCAGGCGATGCGGCCGGAAACAGCCGCATCAGGGGCTTTCGCTGCGTGAAGTGATCTGAGTCCGGTTGGTTATTTCACCGGTGCGTTCATCGCCCAGGAAACACCGAACGGATCGCGGAGCTGGCCGTAACGGTCGCCCCAGAACATGACCTGCAGGTCCGTGACGACCTCGAGCCCGGCATCGACGGCCCGCTTCCACCAGAAATCGATGGCGTCGCTCGACAAGGGCAGCATCATGGTGAAGGCGGCCGGCTTTTCCAACGGATGGCCGTAGTCCGGATAGGCGTCGCCGAGCATGAGGGAGCTGCCGTTGAGATAGAGGTGGACGTGCATCGTCCGGCCTTTTTCGTCGAGCGGATGGAAGGCCTCGATCGTGGCGCCGAATGCCTTTTGGTAAAATTCCGCCGCCTTCATCGCGCCGTCCACCTGGAGATAGGCGACCAGCCCGCCGCGAACGGGCGGCTGGATCTGGGCATTGGCGGTTTCGGTCGTCGCATCCATGGAAATTCTCTCCTTTTCTATGACCGGTTCCGATCGAACCGGCCATAGGACGAGGAAGAGAAGGAAATTCCGACAAGGCAAAAAAAGAATTTTAGTTCTGTCCCGCGAATTCCTTCACCAGCCCCTCATAGTCTTCGAAGGGCGGAAACTTCTCGTAGGAGTGGACTGCAGGGGTGGCCGCCCAGGGGAGCCTTTCGGACGTGTAGGTCTCGATGAAGGGCGAAAACCATTGCACATCGTCGAGCATGGTGGGCCTGAGGTTGACGAACCAGTCCATGCCCTCCGGACGGGTAAACATCCAGCTCTTGCAGTGCGGGCAATGGTAGTGGTGGGCGTCGGGCCCATGCAGGCCGCCGATCACCGGCTCGCCCTGGATGACCTCGAAACCTTCCGCGGGAATAGCGGCTGAAAGCGAATAGGCGCTGGCGCTCATCTTCTGGCAGCCGGTGCAGTGGCAGGCCATGGTGAGGATCGGCTGCGCGCTGATCCTCAGGCGAACCTGTCCGCAGCGGCATCCGCCTTCGATCGGGAGATTGGGCTTGGGCATGTGAAACTCCGTTTCCTCGTCACGTATCGTTGCTGCGACCTCTGGTCAGGGCCGCTTCGGTATTTCGAGACCACGCTGCACCGCCGGGCGGGCAAGGCCACGCTCCAGCCATTGCGGGACGCGCTTCAACTCACCGTATTCGACGAGTTCCCCGGCGCCGTAGAAGCCGATCAGGTTGCGCACCCAGCCGAGCATCGAAATGTCGGCGATCGTGTATTCGTCGCCCATGATCCAGTCACGGCCTTCGAGCCTGCTTTCGATCACCCGGATCAGGCGATGCGATTCCTTGACGTAACGGTCGCGCGGACGCTTGTCCTCGATGTCCTTGCCGGCAAACTTGTGAAAGAAGCCGAGCTGGCCGAACATCGGCCCGAGGCCTGCCATCTGGAAGAACACCCACTGGATCGTCTCATAACGTTTCGCCGGGTCGGTCGGCAGGAGCTTGCCGGTCTTTTCGGCAAGGTAGAGGAGGATCGCGCCGGATTCGAAGAGGACGAGCGGCTTGTCGCCCGGACCATTGGGATCGATGATCGCCGGGATCTTGCCGTTCGGGTTCAAGGACAGGAATTCCGGCCCCCAGGTCTCGTTCTCACCGATGTTGACGAAATGCGGTTCGTAAGGAAGGCCGATCTCTTCCAGCATGATCGATACCTTCACGCCGTTCGGCGTCGGTGCCGAATAGAGTTGCAGCACGCTCGGATCTTTGGCGGGCCATTTCTTGGTGATGGGGAAGGCGGAAAGATCGGCCATGGGATTTCCTTGGTGAAGGGATTTGTTGCGGGGCGACTATAGCCAGCGGAGCGGGATGTGCCAGACGTGCAAGGTTGAGATTTTTTGATGCGTCCTGTCGGTTCTGCGGTTACTCCTTCGTCTTCAACAGGAGAAGGAGACAGACATGCTTTATGCCATCCTTTGCTACGCCCATGAGGAAACCGTCTTTGCATGGTCCAAGGAGGAGGAGGACGCCGTCATGGCCAGACTCCATACCGTCCAGGAACCGATGGCGCGAGCCGGAAAGCTTGGCCCCACCGGCCGGCTGATGCCGACCACAGCCGCCACCACGGTCCGCAAGGGCAGGGAGGAGCCGCTGGTGCTCGACGGACCCTTTGCCGAAACCAAGGAAGCGCTGCTCGGCTTCTACACAGTCGATGTCGACACGCTGGATGAAGCGATCGCCTTTTCCAAGCAGCTTTCCGCAGTCAATCCGGGCTCGACGTCCTATGAGATTCGGCCCTTTTACGTCTTTCATCCGGGAGAAATGAAAACATGACAGATATCGCCTGGATCGAACTTGCGCTGACGGCGGCCCGACCGCAGGCACTTGGCGCCCTGCTTCGCTACTTCCGCGATCTCGATACAGCGGAAGAAGCCTTTCAGGAGGCTTGTCTTCGTGCCATCCGCACATGGCCCGAAAAGGGGGCGCCGCGCGATCCCGCCGCCTGGCTGATCTTCGTCGGCCGCAACAGCGGCATCGATGCGGTCCGCAAGCGTTCCAAGAACGACCCTCTGCCGGAGGAGTCCGCCTTTTCCGATCTCTCCGATGCCGAGAACGATATTGCCGACCGGCTCGACAATTCCAATTACCGCGACGACATCCTGCGGCTGATGTTCATCTGCTGCCACCCGGACCTGCCGAACACCCAGCAGATCGCGCTTGCACTCAGGATCGTTTCAGGCCTGACCGTGCCGCAGATCGCCCGCGCCTTCCTCGTCAGCGAGGCGGCCATGGAGCAGCGCATCACCCGCGCCAAGGCACGCGTCGCAAAGGCCGGCGTTCCCTTCGAAACGCCCGGGGCGGCAGAGCGGGCCGAGCGTCTCGGCATCGTGTCGGCGATGATCTATCTCGTGTTCAACGAGGGTTATTCCGCCGGCATCACCAATCCGGACAACGCCGCCTTCTGCGAGGAGGCAATAAGGCTCGGCCGGCTTCTGCTCCGCATCTTTCCCGCCGAGCCGGAGATCATGGGGCTCACTGCGCTGATGATGCTGCAGCATTCGCGCGCCAGGGCGCGGTTCGACGGGCAGGGTCAGATCATCCTCCTCGACGATCAGGACCGCGATTTGTGGGACCGCAAGCTGATCGGTGAGGCGCTCGTCTTGCTCGACAAGGCGATCCGCCACCGGCAGCCCGGTCCCTATCAGGTGCAGGCGGCGATCTCGGCTTTGCATGCGCGCGCCGCCCGGCCGGAGGATACGGACTGGAAGGAGATCGACATGCTTTACGGCCTGCTCGAACGAATCCAGCCGTCGCCGGTCGTGACCCTAAACCGGGCCGTTGCGGTTTCGAAGCTGGAGGGACCGGAGGCTGCGCTCGATTTGATCGCACCGCTTGCCGAAAAACTCGACGGCTACTTCTATTTCCATGGCGTCAGGGGAGGGCTCCTGATGCAGGTCGGACGTCATGGAGAGGCCCGCGTCGCCTTCGACCGGGCGATCGCGCTTGCCAATTCACCGGCCGAATGCGCCCATATCCGCCAGCAGATCGACAAGCTCGGCGCCGTCGCCTCTCCGGTGGAGTGACCGCGAATAATCAACGCCCATCGACCAGCAATCCGGAAGTCCTGAGTACGATCTCGTCGATGGGAGAGTGTTCAGGATGACGGCTTCTACCTCGATCGACAGAGAGACCTACTCCCTAAGCGCAACTACACCTTAGGCAGGCATGCTTGCTATAAAGCGGATGCTGTAGCGAATTCAGCAGGCAATACGAATCCGACTATCGGAGGTAGATCATGACCGGCAAGCTTCCTGCGAACGCTCTGCTCGCCGTCCTGTGCTCGTCCTGCGCTGCAACTGGTAGTAACGGCACCTATGAAATCCCGAACTATTCCTACAATACGGGGGGTGGCTGTGATCGGGGCGCTCCCGCGGGAAAGCTCGACCGTCCGTGCAACGTCCCCGTCCTCGGCTACCATGGCTTTGTTGATCCCACTATCGGCGTCCAGTCGGGAGCGCCCGGCGGTTTCGGTCTCTAGTCTCCGCACCCTTCCGGCGAAGAGCAGCTAGCTCTCACCTGCAAACGTGGGTTCGAAACCCGATTTCCAAACGAAGTCTGGCGCAGTCCAATCACCCGATACCTGTCTGGTGGTAGCGTGATCTGCGCTTTCAACAGCGTCCGCCGCCGGCCGCCTCGTGGAGCCTCTTCCGCAAGGCGAAAAATTCCGGGACACGGTTGTCGGATCTTGTGCCGTTTATACGTCCTAGGTTCAACATCGGATGAGATGTTGTTCAAGACCCAAGGGAGACAGGAAAATGAATGCCAATGCCGCCAAGCACTCGCTGCAGCTCGTTCGTGAAATGGACGTCCCCGCCGACAAGCTCTACAAGGCCTGGACCACGCCCGAGCGGATGGGTGAATGGTTCTGCCCGAAACCATGGAAGGTTACCGAAGCCCGTATGGACATCCGTCCCGGCGGATCGAGTTATATCCTGATGGAAGGGCCGGAGGGCGAGAAGATCCCCAATTACGGCATCTATCTGGAAGTCGTGCCGAACAGGAAGCTCGTCTTCACCGATGCCTATACGAGCGCCTGGGTGCCGTCCGAAAAGCCGTTCATGACCGCTGTCGTCGAGTTCGAAGATCTCGGCAACGGCCGCACGAAATATACTGCGACGGCCTTGCACTGGACGGAAGAGGACAGAAAAGCTCATGAGGAAATGGGCTTTCATGAAGGCTGGGGCATCGTTGCCGGTCAGCTCGAAGAGATCGCCAAGACATTCTGAGATCGCCCGAAATGCGAATCGAATCGAGGGGATGGCGCCATCTCCTCGATTTTTGATTCAATCTGCGGCAGTCCCTTTTCAAAGGTATGCCGCGGTCAGAGCGAGACCTCGTCCAGGCGACGGCGCAGTCGGGGTGCTGCAAAATCGATGAAGCTGCGCATCTTGAAGGGCAGTGTTCCCTGCATCTGGTGCAGCAGGTAGACGGGCAGCGCGGGCGGTTCGAAATCCGCGAGCACGACCTGCAGCAACCCCTCCCTGACGGGGCCGGCGGCCTGGTAGGAGAGGACGCGGGTTACGCCGACGCCGGCGACCGCCGCGTCGAGGGCTGCTTCCGCCGTATTGACTGAAAGCCTCGTCCGGACTTCGACGGTCTGCTTGCGTCCCTTGCCGGACCGCGTGAAGGCCCATGTCATCGGCCCTAGCGCATCGAAGCTGACACCGGGCTTGCCCGCAAGGTCGTTCGGGCTGGCGGGCAAACCGTATTTTCCGAAAAACGCCGGACTGCCGCAGACAACGCGCCGAACCTCGCCGACCTTTGTCGCCACCATGGAACTGTCGGGGAGCCGGCTGATCCGCACGGCAAGATCGACCTGGTTCTCCAGCAGGTCGATATTCCGGTCCGAAAGCACGAGCCGGACGTTGATTTCCGGATAGAGCGACAGGAAATCGTTGACGACCGGCAGGACGTGAAGCCGTCCGAAGACGACCGGCGCGGTGACGACGAGATCGCCGCGCGGCGCGCTCTGCTCTCCTGCCGCCGTTCGTTCCGCGTCGCCCACCTCGTCAAGAATGCGTTTGCAGGACTGGAAATAGGCGCTGCCGGCATCAGTCAATGCAAGATGCCGTGTCGTGCGGGCAAGCAATCGGGTGCCGAGATGGGCTTCCAGTTCGGCAAGCTTGCGGCTGACGGTCGGCAACGGGATGTTCAGCTTACGGCTCGCCGCCGTAAGGCTTCCCGTTTCCACCGCCGCCACCAGGATAGACATCGCTTCGAACCGGTCCATGATCCTCTCATTTTTCGAGACAATATCTTTCGAGAATAGGAGATTATGCGAAATTTCAAAAGAAGCTATCTTCAATGCGGTCCACATCCCGGCGGCGGGATGCGATGGCGTCCGCCAAGGAGGTGACATGGCTTACACATTTCTCGACCTTGTCTCGACGCCGAGCGTCAAGGCGGCCCAGGAAGCCAATGGCAGCCGGGATTATTTCGAGGTTGCCGGCAAGGACCGCAGCTTCGACCGGTTCACCCCGTCGGAAGCCGCATTCATCGCGGGGCGCGACAGTTTCTATATGGCGACGGTCTCCGAAAACGGCTGGCCCTATGTGCAGCATCGCGGCGGGCCGGCGGGTTTCCTGCAGGTACTCGACCCGACGACATTCGCCTGCGCCGACTTCCGGGGCAACCGCCAGTACATTTCCGTCGGAAATCTCGGGGCCAGCGATCGGGTGTCGCTCATCCTGATGGATTATCCGAACCGCAGCCGTCTGAAGATCTTCGCCCATGCCGAGATTTCCACCGATCCCGCAATCCTCGCCAAAGTGGCGGTGCCGGATTATCGGGCGAAGGTGGAGCGAGCGCTGGTATTTCACCTTGAAGCCTTCGACTGGAACTGCCCGCAGCACATAACGCCGCGCTTCACCATGGCCGATATCGAGGAGGGCGTTGCCGCCCTGCGGCAAAGAATAGCCGTGCTCGAAACCGAGAATGCGGCCCTCAGGGCCAACGCCCTTTCCGCCAGCGCCCCTTCCCAAGGAGAATGACATGGAAACCGCCGATCGTCCGCCGCTGCCGCCCTTCACGCTTGAAACCGCTACCCAGAAGGCGCGGCTCGCGGAAGATGCCTGGAACAGCCGCGACCCCGCCCGCGTGGCGCTCGCCTACACGGCGGACAGCGAATGGCGCAACCGCGCCGAATTCATCAAGGGGCGTGCCGAGATCGAAGCCTTCCTGACGCGCAAATGGGAGCGGGAGCTGGATTACAGGCTGATCAAGGAGATCTGGGCCTTTCACGAGAACCGCATCGCCGTCCGCTTTGCCTATGAATGGCATGACGACAGCGGCAACTGGTTCCGCTCCTACGGCAACGAGAACTGGGAGTTCGATGCGCACGGGCTGATGCGCCGGCGGATCGCCAGCATCAACGATGCGCCGATCATCGAGGCGGAGCGCAAGTTCCACTGGCCACTTGGCCGCCGGCCGGATGACCATCCGGAGCTGAGTGCGCTCGGTTTGTGAGTTTTTCGCAGCCGCGCCACCTTTCCAGCCGGGGGGCGGTTGCGCCTGCCGCTATCCAATCCATCGAACGATTCCTTCGAAAGATTAGCGTTTGCGTGAAAGGTGTCCCGTCACTATCTGACGGACACATTCTCAAGGCATCAACCAAACGGATCTTTCGACCATGGAACTCGGCCTGCATACTTTCGGTGATGTCGATGCAACGGCGCTTGACAAGGGCGCGGAAGGCGCGCGCCGGATCAGAAACCTCCTCGAGGAGATCGAGCTTGCCGATCAGGTCGGACTCGATGTCTTCGGGCTCGGTGAGCATCACCGGCCGGACTATGTGATTTCCTCGCCCGCGACGGTTCTCGCCGCCGCGGCTGCCCGGACGAAAAACATCCGCCTGACGAGCGCCGTCTCCGTTCTCTCTTCCGACGATCCGGTGCGCGTCTTCCAGCAGTTCGCAACCCTCGACCTCATCTCGAACGGTCGGGCTGAGATCATGGCGGGCCGCGGCTCGTTCATCGAATCTTTCCCGCTGTTCGGCTACGATCTCGGTGATTACGACCAGCTTTTCGAGGAAAAGCTGGACCTGCTACTCGCCATCCGGGACACGGAAATCGTCACCTGGGAAGGCGAGAAGCGCGCGCCGATTCACGGCCGCGGCATCTATCCGCGCCCATTGCAGGACCCGCTGCCGGTGTGGATCGCGGTCGGCGGCACGCCGCAGTCGGTGGCGCGGGCAGGGGCTTATGGCCTGCCGCTTGCGGTCGCGATCATCGGCGGCGAGTATCCGCGTTTCGCTCCGTTCTTCAACCTCTACCGCGAGGCGGCGCGCCGCGCAGGCCACGATCCGGCGGTGTTGAAGACCAGTATCAACGTGCACGGTTTCATCGCCGATACGACGGAAGCCGCCGCCGACCAGTTCTACGGCCCGCAAGCGGAGGTGATGAACCGCATCGGCCGCGAGCGCGGCTGGGGACCGACCAGCCGGGCGCATTTCGACCAGTCGCGCTCTGCCCTCGGCAATCTCTTCGTCGGCGAGCCGGAACTGGTCGCGGAAAAGATCGTCGCGGCGCACAAGGTATTCGGCATGGACCGGTTCCTCCTGCAGATGGCGATCGGGCCGATGCCGCACGATCAGATCATGCGCGGCATCGAACTCTACGGCACGAAAGTCGCCCCCATTGTCAGAAAAGAATTAGGGGTCGTCAGAAAAGAATTGACGGGCTCGGCCGATGGCGCGAAACCGGCCGCTCAACAGGCATAAGGAACGGGCAGGCCATGGTCATCTCCACCGAACACGAACTCGCGAAGCTGAAGGACATCGGCCGGCTCTGCGCGCAGGCGGTGGAGACCATGGCCAAGGCGCTGGAGCCCGGCATCACGACCCGCGAACTCGACGATATCGGCCGAAAGATCCTGGAGGATAACGGCGCGCAGTCCGCGCCGGAGACCTGCTACAAGTTTCCGGCGGCGACCTGCATCAGCGTCAACGAGGAGGTGGCGCACGGCATTCCGGGCGGCCGGGTGATCAAGGCCGGCGATCTCGTCAATATCGACGTGTCGGCGGTGAAGGACGGGTTCTTCGGGGATACGGGCGCTTCTTACGCCGTGCCGCCGGTCAAACGCGAGATCGAGAAACTCTGCCGTGACGGGCGGCGGGCGCTGTGGACCGGCCTGCAGCAGGTCAAGACCGGCAAGCCGATCGCCGGCATCGGCAATGCGATCGGCGCGTTCGCGAAGAAGAACCGCTATACGCTGATCACCAATCTTTCGAGCCACGGCATCGGGCTGACGCTGCACGACGAGCCGAAGGAAATTCCGACCTGGCCCGATCCCGGCGAGAGGCGCGTCATGCAGGAAGGGCTGGTCTTCACCGTGGAACCCTTCCTGTCGCTCGGCGCCGACTGGGCCGAGGATGGCGGCAACGGCGATGTCTGGACGCTCTACAGCGATCCGCAGGCGCCGACCGTCCAATACGAGCACACGGTGGTCGTGACCCGCAACGGACCGGTAATTTTGACGCTGGCTGCGTAGGTGGGCGCGTGCCTTCCGTTCCTACCGCTGGTCCCTGCGTAAGGTCGGCCTGCTGCCACACCGTTCTATGGAAGTCGCAGCATATCTTGGAGGATGTTACTGCTCTGACTTCCAAACCCTTATGAATCTCGCCGAGAAGGAGAAACAATTAGCCAGTTCGAGATTTATTATCTGGTCACTCCACTGATCGGGTTGGCTATTGTCGGCGGTATCTTCGCCTATCGTCACTTTGCGCAACATCGTTGAGGCCAATCGAAGTCCGTCCTCCAGGGGACGACGGGAAAGGCCATCGTTCCCGCAAAAGGCCCACACCTCCCGGTCTCAGATCAGCCTGTTCTTTTCCGACAGAACATCGACGCGGCGATAGAAGGCATCGGCGCGTTCCTCATGCAGGTGAGCCACGAGCCGGCGCTTATTGACGCGGGCGGCGCTCTCCATCAATTGCGCGAAGGCGGCATACCCCACATGGTCAGCCTTGCGCAACTGGGCGATCAGCGGATCGACAAGCACTTCCGATAGGGTCAGATCCTGTTCCATGGCTCAACCTCCACGGCCCCGATGGTAACTATGTGCAGGAGAGTGTGCTTCATTCATGTCAGCAACAAGACAAAAGTCGCATTGCATCGCATCAAATCGTTGCGGCAACTGCGTGATAATCCGTTATCAGCGTTGTTCATCGCAGCGATGACAATTCCTCATTTGTCGGTTGATGCTGCGGCTGCGATAAGAGCACCATGCTGCAGATGAACACGAGCTATTCCGGCAGGCCTCTGCTGATCGGCTTTGCCGGCGCCCTTGCGATGGCCGCGGCCATGGGGTTCGGGCGCTTCTTCTACACGCCGATCCTGCCGGGCATGATGACGGGCATTCCGCTTTCGGCGGCCGATGCGGGTACTATCGCCGCCGGCAATTTCGCCGGTTATCTGGCGGGCGCGATCATGTCGGCCTACGGATGGGCGACCGGGCGCGAGCGGCAGGTCGCGCTTGGCGGCTTGCTCGCGACGGCGATCCTGCTGGCGGCCATGGCCGCGACGACATCGGTCTTCGCCTTCACCGTGATCCGGTTCCTGGCAGGCGTCGCGAGCGCGTTCTCGATGATTTTTTCCTCGTCGATCGTGCTGCCTTATGCCGCCGGTCGTGACAATGTGAATGTGCTGCATTTCGGAGGTGTCGGCCTGGGTATTGCGCTCTCGTCGGCATTGGTACTCGCCGTCAACACGATGGCCGGAGACGGCGCGCATGGCTGGCGTCTGAACTGGATTGCCGGTGCCGCCATCGTGCTCGTCGCGCTCGCCGTTGTCTTCTGGCTCCTGCCGCGGCCGACCTTCGGCAAAGCCCCGGTCGTCGAGCCGCCACTTGAATGGCGCATGCCGCTCACGCTGCTTACCGCCTCTTACGGGCTGTTCGGCTTTGGCTACGTGATCACCGCGACCTTTCTTGTCGCCATTGCGCGGATGGGGGCGGCGGGGCCGATCGTCGAATTCCTCGCCTGGTTCCTGACGGGCACGGCGGCAGCGGTTTCGCTCATTCTCTGGCGGCCGGTGGTCAAACGGCGCGGGCTCGGCAAGGCCTATGTCGCCGCGCTTGCGGTCCAGGCGGTCGGCGTGGCGGGCTCCGTCTTGCTGCCGCCCACGGCCGGCGCGCTTGTCGGCGGGCTGCTGCTCGGCGCGACCTTCATGGTCGTCACGGCTTACGGGCTGCAGATTGCCCGGACGTTGTCTCCTGAAAGCCCTCGGCGGGCGCTCGCCTTCATGACGGCCGCCTTCGGCACCGGTCAGATCATCGGCCCGCTGGTGGCGGGCTGGGTAGCGGAACGGACCGGCAGTTTTGCCGCTGCGACCATGCTTGCCGCAGCAGCCCTTGGCATCTGTATCCTGCTCGCCCTGCCGGTCGCGCGGCGGCCGGAATGAAAACCGGATTACGGTTTTCCGAGCGCGCAATTACCGTTGCCTGAACACGCGGTTACAATTGTGTAACGATGGCGTGCGGCCATTGCCGCTCCCTTGGAACTGCCTTAGTTTCGCGCTCTACAGTCGTTCCCGACCTTCAGAGATCTCGAACTCAGGAAAGCCAAAGCTCCGTGTTCCACTCCTTCTTTCCCAGACCGAAACCGTTTTTCATCTCGGCCTTGTTATGGGCCATCGTAGTCATAGGGTCCTGGTATGCAGGTGGAAGCGCAGTCGGGCCAGCCATCGGTTTCGCTCCGCGTGATGCAAATGCAGCCGTGGACGTCTCGCTTTTCTGGTCGGGGCCGTTCCTTTGGTTCTATTTATATTACGCCGTGGCCACTGCGATCTTTGCTGCCTTCTGGTTTTTGTACGCGCCTCATCGGTGGCAGTATTGGTCGGTGCTGGGAAGCGCACTGATCGTATTCGTTACCTATTTTTCTGTGCAGGTGAGCGTGGCGTTCAATGCCTGGTACGGTCCTTACTACGACCTGGTTCAGCAGGCGCTTGCGAAAACCGCCCCGGTTACGGCAGAGCAGCTTTATACCGGGCTTCTAGGTATCACCGGTATTGCCTTTGTCTCCATCACCGTCAGCGTGCTGAACCTTTTCTTTGTCAGCCATTACATCTTTCGTTGGCGCACGGCGATGAACGACTTTTACATGGCGAACTGGTCCAAGCTGCGCCACATCGAGGGCGCCTCGCAGCGCGTGCAAGAAGATACGATGCGCTTTTCCTTGACTGTCGAGGGACTTGGCGTTGGTTTCGTCAGGGCGATTATGACGCTGATCGCCTTCATGCCGGTGCTGTTTTCCTTCTCAAATACGATCAATGAACTGCCGATTGTTGGCGAAATCCCACATGCGCTGGTCTGGGCGGCGATCCTGTGGTCGCTGTTTGGTACTCTTTTCCTGGCGTTGGTGGGAATCAAGCTGCCTGGCCTGGAGTTCCGCAATCAGCGCGTCGAGGCCGCGTATCGTAAGGAACTGGTGTACGGTGAAGATCATGAGGATCGCGCCCAACCGGCGACCGTGGCGGAGCTTTTCGCGAATGTGCGGAAAAACTATTTCCGTCTTTATTTTCACTATCTCTATTTCAATATTGCCCGCTTCTTCTACCTGCGTGCGGACGATCTCTACAGCCTGCTCGTGCTGATCCCGTCCATCGCGGCCGGGAAAGTTACGCTGGGCATCTTTACCCAGGTAGGCAATGTCTTCGATCAGGTGCGTACATCATTCCAATACCTCATCAATTCCTGGACGACGATCGTCGAGCTGATGTCGATCTACAAGCGTCTCAAGGCCTTCGAAGCGGCGATTTATGACGAGCCGCTGCCGGAGATCGACAAGCATTATCTGGAGCGCGAGGCCGAAGTCGGCGAGCTTGCGGCCGACCGTCCGTACTGATCCTTTCTCGCCGCAGCACGTTTGGCCGCGCCGGATGTCATGTCCGGCGCGGTTTTGGTGGGAAAAGGGCAGGCGGGCATTTCAAAGGCATTGGGCATTCAGGCTTTCCGCCTGCCCCGATCGCGTTTTGCGGTTTTGAAAGAGGTGTCAGTTCTTCCGCTGCCGCGTGGCACGACCATCACCGGAAACCGGACCCTTCGAGCCAGATGAGGAGGCCGGTTCTAGAACCCGGTTTCCCATCCGATGACGGAAGTGATTATGGCGCAGGTCCGAAGGGCGGGGATAAGGCGGGGAAATGAAGGCCGCTAAGTGGTTGAGGGATTGAGGGAAGATCTTTCGCAATGATGAATCCATCCTCTCTCCCGGCAGGCAGGGAGGGGCGTCCTGAGATCAAAGCCCCGATGTCTCCTGTCGCTTGCCGCGTTCCTTGAGCATCCTGATTGCCTCCGAATAGCTGACGCAGGCGACGTCCTGCTTTCCGCAGACGTCCGTCACCAGCCGCTCCATGGCGCGCCAATAGGCACCGCCGTTCATCTCCACGAAATGCAGGCCGATCTGGAGCGGGATGCGATTGCCTTCATATTGCCGGTCGAAGGCGGCCCTGAAGGCCGAATAGGCGCGTTCCTCGAACTCCCCCGAACGGCTCGGGTTCTCGATGCCGGCCGAATGACGAATGAAGAGATTGTAGTCCATCGCAATGATCGGCCGGTTCGATGGTCCTTCGGGGATGAGCGGCAGGCCGAAACGGATGAGGCCATCCTTTTCCTCCGGCATGGCAGGGCCTTTGGTGACGAGGCTCGCGTCATATCGGAAACCGGCCTTCCTCTCGGCCTCGACCAGGCCGGGGCTGACGGAGAAATAGGGCGCGCGGAAGCCGGGGACGTCGTTCTTAACGAAATCCTTCCAGCCGGCCGGTTCCTCGGCCTCCGCGCCGGCGATTTTCCAGGCATCGGTCAGAACATTGTGAAAGGTCGTGAATTCGGTCTCCCAATCGGCCGCCGCCCAGTTCTTGCCGTCGAAATGGCCGCAGGTATGGCTCGATATGTCATGGCCTTCGAGATGCGCTTGCCAGACGTGAGCAAGCCTGCCGCGTGCCTCCTCCGCGGTTTGAGCGAAACCGATATTGGACTTGCCGGGCCTCTGGTGCGGCCCCTGATAGCTCTTCGCATTGGCACGCTCGATCACCAGCGTGCAGGAGAGAAAATAGGTGAAATGCGCGTTGGTGCGTTTGGCGAGATCGCGGCTCCTCTGCCAGAGATCGTTCGCCCCCGCTCCATCGAATGATATCATCACCAGCTGCTTCGGTTTTTCCGTCGCGTCAGCGCCCCAGGAGGGTAGCGAAAGGCAGAGGGCGAGGGGAAGGGCGGACAAACGCATCAATGAAACCTGAATCACACGGAAAGGAAGCTTGCTTCATGAAGACCGAATGAGGCGAAGCTTTGAACAGGCCACTCCGGGACATCATCGTTAACAAGCTTTCCGAGATTTGTGAGAAGGGCCTTACATCTTCGGGAAAATAGGCTAGAAGGCGCTTTCTTCTTGAGATTGAGGCCGCCGGGCCGGAGACTTTGATGACGCAGCACGACGACAGCTTTATCCGCGAGGTGAACGAGGAGCTTCGCTCCGATCAGGTGAAATATGCCTGGAAGCGCTTCCGGCCTCTGGTGATCGCGATCGTTGTGCTGATCGTCGGGGGCGCGATTGCCAAGGAGAGCTACGAATGGTGGGATACGCACAGTTCCTCCCAGTCCGGCGACAAATTCCTGGCGGCGCTGAAACTCGCGTCGGAGAACAAGCAAGACGAGGCGCTTGCGGCTTTCGAAGCACTGGAGAAGGACGGTACCGGCGCCTATCCGGTACTCGCCAAGATGCGCGCCGCCTCCGTCCAGCAGGCCAAGGGCGACACGGCGGCTGCCATCGCAGCTTTCTCCGAGGTCGGCAAGGACGGGCAGGCGCCGCAGGCGATGCGAGACCTTGCCAAGATGCGCGCCGCCTGGCTGCTCATCGATACCGGCACCTATGAACAGGTTGCGGCGGAAGTGGAATCCATGGCCGTCCCGGCCAACCCGCTCGCCAATTCCGCCCGCGAGGCGCTCGGGCTTTCCGCCTACAAGGCTGGCGACATGAAAAAAGCCAAGGAATGGTTCCAGCAGATCGCCAACGATGCTGCCGCGCCGCGCAATATTGCAAACCGCGCGCAGATCATGCTCGACAACATCACCGCCTCCGGCAAGGCATCGTCTTAATTCTTTGCCTGCAGGTCTTTAAGGAAACAGGATGAGCTTTACCGTCGCCATCGTCGGACGCCCGAATGTCGGCAAGTCCACGCTTTTCAACCGGCTGGTCGGAAAGAAGCTGGCGCTTGTCGACGATACGCCGGGCGTGACCCGCGACCGCCGGCCCGGCGACGCGAAGCTCGTGGACCTGCGCTTCCGCATCGTCGATACGGCGGGTCTCGAAGAGGCGGGCCCCGAGACGCTCCAGGGCCGCATGCGGGCGCAGACCGAAGCGGCGATCGACGAGGCGGACCTTTCGCTTTTCGTGGTCGATGCCAAGATGGGGCTGACGCCGGTCGACCAGGCGCTTGCCGAGATGCTGAGAAAGCATGGCAAGCCGGTGGTGCTCGTCGCCAACAAGGCGGAAGCACGCGGTTCCGATGCTGGTTTCTACGACGCGTTCACGCTTGGCCTTGGCGAGCCGGTGCCGATCTCTGCCGAACATGGCGAAGGCATGCTCGATCTGCGCGACGCCATCGTGGAGGCGATCGGCGAGGACAAGGCCTTTCCGGAACCGGACGAGGAGGCCGAGACGAATGTCGATCTGCCCGTGGCGGGTGCGGAAGGCGGCTCCGACGAGGAGGAGGGCGAATCTGCCTATGACGAGACGAAGCCGCTCAGGGTGGCGATCGTCGGGCGGCCGAATGCCGGCAAGTCGACGCTGATCAACCGCTTTCTCGGCGAGGACCGGCTTTTGACGGGGCCGGAAGCCGGCATCACCCGCGACTCGATCTCGGTTGAATGGGACTGGCGCGGCCGCACCATCAAGATGTTCGATACGGCCGGCATGCGCCGCAAGGCGAGGGTGCAGGAGAAGCTCGAAAAGCTCTCCGTCGCCGATGCGCTGCGCGCCATCCGCTTCGCCGAGACGGTGGTGATCGTTTTCGACGCGACCATCCCCTTTGAGAAACAGGACCTGCAGATCGTCGATCTCGTCATCCGCGAGGGCCGCGCGGCGGTGCTCGCCTTCAACAAATGGGACCTTGTCGAGGATGTGCAGGCGACGCTCGCCGACCTGCGCGAAAAGACCGAGCGGCTGCTGCCGCAGGCGCGGGGCATCCGCGCTGTGCCGATCTCCGGTCAGACGGGCTACGGCCTCGACAAGCTGATGCAGAACATCATCGAGACCGACCGGGTGTGGAACAAGCGTATCTCGACCGCGAAGCTCAACCGCTGGCTCGACAGCGTGCAGGTGCAGCACCCGCCGCCGGCGGTTTCCGGCCGCCGTGTCAGGCTGAAATACATGACGCAGGTCAAGACCCGCCCGCCGGCCTTCATGATCTCCTGCACGCGTCCGGAGGCGCTTCCGGAAAGCTACGTGCGCTATCTGGTGAACGGCCTGCGCAACGATTTCCAGATGCCGGGCGTGCCGATCCGGGTGCATTTCAGGGCCGGCGAGAACCCGTTCGAGGGACGAAAAAAGAAGCGGTAGGCCCTTCGCCAACGGCGGCACCCCCAAGGTCAAAACAGGGGTATGCCGTTCATGTCTGGTTAAACGAATCGTGCTGCTATGACGCCATGTTTTGAAGGGATTTCACATGGTCAGCGCTGTTTCATCCTCTACCGCCTCCACAGTTCTCAGTTCCTCCTCGTCCTCTTCCGTGAATGTCTCGGAAATCGAGGCTCAGATCGCGGCGAAAAAAGCCGAGCTCGCCGAGGCGAAGGACGAAGATACGAAACAGTCGGTCCAGAGCGAGATCAACGCGCTGGAAGCTCAGCTCGAAAGTCTGCAGGCCAGCACTTCCAACGAGCAGGCGTCGAGCGCCGGAAGCCAGCTTTCCGGTGAAAGCGGCCGTATCGGTTCCGCCAATTTCGACGAAGATACCGAATTCGGCGATCGCATACTCTACGCATGATATCCCAAGGCTTGCCGGAAACCCGTGCAAGCCGCAAGGAACGAAAGTTGCCGCCTGATGGGCGGTGGTTGGCACTTCAGCGTGCAGGGATTGCATTCACGGGCACGACGTGATCGACTGCGACATTATTTCGCGGCAGGGGAGTTGCCGCGCGCTGGAGGAGAAATTCATGATAGTCGTCGGCCTTCTGGCATCCGTCTGCCTTGCAATCGGCAGTATCGCTTTTTTTGTCTGGCGCGACAGAAGGGCCGGCTGACTGCCGGACGGCTCAGGCCGTTGACGGTCTGGCGTCGGTCGATGGGCCTTTGATCATTGGCCGTTGCCCCTGAGCGATCATCACGTTGTTGAGGAACTGCTTTGATGCCGCTTCCCAGGTGAAGTTGCGGGCAAGCTTTCGCGCATTCTCGCGGGAGCATTTCAGCGCCGCAAGGCAGGCCTCGCGCAGATCCTCGTTCAGCGCTCCGGCGCCTGATCCTTCCTCGATGATATCGATCGGCCCGGTGACGGGATAAGCGGCGACCGGAACGCCGCTTGCGAGGGCCTCCAGGATCGTGTTGCCGAATGTATCGGTCTTCGATGGGAAGACGAAAACATCGGCCT
Source organism: Rhizobium sp. YS-1r (assembly GCF_000757525.1). Lineage (NCBI taxonomy): Bacteria > Pseudomonadati > Pseudomonadota > Alphaproteobacteria > Hyphomicrobiales > Rhizobiaceae > Rhizobium > Rhizobium sp. YS-1r. The sequence goes on along the minus strand of NZ_JPYQ01000006.1, from coordinate 799,003 downwards.
GCGCATAGGCGTGGGCAAGCTCGTCACCCGTCTTCATGCCGGTGAAGAGCACGTTCGGATACCGTTTCTGAAGATCGGCGCGGGCAGGGCCGTCGCCGACCACGACCTTCGAGCCGGGCAGGTCGATGTCGAGAAAGGCCGGCAGGTTCTTTTCCACCGCCACCCGGCCGACCGTCAGGAAGATCGGGCGCGGCAGATTGAACGGGCGCTCATCGAGCTCCATCGGATGGAACACGGTCTGATCGATGCCGCGGCTCCAGCGTAAGAGGTTCTTGATGCCGAGTTTGGAAAGTTCGCGTTCCAGGCTGGCGGTCGCCACCATGCAGCCGTTGCCGGCATTGTGGAACCAGCGCACGAAGGCATGCAGCCAGCGCAGCGGAACGGGGAAACGGGCGGCAACATATTCCGGGAACCGCGTATGGTAGCTGGTCGAGAAGGGCACGTGCTTCTTCAGGCACCAGCGGCGGGCAAGAAGTCCGAGCGGGCCTTCAGTGGCGATATGGACGGCGGTCGGCTGCGTCGCCTCGATCGCGGCTGCCACGCGGCCATAGGTGGCGACGGAGAGCCTGATTTCCGGGTAGGTGGGGCAGGGGATGCTGGCGAAATCCTGCGGCGTCACCATCATCACCTCGACACCCATGCGATCGAGTTCCCGATTGGTATTCTCGATGGAGCGAACGACGCCGTTCACCTGAGGATACCAGGCATCCGTCACGATGGTGATTCTGGTCATGCAAGGCCCAGCCCGGTTGCCGGTCCGCACACGACTCAGGCGTGCTGCGGACATGTCTCGCCCTCTATCGTAAAGGATTGTTACAGGAGGATGAAGGGGGGCGGAGGCTCTCCGATTGAACGGTGACCTGATTGGTGGGATGCTCGAAACGCAAGGAGGGCGTGTCATGGTGTCTTCGACCATCGAGCTTCGCAATGTTGCAGGTACGGAAGCGGCAATGGGTTGGGCCGGCAGCCATACGCTTGTCGTCGATCGCCCTGAGGGAAAGGCGGGAGGACTGGGCCTCGGTTTCAACGGGGCACAGCTTCTGGCATTGGCGATCGGCGGCTGTTTCTGCAACGACCTGCGTTATGTGGCGCACGACATGGGCATCGAGATCGACGCGATCGCCGTCCGTGTCACTCTGGAGTTGGACGGCTCGCCGCTTATCGCGACCCGGGCTGACCTTGATGTCACCTGCACGTCCCGAGACCGCATCGATACGAGTGCGCTGATCGACCGTGCGCGGCGAGTTTGCACCGTCGCCAACTCCGTCATGCGCGGCTTTCCGGTTTCGTTCCGGACGGCGGACCAGTCACCCCGGCAGTAACGCCGGGCTGATCAGCGCGCCATGGTGGCCGATAACGACGGAAGCGATGCTCGCGCCATAGGTCGTGGCTTCCGCAGGCGAGACGCCCCGCACGAGGCGCGACAGAAACGCGCCGTTGAAACTGTCCCCGGCGCTGGTCGTGTCGACGATCTGCAGGGTCGGTACAGCCGGAACGTGGATTGCCGTGGAACCGCCGAAGCTCAAGGTAATGCCCTCAGCGCCATTCTTCACGACGACGTTTTCGACGCCCAGCGCATGATAGCGGGCGATGGTATCGGTGACGGTCGCATCGCCGAAATGGGTCGCCTCGTCGTCGAAGCTCGGCAGCACCAGATTGGCGGCACGGGCGCCGGCCTCGATCGTCTTCAGCATTGTGTCCCTGTCCGTCCAGAGGCGCGGTCGGATGTTCGGATCGAAAGCCACCTGTTTGCCCGCCGCCTTGGCGCGGCGCAGCTCTGCAAGCAGCGTCTCGACCGCTTCCGGCGCAAGGATGCCGAGCGTGATGCCCGAGAAATAGATGATGTCGGCAGCCTCGATTGCTGCCCGGAGATCGTCTGGATCGTCGGCGAGCTTCCTTGCCGCCGCCGTATCGCGCCAGTAGCTGAAGGTGCGTTCGCCGTTCTTCAGCGTGATAAGGTAAAGGCCTGGCGTCTTACCTTCGATACGGCGGATATGGCCGGTGCCGATGCCGGCCTCCTTCATGAAGACGAGCATTTCGGACGAGAGCGGATCGTCACCAAGCGCGGTGAAATATTCCACCGTCCACTCTGCCGGAAGGCAGGCACGCGCATACCAGGCGGTGTTGAACGTGTCACCGGCAAAACCCTTGCGCAGCAGTCCTTCGCCTGCCTGCGACAGTTCCACCATGCATTCGCCGATCGAAAGAAGCCGCCCGCCCATTTTCGTTCCCTCCGGTATCTCGACCAAGTCGCATAGGCCGAAGTGCCGAAGATGGCAAGAGCGTCCAGGGCCTTGCTTTTGCGTTGTCTTTTGTTCGGGGGGCACTAGGTTGGGCGGGAACAAAGGAGAAAGGAGAGTCGAGACATGGCGACTGAAGCGGTGAACAGAACCGACGCGAACTGGTGGCGCGGCGCAGTGATCTACCAGATCTATCCGCGTTCCTTCCAGGACACGACCGGCGATGGACTCGGCGACATCAAGGGGATCACCGCCCGTCTGCCGCATATCGCCTCCCTCGGCGTCGACGCCATCTGGCTGTCGCCCTTCTTCACTTCGCCGATGGCGGACATGGGATACGACGTTTCCGATTACTGCAATGTCGATCCGATGTTCGGCACGCTGGCGGACTTCGACGAGATGATGATCGAAGCCCATCGGCTGGGGCTGAAAGTGATCATCGACCAGGTCATCAGCCATACGTCCGACCGGCATCCCTGGTTTGTCGAAAGCCGCTCAAGCCGCACCAATCCCAAGGCGGACTGGTATGTCTGGGCCGACCCCAGGGCGGATGGAACGGTGCCCAACAACTGGCTTTCGATCTTCGGAGGCCCCGGTTGGGAGTGGGACGGGGTGCGCAAGCAATATTACATGCACAACTTCCTGATCTCCCAACCGGACCTCAATTACCACAACCCGGAGGTCCAGGAGGCGGTGCTGGACACGGTGAAGTTCTGGCTGGACCGCGGCGTGGACGGGTTCCGGCTCGATACCGTCAACTACTATTTCCACGACAAGCAACTTCGCAACAATCCGCCGATGGTCTATGACACCGAAGGGGCGGGCATGGAGACGGACACCAATCCCTATTCCATGCAGAATCACCTCTACGACAAGAGCCAGCCGGAAAACATCGGGTTCCTGAAGCGGTTGAGGGCGTTGCTCGACAGCTACGAGGGGCGGGCGACCGTGGGCGAAGTGGGCGATGGACCGCGTTCACTGACGACGCTGGCGATCTATACGAGCGGCAACGACAAGCTGCACATGTGCTACACGTTCGATCTGCTCGGTCCGGCCTTCTCCGCGGCCTATATCCGCAAGGTGATGACGACCGTGCAGGACACGGTCACCAACGGCTGGGTCTGCTGGGCCTTTTCCAACCACGACGTGGTGCGGCACGTCACCCGCTTCATCGAGGTACCGGAAGAACAGGACCGCGTCGCAAAGCTGTCGATCACGCTTCTTTCGGTGCTGCGCGGTTCGATCTGCCTTTATCAGGGAGAGGAACTGGGGCTGACAGAGGCGGAACTTTCCTACGAGGATCTGCGCGACCCCTATGGCATCCGCTTCTGGCCGGCCTTCAAGGGACGCGACGGATGCCGTACGCCGATGGTATGGGAGGCGGGTGCGCCGCATGCCGGCTTTACGGAGGGAGCCAAGACCTGGCTGCCGGTACCGCGCGAACATGCCGCGCGCGCCGTCGACGTGCAGGAGGCCGATCCGGCTTCCGTGCTCCACCACTACCGGGCGACGCTTGCCTTCCGCAAGGCGCATCCGCCGCTCACTGATGGTGACATGACTTTCCTCGACACCAATCAGGACCTGCTCGCCTTTGTGAGGGAGAAGGGTGGTGAAAGCCTGCTCTTCGTCTTCAATCTGACACGCATGCCGCAGGATTACACGCTGCCCAAGCGGCTCGGCGATTGCCTGCCGGTATCGCCACCTGGCTTTGCGTCGCGGCTTGAGAAGGGCGTGGTGAGGCTCGATGCCTTGGATATGTTCTGCGCGCGGGTGTGATCAATCTTTATGTGAATGTCGTCATCCCAAAACGGGCGGCCGCCTTTGACGGCATGCATCAAGCCTGCGCGTAATGCGCAGGCTCGCTTCTCAGCCGCGCTATGTCCTTGATCGGCGGGGCGCCGAAGAGGCGGCGGTATTCGCGGCTGAACTGCGAAGGGCTGTCATAACCGACGCTGTGGGCGGCAGTCGCAGCATCCATCGCGTTGCCGAGGATCAGCCGGCGGGCCTCCTGCAGGCGAAGCTGCTTCTGGTATTGCAGCGGGCTCATAGCCGTCACCTCGCGGAAATGCTGGTGCAGCGAGGACGTGCTCATGCGCGCCTCCGTGGCGACCTGCTCGATCGAGAAGGGAGCGGTGAAATTCTGGCGAATCCAGGCGATCGCACGGTTGACCTGCTGCAGCCGGCTTTCCGGCGCCAGCATCTGGCGGATCATCTCCGCCTGACCGCCGCGCAGCATGCGGAACATCAACTCGCGCTCGATGAGCGGCGCAAGAAAGGCGATCTCGTCGGGCCGGTCGAGGAGCTGCGCCATCCGGATCGCGGCGTCCAGGAATTCCTGCGTGGTTTCGCAAACGCCCACACATTTGCAGGGGGACGCGGATGGGCCGAAGGCATGCGGCATCTCGACCAGCATGTCGCTCAGGAGCTTCATGTCGAGATCGAGCCGGAAGCAGAGATAGGGCTTGTCCTCGCTCGCTTCGATGACCTGTCCGGTGACAGGCATATCGGCCGAGACGACCAGATACCGGCCGGGGCTGTAACGGAAGATCTGGTCGGCCAGCATGACCTGCTTTGCACCTTGCGCGATGATGCAGACCGATGGCTGATGGATGGCATGCAACGGCTCGGTCGGCTTCGATATGCGGATGACCGAAAGGCGCGGGATCGCGGTTTCGAGAACGCCATCGCCTTCGGTGTTTTGTGCAATCAGTTCGGCAAGTTTGGCGATCTTGTCCATCCGGTGGCTCTCTCTTGTCCTGGAAATACCTGAATCGGCGGCCCTGCTTGTCGGGCGCAAAGTCCATATGGGTGGCGTGCACGGCCATTTCAAATCATCTTCGGAGGATTGTGCAATCATGCCGGAGGACTGGTCTACCACCTCGACCTCGGTTTCCGCCATATTCCATCTCGTCCGATTGACAGAACCCGGACGGAAAAGGAGACGGTGATGAGCAACTTCCAGCGCTTACTCGAAAGCCCATTTCATTGGGCCGCCGGTTTCGCCGGCACCTTCTTCAAGCGGTTGGGCCTGGCAGACCGCGGCCGCCGCGAACGGTGGCTGAGACGGGAATATCTCAATGGTTGACGGGGCTGACCGGTGTTTCCGGCGGCTGTTCGCGTTTGCCGCCTGTGCTGCGGCATTCGCCTTCATCGCGGCCTTTGCGGCGTTCGCGCACGAGATCAAAGACGAGGAGAAGACCATGAGCGACCACCCCTATGTCGGCATGTGGGTGACCGAGGACAACCATATCCGCCACGAACTCCTGCCGAACGGTCGTTATGTCGAGGCGCGCGGCAATCGCGAGCGGGCGTATGAGGGCCAATATTGGGTGACCGGCGACCATATCGACTACAAGGATGACACCGGCTTTACCGCCGACGGCGATTTCCGCGACGGCGTACTCTATCACGGGGGGATGGTGCTGCGGCGGAGGTAGGTCAGTTTGTCAGGCAGCGGGCCGCTTCGCTGTCCGGTCGCCGCGACCTGCAAGCAGGCCGGCGATCGAGATATCCTCATCGAGGTCGTCCCAATGAATGCCACCGGGGCTCAGCTCGAATTTCTCACGATCGACGGGCTTGGCAAGCAGCAGTCGGGGAAACCAGGCAAGCGGGACACCAAGGGTGCGGCCGTCATTAAGCGAGACCCACATCATATCTTCATCGAAAGTCACGTCAGTCGCCGAAATGCTCATGCCACGCCTTTCGGATAAGAGAGCGGTTATCGATAACAAGCCGAATGATACCAGAGAGTTCCTTGCTGTTGAAGCCTTCGCTCTCGGCGACGCCGATCACAGGGTCCAGCCAGATTTTCGCATTGGCACCGCTGCCGCGCACATGGATATGAACCGGCTCGCGCGGATCGCCTTCGTTGGAGTAGAAGTAGAACTTCAGGTTTCCCGAGCGAAAGACGACGGGCATCGGTTCGACCTCACCCGATCAGCATGAATTTATCGACATCCACCAGGCCCATGTCGGAGATCTTCAGGTGCGGGATGACCGGCAGGGGCAGGAAGGCTACCTGCAGGAACGGTTCCTGGAGCGTCGTGCCGAGTGCGTAGGCCGCTTTCCTGAGATGGTGCAGCGTGTCGCGCACGGTCTCATAGGGTTCGAGGCTCATGAGGCCGGCTATGGGAAGCGCAATCTCGCCGGTTACCTTGCCGCCTTCGACTACGACAAACCCCCCGTGGATTTCGCCAAGGCGATTGGCGGCCAGCGCCATATCCTCCTCGTCGACGCCGACAACGCAGATATTGTGGCTGTCGTGCCCAACGGTCGAAGCGATCGCACCCTTCTTCAGCCCGAAACCCTGCACGAAGCCGTTGGCGTGGTTGCCGTTCTTGCCGTGCCGCTCGATGACGGCGACCTTGATGATGTCGCGGTCTAGGTCGATGCCGGTCTCGTTGCCGAACGACGGGAGTTCGTAGCGGCGATGCTCGGTGATGATCTTGCCCGGCAGGACGCCGATGACCGATGTTTCGCCCTGGGTGGCAGGTACGACGAAATGGGCAGCTTCGACCGGCCTCGCCTTGACGCTGTCGAGGCCGACCGGCGCCACCGGCTTACGGGTCGCAAAAAGCTCGTCGGTGACCTTGCGGCCGGCCGAGAAGACCATCTCCGCCTTGCAGTTCCTGAGGCTGTCGATGACGACGAGATCGGCCCGCCAGCCGGGCGCCACGAGGCCGCGGTCGCGAAGCCCGAAGGCGCGGGCGGCCGAGATCGAGGCGGCGCGATAGATGGCGAGCGGTTCGATGCCGTTGGCGATCGCCGTGCGGATCATGTAGTCCAGATGGCCCTGTTCGGCGATGTCGAGGGGGTTGCGGTCGTCGGTGCAGAGCGCCAGGAAGGGCGACAGACGCTCGGTGATGATCGGCATCAGCGCGTGCAGGTCCTTCGAGACCGAGCCTTCGCGCACGAGGATGTGCATGCCCTTGCGGATCTTTTCGAGAGCCTCCTCGGCGGTGGTGCATTCATGCTCGGTGCGGATGCCGGCTGAAAGGTAGCCGTTCAGGTCGTTGCCGCGCAAGAGCGGGGCGTGGCCGTCGATATGGTCGCCGTAAAAGGCGTCGAGCTTGGCGAGGCAGACCGGGTCCTTGTGGATGACGCCCGGGAAATTCATGAATTCGGCGAGCCCGATGACCTTCGGGTGGTCCCGGAAGGGCAAGAGCTTTTCGATCGGCAGGTCGGCTCCGGCGGTTTCCAGATGCGTCGCCGGCACGCAGGAGGAAAGCTGGACGCGGATGTCCATGATGGTTTCGAGCGAGGAATCCAGGAAAAACCGGATGCCTTCCGTGCCGATGACATTGGCGATCTCATGGGGATCGCAGATCGCCGTCGTCACCCCATAGGGCAGCACGCAACGGTCGAATTCGTGCGGGGTGACCAGCGAGCTTTCGATGTGGAGATGCGTGTCGATGAAGCCCGGCACCACGAGCCTTCCCGAGATGTCGATCTCTTCCTTGCCCTTGTAGGAACCGCAGGTGCCGACGATGCGATCCCGGCAGATGGCGATGTCGGAGGCGACGATTTCGCCGGTGACGAGGTCGAAGAACCTGCCGCCCTTCAGGACGATATCGGCGGGCTCGCGGCCCGTGCCCTGGTCGATCAAGGTTTCGAGGCGGCTGGTCATGGCAGGCTCCTGGTGCTGAATCGGTCCTGACCAGCTTAACTGGATACCGGCCGGACGCAAAAGAGCCAGGAGAGGCGCAAGCCGGCTAATCTCTACGCGATATCGATCCTGACATTGGCGCCGCAGAGAATGGTGGCGACGTTGGCGCCTGCAAGCGCCTTCCCATGTTCCAGAAGCCCCGCAATGCCGGCTGCGCCTGCTTCCTCCACGACGAGGCCGTAATGGAGGCGGCAGAAATCCCGCGCCTGTCGGATCGCCGTTTCTCCGGCCTCCCAGACGTCATCGACGGTCGTCTTCATGCAGTCGAGCGCATAGGGAACGCATTCGCGCACGGCGATGCCGTCGGCCGCGGTCGCTGCCGTTTCGGTCGAGATGATCCTGCCGCTCTCCCAGGAGCGTTTCATCGCGGGGGCGTTGGCGGCGACCACGCCGATGACCTTGCATCCCGGCGCATTCGCCCTGATCCAGGTGCCGATGCCTGTCAGCAGGGCACCATTGCCGAGTGGCACGACGATGGCTTGCAGCGAAACGCCATCGCGGCCAAGCCGTTCGGTGATTTCAAGCGCGATCGTGCCGGCGCCTTCGGCAATTTCCTTCAGCGCGCCGTCTTCCACGAAGGAATAGCCATGGGTTTCTGCATAGGCGCGCCCGGCGGCCTTGGCCTGGTCGAAATCGTCACCCTCCAGAAATACCTCCGCGCCGAGGCGGCGCATCGCCTCGATCTTGGCGGGATTGGCCGTCCTTGCGGAAAAGATCACCACCCTGCGGCCCTGAGCGCGGCCGGCATAGGCCAGTCCCTGGCCGAAATTACCGGCGGATGCCGAAACGATTGCGCCGTCACCTGCCGGCTGGCTTTTGAGCCACCAGTCGGTGCCGCGGCCCTTGAAGGAGCGGATCGGGTTCAGCGTTTCGACCTTGGCGAACAGGCGAAGGCCGAGTGCCGTATTGGCGGTCTGCTGCTCGACCAGCGGACTGTTGGTGAAAAGCCCGTCGATGCGGGTGGAAGCGGCAAGGATGCCGTCGGCGGAGGGGGATGGCTGGTTTGTCGTCATGCAGCTAAACTGCATCTAAAATTCGGGTAGAGTTTCCGAAATTTATGGAAGTATCGGGTAAATTTTGCATTATTTCCAAAGACGGCGGGAGTTTTCTTCATGTCATTGACGAAGATGGATCGCGAAATCCTCAAGCTGATGCAACAGGACGCGACCATCACGCTCGGTGAGCTCGCGCATCGTACCGGCCAGTCCGCGTCGTCGGCGCAGAGACGGCTCCAGAAACTCAGGGAAGACAAGGTGATCCTGCGGGACGTCTCGGTCGTCGATCCCAAGAAGGTCGGCGCCAGCGTCTCCATGCTGGTGGAGGTCGAACTGGAGCGCGACCGGCCGGAGCTTCTTCCGCCGTTCATGCGCTGGGTGGCCGAAACGCCGGAAGTCCAGGAGGCCTGGGTGACATCCGGGCGGGGCGATTACACGCTCGTCGTTCTCGCGCGGTCGGTCGAGCATTTCGACGAACTTGCCGACCGGATGATGGAGCTCAACCCGAATATCCGCAAATTCACCACCAGCGTCGTGTTGAAGACGCTCAAGCGGACGCTGGCGGTCCATGTCGAGTGAACCAGGTGCCATTGGCGCATGCGCCCGAGATAGAACGGGCGCCGGAAGGCGCCCGTCAGAATGCTATCTGAAACGCCTCACTCGGCGGCGACGATCTTGCCGTCTTCCCACTTGAAGAGCGAGAAGCTCTGCGAGGTGAGGTCGCCGGTCTCGCCATAGGTGAGCTTGCCGATGGCGGTTGCGATCGGTTCGCCGGACTTGATGGCTGCGGCGACCGCTTCCACATCTTCGGCACTGCCTGCCTTTTCGATGCCGGCCTTGAGAACTTCGACGGCGGCATAGGCATTCAGGGTGAAGGCTTCCGCCGGGATGTTACGGGCGGCGAGCGCGTCGGCCGCAGCCTTGGAATCCGGGTTCTTCGTGGCGTCGGAAGCATTCGTGAAGACGGTCCCTGCGGCGGCGCTGGTGCCGATGTTCCAGAATTCGCTGTTCGAGAGGCCGTCGCCGCCGATGATCGTCGCCTTGACACCGAGATCGGAAAGCTGGCGGGCGAGAAGGCCGCCTTCGGGATGATAGCCGCCGAAATAGATGAGATCGACGTTTTCAGCCTTGAGGCGCGTGGTCAGCGCGCTGAAATCCTTGTCGCCCGGGGTGACGGCATCGTCGATCACTTCCTTCATGCCGCCGGCGTTCAGCGTGGCCTTGAAGGCATCCGCCAAGCCTTTGCCATAGGCGCCCTTGTCGTTGATGATGGCGACCTTACTATCCTTGAAATGTTCCAGCACATATTTCGCGGCGACTTCCGCCTGCTGATCGTCGCGGCCGCAGGTGCGAAGCACGTTGGTGAGGCCGCGGGTGGTGAGTTCCGGTGTGGTCGCGGTCGGAGTGACCATCAGCACGCCGTTTTCGGCCAGAACGTCCGAGGCGGGCATGGCGACGCCCGACGTCACCGGACCGACAACAAAGCGGATGCCTTCACCGACGATCTGGTTTGCGGCGGAGACACCCTGCTTGGGTTCGCCGGCGTCGTCAGCAGCCTTCAGGACGACCTGCTCACCAAGAATGCCGCCGTTCTTGTTGATCTCCGCGACAGCCGTTTCGGCGCCATTCTTGACCTGGTCGCCATAGGCGGCAACGGGACCGGTGAGCGGCGCGATCAGGCCGATGACGATTTCGGCATGGGCAAGCGGTGCGAAAGTGAGGGAGGCGAGGGCCGTCGCTCCCAGAAGCGTCTTGAGGTTCATTTCGGTTCTCCTTGGATGGGGCTCAACGAGCCCGCGGTCAACGCCGCATCTCACTCCTGCCGTCTCCAATGCCGTTCGGACATATCGTGCCAAGTTGACGGTAAGGCGATGCGGTCGGTGCCGTGCCGAGCCATATTTGGCTTTCAGCAGCCAGCAGGCAATTCTGTAGGAATTTGCCTGAGATTCCGCAAGAAGATAACAAAACCGGTGCAGTTTTTGTCGATTTTACGAAAGAATAGGCCCGAAGCCGCAAGCGGGGGCCTTTGTGGCGGATTCTACTCTCTGCCCGCCAGCGCATCGAGAAAGGTATGGACCTTTCGATTGAAAGCCTGAAACTCTTCCAGCGTCATTCCGGAGCGCTCGATCAGCGTATCGCCGAGACATTTTGCCTGTTGGACCAGGTCGCTACCGGCCTCGGTCAGCCAGACATGCACCTGCCGTTCGTCCGTGGTGCTGCGCCGCCGCTCGACCAGTCCCGCCTGTTCGAGACGCTTTACCGGCGGGGTGATGGTGCTGGATTCCAGCGACAGCCGTTCGGCAATCGCGCCGACCGTCAGGCCGTCCCGTTCGGCCAGCGCGCTCAGGACGAGATACTGCGGATAGGTGATGCCCATGGCGTCGAGCATCGGCTTATAGGTCCGGTTGATGGCGATATTGGCCATATAAAGTGAAAAACAGAGCTGGCTGTCCAAGGGGACGGGCGGGTGATGCGACATGGCAGACTTCCCAAGTGGTCGAGTTGAACCTGTATACCACGAAAAATGATATCGCGATAATTTTTCTGTAGACAGGGCTTTCGATAATGTTTAAGCATATCGATATCGCGATAATAAATGTCGCGATAGTTAATGGAGAGCACGGTGAACGACCAGGCTAACAAAACGACACGCAGACGTATTATGATCGCGGGGCTGGGTCTTGCCGCTACGGCTGCGGTCCCGCCCTTCTTTCCAATAAGACAGGCATCCGCACAATCCGCAAACTCTGTTCAGAAGGAAAAGAGCACCATGACCAGCAATACCATCACTACCAAGGACGGCACGCAGATTTTCTACAAGGATTGGGGCCCGAAAGATGCGCAGGCCATCGTCTTCCATCACGGCTGGCCGCTTAGCGCCGATGACTGGGACGCCCAGATGCTGTTCTTCCTTGCGCAGGGTTACCGTGTGATCGCTCATGACCGCCGCGGCCATGGCCGGTCCAGCCAGACCGATACCGGCAATGAAATGGACACCTATGCGGCCGATGTCGCGGAACTTGCCGCGCATCTCGATCTGAAAGGCGCGATCCATGTCGGGCACTCCACCGGCGGCGGCGAAGTTACCCGCTATGTGGCGCAATATGGCGGCGGCGACCGGGTTGCCAAGGCCGTGCTGATCGGCGCCGTGCCACCGATCATGCTCAAGACGGAAAATAATCCGGGCGGCCTGCCGATCGAAGTGTTCGACGGCTTTCGTGCGGCGCTTGTCGCCAACCGGGCGCAGTTCTTCCGCGATATTCCGGCCGGCCCGTTCTACGGCTTCAACCGGGCAGGCGCCAAGGTTTCCGAGGGCGTGATCGACAACTGGTGGCGTCAGGGCATGATGGGCGGCGCCAAGGCGCATTACGACTGCATCAAAGCCTTCTCGGAAACCGACTTCACCGAAGACCTCAAGAAGATTGAGGTGCCGGTGCTCGTCATGCATGGCGACGACGACCAGATCGTGCCGATCGCCGACTCGGCGCTGCTTTCCCACAAGCTTTTGAAGAACGGGACGCTGAAGGTCTATGAAGGATTGCCGCACGGCATGGCGACCACCCATGCGGATGTGATCAACGCCGATCTGCTAGCCTTCTTCAAGGCCTGAGGTCTTCTGCCTGAAAAAGAAAAGGCGGCCGTGCAGACCGCCTTTTTTCATGTCCGGACTGATTTTCAGATATTGTTCTTCAAGATCTCGCGCAGCTTGCCGAAGATCTCGTCGATGTGATGCTTCTCGACGATCAGCGGCGGCGACATGGCGATGATGTCGCCGGTCGTGCGGATCAGAAGGCCATTCTCATAGGCCTTCAGGAAGGCGGAGAAGGCACGCCTGGTCGGTTCGCCGGCGATCGGGTCGAGCTCGATCGCGCCGATCAGGCCGATATTGCGGATATCGATGACGTTCGGCAGGTCCTTCAGCGAGTGGAGACCTTCCTCCCAGTAGGGGGCGATCTCCCGGGCCCGCTCGAACAGGCCTTCCTCCCTGTAGGTTTCCAGCGTCGCGAGGCCGGCAGCCGAGGCGATCGGATTGCCGGAATAGGTATAGCCGTGCATGAACTCGATCAGGTGCTCCGGACCGTTCATGAACGCATCGTGGATTTCGGACGTCACCAGCACCGCCCCCATCGGGATGACACCGTTGGTGAGGCCTTTGGCAGTGGTCATAATGTCCGGAGTGACGCCGTAATATTGGGCGGCAAAGGGTGTGCCCATGCGGCCGAAGCCGGTGATGACCTCATCGAAGATAAGAAGGATACCGTGTTTGGTGCAGATCTCGCGCAGCTTCTGCAGATAGCCCTTCGGCGGGATGAGTACGCCGGTGGAGCCGGCCACGGGTTCTACGATCACAGCGGCGATGGTCGAGGCGTCGTGCAGCGTGACGATGCGCTCCAGCTCGGAGGCGATGTCGCCGCCGTGCTCAGGCTCGCCACGGGTAAAGGCATTCTTGCCGGGCAGGTGTGTGTGCGGCATATGGTCGACGCCGGTGAGCAGCGTGCCGAACATCTTGCGGTTGGCGACGATGCCGCCGACCGAGATGCCGCCGAAATTGACGCCGTGATAGCCACGCTCGCGGCCGATCAGCCGGAAGCGAGAGCCGTTGCCCTTGGCGCGGTGGTAGGCGAGGGCGACTTTCAGTGCCGTTTCGACCGATTCCGAACCGGAATTGGTGTAGAGGACGTGATTCATGCCCTCCGGCGCGATGTCGACCAGGCGGTTGGCGAGTTCGAAGGCCTTCGGATGGCCGAGCTGGAAGGCGGGTGCGTAATCCAGCTCGCCGGCCTGCTCGCGGATCGCCTCGGTGATCTTCGGCCGGCAGTGGCCGGCATTGACGCACCAAAGGCCAGCGGTGGCGTCGAGCACCTGGCGGCCGTCATGGGTCGTGTAGTGCATATCCTTGGCACTCACGAAAAGACGGGGTTCCTTCTTGAACTGGCGATTGGCCGTAAACGGCATCCAGAACGCCCTCAGATCGTTGGGCGTGGTATTCAGGCGGTTGGACATGAGGCTCTCCATGGCCATTCGGATCATCGGGTGGCCATTTCCCGGTCGGCGTTTCGCGCCAAGTTTTGACTGCATGGTCAAATTATCAGGGGGAGCGGGGCCGTCAACCGCCTTTGCAGGCGCGAGGTAAGTCCATGACGGCATCAAACGCCGCCGGCAACGACGGCACCGCGGTTCGGATTTGGCAATGATGCGACAAGTCAACAGACAACCTTACCTCCGGCCATGGATGCCGGAGGCTAAGTCAAGGCAGTAAAGACACTATGTCTGCGTCGTCAGATCTAAGCGGCGGCGGATTTCTTTTGAGCCGGCGCGCAATAAATCTCTTCCAGCGTCTCCAGTATTTTGATCACCGATTCAGATGAACTGGAATAATAAATCGTCTGTGCATCGCGGCGAGTCTTCACCAGTTTCTGAGCGCGCAGCTTGGAAAGATGCTGCGACAGCGCCGACTGGCTGAGACCGACCTGCGAAGCGAGCGCACCGACAGCGACCTCACCTCTTACCAAGCAGCACAGGATCATCAACCGCTTCGGATTGGCCATTGCAGACAACAAGCCTGCCGCTGCGGTGGAATGCTCGGATAGTGCCATCGTGTCCATAAGTTAAAACCCCTCGTCTTTCAAAGCGGCCCCCCGCTCTAAAATTCACCCTTCGTCGTACATGCGAAAATTAACAAGCAGCAAAAGGGATTGTATATCCCTAAATTTCGGGTAACCCGATTAATGAACTTTAGACATGGTAAAAAGATAATCAAGCACGGCCTCCGGCGAGGCTGCAAGTTCATCGAATTCGTGTCTGAGTTGAAGATCGCCACCGACAAGGTCGATTCCGGCTCGATCGACGCCTGCGAAACGCCAGTTCTTCCCGTTTTCCGCGCCAAGGTGGGCAGCAAGGCTCTCTGCAGCATCGGTCATATTTTTTAAACTCTTTGAGAGTTCGAGCCATTCCGGAGCGGTTCCCGGCTCGGGAATGATGAGATCGGCTCCTGTCAGGACATAGGCCCGGCCGAATCCTCCGTTGAGCGAAACGCTTTGCGGAACGATTCGGAAGAAGCGGAAATCGGCAAAATCTGCATACAATGCGGCTTTCGGATGCCGATCGAGAAAGCGGCTCCGGATACGGGTGTGGTCGGGCGTATCCCGGGCAACGCTTTCGGCAAGTGCCTGTAGTGTGATCCTTGGATGGGCGAGCGGATCGCCCTTGCCGGGCTCGCCGGCCAGAAGCGAGCAACGGGGATCGGCAACAAGCCCTTTGGTATGACCGGAAAGGGCCGAGACGAGGATGACCGGCACGCCGTCGACATCGGTGCCGGTCAGTGCCCGGCTGACGGAGGGGAAGCCGGTTTCCGGATCGAGGACGGCGAGCGCCATATAGCGCGCGCCACGCACCAGCATGCGGGCGAGGCGGCGGGCTTCGTCGTCTGTCTCGCGCAGCACATTGGGCTTATCGGTCTGGGATTCGTCAGCCATCTCGTCCCTCTGCTTCCATTGGCCGTCGTTTCCCGGCATCGGCAGGACATACCATCTACGGTGACCGGACGAAAGCCGACTGAATGTCTCAGGTTAGGCTTCAGCCAGCCCGGCGGCGGTGGCGGGTGAGCCCGGCGACCACGTCCTCAGCCGAAATGGTGCCGATGATCGTTCCGTTATCGACCACGCCGACCGCGCCCGGCTGGCGGGAAAGGGCGTCGAGGATATCGATCAGCGGCGTGTCGGAACGGGCGGTTGCGGAGACCGGGGTCGCGCCGGCCGCGGCGGTGACGCCCGGACGCATCACGTCGCCCGCCGTCAGCATGGCGATCGGGTTCATGTGCTGCACGAAATCGGCGACATATTGGTCGGCCGGCGCACGGACGATCTCCTGCGGCGTACCGCACTGGATAATGCGTCCGCCTTCCATGATGGCGATGCGGTTGCCGATGCGGAAGGCCTCGTCGAGATCGTGGCTGACGAAGAGGATGGTCTTCTTGAGCCGCCGCTGGAATTCCAGAAGCTCGTCCTGCAGACGGGTACGGATCAGCGGGTCAAGCGCCGAGAAGGGTTCGTCCATCAGGAGGATCGGCGCGCCGGTCGCAAAGGCGCGCGCCAGGCCGACACGCTGCTGCATGCCGCCGGAAAGCTCGCCCACCTTGCGGTCGGCCCATTGCGTCAGATTGACCAGGTCGAGCTGTTCGCCGACACGCTTCCTGCGTTCCGCCTCCGCGACACCTGCGAGCTCCAGGCCGAAGCCGACATTTTCCGAGACGGTGCGCCAGGGCAGCAGGCCGAATTGCTGAAAGACCATGGAGACCGTATGCATGCGCAGATCACGCAGGACCTTTGTGCCTGCCCTGTAGGGATCGACCGGTCCCGACGGCGTGGCGACGCTGACCGAGCCTCGCACGACCGGGGCAAGCCCGTTGACGGCGCGCAGAAGCGTCGACTTGCCGGAGCCGGACAGGCCCATCAGCACCAGGATTTCCCCCTCGTGAATCGTCAGCGAGGCATCCGCGACGCCGAGCACGATGCCGGTTGCGGCGCTGATCTCGTCGCGGCTCTTGCCCTGGTCCATCAGCGGCAGTGCGCGTTCCGGATCATCGCCGAAGATGATGTCGACATGGTCGAAGACGACGCAATCTGTCTTCCGGGCGGTCATGCGCCATCTCCCTTGGATGTCCGGAACATGCGGTCGAGGATGATCGCCAGGATGACGATGCACAAGCCTGCCTCGAAACCGCGGGCGATGTTGACGGTGTTGAGCGCACGTACGACGGGCACGCCCAGGCCATTGGCGCCGACGAGGGCTGCGATCACCACCATGGAAAGCGACAGCATGATCGTCTGGGTGAGACCGGCCATGATCTGCGGCATGGCGAAGGGCAGTTCCACCTTGCGCAGCACCTGGCCGCGTGTCGCGCCGAAGGCAACGGCCGCTTCGGTCAAGGCACCGGGCGTCGAGACGATGCCGAGGCGGGTGAGCCGGATCGGCGCCGGAATGGCGAAGATGACGGTGGCGATGAGGCCGGGCACCATGCCGAGGCCGAAGAGAATGAGCGCCGGGATCAGGTACACGAAGGTCGGGATGGTCTGCATCAGGTCGAGGATCGGCCGCATGATCTCGTAGACCCAGGCGCGGCGGGCCGCGGCAATGCCGAGCGGTACGCCCACCGCCATGCTGACGGCAGTCGAGGCAAGCACCAGCGCCAGCGTTTCGGTCGTTTCCTTCCAGTAACCCTGATTATAGATGAGGAGCAGCCCGAGACAGGTGAAGAGCGTGATACCCGCCGAACGGCGCAGCCACCAGGCGAGCGCGGTGATAAGAGCGACCAGCACATAGGCGTTCGGCCATTGCAGGACAAAAAGCAGGGCATCGATGACGCTCGACAGCACGGCCGACAGCCAGTCGAAGAACCAGTCGGCATTGGCGGTCAGCCAGTCAACGAAATCCTTCGCCCAGTTGCCGAGGCGCATCTTTCCGCCGGAATCCACCAGCCATTCGGGAAGCCAATTCACGTCTATGCCTGCCTGCTCCGGAGGGAACTATCGGTGAGGGCATGCGGGCCGGGAGACCGGCCCGTCCGATGGTCAGAGGCCGAGTTCGGACTTGACAGCTTCGAGGCCAGGCTTGCCGTCCTTGGTGGTGACGCCGGCGAGCCATGGTTCGATTGCCGCGCCGTTCGCCTTCAGCCATTTGGTAGCGGCGTCTTCCGGCTCATCACCGTCATTCAAGATGCCGCCCATGATCTCGTTTTCCATGGCCAGCGAGAATTTCAGGTTCTTGATGAAAGCGCCGACGTTCGGGCACTCTTCCGCGAAGCCGGCGCGCACATTGGTGAACACCTCGGCGCCGCCGAAATTCGGCCCGAAGATATCGTCGCCGCCGGAGAGATAGGTCAGCTTGAAATTGCTGTTCATCGGATGCGGTTCCCAGCCGAGGAAGACGACCGGCTGACCGGCCTTGTCGGCGCGGGCGACCTGGGCGAGCATGCCCTGTTCGGAGGATTCCACCACTTCGAAACCCTTGAGCTCAAAGGTGTTGCTCTCCACCATGTCGAGGATGAGACGATTGCCGTCATTGCCCGGCTCGATGCCGTAGATCTTGCCTTCGAGCGCATCCTTTTGCTTGGCGATATCCTTGAAATCCTTGATGCCGAGCTCGGCGCCCTTGGCGTTGGTGGCAAGCGTGTATTTGGCGCCCGTCAGATTCGGCCCAAACGATTCGACCGATTTGTCGTTAAGGTAAGGACGAACGTCCGCCTCCTGGGTCGGCATCCAGTTGCCGAGGAAGACGTCGATATCCTTGTTCTTCAGCGAGCTGTAGGTGACCGGGACGGAAAGGACCTTTACATCGGTCTCGTAGCCGAGTGCCTTGAGGAGGACACTTGCGGTGGCCGTCGTGGCGGTGATGTCGGTCCAGCCGACATCGGAGAATCGGACCGTGCCGCAGGCTTCCGGCTCGGCGGCGGAGGCGCCCGTCGCAAGCACCAGCACGGAGGCGGCGGCTGCGAGCGTGATCTTCAGCGAGGTGGTGATGCGCATGACTTGCTCCCCTGTCTTTCTGGTTCCCGCCATTATCAATATCTCTTGAGGCGAGGCAAGCGCGTGCATTCGCGGCGGGATCAGGGGGCCATTTGCGACATTTTCGATGATCCTTCGGCCATTTTCCTGTGCCGCAGGCGGTATTCGATTTGTTCGCCAGTCGGGGTGGATCGTGGAAGGCTTGAAACTCGCGTCTTCCGTATGCGCGGACGGTCGAGCATTCGGCAGACTGTACCGGGTGAGGTCGGACGCAAGCACAGTGCGTGCGTCCGAGTGCCGATTCGGTGTGATGGCTCTCAGGCCGCCGTTTTCCGTTCGGCAGGATGAAACCTGCGGAAGCCGATGTTGATCCGGTTCCAGGCGTTGGTTTGCGCGATCAGCAGAGTGAGGTTTACCTGCTCGTCCGCAGTAAAGTGTTCGTTCAAGGCCTCGTAGACATCATCCGGAGCATGGGTTTCGGAAATCAGCGTCAGGGCTTCGGTCCAGGCGAGGGCGGCTCGCTCGCGGTCGGAATAAAGCGTGGATTCGCGCCATGCGCTGAGAAGGTGAAGTCGGTCTTCCGTCTCTCCATACTTGCGGGCATCTGCAATGTGGTGGTGGATGCAGAAGGTGCAGCCGTTTATCTGCGCCGCCCGCGTCATGACGAGCTCTCTCAACAGCGGCTCAAGGCCATTGGTCTGAATCGTCTTTCCCAGCTCGATCCACGGCTGCATTGCAGCGGGGCTTATGGTGAAGGGGTTCAATCTCTGTGTCATCGTCGGCTTTCGACAGTTTCCGAACACATGACGACTGGAACCTGCCGGATGTGACATGACGCTAATTTCTGCCGCCAGACGGGAGCAGGGCTGTGCGGGATATCTCCTGGCCGATTCTCCCGGCATGTCGCCGCAGCCGCGTTCGAGTTTCCTGTGGTTATCGGCTTCGCCCGCTTTCCTCGAATCCCGATCGCGAGCAGAAGCGGGGCATGGCCAAGCTCTATTTCAACTACGCGACGATGAATGCCGGCAAGTCGACGATGCTCTTGCAGGCCTCCTACAACTATCAGGAGCGCGGCATGCGCACGGCGATCTTCATCGCTGCGCTCGATGACAGAGCGGGCGAGGGGCGGGTCGCGTCCAGGATCGGCCTTTCCTCCGATGCAATCCCTTTCGGGTCGTCCGACGATCTCTTTTCGGCGATCGAAGCCATGCATGCGCAAGAGCAGATCGCCTGCGTCTTCGTGGACGAGGCACAATTCCTGTCCGCCGAGCAGGTGTGGCAGCTCGCGCATGTCTCCGACCGGATCGGAATTCCGGTCATGGCCTACGGACTGAGGACCGATTTCCAGGGCAAGCTCTTTCCTGGCTCGCTGGAGCTCCTGGCGATCGCCGACGAGCTGCGGGAAGTGCGCACTATCTGCTTTTGCGGCCGCAAGGCAACCATGGTGGCGCGGCTCGACGCGGAGGGCAATCTGGTGCGCGAGGGCGCACAGGTCGAAGTCGGTGGAAACGAGAAATATGTGTCGCTTTGCCGCCGGCATTGGGAAGACAGGATGCGCTGCGACTGATCGCGGTTTGGTCTTCGTTGGCTATCTGGGACGGAAAGCCGCGGCAGTGCGACGAGATTGACTCTGGTCAAAGCCGGCAATGGGGATGATGAGTAGGCATTCTGGCCATTAAAAGTCAGGTTTTTCCAGGAGTGCTTACATGCGCAGAAACGCGACAAAGACCTTCACCCTTGCTGCAACGCTTGCTCTTCTCGCCCTTCCGGCCTTCGGTGCCGAGATCGAAGTGAAGATGCTCAACAAGGGGAGCGATGGTCAGGCCATGGTGTTCGAACCGGCGGCGGTGAAGGTGCAGCCCGGCGACACGATCAAATTCGTCGCGGTGGACAAAGGGCACGATGTCGTCTCGATGCCGGGCCTCGTGCCGGAGGGCGTCGCCCCGATCAAGGGTAAGATCAGCGAGGACGTTTCGTTCACCGCCGACAAGCCGGGCGCCTACGTGTTCAAATGCACGCCGCATTACGGCATGGGCATGGTGGCTCTGGTCGTGGTGGGCGACGCGCCTGCCAATATCGACGCCGTGAAGGCCACGAAGATGCCGAAGAAGGCGAAGGAAAGGCTGGAAGCGGAAATCGCCAAGCTCGGCTTGTGACCAGCGCCGCGCTGCCCGCGGCATAGTTCCACTGCCTCTCTAACTTTTTGTTTGAGCACCGGATTTTCGGAAAACCGCTTCACACTTTCCGGTCCGATGCTCTATCCTGTCTGCGATCGGCAGGAGAGGTGGCGTGGCGGAGGCCCAGGTTTTCGACAGCGAGATGGAGCGCATCGGCGACGCGTTGGTGGCAACGAGCGAAGCGTTTGAGCCGCCGGCGTCGATGCTTGCCGAAGCGGCTGAGAGCCTCACTCTTCCCGAGGAAGCGAAGCTTGCGATCGAAGCGGAACACTTCAAGGCGAGCGCGCCGGGACGGGAGGCGATCGAAGCCGCCTTGGCACATCTCGTGGCGGGGCTTGCGGCCGAGATCGAGTTCCGGGCCCGCGAATTCGACATGCGTGAGGTGCCGACGCGATTCGAAAAGCTGATCGGCCTCGTATCGAGGAGCGCGATGCGCCGCCGCCAGCTGGCGCGTTCGCGCAGGTCGGTGTCGCTTGATCATCTTGCCGAGCTGCTGAGGCGCGCCGACCGGCTTGCTGCGCTCGTGCGGGCAGAGCGCGTAACTCTCCTTGCGCGGCGCAGCAAGGGCGAAGCCGATCTGAAGGCCTTCATCGACCACCGGCCGGACATCATTGAAAAACTGCACGGGGAGAACGGAGAGGCGATGACAGGCGTCGAGGCGGCGCGCCGGACGGAAGATTTCGTCGCGGTGTTCCAGACCTTCATCGATGGGCTCAATGCCGGCGTCGGCACTTGCAACGTGCTGATGCACAAGCTCCTGATCGACGTGGAGGACCTGCTCATCCTCTACCAGGTCTTTTCCGAGGTCGTGTCGCGGCACGGCGACGAAGACCTAAGGCCTGAAGACTTTCCGAGCCTGTCTCCTGAAATCGAGCGTTTCTCCAAGGGTATGCTGAGCGTCCACGGTCTCGACCGGCGCAGGGACCGCGCCAACGAGGCCTTTGCCGAACGGTTTCCGGCCGAAGCTGTCAGACAGGCGGCTGCCGAGGCACATCCGGCAGGGGCGGGCTGGCGGCTGCCCGCGATCTCCGATTTCAAATTCATGCGGCCCTGACCGCGACGAAACGCCCCTTCCGATCCAAAACATCCCACAGTTGATTTTTGTCCTTGTCTTCGGCAGCCGAGCCAATATGTGTTGAGCAAATCCGATGCCCCGCCCGACAGGAGACTGCGATGCTCGACGGAATTACCGCCTTCTTCCAACGGATCGGCCAGGCCGTCGGTAGAGGTATCGGGCTTCTGGTCGCCTGGCTCATCTGGCCGTTCATGGCGGCGCATGGCTGGTACGGCCGGCGTCACTGGATGGTGAAGGGGCCGATCCTCGCGGTTCTCGCGCTTCTCATCGGCTTCTACGGCTACTTCTTCTGGCAGACGCAGATCTGGAGCGGCTTCAACCCGAATTTCGTCGACAGTTACCGCTGGTCGGAACGCACCACGCCGGCCGGACAGGAACTACCGGCCGCAGCCTCCGCCGGCGGCAGCGCGGCCACAGCCGCCACGAACGCCAGGCAGTGTCAGTCGTCGGCGATCGTCGATGCTGTTGCCGACCTCACCGACATGAACGTCAACCAGAACGCCTGGATATCCTCGATGCTGCTCTATCGGCTCGGCTTCTTCGGCGTCGACTGGGATCACACGCCCTTCCTCGACAACAAGGCCTCGTTCCAGCGCGGCGTGAACCAGGCGGTGCGGCGCACCTCGAGCGAACTCGTCGACACGCTGGGGCGGGTTCGTGGCACGTCCGGCATCAACAGCAACCTGCAGGACGCGCGCGGCAACCTGCAGTTCGACGAATATTCCTGGTATTTCGGGCTCGATCCCTTCGGCTTCAAGACACCGACGCCGGCCTATTATCGGACTGCGATCGAGAAGCTGAGGACCTTCAACAGGGATCTTTCCGCCTGCAACGCGACCTTCGACACTCGGGCCGACAACCTGATCCAGTTCATCGACCGGATCGCCAACGACCTCGGGGGAACGGCGGCGATCCTGCGCGATCGTTCGGAAAATCACGGAGGCGGCTGGTTCGACACGCGTGCGGACGACAGGTTCTGGTTCGCCTACGGTCAGCTTTACGGTTATTACGCCGTGCTTTCGGGTGCCGGCGCCGACTTTTCCCAGGTGATCCGCGAGCGCAATCTCGGGCAGATATGGAATGAAACGCTCAACCGGTTCCGTGCCGCGTTGCGCATCCAGCCGTCGATCGTCTCCAATGGGCGCGAGGACGGCCTGATCATGCCGAGCCATCTCGCCGTCATGGGCTTTCATACCCTGATGGTCCGCTCAAACCTCGTGGAAGTGCGCTCGGTGCTGGATCGGTGAGTTTGGAAACCACCAATCAGGGGTCAGGCTCGTCGAGAAAAAACGTAGCGCCGGGGTGTTGAGCGAAGAATTCGTAGGTGAGTCCGACGACTTCGCCGCCGGTGCCCGGCCTGTCGCGAAACTTGCCGACGGTGCGGACATATTTGTAATCCTCTGCGTCGGCCCTCACTCGATAGATATTGTGGTAGATCAGTTTCTCGGCGCTGGCTCGCTCGAAGGTTTCCATCAATTGCGGCATGTCGTCGGGGTGGATACGGGCGGTGATGGCCATCAGGTTCACAGGTCCATCCTGCGGCTCCAGACCGAAGAGGCGACAGAGGTCCTCGGTCGCGAAGAAATGGCCAGTGTCCAGATCGATCCGCCAGAAGCCGTAGAGACGGAATGCCGAGGCGAGTTCAACCACCTCGTCAGGCGAGAGGCCAACTTCCTGATATTGAGTATTGACGCGTTTTTCGGTGTGCTGAACCCAAAACGGCAATCTCTTCCTCCCGGGGCCGGGAAGGTGTTCCCGAGCTTACATTATCAGTCGCAGCCTGAGTGCCTTAGCTACCAACTGAGTGCGGTTGACGCAATCCAGTTTCTTGATGGCATTGGTCATGTAGGCGTTCACCGTATGATCCGATAACGAAAGAATGCGGCCAATTTCAGCAGAGGTCTTGCCCTGCGCCGTCCAGCGGACAACCTCCAGTTCACGACTGGAAAGCGGGCCGGCGCCCGCCGTTTTGGCGCTCCGGCGGATCTTGTCGAAGACATCGAAGGCATGCAGCACGATCATGCCGATCTCGTTGAGTTCCACCTGGGTCAGCCGCGACCGAGTGCCATCGAAACGCAGCAGGAAACGGTCGCCATCGATGGAATTCAGGGCCATGGCGACGCTGGTGATCAACTTGTACCGGCGCTGCAATTCCTCCATGGCTGAAGGGATCGCAAAACCGCGCACGTTCTCGGACTCATCGAGAGACCAGCAATAGGGCAGAACCGATTTGGAGATGATCGGCGCGACCGGGCAGAGACGCAGGAGGCGGCGGCGATCGAACTCCTGGATATAGGCGGAAGGCAGCGTCGTCTCGACGATCATTCGCGATACCAGAATCTCATCCGGCGAGCCTGCGGCAAAAAGCGTGACGTGCCGGAACCCGAATTCATGGGCGACGCGCTTCATGGCCGCAAAGATTTCCCCTGGCGAATCCGCGGTGGAAATCTCGCTGTTCAAGATCGACTGCCGTTCCAGAGTGATCATACGAGCAAAGCTGACAGATGTTTATGTTATAGTTAACAAATATCTAAAACTGTTTGAATGGCCAACAAAATTTCGTGCAATGCAGCAAATATTCACCTATTTTGTGATAGTCAATCAGTTTCTTTTTGCTATTTCAGGAGCTTAGCAGGAAGGATTTTTTAGACCGGGATATATCCGGTTCCCTTAATCTCCTCCATCACCGCATAGGTGTGGGTTTCCCGGACGCCCGGAAGCGGGAGAATCACCTCCGAGAGGAATTGCCGGTAAGCTTCCATTCCCGCCACCCGCGCCTTCACCAGATAGTCGAAACCGCCGGCCACCATATGACATTCCATCACGTCGTCGCTGCGTTTGACGGCGGCTGCGAATGCGTCAAAAACGTCAGGGGTCGTGCGATCGAGCTTGACCTGGACGAAGACGAGCAGGTTGCGGCCAAGTTTCTCCGGTGAGAGCTGCGCGCTATAACCGAGGATATACCCCTCGCGGGTCAACCGCTTGACGCGCTCGGCCGTCGCGGTCGGCGAAAGGCTGACGCGATCTGCGAGTTCTATATTGCTCAGACGCCCCTCTTTCTGGAGCGCCCGGAGGATTTTGCGGTCGAGACGGTCGAGTTCCTTCATATTCCACTATAAATCGAGAAAAATGATGTCTTATTTCCAGTTATTATCATGAAAATCCGCTGAAACCACCAGAGAATTCCCGCTATGTGGAGAATGAAACGGAGATGCCCATGAGCGACTATGCCACTGTCGAACCCTTCATTCCCTTTAGCGCGCCCTATGCCGGAGATGACGACCGGCTGATCCGACAGTTTGCGGCCCGTACAAGCTTTTCGCCCGCGCAGGATGCGGCAATCGACCAGCGGGCCAGGCGGATGATCAATGCCATCCGCGATGGCGGGGGCAAGGTCGGCGGCGTCGAGGATTTTTTGCGGGAATACGGTCTTTCGACGCGGGAAGGGCTGGCGCTGATGGTCCTTGCGGAGGCGCTTCTGCGCGTGCCGGACGCGCTGACGCAGGACCGCCTCATCGAGGACAAGTTGCGCGAGGGCGGCTGGAGCACCCATGAAGCCTCCGGCGAAAGCTGGTTCGTATCGGCTTCCGCCTGGGCGCTTGCCGTTTCGGCCCGTGTCATCGGCCCCGGTGAGACGCCGGAAGGAATCTTGCGCGGTCTCGTCAAGCGTGTCGGCCTGCCGACGGTGCGCAGCGCGACCAAGCAGGCGATGCGTTTCCTCGGCCATCATTTCGTGCTGGGCGAAACGATGAAGGATGCACTTTCCCGCGCCGCCAAAAGCGAGGAAAAGGGATACCGCCATTCCTTCGACATGCTGGGCGAGGGGGCTCGCACGACCGAGGATGCCAGGCGCTATTTCCGATCCTATGCGGATGCGATCCAGGCGATCGGTGCGCATATGGCGAAGCACGGCAAGGGCAAGCAGCTTCCCGACCGGATGGGCATTTCGGTCAAACTCTCGGCGCTGCATCCGCGCTATCTGGCCACCCATCGCGACCGAGTGATGAAGGAACTCGTTCCCGACCTCATCGACCTTGCCCGCATGGCCAAGGAGCATCAGCTCAATTTCACCGTCGATGCGGAAGAGGCCGACCGGCTGGAACTGTCGCTCGACGTCATCGCTGCCGTCTTCTCCCACCCGTCGCTTTCCGGCTGGGACGGCTTCGGTCTCGCCATCCAGGCCTATCAGAAGCGTGCGGCTGCGGTGATCGACTATATCGATCAGCTCTGTGCGACGCTTGGCCGGCGCATGATGGTGCGGCTCGTCAAGGGCGCCTATTGGGATACGGAGGTGAAGCGGGCGCAGGAACGCGGGCTCGAAGACTATCCGGTCTGGACGCGCAAGCCGGCGACCGATCTTTCCTATCTCGCCTGCGCACAGCAGCTTCTTTCCAAGCGTGCACGCATCTTCCCGCAGTTCGCCACCCACAATGCGTTGACCGTCTCGACCATTCTGGAACTTGCAGGCCCGGATCGCACCGGGTTCGAATTCCAGCGGCTGCATGGCATGGGTGAGGCGCTCTATGACGACCTGCTCGAAAGCAACGACCGGATCGCCTGCCGCATCTATGCGCCGGTCGGCGGCTATCGCGACCTGCTCGCCTATCTGGTGCGGCGGCTGCTGGAGAATGGTGCGAATTCCTCCTTCGTGGCGGTTGCGGGCGACAAGCAGGTTCCGGTCGAAAAACTGCTGGAAAGGCCGGCGGCGCGGCTGGGTCTCGACGATGGTGCCAGCGCGCGGCACAAGCAGATTCCGCTGCCCTCCGACATCTATGGCCGCCGCAAGAACAGCGCTGGTTTCGAGTTCGGCCATCGCGAAAGTCTCGACCGGCTGATGGGGGATTTGTCGAAGCCGTTGCCGGAGGTAAAGGCCGGACCGCTCGTCGCCGGTGTGACCTCCAGGGCGGAGGAAAAGCAGGTCACATCGCCGGCCGACCGGTCGAAGGCCGTCGGCACGGTGAAGGAGGCCACGCCTGCGGATGTGGATGCCGCATTCACTGCAGCCGGCAAGGCGTTCAAGGCATGGTCGCGCCAGCCGGTGGATACGCGCGCCGCGTGCCTGGAACGCATGGCCGGTCTGCTCGAAGAAAACCGCAACCGGCTGCTGGCATTGCTCGCGGCGGAAGCCGGCAAGACGCTGGACGACGGTATCGCGGAAATCCGCGAGGCGGTGGATTTCTGCCGCTACTATGCCGACAAGGGGCGCGATCTTTTCGGTGCGCCGGTACAGATGCCGGGGCCGACGGGTGAGGACAACCGCCACCTCTGGCGCGGTCGCGGCGTGTTCGGCTGCATCTCGCCCTGGAATTTTCCGCTCGCCATCTTCCTGGGCCAGATATCGGCGGCGCTGGTCGCCGGCAACACGGGCATCGCCAAGCCCGCGCCGCAGACGCCGCTGATCGCCTATGAAGCCGTCAAGCTCTTTCACCAGGCGGGCGTACCGGCAGAAGCGCTGGCGCTCTTACCGGGCGGGCCGGATGTCGGTTCTGCGATTACGGCGCATCCGAAGCTCGCCGGCGTCGCCTTCACCGGTTCCACGAAGACGGCGTGGGCAATCAACCGGACGCTGGCCGCGAAGGACGGTCCGATCGTGCCGCTGATCGCAGAAACCGGCGGCATCAACGCGATGATCGTCGATGCGACGGCGCTTTCCGAACAGGTCGCGGACGATGTGGTCGTGTCGGCTTTCCGTTCGGCAGGCCAGCGCTGCTCGGCGCTTCGCATCCTGTTCCTGCAGGAGGACGTGGCGAACGGGATGTTGAAGATGATTGAGGGCGCGGCGGCCGAACTCAATCTCGGGGATCCTTCGAAGCAGAATACCGATGTCGGGCCGATCATCGACGAGAACCAGCGGCAGATGCTCGCCGATCACGTGGCCGAGATGCGCGTGAAGCAGAAGGTGTGCTATGCCGGCAACGTGCCGGAGACGGGCAACTTCTTCGCGCCTCACATCATCGAGCTCGACAGTCCGGCGGCACTCACCAGGGAGGTGTTCGGTCCCGTGCTGCACGTGGTGCGCTGGAAGGCGAAGGAACTCGACAAGGTGCTCGCCGCAGTCGATGCGACGGGCTACGGGCTGACGCTTGGCGTCCATAGCCGCATCGAATCCACCATTCGCAAGGTGACCGAAGCGCTCGATACCGGCAATGTCTACATCAACCGCAACATGATCGGCGCCGTGGTGGGCACGCAGCCCTTCGGCGGCTCCAAGCTTTCCGGCACCGGCTTCAAGGCGGGCGGCCCGGCCTACCTGATGCGGTTTGCGGAGGAGCAGGTGATCTCGGTCAACACCGCGGCGGCGGGCGGCAATGCCAGCCTGATCGCGATCGGTGAGGGGTGAGCCGCGACGGCTTGCTGGCAAAACCCTCCGGTGGAGCGTTTTGAGCGTCGAACGCGCGGAGCCAAAGCGAAGCGCCGGGAGGTGGCACGACGGCCTGTCGGTATTCGTAACGAGGAAACCCGGAGCGCTCCGGGCCATTCGCTGAAGGTGGCTCTCAGAGCTTCTCTTCGTATTTCTCGGCCTTGGCCTTCGACATGATGCGCTCCAGCCAACCGAGCATGACGGCGGAGACGACGAAGGCAAGGTGGATGATCGTGTACCACATCAGCTTCGTATTGTCGTACTGGCTGGCATTCAGGAAAATCTGCAGCAGGTGGATGGAGGAGATCGCCACGATCGAGGAGGCGACCTTGATCTTCAGGCTGCCGGCATCGAGCTTGCCGAGGAAGGAGACGTCGGCTTCGGCCTCGTCGAAGCGGCTGACGAAATTCTCGTAGCCGGAGATCATCACCATGACGATCAGGCTGGCGACAAGGGCCGCATCGATCAGGCCGAGCATGGCGAGGATCATCTCCGCCTCGCCGAGCGCGAAGACGTTTTCTGCGACCTTCAGGAATTTGACTGCGAAGGAGACAGCATAGACGGCGAGCGCTGCCACCAGTCCGAGATAGAAAGCGACGAGAATCCAGCGGCTCGACAGGATGATCCGTTCGACCAGCAACTCCAGCGATTTCATACGATTGTCTTCTCCAGGCTCGTGAAACCCGCGTCACTTAGCTGGCGATGGTGAAGGTTGCAAGACAGGGCGGCTAACGAGAAAACGCCGCACCTGGCGGCGCGGCGCTTCCGGTCTCGGACAAGAAGTGATCAGAACTTCTTGCTGATGGAGACTTTGAAGGTTCGGCCCGGCTCGCTGTAATAGTCGCGGCTGGCGATGGTCGTGCCGTCCGGTACGCTGACGGCGTCCCAATATTTCTTGTCGAAAACGTTGAAGACACCTGCCTGCACCTTCAGGCCCTTGACATCCACCTCACCGATCTGTTCGGGAGCCCACCAGGCGGACAGATCGACAATTCCGTAGCCCGGAGCTTCGAAGCCGCTGCCGCTGACCTTGTCGCGATCCGCCGCCATGGTGAGCGAGACGTCCGTTCCCCAGGTTTCCTGCGCATATCCGAGGCCGACGATGGCGCGCAGCGGAGCGACGGAGTTCAGATATGCGCCCGTTTCGCTATCGCGGCCGTTGGTCCAGGCAAACGAACCCCAGGTGCGCCAATGCGGATGGAACCGCCATTCGCCGGCGAGTTCGATGCCGTAGATGCGGACCTTATTGATGTTGTCGTAACCGGTGATGCCGCCGATCGGATATTCTCCGCCGGGCGGTGCAATCGTGACGGTGTCGATGAAGTTGCGGTAGTAGTTGTTGAACACGGTTGCCGAAACGGAATAGTCGGTCCCCGCATATTTGGCGCCGATCTCGAAGCCGTTGCTGGTTTCGGTTTCGAGGTCGGGATTGCCTATGCGGGCATAGGAACCCGGTGCGCCGTAATTCTGGTAGAGTTCCGTCACCGTCGGCGCGCGGAAGCCTCTCGCATATTGCGCGAAGAGTTCGAGTTCGGGAGTCGCCTGCCATGCGAAGCGCAGCTTCGGCGAGATACCGAAGTCCTCGTTCGAGTTCAGATAGGACGGATCGTAGTTCGGGCTTCGTTCGAAGGCCGCGGTGGATTTCGGATCGTGGCTGTACCAGTCGAAGCGCACACCCGGAGTGATGGTGAGGCGATTGTCCATCAGTTTGATGTCGTCTTCCACGAAGGCGCCGAACACAACGCTATCCACATCGGGCATGTCCGAGGCGTTGGAATGCAGAAGGCGGCAGGACTGCGGGCCATAGGGCTGAGGAACGGTCGTCCAGTCGACATCCGGGCAATTATCGACCCCGGAGGAGTATTGGTGGGTCTTTTGCCAGTAAAGTTCGCCGCCGAACCGGAATTCATGCGCCACTCCGCCGATCTCAAGTTCTTTCTCGGCATTGCCGGTGATGCCGTAGGAGGTTTGCTCGATCATGTTGTCGCGCTTGTAGACGCCGTAGGGAGGGCCATAGTGCCAGCCGGCACCGCCCGGTGCGAAGGCGCGAGGATCAATCAGCCGGATCGCATCCGTCGTATTGTTCAGCTTTTCCTTCTGCCAATAGATGTTGACGCTCGCCTGGTCGACAATATCGGTACCATCGGGGGAGATGAAGTCGTAGGAGCCGGAGAAGCGCTTGCGATCGACTTCCTCGCCGGACTTGAAGCTGCCCTGCTCATAGCTGGACGTCGTGCCGCGCATGTTGTCGAAGTCCTCGTCGCGGTTGAAGAGGTCCGCCGTCAGCCCGAAGCGGTGACCGCCTTCCAGATACTGATGGAACTTCACGAGGAGGTTCTTTTGAACGAAGTCGGCCGGATTGGCTTCCGTTCGGGTCGTACCATAACCGCCGATGTATCCCTGGTTCTCGGTCTCGTGGCCCTTCTTGTAACCGCCCTGGACGAGCAGCCAGCTATCGTTGAACCTGCCGGCGATGGCGGCATTGCCGCCCGCGCTCTGGTCCGCGCTGTCATAGGTGGTTTTGGTGAGCGCGCCGAAATTCTTGCCTTCCTCGATCAGGTCCTCCGGATTGAGGGTGCGCAGTTCCACGACGCCGCCCAGTGCGCCGGAGCCGTAGCGACTGGAATCGGCACCCTTGGTGATATCGACTGAAGACAAGCTGTCGAAATCGAAGGAATTGACACCGCCCTGGGCGCTGTCGCGCGGGTCGGTGAGCCAAGGAAGACGAATGCCGTCGATCGTCGTCAGGACACGCTGGTCCTGCAGACCGCGGATATTGACGCTCTTGGTGTTGCTGTTGAAATTCACGCCGGCATCGATGCGGCGGGCGAAATCCTTGAAATCGGTGACCATGCGCTCCTGGATTTTTGCGCGCTCAGTGGTCTGTGTCAGCGGGGAATCTGCAACCCGGCCGCCTTTCTCCGTCGTCAGCACGATCGGTTTCAGCTCCGTCGACTGGTCGTCCGTCGCGGCCTCCTGTGCATAAGCCGTGGAGGTGATACCCAGTGCCATGACCATGGCAGTTCCAGCCCAAAGATGCTGGTGTCGTAAAAAGCGTGAACCCATGAAAGCCCCCTTTAAAAAGCATGCGGCAACGTCGCGCGCCGTTCATTGCCCAACGCGCGGAAAAGAATTCGGATTTGTCGATTTCCGCTCAGCGGAAGCCCCGGCGGCGAGAATTAAAAATCTAAACAAAAGGAGTCAAGTTTGAATCTGACTTTTTGAGTCAAATTATCGTGTGATGCGTAAAAGCCACACTTCTGGGGGCATCCATTTCGATCGCCGCCATTCCCACATTACGTTTCCTTCGCTATTCATAACCGCACGGGCATATTCGAATTCCACAGAACGAACGGGAACGGGGAACGCATGGCAGCCGTCAAATCGGATATCGAGATTGCGCGCGCCGCGAAGAAAAAGCCGATCGCCGAAATCGGCGCGCGGCTGGGGATACCGGCGGATGCGCTGGCGCCCTATGGTTACGACAAGGCGAAGGTCGGGGCCGATTTTATCACCTCGCTTTCAGATCGTCCGGACGGCAAGCTTATCCTCGTCACGGCGATCAATCCGACGCCGGCGGGCGAGGGCAAGACCACGACGACCGTGGGTTTGGGCGACGGGCTCAACCGCATCGGCAAAAAGGCCGTGATCTGCGTCCGCGAGCCGTCGCTCGGGCCCTGCTTCGGAACGAAAGGCGGAGCGGCCGGCGGCGGTTATGCCCAGGTCGTGCCGATGGAAGATATCAACCTGCACTTCACCGGCGATTTCCACGCCATCACGGCGGCGCACAACCTGCTCGCCGCGATGATCGACAACCACGTCTATTGGGGGAACGCCGAGAACATCGACGTGCGGCGCATCACCTGGCGGCGGGTGATGGACATGAACGACCGGGCTCTGCGCCAGATGGTTGCCTCACTCGGTGGTGTGGCCAACGGTTTCCCACGGGAGAGCGGGTTCGATATCACCGTCGCCTCGGAAGTCATGGCGATCCTCTGCCTGGCGTCGGACCTCAACGACCTCGAACGGCGGCTCGGCGACATTGTCGTCGGATACCGCTTCGACAGGACGCCGGTGTTTGCGCGCGACATCAAGGCCCATCGGGCGATGACGGTTCTGCTCAAGGATGCCATGCAGCCGAACCTCGTGCAGACGCTGGAAAACAATCCGGCCTTCGTGCATGGCGGGCCTTTCGCCAATATCGCGCATGGCTGCAATTCGGTGATCGCCACCAGGACGGCGCTGAAGCTCGGTGACTACGTGGTGACGGAAGCGGGTTTCGGGGCAGATCTCGGGGCGGAGAAATTCTTCGACATCAAGTGCCGCAAGGCTGGACTGAAGCCTCACGCGGCGGTGATCGTCGCAACCGTCAGGGCGCTCAAGATGAACGGCGGAGTGAGGAAGGACGATCTTTCCGCTGAAAACGTGGAGGCGCTGCAGCGCGGATGCGCCAATCTCGGCCGTCACATCGCAAATGTGCGGAAATTCGGCGTGCCGGTGGTCGTCGCCATCAACCATTTCACGTCGGATACCGATGCCGAAATCGCTGCCGTGAAGGACTATGCGGCGCGGCACGGATCCGACGCCATTCTCTGCCGTCACTGGGCAGAGGGTTCGGCGGGCATCGAGGAACTGGCGGAAAAGGTGGTCGAGCTTGCCGAGGGTGGCCAGGCGAAATTCCAGCCGCTCTATCCCGACCATCTGCCACTGATGGAGAAGATCGAGATCATCGCCTCGAAAATCTATCATGCCGGCGAGGTGACGTCCGACAGGGGCGTGCAGGACCAGTTGAAGGCCTGGGAGGAACAGGGCTACGGCGACCTGCCGATCTGCGTCGCCAAGACGCAATATTCCTTCTCCACCGATCCCAACCTGCGCGGCGCGCCGGAAGGGCATGTCGTGCATGTGCGCGAGGTCAGGCTTTCGGCCGGCGCCGGCTTCGTCGTCGCCATCACCGGCGAGATCATGACCATGCCGGGCTTGCCGAGATCGCCCTCGGCGGAGCGGATTTTCCTCAATGAAGCGGGGTTTGTGGAAGGGTTGTTCTGATAGATCTCAGGCAGTGCCCAATCTGATTCACCGGCAATACCTGTAGCCGTTCCTCCTCTCCATGATGTCGAGATGCAGGTGAGTCTGGTGTGCGGCATCGCTGCCGGGTGACAGGACGGTGGTGAAGTGCAGGCAGGCGCCGGCGGTCGCGGTGCGCTGGAATGCTCCTTCGAGTGTGGAATCCTCGTCGCGTGGCTTCATCTCCATCGTCTCGCCATTGTCGAGCCTGAAGGCGGCGACATCGATGGCGTTGCCGCGGGCGTGCTCGGAAATCTTGCCGGTCGACGCGCCGTTTCGCAGACGGCAGGCATAGGTGGAGCCGGGCGCAATGCCGACGATCTTCCGCCCCGGCATCGCGATGTTCATCGCGGGCTGGACGGTGTCCTTCAGCCAGTGCGCCATGGTCACCGCGGTTTTGCATCGCATGGTGGCGCCGCCGAGCTCGACGCCGGGCAGGATTTCCGCGACCTCGACCGGATGTTCGATGCCGCAGCCATTGCCGTCGTCGATCGGATCGCCCGGCTCGAATTTCGCGCCGAGTGCGGAAAGTTCAGCCAGGCAGGCTTTCAGTTCTTCCGGATCCTCCTTGACGAGCGGGGGCGGAGGCGGTGGAGCTTCGGCCTCGTCTTCCTCCTTTTCCTTACCGTCGGGCTTTGGTCCATCGTCCAGGGTAGTCGCGGAAGGAGCTTGCCGCGGCGGTTTTTCTTCAGGCTTTGGCAAGGGTGCGGGAACTTCGGCGGCCCTGGGCTGTTCGGATTTCATTGCCGGGGCTTGCGGTTCCTCGCTCCGAACTTCGGGCGCCGCAGCCTCCGGTGCCGGCTCGTTCTTTTCGGCCGGCTTTGCGGATGGAACAGGGCCGTGCTTCGGCAGGGTGGCGCCGAGCAAAAGCGGTACGCTCATCGCAAGCAGGCAAAGGGATCGCTTCATGCTTCTGGCTTCCTCCGGCAGGTTTGCGGAGGAGCAACGCATTTCCCTTCCGTTTGGTCGCATCGTGAGCCGAAGAAATTCGCTTGCGCGCAGCCGCGAGCCAAGCTAACAATTCCGCCCATGACGATTTCGATGAACATTGGTAACTGGTGGCCGGAACGCTTCACGCGGCCTTGACCAGTCATGTCCATCGACAAGACCAAAGCCGCCCGAGAACCGAGGCGGCTTTTTTATTGGCCGCACGGGGATCGGCGAACCAGATCGGAGAGGCAGGACAATGGTAACGATCATTCGGGATGACGGTTCGGAAGTCTACGAGACCCGCGGAGGGATCACCGTCAGCCGGCAGCGGCGTGCGGCCGACTATGCGACGGCGATTTCCTCCTATGTCGACCGGCTCGACGAGCGGCGGGGCGCCGTCTTCTCCTCCAACTACGAATATCCGGGCCGCTATACCCGCTGGGATACGGCGATCGCCGATCCGCCGCTCGGGATTTCCTGCAACGGCCGCAGGGTGTGGATCGAAGCCTATAACGAGCGGGGCGAAGTCCTGCTCGGTTTCGTCGCCGACAAGCTGAAGACGGTCGCCGACCTCACGCTGGGTGAACGGACCGCCGGCCGGCTGGACCTCACCGTCAATGAGCCGACGCGCGTCTTCACCGAGGAAGAGCGCTCCAAGATGCCGACGGTCTTCTCCGTGCTGCGGGCGATCGTCGATCTCTTTTATTCGGAAGCGGACTCGGCGATCGGCCTGTTCGGCGCCTTCGGCTACGACCTTGCCTTCCAGTTCGATGCCATCAAGCTCTCCATGGCGCGACCGGAAGACCAGCGCGACATGGTGCTTTTCCTGCCCGACGAGATCCTGGTCGTCGACCATCACGCGGCCAAGGCCTGGATCGACCGCTATGATTTTTCAAAGGATGGCGCCACGACCGAAGGCAAGTCGGCCGATATCGCGCCGGAACCTTTCCAGCGGACGACCACGACGCCGCCGAAGGGCGACCATAAGCCGGGCGAATATGCCGAGCTTGTGGTGAAGGCGAAGGAGAGTTTCCGGCGCGGCGACCTGTTCGAAGTCGTGCCCGGCCAGAAATTCATGGAGCGCTGCGACTCGAAGCCGTCGGAGATTTCCAACCGGCTGAAGGCGATCAACCCGTCGCCCTATTCCTTCTTCATCAATCTCGGAAACCAGGAATATCTGATCGGCGCCTCGCCGGAAATGTTCGTGCGGGTCTCCGGCCGGCGCATCGAGACCTGCCCGATCTCCGGCACGATCAAGCGCGGCGAGGATGCTATCTCGGATTCGGAGCAGATCCTGAAGCTGCTCAATTCCAAGAAGGACGAGTCCGAGCTCACCATGTGCTCGGATGTCGACCGGAACGACAAGTCGCGCGTCTGCGAACCGGGGTCGGTGAAGGTGATCGGCCGGCGGCAGATCGAGATGTATTCGCGGCTCATCCATACGGTCGACCATATCGAAGGACGCTTGCGGGAGGACATGGACGCCTTCGACGGTTTTCTCTCCCACGCCTGGGCCGTCACGGTCACCGGTGCGCCGAAGCTGTGGGCGATGCGCTTCATCGAGAACCACGAGAAGAGCCCGCGCGCCTGGTATGGCGGGGCGATCGGCATGGTCGGCTTCAACGGCGACATGAACACCGGGCTGACGCTCAGGACCATCCGCGTCAAGGACGGCATTGCCGAGGTTCGCGCCGGTGCCACGCTGCTCAATGATTCCGATCCGCACGAGGAGGAGGCCGAGACCGAGCTCAAGGCATCCGCCATGATCGCGGCGATCCGCGACGCCCGCACCGGCAATACGGCGAAGATCGGTCGCGACGTGGCGCGGGTCGGGCAAGGGGTCAAGATCCTGCTCGTCGATCATGAGGACAGTTTCGTCCATACGCTCGCCAACTACTTCCGCCAGACGGGTGCCACCGTGTCGACGGTGCGCTCCCCGGTGGCGGAAGAGGTGTTCGACCGCTTCGATCCGGACCTCGTGGTGCTGTCGCCGGGTCCTGGCAATCCGAAGGATTTCGACTGCAAGGCGACGATCAAAAAGGCGAGGGCAAGAAACTTGCCGATCTTCGGCGTCTGCCTCGGCTTGCAGGCGCTGGCGGAAGCCTATGGCGGGGAACTCCGGCATCTGGCGCTGCCGATGCACGGCAAGCCGTCCCGCATCCGCGTGCTGGAGCCGGGCATCGTCTTTTCCGGCCTTGCGAAGGAAGTGACGGTCGGCCGTTACCACTCGATCTTCGCCGATCCGAAGACGCTGCATCCGGATTTCATCATCACGGCGGAAAGCGAGGACGGCACGATCATGGGCATCGAGCACGCCAAGGAACCGGTGGCGGCGGTGCAGTTCCATCCGGAATCGATCATGACGCTTGGCGGCGATGCCGGCATGCGGATGATCGAGAACGTCGTGGCGCATTTGTCGCGCAAGGCCAAGATCAAGGCGGCGTGAGAATGCTGTCCGAAACCATCGCGATCGAATCCATCCGCGAAGACCATATCGAGAGCTTCCACACAGCGCTCGATACGGTCTCGCGCGAGCGGAAATATTTGAGCTTCCTGGAGGCGCCGCCGCTGGAATCG
Source organism: Rhizobium sp. YS-1r (assembly GCF_000757525.1). Taxonomy (NCBI): domain Bacteria; kingdom Pseudomonadati; phylum Pseudomonadota; class Alphaproteobacteria; order Hyphomicrobiales; family Rhizobiaceae; genus Rhizobium; species Rhizobium sp. YS-1r. The sequence continues at coordinate 762,413 of NZ_JPYQ01000006.1, read as the reverse complement.
ACGCGCACCTTTGTGCTCGGCATGATCGAGGGCGGCCATCCGCAATTCGTGGCGGTGGCTGATGACGGGGTGGTCGGCTGGTGCGATATCCGCCGCCACGACCGGCCGAGCCACGCCCATCGCGGAACTCTCGGCATGGGGATCATCGCCGGTTACCGGGACAAAGGGCTCGGGACGCGGTTGATCTCGGCGACGCTTGAGGCGGCGCGCGAACTCGGCCTGCATCGTGTCGAGCTGGACGTTCACGCGGATAACCCGCGGGCCATAGCGCTTTACGAAAAGGTCGGCTTCGTGCGGGAAGGTATGGCGCGCGATGCGGTCAAGATCGACGGGCGGTTTATCGATGCGATCCAGATGGCGGTGGTTTTTGACTAGGCTTTCGCGAGCGTAGATATTGGAAGCCGCGCCGGAGGCATTTCGAGGAGGAGCCAATGACAGGTTGGGATGCGGTCTGGTTTTTCATCATATCCTTCACGATCGCGGCTGCCCTTCCAGGGGCGGGCCAGGGTGCGCTGATCGCTCAGGTCATGTCCCGCGGCGGCCGCAATGCTGTTCCGTTCGCGATCGGTATGGTGTCCGGCAATTTCCTGTGGTTGACGGCCGCCGTGCTGGGCCTTTCGCAATTGGCGTTGCGCTTCGAGCCGGTGTGTATTGCGGTGAAATGGCTTGGTGTCGCTTATCTGATTTTCCTCGCCTTCAGGCTCTGGAATGCCGGGGCAATGCCCTCGGTTCCGCGCGAGACCGACAAGGCGCAAGGCTTTCTTTCCGGTGCCTTCCTGACGATCGGAAATCCGAAAGCAGTGGTCTTTTTCGGTGCCATCCTGCCGCACGCCTTCGATATGGGCGCGCTGTCCCTCCAGCAGTTGAGCTTCATCCTGATCGGCGGCGTGTCCATCGATCTTGCCGTTCAGACCGTCTATGTCCTGGTGGCCGAGCGAGCCCGCCGGCTGGTGCAATCAGAGCGCCACATGAGGATCGTCAATCGCTGCTCTGCCGGAATCATCACGGGCTCGGCCGTGATGATCGCTTCGAGAACGTGAGGGAAAATGGTATCGCTGCCTGATACTTTTCGATTGATTTCTGGTGGTATCTCTCTATGATACGTTCATTGGAGGCTGGCCGTGATTCGATCGTTCAAGGACAAGCTCACTCAATCGATCGATGACGGCACGGTCAGGAAAGGTTTCCCTTCCGATCTGGTTCGTCGCGCCCAACAATTGCTGACTGTCTTAAATGCGGCAACATCTTTGGAAGACCTTCGCTCTCCACCGGGTAACCGGTTGGAAAAGCTCTCCGGAGATCGAGAAGGCCAGCATTCAATCCGCATCAACAAGCAGTGGCGGATTTGCTTCGTCTGGACTGAAGCCGGGCCGGGAGAGGTGGAAATCACTGATTACCATTAGCCGATCGTGGCACAAAGGAGATTGATCATGAGTGTCAGCAAACTGCCGCCTATTCATCCCGGTGAGATTCTATGCGACCTCTATCTCAGGCCTTTGGAGATGACCCCATATGCGTTGGCCAAGAAGCTGAACGTACCGCGCACGCGTATTGAACGCATTGTTGCCCAGAAGACCGGCATCACGTCGGATACCGCTCTGCGCCTGGCCAGATTCTTCAGGACTTCGCCGGAATTCTGGATGAATCTTCAAAACAGCTTCGATCTGAAGATCGAGGCGCAGGCTCTGAAAGATGAACTGAAGCGCATTCCGGAATACGAGGCTGCTGCTTGATGCCGTTGTGATCAAGGGATGTTCCGTCGCGGTTGTCGATATCGCCTTTGACAAACCTTTCCGCCTGATCCATATACCCGGCCATTCGAAACCGCCGGAGCGAGATGTCCTCGCTCCGGCGGTTTCGGCGTTTTGGACTTCAGGTCCTGCAAATCGTTCGCATGCGCATGAGGAACTGGTGATGGTATCGGTAAGGGTTGATCCCATAGTCGAGCGGCTTGCCTTCTGGGGCATTCCCGTGTCGTTCGGCGTCATGGGGCTCAAGCTTATGGCCTGGTGGGTGACAGGTTCGGTGGCACTCCTGTCGGACGGGCTGGAGTCGACCGTCAATGTGGTCGCCGCCTTCATCGCCTATTTCGTCATCCGCTATGCACAACGCCCGGCGGACGAGGATCACCAGTTCGGCCATCACAAGGCGGAATATTTCTCGGCTGTGATCGAAGGCGCCCTCATTATCGTGGCGGCGCTGCTGATCATCCAGGAGGCATGGGGCGCGTTGTTTTCACCGAAGCTTCTGGATGCACCGGTGCTCGGGCTTGCGATCAACGGACTGGCGGCCGTCATCAACGCCATCTGGGCGACATTGCTGATCCGTGCGGGCAAGGCGCATCGTTCGCCGGCGCTGACGGCGGACGGCCATCATGTCATGTCGGACGTGGTGACGTCCGCGGGCGTGTTTGCCGGCCTTATCCTCGCCGTCATGACCGGCTACGCGATTCTCGATCCGGTGCTCGCCATCCTGGTTGCCGGCAACATCCTGTTCCAGGGATACAGGGTGATTTCGCAGTCGGTCGGCGGGCTGATGGACCGGGCGCTCGAGCCGGACGAAGAGGCGGCGGTGCGCGAGGCGATCACGACCCATTCGGAAGGCGCACTCGGCGTGCATGATCTCAAATCGCGGCGCGCCGGGGCGGCCGCCTTCATCGATTTCCATCTGGTCGTGCCGGCCGGCATGAGCGTCGATGAGGCACATCGGATCTGCGACCGCTTGGAAGATGCGATCAAAACGATTATCCCCGAGGCCACATTGGCGATCCATGTGGAGCCCGAAGGCGAGCGCGCCCACGGACAGAAGGTAGACGTCGAAGGAACTGGCAAATGACGATGACGGATGTGAGCGGGCTTTCGCAGCTCGGATCGAAGGTCGAGGCGCCGCAGAGCCCGGAAGCCGCGGCTCTCGAAAAGGTGCCGAACGGCAACCAGGGCACCGACTATGTGGTGCGCTTCACCGCGCCGGAATTCACCTCGCTCTGCCCGATGACCGGCCAGCCGGATTTTGCGCATATCGTAATCGACTACATTCCGGACGGTTATCTGGTGGAATCGAAGTCGCTCAAGCTCTTCCTGCATTCCTTCCGCAACCACGGCGCCTTCCACGAGGACTGCTCGATCTATATCGCCAGGCGAATCGTCGACCTCCTCCAGCCGAAATGGCTGAGGATCGGCGCTTACTGGTATCCGCGCGGCGGTATTCCGATCGACGTCTTCTGGCAGACCGGCGAGGCGCCGGCCGGCGTCTGGCTGCCGGAGCAGGGCGTGCCGACATATCGGGGGCGTGGATAAATGATTTAGGTAAAAGGGCCAATGTCTGACAATTATGAAGATACTGAGGTATTGGCCTTGCTCAGGCAGACAGCTCAATCGAGAGTCAAGCTGGCCAGAGCCATGTTGGCTGCTTATGCGGCAGACGCATTCGATCATCCCGCCACGCCTGAAGACATCACGCGATGGACTGAGGAACTGGCAGACGCCGAAAAAGAACTTCGGCGTCTGAGCAACTAACCTGCTTTATTTTAAAGTTCGCCCTGCAGATAAAGTTTTAGGACCGCATCGACGGTCACGTCGCCACAAGAACATCCCCTATTCAGAGGCTCACACGTCCATCGAGTCGTCGCCGCCGAAATCGTCATTGTCGAAGTCCTGCTGGTCGTCGGCCAAGTCATCACTGCCGTAATCGGCCTGCTGCCATCCGTCGTTTGAATTGGCGTCGTTCGCGTCGCGGTCACCCGCATTTGCATTATCGCTGTCAGAAGCTTCCCGGATCGCATCATCACCGTAATTGTTGTTGATCACGGTTTCCCCAGTCGGGGTGTTGCCGAAGGGGTTGGCGCCTTCCGAAGGCGAACCCCAGCCAAGCGACGACATGTGGCTGCCGAAGATGCCTGAAAGCGAGTTGGCGAGCAGCATGCCGCCCGCAACGCCGGCTGCAGTGCCGAGCGCGCCGCGCAGAAAGCCGCCGCCGGCGGAAGATGCAAGGGCCTGGCCTCCCCAGGGGCCGGAAGATGGCGGCGGCGCGCGGTAGCCATCGTCGTGGTCCCGGTTCGTCCGGTAGCTCTGGCGTGGGGCATGGCTCCACGGGCCGGAGGAGGGGGCGGGCGTCGGATGCTGGGATTGGCTCGAACCGAAGACGGAACTCAGGAAACCGCCGCCCTGTTCGGCGCGATGATGTTCGCTCTCGCCGGCTTCGAGCTCATGGATCCGTTCTTCGAGTTCCTTGATGCGGCTGGCCGCGGCTTCCAGGCCCTTTTCCTGCACGATGACGGCCTGGGCCAGATAATAGGTGGCGTAGGGCTGTTCACGGGTTGCCTGATCGATGAAGCCTTCCGCTTCGCGATCGCGTGGTGTTGCAGATGCCGTCTGCACACGGTCGAAAAGAGTGGTGAGGAGCTGGCGTTCTTCCGGTGACATGTCTGCCTCCTTGAGGGCGGTTGCCATGATCAGGGAGGTAGAAAGCGATTTCGGCTTTTCCAAGCCGAAATCGCTTAAATCCTTGTAATCTTCCGCTCAGCCGAAGACCAGCGAGAGGCCGGCAAGTGCGGTGAGGCCACCCAGCATGCGGGTGAGGTTCGGCGCGAAACGGGAGATGCCAAGGCCGAGCGCGATGCCCGCCACATGCAGGAGCGCGGTCGCAAGAACGAAACCCAGGCCGAACTGCAGCGCACCAGCCGAGCCAAGCTCTCCGCCATGCGCATGGCCGTGAAAGAGTGCGAACAGGCCGACGATCACGGCGCCGACCACGGTCGGCAGGTGCACCGCCATGGCGACCAGCAGGCCAAGCGCGATGACGGATGCCAGGATGGCGGGCTCGACGAAGGGAAGCGCCACGCCGGCAAGCGCCAGCCCGAAGCCCACGGCCATGGTGCCGACGAAGGCGGCGGGGACGGCCCAGAGCGCCTTGTTGTTCTGGTCTTCCCTGGCGATCTGTGCCGCCCAGAGGCCGACCGCGACCATGACCAGAATATGATCCATGCCGAACAGCGGATGGGAAACGCCCGCCATGAAGGAGCCGTGCTCCACAGGATCGAGATGGGCGAGGGCGGGTGCCGTGGCGGCGGTGAAAATGGCGGCGGTGAGTGAAAGGCGTTTCAGCATCGTGATCCCCTTGAAATTATGAGCATGCGAAATGACATCGGAGGATAGGCAAGCCTCTTCCGCGTGTCTATCGCCAATTGGCTATCCTGGAGCACTCGGGATACGTCATTCACCTTAGCTATCAGAAGGTGGGAGTCTTAGACTTCCCCTCCATTGTCTTACGGCGGCGAACACATTATGTCCCGTATCATGAATCCCATGCAGGAGACTGTGACCGTGATGAACGAAGAAGACGAAAACGACGAGAAGACGAAAGAATTGCCGCTCGGCAAGGAGACGGAGGCGAATCTTTTCAAGTCGCGTTCGATCTTCATCTATGGGCCGATCACCCAGGAACTGGCTCAGAAGGTCTGCACGCAGCTCGTGGCACTCTCCGCCGCCAGCGACGATGACATCCGCATCTATGTGAACTCGCCCGGCGGGCACGTGGAATCGGGCGATTCGATTCATGATATGATCAAGTTCATCAAGCCGAAGGTCTGGATGATCGGCACGGGTTGGGTGGCATCGGCCGGTGCACTGATCTATGTCGCCGCGCCGAAGGAGCGTCGTATCGCGCTGCCGAATACCCGCTTCCTGCTGCACCAACCGTCCGGCGGCACGCGGGGCATGGCATCCGATATCGAGATCCAGGCGCGCGAGATCATCAAGATGAACGAGCGGCTGATCAAGATCTTCTCCAAGGCCACAGGCCAGTCGGAGGACAAGATCGCCAAGGATATCGACCGCGACTACTGGCTCGGCGCAGAAGAGGCCAAGGACTACGGCCTTGTGTCTCGGATCATCACCTCACAGAACGAAATCTGACGCGTTTGAATTCCTAAAGACGGGGCCCCGCCGGCATTACCGGCGGGGCTTTTTTGTCTCAGGGGTTAGGCTACCTGCGGCCGCCAGGCGATGACGCCTTCGGTGCGGGCTCGAATCTTAGGTGAAGCAAGGCAGGTCGCGACGGCTTCAAAGCCCGGCGCGCCCGGATAGGGCATCACCCGGACCGGCGGATTGTGGTTGGCCGGGCAGTGGATGATCGCCTCGTCAGGGCCGACGGCGGCGAGATCGAGGATAGCCGACGAGCGCGTCAGCATGAAGAGCGGGCATGCATCGGATCTGCGACTGCGCAGATGCGCGATGACGGCCTCCTGCGTGGCTTGATCCAGTCCCTGTTCGATCATATCAATGACCAGGACGGCCGCATCGTCGGCTTCCAATGCGGCGACGAGCGCGATCAGGGCCGGCGATATCGTTGCGCCGTCCTCGACAAGCCAGGCCAGCGTTTGCTCGACCTGGGCTTTCAGCGCAGGATCGGCTTTCATTCGAACTCCTGCTTCGGCGGCATCGTCCTTTACGCGATCGAGGCCGACGAAAGCAGCGCCTGGCAGATGGTCGGCGATCGCCTTGGCGAGCCGCGTCTTGCCGCTGCCGAGCGGGCCGATGATGTAGTTCAGCGGCTTGATGTCCGTGAGCTCGAACCGTTCCCCGCCCCAGGGCCAGGGCAGGTCGAAGGCGGCGACCACCTCGGCCGCCGGTTTGGCCAGCCGCACGAGTTCGTTGATCTTCGGCGGACGGCCTTCGGCCAGATCGGTGCGGAGTGTGCGAACCGTCCGGACCGTCTCGGCGATACGGCGGGCTTCGGTTTCAAGTCGTATCTGGTGAGCGGCAAGCACCGGTTCGAGGCCTTGCGGATCACCCTTCAGAATCCGCGCCACCTGGGCGAGGCTGAGGCCGAGCGCTCTCAGTGCTGCGATCTCGGCGGCACGAGCCAATTCGGCAGGGCCATAGGTCCGCCAGCCGGCTGAGGTGCGGGCTGGCGAAACCAGGCCGCGCTGTTCGTAAAGGCGGAGCGCCTTTGGAGATATGCCGAGCCGCTCGGCGGCCTCGGACGCATTCAGATATTGTGCGGTAGACGTCAAGGAATCACCTCGTAGGTTGTTGACCGCTCCTCTATCGGGGCAGCCCCAAGGGCCGGGTCAACCCTGTTTGTGAGGACACGGCGGATTATCGATCGCCGCCATTCTTTCGCCCACGACTTTTCGCCTCAAGCCGTACCCTTATGCCGCAAACGCGCCTTGCCTTTCCCGCAGGGCTTATGCTCGATAGCGATTTTCGTGTTCACGAGTCCCGCCCGAGATGCTCAAGGATTTCTCCGTCTCCGCCCTGATGATGGGCCTGCTTACCGCCTTCGTCGGTTTCGTCAGTTCCTTTGCCGTCATCATGCAGGGATTGCAGGCGATGGGCGCGACCTCACCGGAGATCGCTTCGGCGCTGCTTGCGCAATCCGTCTCGATGGGCCTGCTGGCGATCGTCTTCTCAGCGTGGTTCCGTATGCCGATCAGCATCGCCTGGTCGACGCCGGGTGCCGCGCTGCTTGCCGGCATCAGCGTGATCGAGGGCGGATTTCCCGCAGTCGTTGGCGCTTTCGTCGTCTGCGGCGCGTTGATCGTGCTCTCGGGCCTCTTCCGGCCGCTTGGCCGGGTGATCCGCATGATCCCGGCGCCGCTCGCCAACGCCATGCTTGCCGGGATTCTGCTCAGCCTTTGTCTCGCGCCGGTGAAGGCGGTGGCGTTCAATGCCGCGCTCGGCCTGCCGATCGTGCTCACATGGATGGTGGTGGTTTCGCGCTGGCGGCTCTGGGCCGTGCCGGCGGCACTCGTTGCACTCGTGCTGGTGCTGATCTTCGGGGTCGAACTGCCGGCGGATACGATGGAACAGATCGGTGCGGCGATCCATCCGGACCTCACGTTCATCGAGCCTGTCTTCACCTGGAGCGGGATCGTTTCCGTCGCAGTGCCGCTTTTCATCGTCACCATGGCATCCCAGAACATTCCGGGCATCGCGATCCTCAAGGTGCATCATTACGAGCCGCCGCCGGGTTTGCTGTTTGCCGGCACAGGCATCTTCTCGATCCTCGGCGGGCTCACCGGCGGTGTGCCGGTCAACATGGCGGCGATCACCGCTGCCATGTGCGCCAGCGAGGATGCCCATCCCGATCCCGCAAAACGATACTGGGCAGCGATCGTCGGCGGCTTCGGCTATATCGGACTCGGTCTTGTCGCCGGCGGCATCATAGCCTTCGTGTCGCTGGCTCCACCGATCCTCTTGCAGGCGGTGGCAGGGCTAGGTCTCGTCAACGCCTTCTCCAGCGCGGCCTTCGCAGCCTATCGGGAACCGGAAACGCGTGAGGCTGCGGCGATCACCTTCCTCGTCACCGCCTCGGGAGCCTCGTTTGCCGGCATTTCCGGCGCGTTCTGGGGGCTGGTCGCCGGCGGCGCGATGATGGCGCTCAGGCATTTCATGCAATCGCCGAAAAAGTAACCGGGGGCTTGCCTCGATTCTCAGCCGCGGCTATACATCCGCCCATGACCATGACAGGCGCAATCATGTCCGACCGTTTGCCGACCAGCCGCATCGCGGCCGGGGCAACGGTTCTTGCGCTTTCCTCGCTTCTTAGCCTCGACCTTACGCGCGGTTGCCGGGTCCGTTGAGGAGCGCCCGGCGGCCGATCAAGCCTGCCGGCGTAAGAGCTCCTCTCACAAACGTTCAAGACCGATCCACATCAGACCGTTAAAGGTCCGCATCGGCAATGGCTTTGCCCCGAAGGGCGCCAAGCGATGCGTGAAGCGAGAAGAGACTCCAGATCATGGACGCCAAGACCCAATCTCCTGAAATGCCGACCGTGAAACACGGCATGCCGGAAGCGGCGATGAAATACCGCGCCTATCCGACAATCAACATTCCCGACCGCACCTGGCCGTCGAAAACCATCACGAAGGCGCCGATCTGGTGCTCCGTCGACTTGCGCGACGGCAACCAGTCGCTGGTCAATCCGATGGGCCACGACCGCAAGGCCCGCATGTTCCGCCTGCTGCTCGACATGGGCTTCAAGGAGATCGAGGTCGGCTTTCCCTCCGCTTCGCAGACCGATTTCGACTTTGCACGCTGGTGCGTGGAAGAGGGCGGCGTGCCGGAAGACGTTTCCATGCAGGTGCTGGTGCAGTGCCGGCCGGAGCTGATCACCCGTACCTTCGAGGCACTGGAAGGCGCACACCAGCCGATCATCCATTTCTACAATTCCACCAGTGAACTGCAGCGCCGCGTGGTGTTCGCCAAGGACGTCGCCGGCGTCAAGCAGATCGCCGTCTATGCGGCGAAGATGATCACCGACATGGCGGCAAAGGCAGGCGGCGGCTATCGTTTCCAGTATTCGCCGGAGAGTTTTACGGGCACCGAGCTGGACGTGGCGCTGGAGATCTGCAACGCGGTGATCGAGGTGGTGAAGCCGACCGCCGACAACAAGCTGATCATCAACCTGCCCTCGACCGTCGAGATGGCGACACCGAACATCTATGCCGACCAGATCGAATGGATGTGCCGCAACATCGACAACCGCGAGAACATCATCATCTCGCTGCATCCGCATAACGACCGCGGCACCGGCATCGCGGCGACGGAACTGGGATTGATGGCGGGCGCAGACCGCGTCGAAGGCACGCTGTTCGGCAATGGCGAGCGCACCGGCAATGTCGATATCGTCACGCTGGCGCTCAACATGTTTACCCAGGGCGTCGATCCGGAACTGGATTGCTCGGATATCGAGCGGATCAAGGCGGTCTACGAATATTCAAACGAGATGAAGATCCCGGAGCGCCACCCTTACGTCGGCGAACTGGTCTACACGGCCTTTTCCGGCTCGCACCAGGATGCGATCAACAAGGGCATGAAGGCGATCAGGCAGGCCAACGACCCCCATTGGGAAGTGCCTTACCTGCCGATCGACCCGCGCGATGTCGGCCGCTCCTACGAGGCGATCATCCGCATCAACTCGCAGTCCGGCAAGGGGGGCATCGCCTATATCCTGCAGGAGGATTACGGGCTGAACCTGCCGCGCAACCTGCAGGTCGAATTCCGCGAGGACATCCAGCGGATCACCGACGAAGAGGGCGTGGAGCTTCCTTCCAAGCGCATCTACGACCGCTTCATCGAGCGCTACGTGGAACAGCCCGGCGCGCGGCTGAAATTCGTCGACCATCACACCTATCCGGCAGGTAGCGATCACAAGGGGGTTCGGATCGTGGCAGCCGAGATCACCGATCGCGGCGAGGTGAAGCGCATCGAGGGGAAGGGGACGGGGCCGATCGACGGATTCATCAACGCGCTCTCGACCTATCTTGGCATCGACATGTCGGTCGCCGATTATTCCGAGCACTCGCTGCAGCACGGCTCCAACGCTTCCGCCATCGCCTATGTGGAAATTGAGTATCCGGGCGGAAAGCTGTTCGGTGCCGGCATCAACACCAACATCGTCGCGGCTTCGCTGGAGGCGATCGTCTCGGCGGCAAACCGGGTGCTGGCGACGAAGGGGTGAGAGTGGACCTGTTTACAATCGCCCCTCACCCTAACCCTCTCCCCGCTTGCGGGGAGAGGGAACGTGCCCCTATCTCCCCGTCCGCCAGGTCGAAAGGCTTGAGGGGAATTGGTCGGCATATTTCCTTCTCCCCGTGAAACGGGGAGAAGGTCCCGGCAGGGGGATGAGGGGCAGATGCGCGGGGGAAAGCCGAAGATAATCAGTCGCGCACGGTCATTGCGGCAGTTCGACAATGATGCGGAGGCGAAGCTTTGGGCTGAATTGCGCGGGCGGCGCTTGAACGGCTTTAAGTTCGTTCGGCAATTTCCGGTCGGACCTTACTTTGCGGATTTTGTTTGCGGTGAGAGACGGTTGATGATCGAGGTCGATGGTAGTCAGCATGCCGACAGTGAATACGATCGCCAGCGCGATCAGTTCATGACCACTCAAGGATGGTCGGTCGTGCGTTTCTGGAACGTAGACGTATTGAATGAGATGGGGCCAGTGCTCGAAACCGTCGTCGCTATTTTGGATGGCCGGTTGAGAGAACCTGTCGAAGCGTATGACCTCAGATTTATTCCAGCAGGAGTTGATTGCTCTTCGCCCTAACCCTATCCCCGCGCAGGCGGAGAGAGGGTACGGAGCAAGCGGATTCCCGATTGCAGGCTCAGATCAGTCCCGCCGCCTTGGCCGCGATGTCGTCCAGATCGGCGGCGGAGGAGGGGCCGACGACCATGTAGGTCGCGAGCGGGGTCACCCAGGAAACGAGGCCCGTGTCATTGCGGATCTCCTCGATCGAGCGGTTTCCCTCCAGCCGGGTCTTGGTGAAAGAAATGGCGACCACGTCGCCGTCCCCGTCGCCATCGGTGCGCCGGTAGAGAAGCTGGCCGACCGGCACGTCGCCGGCGGGGAACAGACGTGCCCCCTGAAAGGTCAAGCCGCTGTCGCTGAGATCGGGAATGCGGAAGCCGACGCCGGTATTGGTCGTCAGCCATTCGAGAATATCTGCGGGCCTTTCAGCGGGTATCTCCGCAAGATGATTGGTCTGCCGTGCATAGAGCCGATAATGGGCGATGACGTCGTCGACCCAGTCGCGGCTGTTCGCAGCAGTCGCTGAAATCAGTGCAGTCTCCGATGCGACGGGGCGGGCGCCAACGAGGTACCCGATCCCGCCACCAAGGAGGAAAAAGACAAGGCAGGCGCCGGCGATCTGGGGGCCGGAGGGCTTTAACGAAAGTGTCGGATGCGGCGCGTGCGGCAGGCGGATGGCCTTGCGCGGCAGCGCCGCATTCCTGATGGCGCGGACGAGATCGAGCGGCACCGGTTCCTTCAGCATGTCTTCGAAGGCGCGCCGGCCGGTTTCGGCCCCATGCTTCAGCGCGTCGTGCAGCGCCCGGGCCTGCGGGTCGTTGACCAGCAATTCCTCGACATCCTGCCGGTCGCGCTCGGTGGCCTGCCCGTCGATATAGGCAGAGAGCTGCAGCTCAAGCGGCGATGGTTTGAAGGCTCCCATGATCAGGCTCGACGCTCGCTTGTTGCGGTGCCGACGGAGGAAAGCTTCAGACGGGCGGCGCAGAGCCGGGCCACGAACTGATCGGCCGGGATGCCGAGGATCGCAGCCGCTTCGGCATAGGTAAAACCCTCCACGTCCGCCAGCAGCAGGGCGCTCGCGAGCCCTTCCGGCATGGACAGAAGCGCATTCGATGATTTGCGATTTCCGGGGGCGTTGCCGCTATCGGCGGCATCCGGATTTACCCGTTTGCGCTTGCGTGATTCGTCCGCACGGGTGCTGCGCATCATGCTGAAGAGCCAGTTCTCCAGCCGGTCTTCGCCTTTCCAATGATGGCTCTTCTGGATCGCCCGGTCGGCGACCTCGCGCACCAGAGCGTCCGCTTCCGGCGCATTTCCCGTCAGCGTCAGCGCGAAACGGCGCAGGCGCGGCAGGAGGGCGACGAGGTCGCGCCGAATATCGGTCGATAAGCTCGCTGGGTTCATGGACGAGGATGCTCTCGCGGTTGCGTTACAATGACGGCTGCAAGCTACTAGCTATGACCGGATTGTGGCGATTCCGCAACAATCACAGATTGATTCTACAACATTCTGGCCGCTTCGGGAATCGATGCCGTAGCCGGGAGTTCGCCGTAGAGAAGCCGGCTGTTGTCGAGTGCGACGCCATCGCCGTTCTCCGTCAGGCTGTGACGCTCGCACAGAAGGTTCCAGGCGCCCGGTTCTCCCGACAGCGTGAAGAGGTTGTAGGCCGCGCGCGGCTTATGGCCCCCCGGGCCTTGCGAGGCGGAGGCTATACCGACGACCGGTACCTGGCCGTGATGGCTCGTCAGCCAGTAGAGCGTGTTGAGATGTGTGTGGCCGTGCAGGACCAGTTCGGCCCCGCCGGTGGAGATGGCGGCAGCGAAGCGGCGGATACCGATCATGCGCTTGTGCGAGGACGTGGCGCGGTGGATCGGCGGGTGATGGATCAGCACGACGCGGAACAGCCCTTCCTCGCCGGCCTTTTTCAGAAGGTTTACCGTCTCGCGCGCCTGCCGGGGGCTGTAGTATCCCGAAGCGGAGAAGGGGGGCGTGGCGTTCGAGGTGGAGCAGCCGATGATCGCGACCGGCCCACGCCGGCGGAAGGTGGGGAAGACGTGGTCGTCCTGCGGCCAATCCGCCGGCCCATCGTCGCTCCTGATGAAGGGATACCAGGCGTTGACCGACTTGTCGTGCGCGCCCGGCACATAGGCGTCGTGATTGCCAGGCACGACAGTGGTCTCGATCGGGTCGCCGATCGTCTCCAGCCATTCGCCGGCAAGCCTGATTTCGATACCGGTTGCAAGATTGACAAGGTCGCCGGTTACGACCAGATGGTCCGGTTCATGCGTCTTCAAATCGCTTAAAAGCAGGTCGAGGGTGTTGACGAAAAGATGCTTGCGCCGGTTGCGATGCCAGTTCACAAAACCTGTGATGCGCTTCGAGAAAAGCTCGCGGAGCGAAAGTCTTGGAAGCGGTCCCAAATGGATATCGGAAATATGCGCGAATTTGAACATGGCGCACACATAACGCATCGTCGGGGAAATCGTTATCGATTTCTCCGGCTGCTCTCGGAGTTATGAATGAGTGAAGTGGGCATTCCGGAGATCCGTGGATTTCGGAGCAGAGCGATGGTCTGGCTGGCGCATCGGTTCTTCATCCTGAAGCGCGGCATGACGCTCGGCGTGCGCGCCGCCTGCTTCGATGCGGAAGGCCGTATCTTCCTTGTCCGCCACACCTATGTCGCGGGGTGGTATATGCCGGGCGGCGGCATGGAACGGCACGAGACCGCGCTCGCGGCACTTCGCAAGGAATTGCGCGAAGAAGGCAATCTTGAAATCTGCGGAGAGCCCGAGCTTTTCCACGTCTACTACAATCGCAACACCAGCCGGCGCGACCATGTCCTGTTCTATCGAGTGACCGTGGAACAGATCGCCCCACGCATGCCGGATATCGAAATCGCCGAGAGCGGCTTCTTCGCACTGGACGCATTGCCAAAGGATGCGACGGTTGCGACGCGAAGCCGAATCAAGGAGTTAAGCGGAGAATCTGAGAAATCGGATTACTGGTGAGAGGCAGGTTACTCACGCCGCTTTCATCAATTTCTCCCGCCCGTGCGGCGTATCGAGATCGACCGCCGGGCCGACGGGCACGATGCCGGTCGGGTTGATGGTGCGGTGGCTGCCGTAATAGTGATGCTTGATGTGGAACAGGTTGCAGGTCTCCGCCACGCCCGGATGCTGGTAGAGGTCGCGCAGGTAGCCTGAGAGGTTCGGGTAGTCGACGATGCGGCGGATGTTGCACTTGAAGTGGCCGACATAGACGGGGTCAAAGCGCAACAGGGTGGTGAACAGTCGCCAATCGGCCTCGGTCAGGCGATCGCCAGAGAGGTAACGGCTACCGGCAAGCCGCTTTTCCAGAATGTCGAGCGTCTCGAACAGGCGTTTGACGGCCTGTTCATAGGCGTCCTGAGCGGTGGCGAAGCCGGCCTTGTAGACGCCGTTATTGACCGTGTCGTAGACGAGGGCGTTCAGCTTGTCGATCTCGTCGCGCAGGTCTTCCGGGTAGAAGTCCGCCGTTGAGCCGGTGAGGGCGTCAAAGGCGCTGTTGAACATTCGGATGATCTCCGAACTCTCGTTCGAAACGATCGTCTGCTGCTGCTTGTCCCACAGGATTGGCACCGTGACACGACCGGAATAGTTCGGATCGGCTTTCAGATAGACCTGATAGAGATAATCCGAGCCGAAGAGATCATCGCCCGTGGCGCCTTCGCGTTTCTTGAACTCCCAGCCGTTCTCCAGCATCAGGTAATCGACGACAGAAACGGAGATCAGGTCTTCCAGTTCTTTCAGCTTGCGGAAGATCAGCGTGCGGTGCGCCCATGGACAGGCATAGGAGACATAGAGGTGGTAGCGCCCGGCTTCCGCCTTGAAGCCGCTCCGGCCGGAGGGACCGGCGGAACCATCGGCCGTTACCCAGTTGCGGAACTGCGACGCGGCGCGTTTGAAATGGCCCTTGCTTCCTTTCGTATCGTACCAGACGTCCTGCCATTTTCCATCGACGAGCATGCCCATGGCGGTCTCCTTCGGTTCCTTTGTGGCAATAGATACGGAGACGGCGGAAGATTGCGAGGCATGAATTTATGAACGCTGCGTTTTTGCATTGGACGAGCGGAAAATTTCCTGATACGTGCATTTCCGCAAATTTGGAGACTGTTTTTCCCAATGACTGAAGCACGGGCACTGCGACGACGTTGATCTTTTGACAAGGCGCCTTTGAAGGGCGTCATCGAGATTGCCTGTCCTGTCCGCTCCTTTTTCTACGGCTTCGGTCCATCCATGTCCCAGCACGAACTTCTGCATAAACACGAACTTGTCTATCTCACAGAGGACGCATCCCACGATGACGTCATCGAGCTGATCAATGCCGAGGCCTTCGGCCCGGGGCGGCATGCCCGCGCTGCCGCACGTATCCGCGAGCAGGGGCCGCATGACCGTTCACTTTCCTTCGTCTGCACCGACGACGGCGAGACGATCGCGTCGGTGCGGATGACGCCGGTCCTCGCGGGCGACGTGAAGGGCCATCTCCTGGGACCGCTCGCGGTTCGCCCATCGCACAAGAACCGCGGCATCGGACGGGAACTGGTGCGGATTGCCATCGAAGCAGCCAAGCGCAAGGGTTCGGAAGCGGTGATCCTGGTCGGTGACCCTCCTTACTACGGCCCGCTCGGCTTCGAAAAGGTCGCCTACAACGCACTCGAATTCCCGGGACCTGTCGATCCGGGCCGCGTTCTGGTCGTTCCCATTTCAGGAGATGTGCATGCGCGTCTCAGGGGAACGATCGGCTGGCGTCCATAGGACAATTCCATTAAGCCTCTACCGGTGCGCCGGCTGTGACTGCCGGCGAGATTCGGCAGAACGCATTCCGTGTCCTGAAACCGCTGCGTGTTTCGGGACATGCCGCGCTAGGGGGCAAATGCATGACGGCTATCACGATGGATGAGGCGCTCGACCGTGCGGGTGCGGGGACCTACCAGCGACGGCTGATGGCAATCTTTGGCCTTGTCTGGACCGCGGATGCGATGCAGGTCCTGGCGGTCGGTTTCACCGCGGCGTCGATCGCAGCGACCTTCGGTCTCACCGTGCCGCAGGCGCTGCAGACCGGTACGGTCTTTTTCCTTGGCATGCTGCTTGGCGCCATGGGCTTCGGCAGGCTTGCCGACCGGATCGGCCGTCGCCGGGTGCTGATCGCAACCGTTGCCTGCGACGCCTTGTTCGGCACGCTTTCCGTCTTCGCGCCCGATTTCACCATCCTGCTCGTGCTTCGCTTCCTGACCGGGGCGGCCGTCGGCGGCACGCTGCCGGTCGATTACGCAATGATGGCGGAGTTCCTGCCCGCCAGGAACCGCGGCCGCTGGCTGGTTCTGCTGGAAGGCTTCTGGGCGATCGGAACGCTGATCGTAGCACTCGCCGCCTGGGCGGCCAGCCTTGCCGGTGTTGCGGATGCCTGGCGCTATATCTTCGCGGTGACGGCCATTCCTGCGCTCGCCGGAGTCGGCCTTCGTTTCCTCGTGCCGGAATCTCCGCTCTACCTGGTGCGCTCCGGCCGCAGCGACGAAGCCAAGGCGATCGTCGATCGGATGCTCATCGTCAATGGTCATTCGCGGCTTGCTTCTGGCACCAGTCTCGTTCCGCCGCCTCCTGTCGCGGCGACCGGTATCTTTTCCCCGGAACTGCGCCAGCGCAGCATCATGATCCTGGCGATCTGGTTCCTCGTTTCGGTTTCCTATTACGGCGTCTTCACCTGGATGCCGGCCAGGCTCGCCAGCGAAGGGTTCGGCTTTGTGCGCGGCTATGGATTCCTCGTGCTGGTCGCGTTGGCGCAGCTGCCGGGATACGCACTCGCCGCCCACGGTGTCGAAAAATGGGGGCGCAAGCCGACGCTGATCGGTTTCTGCCTGCTTTCAGCGCTCGGTTGCCTGCTTTTCGTCATGGCACCCTTCGCCCTCCTGATCGGGATCGCGCTGCTGCTGATGAGTTTCGCGCTGCTCGGCACCTGGGGTGCGCTCTACGCCTATACGCCGGAACTCTATCCGACGACCTCGCGAGCGACCGGCATGGGAGCGGCGGGCGCCATGGCGCGGCTTGGCGGCCTGCTTGCCCCGTCGCTGGTGGGTTATGTCGTCGCACAGGGGCTTGGGCTGACGATCGGCATATTTGCCGGCCTCCTGGTGATCGCCGCCGTAGCAGCCCAGCTGATCGATACGGAAACGCGTCAAGCATCGCTCGCCTGACGCCTTTCCGGATCCGATCAGAACCGCTTTTCCAGCCACGTCACCGTATGGCCTCCCGTGAGGCCATTCAGACTGCCGATCTCGCTGTAGCCCTGCTTCCGATATAATTTCAGAGCCCGTGGGTTCATGGTGTCGATATAGGCGCCGACGCAGCCGCGCGAACGGGCCTCGGTTTCCGCCATCTCCAGCATCCGACCGGCAAGGCCTCGGCCGCGCAACTCCTCGGGGATATAAAGCATCGAAATGTAGAGCCAGCCGCGACCGGTATAGCCCGTCAACCCTCCGACGAGATTACCATCCGGATTGTAAAGCGGCACGGCGAGTTCCCGCCGCCCGCTTCCTCCGAAGGTGTCGACATTATACTCCTTGAGCCGGTCGAGGATGATCTCCTCGTCCTCCGGCGTGACACCTTCGATGAGTTTCAGTTCGATATCCATGGGCAACGCCTGCTCGTCCTAGGCGCGAATGGATAACTTAAAGCTCCTTCTTTAGGAAGATGCGCGTGCGACCCTTTGGAAAATCGGGCAACTCACCGAAAATCTCGTAACCCTGGCGCATATAGGCCTTACGGGCGACCGGGCTGAACGTGTCGATCCAGGCGCCGTGACAACCGCGGGCACGGGCCTCCCGTTCGGCTTCCGTCAAGAGCTTGCCGGCCATGCCGCCACCGCGCAACGCGTCGGGAATGAAGAGCCACTGGGTGAAGAGCCAGCCCCAGGCGGTATAGCCAGAAAGGCCGCCGATCACCTTGCCCTCGATATCGCGGATCAGAACAGCGAGCGGCTTGCGCTCGGACGGGCCGACGTCAGCATCGTTGAAGGCGGCAAGTCCTTCGCCGATGGCAGCCAAATCCTCGGCGCAAGGCGAGGCGGTCACTTCGAACTGAGACATCCGTCTATCGACCCTCGCGCCACCACATGGCCGAAACCGCAAGGAGCAGGGCGGCAAGGCCGGCGAACCCGGCAAACAGCGGCAGCGTGTTGATCCCCCGCAGCACGGTCTCGTCCGTCAGGCGGATCACCAGACGGTCGGGGTCATTGACGCGCACCTCGCCGCGGACGGGCAGGATGTCCGGCAACGACACACCGGATCCCGACGCGACACGGGTGACGAGGCCATGGGTCTTGTCGGCATAGGGTTTCAGAGTCTCCTCGGTCGAAATCATCGCCTTGAATTCCGGGGCGTCGACCGCACCGACATGGACAAGGGTCGAAAACTGGCCGTTGGTCACCTCGAAAAGGCCGGTTTCCTCCATGCGGCGCTCCAGCCGGTACTCACCGGGACCGGCAGCCGTCATCGGCACGGTTTCGGTTCGGCCTGACGGATATCTGATCGTCGCAGGTCCTGGGTCGTCACCGATCGTCTGGCGCGTTGCTTCCAACGTGCGCCCGACGGCCCGGGCGGTCAGCGCCTCTTCCTCCAGCTCCGGCTCCTTCATCAGCCAGTGGGCGATGCGGCGGTAGAGCGAGACGTGCGGACCGCCGCCTTCGAAGCCGCGCGCCCACAGCCATCCCTGGTCGGAGAGCAGCATGGCGACACGGCCTTCGCCCTGGCGGTTCAGGACGAGAAGCGGACGGTTGCCGTCGCCTTCCATCACTGTCTGGCCCTGCGGCGTATCGACATCGATGGTCCGGAACCAGCGACCCCAGGAGGGCGGGGTCTGGTTCGAACCGTCGAGCCCTCGGGTGACCGGATGCTTCTGTCCCGCTTCAGATAGATGCGGATAGAAGCCGGCGTTGTGGACCTCACCGGTGGGGGCGGCAGGCAGGACCTGTTCCAAGGGCGTCGAAGCGATCGAATCCTCGCCGGCATGCTCGGGGCCGGCGGCAATCAGCAGCGCACCGCCGTTCTGCACATACTGCGCGATGTAATCGTAATAGAGGATCGGCAACACGCCGCGATGCTTGTAACGGTCGAAGATGATCAGGTCGAAATCCTTGATCTTTTCGACGAAGAGCTCGCGGGTCGGGAAGGCGATCAGCGACAGTTCGTTGATCGGCGTACCGTCCTGCTTTTCCGGCGGACGCAGGATGGTGAAGTGGACGAGGTCAACCGAAGCGTCGGATTTCAGGAGGTTGCGCCAGGCGCGCTCGCCCGCATGCGGTTCGCCGGAGACAAGCAGGACGCGGAGATTCTGGCGGATGCCGTCGATGACGTGGACGGCACGGTTGTTGGCGGTCGTCACTTCGCCGGGAAGCTCGGCGACCGAGAATTCCATGACGTTGTTGCCGCCGCGCGGGACAGTGAAGGAGAAGGGCGTTTCCGCACCGGGCGTTGCCTGCAGCGTGGCGATCTGCTGGCCGTTCATCCGTACCGTCACCTGCGCCGTGCCGCCATTGGAGCGGCCGTCATCGAAGACGCGGAGCGTGAGTTCCTGTTCCTCGCCAACAATGCCGAAACGCGGTGCCCGCACCACTTCGACGCGGCGGTCGAACTCGTCCGGCTGGCCGGTGATCAGGCCGTGGACAGGGGCGTTGAAGCCGAGATCCTGATTGATGCCGGGAAGATCGTGGATCTGGCCATCGGTGAGGAAAACCGTGCCGCCGATGCGAGCCGGGGGGACATCGGAAATCGCGGAGCGCAGAGCGGTAAAGAGCTTTGTCGACGGCGTGTCGGAATCGCCGTCATCGGCGACTTCGACGACACGGGTCTCGATGCGCGGGTAGCGGGAGAAGCGGTCCTGCAGGCTCGCAAGCGCTTCATCGGTCTGCTCTTTGCGCCCAGCGGTATCCTGGCTTTGGGAGCGGTCGACGATGATCGGCACGACGGTCGAGAGCTGCTCCCGGTCTTCCTGCATCAGCGTGGGATTGGCAAGCGCCAGAAGCAGGGCGGCGAGCGCCAGCGTCCGCAGCGTCGCGCCGCGCACACCGCGCCAGAAGGCAAGCGCGGCGAGGATGACGGCAAGTACGCCGAGACCGGCAAGGATCGGCCAGGGGAAGAAGGGGGCGAATTCGATGGTCATCGTCACCTCTCCTTATTGGCCGAGCCGTTCGAGGAGCGCCGGCACGTGCACCTGGTCGGCTTTGTAGTTGCCGGTCAGCATATACATCATGATGTTGACGCCGGCGCGGTAAGCGTACTCGCGCTGCATCTCGTCCGGCGGTACGGTCGGCATGACGGGTGCCCCTTGTGTGTCGATCGCCCAGGCACCGGCGAAATCATTGCCGGTGATGAGGAGGGGCGTCACGCCATCACCGCTGGAGGAAAGCTGCGCGCCGGTGTTCCTGGCCTCCTGCCGCGCCTCGACCCAGAGCGGGCTGCCGGTATAGCGGCCGGGGAAATTGGTGAGCAGGTAGAAGGAACGCGTCAGCACGTGGTCATTCGGCGTCGGCTCCAGCGGCGGGATATCGATATTGGCAAGGATTGCCTGAAGTCGCTCGCCGTTGGGTGTCGTGCCTCCGCCATCGAGCGCCGAATACTGGTCACGTGTATCGAAAAGCACTGTGCCGCCGTTGCGCATATAGGCGTCGATGCGGGAGATCGTGGCTTGAGACGGCATCGGCGCATTGGCGGAAATCGGCCAGTAGATGATCGGATAGAAGGAAAGGTCGTCCTTGGAGATGTCGAGGCCGACCGGTGCGCCGGGCTCCAGCGTCGTGCGGTAGGTGAGGAACTGGCTCAAGCCCTCCATGCCCTGTTCGGAGAGACGGTCGACATCCGCCTCGCCGGTGACGACGTAGGCGAGATGGGTGGTGTCGAGCCGTTCGAGGATCTGTTCGTCGCCAGGCTTGGCGCCCGAACCGGGCGGCATTTCCTGCGCCAGGGTCTGGCCGGGCGCAAAGGCGAAAAGGCCGAAGGCGAGGGCAGCGATCGCAGCGGCGGCAGCCCCGCGGCTCGGTCGTGGGCCGCGCGGAACGCGGGAGAAGACACCGTTCATGAAGAGCACGACGAGACTATCCAGTACAAGCAGCGCGAAGGCGGCGGCAAAGAGTGCTGGCCGAAGCGACACGGCTTCTCCGCCGGCCAGACCCTCGCGGACGACCGGCCTGCCGGCGGCAGCCGCATCGAAGGGGGCAATCACGGTTTTCGGCGCAAGCAGGTTGACGGCGGTGAATCCGTCCTCCGTGCCGTAGAGACCCGGTGGATGATCGAAGCTTGCGACCGGTGTCTCACCGGCTGCGATCGGGATCGGCCGTGCCGTGCCGGTTTCCGTCGTCAGGATGCCGTCGGCGGTCAGCAGCCGGTAAGGCGGCAGCGTCACGGTCGCGCCATCGGTGCCGGTTCCTGAAGACGCCGCACCTCCGGCACGGGCAAGCTGGACGAGGCGGCGCAGCATCTCAACGAAATTACCGGAGAGCGGCAGGTTCGACCAGGTTGCCTCGGCGCTCGTGTGGAAGAGCACAATGCGGCCGGCCTCAACCTCCTTCTCCGTAATCAGCGGCGTGCCGTCCGCGAGGCTTGCCCAGGTGCGTTCGGCAAGGTCCGGGGTCGGTTCGGCCAGAACCTGGCGGGTCACGGTAATATCGGCGGCACGCGGCATGCCGGCAAAGGGGCCGAAGCTCGGGAAGTCTGCAAGCGACTGGGGTTCGGACCACGACATGGCTCCGCCAAGCGCTCGTTCGCCCTGGCGAAGGATGACCGGTACCAACGGATCGTCGGCGGGAGCGGCGGCGAGGCGCGGGCCGGCGAAACGGATCAGCGTGCCGCCACGGGAAATCCATTGCTGCAGTGGCGAATAGGTTTCGGCCGGCAAGCGGCCGATATCGGCCATGATGATGGCAGAGGGATTGCCCTCGAGGATTTGCGGAATGGAGACGGACAGGTCGGCGGTGTTCGGCTGAATGATGTCCGCATAAGGCTGCAGCGCGCGGCTGATGTAATAGAGCGGCTGAAGAAGCGGCTGGAAATCGCTGCCGCTTTCGCCAGCCAGCAGCGCAATCCGCCGGCGCTTGAAACCGTCATCGAGCAGGTGTGCCGAGCCGGCCGTGGCAAGGCCCTCGATGTTCAGCCGCGCGAAATCGTTGCGCAATTCAAAGGGGGAGGCGATCTCGGCGGTGGCGGTCGCCGCACCGGCGGCAAATTCGAGCACGCCGGAGGCAAGCGCGCGGCCCTGCGTGTCGAGCGCATTGACGGTCAACAACTGTTGCGCCGCGGTCGAAAGGCGTGTCGCGGTGACAGACATGGCGCCCGCATTGTTGACTGCATCGGTCAGCGCGACGGCGCTGTGGCCGTCGCCCTCGATCAGGCGCATATCGGTGGGAGAGAGGGCGGCAAGTGCCGACAGGGCCTCGTTGTCCCCTGCGGCTGCCATGCCGTCGGAAAGGATGACAAGCGTACCGGGGCGGGTGCCGTTCATGGCCTCGCTGACGGCTTCAGCGGCGCGGGCGCGATCCGGCACCAGCGGTTTGGGGCTTGCGGCGGCAAGCTTGTCACGGGCTGCCGCAGCGGTGCCGGGCACAGGTTCGTGGCTCGCATCGGCGGTAAAGGCGATCGAAACGGGTACATCGGCGCTTTCCGCATCGTCGATCAGGAGGTCGGCGGTCTCGACGCGGCGCTCCCAATCGGCAGCGGTCGCCCAGCCGTTGTCGATGACGAGCACCAGCGGCCCGCCGGCATTCAACGAGTTGGCACGCGGATTCATGACCGGGTCGGCGATCGCCAGGATGACCGCGGCCGCGAGCAGCATCCTGAGAAGCGTCAGCCACCAGGGGCTCTTTGAGGGCGTCTCCTCGCGTTTCAGCACGCTCGCCAGGATCCTCAGCGGCGGAAAGACCTCCGTCTTCGGGCGGGGCGGGGTCAGCCGCAGCAGCCACCAGATAATCGGCAGCGCGATCAGGCCGAAGAGAATGGCCGGGTTTGCAAAGGCGAGTGCGCTCATCATGGCATGCCTCCGCCCGATTGCAGCCCGCCTGGCTTCTGGGCCGGCATGCCGGAGAGATAGCCATGCACGGCAGCCAGCGCCTCGGATGCGAGATGGTCGGTCCGGTGGAAGACGAAGCTCCAGCCGAGGCGGCGCAGTGCTTCACCCAGAGCCTCGCGACGGGCGAGATAGGCGCGCTGATAATCCTCTCGGATCATCTCTGCGCGGCCGGAGACGAGTTTCTCACCGGTCTCCGGATCGGTGAATTCCGTGCGGCCGGCATAAGGGAAGGTTTCCTCGGCCGGATCGGCGATCTCGACGACATGGCCGCGCAGGCCGCGGCGGCCAAGCGGCGCGATGCGTTCCATGACCTTGTCGGCGTCATCGAGGAAATCGCCGATCAGGACGATATCGCTCTGGCCCCGGATCATGCTTGTTTCCGGCAGTCCGGTTGTCAGCGGTGCGTGCATGATGGCGGCGGCCAGCCGCTCGGCGGCATTTCGTGCAGAAACAGGTTCCATGATGCCAGGACACCCGATACGCTCGCCGGAGCGGGCGAGGATTTCGGCAAGCGCCAGCATCAGCACCAATGCGCGGCTTTCCTTGGAGACGTGCGCGAACGTCGATTTATACATCATCGACGGCGACATGTCGGCCCAGAGCCACACGGTATGGGCAGCCTCCCATTCGCGATCCCGGACATAGGTATGGTCGTCGCGAGCAGAGCGGCGCCAGTCGATGCGCGACAGGCTCTCGCCCTCGGCATAGGGCCGGAACTGCCAGAAATTCTCGCCCATGCCGCGCTTGCGGCGGCCATGCCAGCCGGCGATCACCGTGTTGGCTATACGCTTTGCCTCCACCATGCAGTCCGGGACCAGTGCGGCACGCGCCTGGGCGCGGGAGAGAACTTCGCTACTCGGTGTCTGCTCTACGATCTGGCCGATGGATGCCACGCATTGTCCTTTCTGAGCCGCCGGACGTTACCCACGGGCCTGCTTTACCAGGCCGGCGATGACGTCGCGCACCGACATTCCTTCGGCACGCGCCGCAAAGGTCAGCGCCATGCGGTGTTCGAGCACCGGTTCAGCAAGCGCGTAGATGTCGTCGAGCGAGGGGGCCAGGCGGCCTTCATAAAGCGCGCGGGCGCGGGCCGTCAGCATCAGCGACTGGCCGGCACGCGGGCCAGGACCCCAGGCTACGTTCTTGTCCGTCGTCGCATTGCCGTGGCCGGGGCGAGCGGAGCGTACCAGCGAGAGGATGGCGTCGACCACCTTGTCGCTTACGGGCATCTGGCGGACGAGCATCTGGATTTCCTGAAGGCGGGCCGCATCGATAATGCCGCGCGGCTTGGCTTCCGAAAGGCCGGTGGTTTCAAGCAGAATCTGCCGCTCGGCGGCGAGTTCCGGGTAGAGAACGTCGACCTGCAGCAGGAAGCGGTCAAGCTGGGCTTCCGGCAGTGGATAGGTGCCTTCCTGCTCCAGCGGGTTCTGGGTCGCGAGCACGTGGAAGGGGGCCGGCAGGTCGTAGCGCTGGCCGGCGACCGTGATGTGATATTCCTGCATGGACTGCAGCAGCGCCGACTGCGTGCGCGGCGAGGCGCGGTTGATCTCGTCGGCCATCAGGAGTTGGGCGAAGACCGGGCCCTTGACGAAGCGGAAGGAGCGGCGGCCGGTATCGTCGGTATCCATGACTTCCGAGCCAAGAATGTCGGAAGGCATCAGGTCCGGCGTGAACTGGATACGGTTGGAGCCGAGGCCGAGGACCGCGCCGAGCGTCGCGACAAGCTTGGTCTTGGCGAGGCCGGGCACGCCGACGAGCAGCGCATGGCCGCCGGAGAGCACGGCGAGCAGCGTGTTTTCGACCACTTTTTCCTGGCCGAAAATCACTTTTGCGACTTCGGCACGGATAGCGGCGATATCGGAGAGGGCATTTTCGGCAGCGGCGATGACGGCTTTCTCATCGAGAACGGTTTCGGTGGAATTCATCATGCCCATATCGCTCTCCATCAAATCAGGACTGGCAGGCCTCTCAAGACCGGGTTTCATCTCCCGGGGGCGAATCGCTGCGCCGCAGCACGCACCTCATCCAATCAAACTTATTCCCCGAAATATGGCTGACAAGCACGTTTCGAATGACTATCTCGTGAGGGACGATTGCTTCCTTGAATGATTACGGTTGAACCGGGACTGAAAGATGGCGGCGCAGACGATAAATTCGGCATCCGGTGCTGCGGGGCTCGCAGCCTTGATTTCGCGTGCTTCCGAGCATGCCGGTGCGGAAAAGCGCGGCCTGCCGCCGGTGGAGAAATGGAATCCACCCTTTTGCGGCGATATAGACATGGAAATCCGCGCGGACGGCACGTGGTTCTACATGGGAACACCGATCGGGCGGCCCCCGCTCGTCAGGCTCTTTTCGACCGTTCTACGCAGGGATGAGGATGGCAAAACCTACCTCGTAACACCTGTGGAAAAAGTCGGCATCAGGGTCGCGGACGCGCCCTTCCTGGCTGTCGAGATGCAGGCCACGCAGCGTGAGGGAGACCGGATCCTCACGTTCCGAACAAATGTCGGTGACGTGGTGGAGGCTGGCGCGGAGCATCGGCTGCGCTTTGCGATCGCCGGCGAGAACCGCGAGCTCAAACCGTACCTCCTGGTGCGCGGCCGGCTGGAGGCACTCGTCTCGCGGCCGGTGATGTACGATCTCGTGGAACTTGGCGAGACGATTGTGGTAGACGGCGTGCCGATGTTTTCCGTCCGCTCGGGAGGGGAGGTTTTTCCCGTCATGCCCGAGGCTGAACTGGACGCGTTATCACGATGAAGGAATACCCTCTTTATTCCGCCGGTGAGTTCCGTCGCCGGGCGCTGAACCAGAATGGCGGTCCGATCGACCATGCCTGGCGCGACCATGGCGATCATCTGCTCAATCCGACGCTGGTCGATCTTGCGGCAGAGCTGAAGCTGAAGGATGCGGCCGTGCTGGTGCCGGTCGTCGACGATGGCGATGAGGCTCACGTGATCCTCACGCAGCGGACATCGAACCTCAGGAAACATTCCGGCCAGATTGCCTTTCCCGGCGGAGCCATCGATCCGGAGGACATTTCTCCGGAACAGGCAGCTTTGCGTGAGGCGGAGGAGGAGATCGGGCTTGATCGGTCCTTCGTCGAGCCGCTGTCGAGGCTGCCTACCTATTATGCGGCGACGGGCTTTCGTATCACGCCGGTGCTTTCGGTGGTGCGGCGCGGCTTCGAGCTGAAGCCCAATCCGGCCGAGGTGGACGACGTCTTCGAAGTGCCGCTTTCCTTCCTGATGAACGAGGCGAACCATCAGCGCGGCAGCCGCGAATGGAACGGTACGGAACGGCATTTCTATCTCATGCCCTATGAGGAGCGGAACATCTGGGGTATTACCGCCGGCATTCTGCGCACGCTATATGAAAGGCTGTATGCATGACTCTGGGCATGACCTCCGTCGCGGGTGAGGCCTGGTTCCAGGATCGGGCTCTGCAGCGCGTTCTTGCGATGCTTAACGCCGATGGCGAGGCCCGCGTTGCTGGCGGCGCGGTGCGCAACGCGTTGATGGGCCTGCCGGTCGCCGATATCGACATCGCGACCACGCTTCTGCCGGAAGACGTTGTAGAGCGCGCAAAAAAAGCAGGTATCAAAACGGTGCCGACCGGCATCGAGCACGGCACGGTGACGCTGGTGGTCGACCACCACGCCTTCGAGGTGACGACGCTGCGCCGGGACGTGGAGACCGATGGCCGGCGTGCCAAGGTCGCCTTCGGCACCGACTGGCAGGAGGACGCCGAGCGCCGGGACCTGACGATCAATGCACTTTACGCGAGCGCGGACGGTACGGTGATTGACCTCGTCGGTGGCCTGCCGGACATCGAGACGCGGACGATAAGGTTCATCGGTGATGGGGGGCAGCGGATTGCGGAGGATTACCTTCGCATTCTGCGCTTCTTCCGATTTTTCGCCCATTACGGTTCCGGCCGGCCGGATGCGGATGGCTTGCGTGCCTGCGCGCGTGCCAAGGACAAGCTCTCGACGCTGTCGGCCGAACGCATCTGGTCGGAGACGAAGAAACTGCTTTCGGCCGCCGATCCTTCCCGGGCGCTTCTGTGGATGCGGCAGGTCGGCGTGCTCACCGAAATCCTTCCAGAGACGGAGAAATGGGGCATCGACAATATTCATGGCCTCGTATCGGTCGAGCAGGCACTCGGCTGGGCGCCTGACCCGATGCTCAGGCTTGCGGCGATCGTGCCGCCCGATGCCGAGCGGCTGGAGGCCATGGCAAAGCGGCTTAGGATGTCGAATGCGGAGGCGGCGCGCTTGACGAACTGGGCAAGCACGCCCATGCCGCCGGACGAGATAGCCGATGTTGCGTTCGACCGGCTGCTTTACCGCCACGGCGCGGAAGGCGTGATCATGCGACTGAAGCTGGGTCTTTCGATCGAGCGGTCAGGGGCGAAGAGCGGCGACCCGGCGGCAATGCGCCGATCGGCGCTGCTTTCGACCCTCCTGAAACGGGCGGAGAAATACGCAAAGCCTGCCTTTCCCTTGAGTGGTTCCGATATCGTCTCGGCTGGGGTGCCGCCGGGCAAACGGGTCGGGGAATTCCTGAAGAACCTCGAAGATTTCTGGGTCGAGCGCAACTTCACGCCCGACCGGGCGGCGCTTGCCGCCCGGCTCGACGAGATGATCCGCAATTCGCCTTAAGTCAGCTTCGCTGTCCGTCAGGCTGCCGCAGCACCGCCTTCATCACGGATGCGTGCCTTGATATTCTCGACCATGTTTTCGCGAATGATTTCCTCGCTGTGAGCCGTGCGCATATGCTCTACGGCGCGGCGGACCACTTCGGCATCCTCATCGGCGCGGGTATGCCACTGGCAACCGGGCACAAGCGTGCCGCATTCGAACAGTCGCATCTTATTTCCTCCTGCTGTCGTTGGACCTGGAGACGGCAGGAACTCCTCTTTTCCTCCCGCCTCTGTCTCCATAACTCCCCAAAGGGACCGACCGTTCCCTCCTTCTATTCGGAGAGCGCCCAGGCGTGAAAGACGGAGGGCTGTTCCGCTGGCTTCATCTGTACCGGCTGGTCATTGGCGGCCGAAGCTTTGGGGGCCTTGCCCGAAAGCTGGCGTTTCACCTGCTCGATACAGAAGGATTGGGGCAGTTCACCGCCGCTTTTCACTCGCATTTCGGTGGCGAGCCGATCGATCATCTGAGGGGTATCGAGGGGGCGGGACATATCCCTGGCGGTGGACACATCTGGACTTGGCATGCTGTTCGGCGTGGTCATGGCGATCCTCCTCCGTGCAACCGGAAAGAAGGTAACACCTGCGAACCAATTCGGATATCGCATTTATCAATTGTGAGATGTTGGGGCGGCTTGAATATCCGAAAGTTGATCCCCCGTGATTTCCCGACCAGGGGCGTCTAAGGCCACCTTACAACCGGAGGCAGCGAAGAGAGGATGGACTCCACGTTGCCGCCGGTCTTCAATCCGAAGATTGTGCCGCGGTCATAAAGCAGGTTGAATTCCACATAGCGGCCGCGACGGATGAGCTGCTCGTCGCGGTCCTCTTCGATCCAGGGTTGGTTGAAATTGGAACGCACGATCCTTGGGTAGACGAGGTTGAAGGCCCGGCCGACATCCTGCACGAAAGCGAAATCCGCGTTCCAACCGCCTTTTTCCTCTTCCGAATGAAGCCAGTCGAAGAAGATGCCGCCGATGCCGCGCGGTTCGTTGCGATGCTTCAGGAAGAAATAGTCGTCGCACCATGCCTTGTAGCGGCCGTAATCGGCGACATCCGCATGGCGGCTGCAGGCGATTTCCATCACCCGATGGAAGAGAGTGCTGTCCGGGTCCGTCTGGGTGCGGCGACGGTCGAGCACCGGCGTCAGGTCCGCGCCGCCGCCGAACCACTGGCTGGACGTCACCACCATCCGGGTATTCATATGCACGGCAGGAACATTGGGATTGACCGGATGGGCGATCAGCGAGATGCCGGAAGCCCAGAAACTCGGGTCCTCTTCCGCGCCGGGGATCTGGGTGCGGAAGTCGGGCGAGAATTCGCCATGGACGGTGGATGTATGGACGCCGACCTTTTCGAAGACGCGGCCTTCCATCATCGACATCCGGCCGCCGCCACCGGCGCCGCCTTCGCGCAGCCAGTCCTTTTTCGTGAAGCGGCCGGGCTCCAGGTCCGAAAGGGGGCCGGCGAGTTCATCCTCCAGCGTTTCAAAGGATGCGCAGATCGTGTCGCGCAGGCTCTCGAACCAAGCTTTGGCTGTCGCCTTCTTCTCCTCGATGTCTTCGGGCAACCCCTTGGGAAGTACCGGCCGTTCCATGTTGTCGATTCCTTTCGCCATCCCCTTGGCGATTCGCGCTTTTCCTTCGTCAGGCATTAGCAGTTATGGCTTTCGCAAACCATTCCATTGCTTATCGCGGATGGAAAATCAGACTCGCAAAGCATGTTCTTAAACACTATCCTAACTCTCTGGATAGGTGCGGATCAGAGGCTTTTATGGCGAAATTCACACCCCCGCCGCTCGACGGGCTGAAACGCAGGATCGAACGACACCGGAAGGAGAAGGCCGGCGAGCGTTCGGGCATGTTCGTGCGGGAAACCTTCCTGCTTTCGCGGGAGGAAGCGCGCCAGAAGGCACGGGAGTGGTTCGACGCATTTCCGAAAGCTGCCTATTGGACCGAGGTGGAAAGCTGGCGCCAGGTCGATGGCGACCGCATTGAATTCACCATGCGGCGTCTGCCGAGCGCGGATTGATATCACCATCTGGCAATCGGTCTCCGGCGCGTGCCGGTTGCTCGTGATATTTCCCTGACAGATCCGACTAAACCAGTTTCTCAGCTCGGCTTGGAACGGGTCCGCCGGCTCTGCCGTGATGTCCGGTGCGGCGTTGAAACCGGACGCCGCGCTGTTGAATTCATGGCCGGAGTTGCCGGCGGGGGCTCTTCCGGCGTTTCTTCGGCAGCGGACAGCTGGACCGCGCCGGCCCGTTCTTCGATCGACACCGCTTGTTCCGGCTGAGCGGGTTCGACGGTTTTCTTCCTGTCCGCCGCCGCCATTCGAGCCAAAATCTCTCGAAGGACAGCCGTGACCGGCAGATGGTTCGGCAGATCCGTATTGGTGTGATGCCAGGCCTGCGGGATCACTTCGTCGTTGGTGATGAAAGCACGGGAATTGATCTCGCCGAACCAGTCCCATTCGCCCATCACGTCGATAACGTCGGAAAACAGTGGCGGCATGGCGATCCGGGCGCTGAAGGTGACGATCTTTGCCTGACGCGCGAGCTTTTCCGCCGCCGGCCGATCGGTTTTCTGAAGATCGTACAGCGCTTCGGAAAGCACCAGGTTGCCCTTCGAATGGCCGGTCAGCAGGCGGAAGGAGAGACGGGGATCGCCCAGCATGGCTCTGACCGTTTGCGTGTCGAGACTACTGCCGGTCAGTCGCTCACCGCTGAGATACGGCGCGGCCCCGAATTTAGGCCTTCCTGAGAATTCGTCCAGTATTTCAAAGGAATGGCGGATGTTGTTCAAGTAGCCAAACAGGAAATGGCCGCCGAGCGCTTCCGTCGCCACGTCGGCTAAACCGTAGCCTGACACAACGACGGCTGCAGACCGGCCCGCGGCATCTGCAATATTGCGGGCAAAGGCAGCCGAACCGAGGGCGGAACTGCCGACGCCCGCGACGGCAAGGATGTCGATTTCCAGCCCGCCGTCGAGGATGAATTCGTCGAGCGTGTCATAGAGTTTCAAGGGCGCGCCGCTCGACGGCGGGACGATCAGGATCGCCCCCTCGGCCGCAAGCGAGTCGCTGATGTAGAAAGCTTCCTCCGGCGTCACGGTCTTGACGTCATAGAAGAGGGAGTCGAGCGTCGTGTTTCGCTGCCGCAGCGTCTCCAGCGACAGATTACGAAGCGGCGTCTTCTGCAGACGCTCGGGAAAGCTTAAAGTTCGCGCAAACTGCGTCAGGTTGTGGGTGAATGCGGTAGGGAACATGGTGGCCTCGCCCGGTTGCCGTTCGTTCGTGATATGCATTCGAAGTAGAGCTTCTCACAAACATGCTGCAGTGCCAACCGCAATTTCAGGCTGCGACAAAAGGTTCTCGAGCTCCATTTACGGATCGAGCAGGACCGGACCTGCCCCTTTCTCGCCGAGTTCATCATGGGGATTCCTGAGCGGACAGTCCTGCATCGACAGGCAGCCGCAGCCGATGCAGCCGGTCAGTTGGTCGCGCAGCGCGGTGAGGCTGGCGATCCGGGCGTCGAGCTGCTGCTTCCAGGTTTCCGAAAGGCGCTGCCAGTCCTTCGCGGTCAGCGGCCGGTCGTGTGGCAGGACGGACAAGGCCGCGGCAATATCGGCAAGCGGAATACCCGTTCTCTGCGCCACCTTGATGACGGCGACCCGGCGCAGCACCACGCGGGGATAACGCCGCTGGTTGCCGCGGTTGCGCCAGCTTTTGATTAGCCCCTTGGTCTCGTAGAAATGCAAGGTCGAGACTGCCACGCCACTGCGTTCGGCGACTTCGCCGACCGTCAGCTCAAGGGGAATGCGTCCGTCCGGGTTTTTCTTCATCACCGCTATTGACCTCAATATTACTTGAGGTTTTATAGCAGATGCTCCCTCGAACCGAAACCCGGGAGCATTGTCTGATGAAGACAAAATTCACCCTGGCACTGATCTATGGCAGCGCCCGCGAAGGCCGTTTCTGCGATACGGTCGTCGACTGGATTCTCGTCCGTCTGCCGGACATGGTTGCCGCCGATATCGTCCTTGTCGATCCAGCCGATCTCATCGCGGAATCGCGTATCGTGAGGGCGGAAGCCGAAAGCCGGATCGCGCGCGATCTTGCCCGTGCCGATGCCTTCCTCATCGTGACGCCGGAATACAACCACGGTTATACAGCCGCGCTGAAGGAGCTGATCGACAGCTTCTATCGGCCGTGGTGGGGAAAGCCGGTCGCCTTCGTCTCTTACGGCGGCATTTCCGGCGGGCTGCGAGCGATCGAGCAGTTGCGGCAGGTCTTTGCAGAGCTCGGTGCCGCTACCATCCGCGAGACCCTCAGTTTCCCGCATGCCGTCGAGCGTTTTGACGAAACCGGCGACGTCCGCGATCCCGAGCGGACGATCCGTCAGCTTGAGCGCCTGGCAAAGCAGCTTTCCTGGTGGGCGGTGACGCTCAAGGCGGGGCGGGAAACAGTGGTTCTGGAGGAGGTCGCCTGATGCGCGCGCCAACGAATACGTCTTCGGTTATGCGGCCCGTTTCGGAATTCGGCCGTAACGCGACCCTGCTTTCGGTCAGTACGCTGACGATCATGTCGGGTGCGACGATTTCCGCCTCTCTGCCCGACATTGCCGCACGCTTTTCCGATGTACCGAATGTCGAACTGCTGAGCCGGCTGGTGCTGACCCTGCCGGCACTGTTCATCGCCGTCTTCTCGCCGATCGCAGGTCTTGTTATCGACCGTCACGGCCGCAAGCCGATGTTGGTCGCTGCCCTTGTGTTCTTTGCGCTTGCCGGCTGCTCCGGGCTTGTCGCCGACAGCCTGACAGGCCTGCTGATCGGCCGGGCAATCCTCGGCATCGCGGTCGGAGGGATCATGACGACGGGCACGGCACTGGTCGGTGATTACTTCGCAGGCCCCGCCCGAGACCGTTACATGGGCCTGCAGCAGGCCTTCGTCGGCATCGGCGGCACGATCTTCCTCACCGGAGGCGGTTTTCTCGCCGAGCTTCACTGGCGGGCGCCATTCCTGATCTATGCGCTGGCCTTCCTGCTCCTGCCGGCAGCACTCCTCTTCATCCGCGAACCAGTGCGCACGGTCGCGGGACAGGCGGCGATGCCGCGGGATGGGCTCGGACCGCGTCGGGTCATGCTGCTTGCGACCCTGCTTGCCGGGGCGATCTTCAACATGATCTGCTTTTACATGATCCCGACACAGCTTCCCTTCTATCTGAAATCGATGGGGCTCGAAGCTCCCAGTCTTGCCGGCATGGCGATCGGCCTCGGGCAACTGGTCGGCATCGTCGCTTCGCTGGTCTTTGCCCGGTTCCGGCAGGCTTTCGGCGTGATGGGCGTTTTCGCGCTCGCTTTCGGATCGATGGGGTCCGCCTTCGCCCTGCTGTCCTTTGCGGAAGGTTATAACGGCATCCTGTTCGCGATGGCGGTCTCGGGGATAGGCATGGGCACGATCATGCCGAATTTTGCCGGCGCCGCGATGATGATCGCGCCGCCGCACCTGAGAGGCCGGATATCGGGCCTGCTCGTCGCAAGCATTTTCAGCGGCCAATTCCTGTCGCCGATCCTTTCCCAGCCGGCCATCGGCTTGAACGGCTTTGCAGCCACCTATGCTTTGGCGGGCGTCGCGATGCTGGTTGCTGCTTTCGCTTCCTTGGCGGCGAGGCTTACGCCGCGGATCCCACTGAGAGCCGAAGGAGGCCGCTCATGACTTCTAAAACCTCAATTGTGTGGCTCGGCGTAGCGCAGCCGGCTTTCGATCAGCACGCCGCTGTCATCGAGGATCGGGTGGGCGACCGAGACGATATGGGCGTTGATGCGCTTCAGGTCGCGCAGCATGTCGAGATGCAAGGAACTGGTCTGGAGACTTTCCATCTTCCCGTCCCGCAGACGCTCCAGATGCCGCTCGGAGGAACGCTTCTCCAGCCGGCGGACGTCCACCTTGATCTCCATGAGCTGGCGGGCGAGATTGAAGTCGCCCGTCACGATGATGGTCTGGGCGGTGCGCAGGTTGTCGATCGTCAGGTTGAACAGGCTCTCCAGCTCCTGGTACCCGTCGTCGGAAAATTTCAGGCCACTCGTGACCTTTTTGCTCACCTGCTCGCACACTCCCTTCTCGATGATGTCGCCGATATGTTCGAGATTGATGGCATAGTCGATAATGGCGATGGACCGGCGCGCACTCTCATCGTCGAGGCCCTGGCGACCGAGCTTCGAGAGGTAGATCTTCACCTCCTGCTGGAGGCGATCGACACGCTTCTCCAGGACGGCAATCTCGGCAAGCGGGGCAAGGTCGTTGTGCTTGAAGGCGTTTTCCGCCCGGATCAGCATGCGTTCGATCACGTCGCCGACGCCGAGCACTTCGCGCGTGGCATTGGCGAGCGCCATGACGGGATTTTCGAGTGCCTGCGGATCGAGGAAGCGCGGGCCGTTTTCGACTTCCGGATCGGCCGGGACGAGACGTGTGGTCATGTCCGACAGCAGGCCTGAGAAAGGCCAGGCAATCAGCGCCAGCAGGATATTGAAGGCGAGGTGGGCGTCGACCGGCAGTTTTTGCGGCGAAAGCGGCAAGGATTGCAGGATGTCGGCGCCAAAGCCGGCAAGCGGCAGAGCGATCGCACAGCCTATGGCCCGAACGATCAGGTTCCCGAGCGTGATGCGCCTTGCTGCTGCGGGACCGGAAAGCGTGGCAATGACCGGCGGGACGGCGCCGCCGAGATTGGCGCCGAGAACCAGTACGATGACGAGACCGGTCGAGAGGATTCCCGTCGAGGCGAGCGACAGGATCAACACGATCGTTGCGAGGCTGGACGAGGAGACGAAGGCAAGAGCTGCGGAGACGATGAGTGCGACGGGCCAGGCATTGTCGAGGAGGCCGATGAAGGCGGCAAGCGCCGGCGACTGGCGCATGGGCTCGGTCGCAAGCCCAAGCAGGTGCAGCGACAGCAGCATGAGGCCGACACCGATGAGCGCCGTACCGGCGCCCTGCCGCGTGCCGGAGTTGCCGCGACGGAGAACGAGGCCGATGAGGATGATCAGCGGCGAAAGCCATTCGATGCCGGTCGCGACCAGCCAGGCGGTAATTGCGGTTCCGACATTGGCACCGAGCAGCACGATTTGCGCCATGCGCGGGCGGATCAGGTCGCGCTCGGCGAAAGAAGCGACGGTGAGTGCGGTGGCAGTGGAACTTTGCAGGGCAATCGTGGCCGCAAGACCCGAGACGAAGGAGCGCAAACCGCTGCGGGTGCCGGTGGCGAGACTGCTCCTCAGCCGGGCGCCGAAAGCCCGCGTCACGCCATCCTTCACCTGTGCAAGACCGAAGAGCAGCAAGGCGACTGCACCCAGGAGATTGATGATGACGATGGTGGACTCCACGCGAATGCTCCTCATTCAAAGGCGAACGGGTGGCGATTTTCAATTGCCGGCTAATGAATATAAGTCGCTTGCACGCCCGTGCACAGGGCCGCTCGCGACAGTTTCTTACCGGAAATCGGCCGTTTTAGTTCCAGCACGTTTGCTTGAGCGCCTCACCGGCAATCATTGCCGCGGACATGGCGACGTTGATGGAGCGCTGTCCTGCCATCATCGGGATCAGGATCCGGGCATCGGCCGTTTCGTGTACGTGGTCCGGCACGCCGGCGCTTTCGCGGCCGAAGAGCAGGATGTCGTCCGGGCGGAATTCGAAGCGCGTATAGGGCAGGGCGGCTTTCGTGGAAGCAAGCACAAGACGGCGGCCGTCTTCGCGGCGCCATTCATCGAAGCGCTGCCAGTTGACGTGGCGGGTGAGGGCGACGCTTGCCAGATAGTCCATGCCGGAGCGCTTCAGGTTGCGGTCGGAAATATCGAAGCCGGCTGGCTCGATGATATCGACGCTGAGGCCCAAGCAGGCGGCAAGCCTGAGGATCGTACCCGTATTGCCGGGGATGTCGGGCTGGTAGAGGGCGATCCGAAGCCTGGGAGGTATAGCGTTGGAAGTGTCGTTCATGGCCGGTCTTTACGGGAAAGACGAGGGCTGCCTCAAGCTTTTTCGATACGCGCCATGGCTGTGACGATCGGGCAACAGGAAAGCCTCAAGCATGTTTTCGCGTCGATTTGGCCTTTTCAATTCGCTCGCAAACGGTTAGAAAGACCGCGCATCTTAACGCCAATCCCAGGAGGCCTACATGGATATGACCGTGCTCTCGCGCCTCCGCTGCCAGAACATTTCGCATCTGGCTTAGGCGTTTCGCGGTTTCACGCAAACTCTTCCCTTTCTGATCCATTACGTGGCCGACACGCGGCCATGCTGTCTTGAATTTTCGCCGTCCGGCCCAAGGTTCGCATTGTGCGCGCAGGGCAGGCCGGTCATCCGATTTACGGAGCTATTTCCATGTTCTCGTGGTTCGAACGGCGTATCAATCCCTATCCGGACGAAACGCCCGCGCTGCCGCCCTCCGGCCTTGTCGCCTTTCTCTGGCATTACACAAAGCCGGTCTGGCCGTGGCTGGTCCTGATGTCGATCCTCACGACGTTGATTGCCGTCGGGGAAGTGGCGCTCTTCCAGTTCCTCGGCGATATCGTCGACTGGCTGTCAACTGCCGATCGCGAGACCTTCCTCGCGACCGAATGGCCGCGGCTGCTGATGATGGGGCT
Organism: Rhizobium sp. YS-1r; assembly: GCF_000757525.1. Lineage (NCBI taxonomy): Bacteria > Pseudomonadati > Pseudomonadota > Alphaproteobacteria > Hyphomicrobiales > Rhizobiaceae > Rhizobium > Rhizobium sp. YS-1r. Next base: position 725,956 of record NZ_JPYQ01000006.1, on the reverse strand, counting down.
CGTCGTGCTGATCGGTCTGCCGGTCGTGGCGGGTCTCAACGCGCTCATCATGCACCAGATTCTGATGGGCAATTTTCCGATGATCGCCCGCTGGCAGATGCATCGCTTCCTGCTGCGGCATTCGATGACGTTCTTCGCCAACGAGTTTGCAGGCCGCGTCTCCACCAAGGTGATGCAGACGTCGCTCGCTATTCGCGAGACGGTGATGAAGGTGCTCGACGTCTTTGTGTACGTCGCGGTCTACTTCATCTCAATGATCGTGGTCGTTGCCAATGCCGACTGGCGGCTCGTCATCCCGCTGGTCGTCTGGATGATCCTCTATGCCGCGATCGTGGCCTATTACGTGCCGCGGCTGAGGACGATTTCGGCCGAGCAGGCGGATGCCCGCTCGCTCATGACCGGCCGCGTGGTCGACAGCTACACCAATATCGCCACGGTCAAGCTGTTTTCCCATGCCGGTCGCGAGGAGGGCTACGCTAAGGATGCGATGAACAGCTTTCTGGAGACGGTGCACCGGCAGATGCGCAAGGTCACCAATTTCCAGGTGCTGGTCTACCTCATCAACTGCGTGGCGCTCTTTGTTGTCGCGGGCATGTCCATCTGGTTCTGGTTGGCGAGTGCGATTTCGACCGGCGCCATCGCGATCGCCATCGGCCTCACGATGCGCATCAACGGCATGTCGCAGTGGATCATGTGGGAAGTCTCGGCCTTGTTCGAGAATATCGGCACGGTCTATGACGGCATGGCGATGATGACCAAGCCGCATGATGTGGTGGATCGGCCGGATGCTGCGGGCCTCGCCGCGAAGAAGGGGCATATCCGCTACGAGAACATCCGCTTCCACTACGGCAAGACGAAGGGCGTTATCGACGACCTCAGTCTCGACATCCCCGCTGGTCAGAAGGTCGGCCTTGTCGGGCGCTCCGGCGCTGGAAAGACGACACTGATGAACCTTCTCCTGCGTTTTTACGATCTGGAGGGCGGCCGCATCACCATCGACGGCCGGGATATTTCGACAGTGACGCAGGACAGCCTGCGCGCGCTGATCGGGGTGGTCACGCAGGACACGTCGCTGTTGCACCGGTCGATCCGCGACAACATTGCCTATGGCAAGCCGGAGGCGAGCGATGCGGAGGTGATCGAGGCGGCAAAGCGGGCGAACGCCTGGGACTTCATCGAAGGGCTCGTGGACATGCAGGGACGCAAGGGTCTCGACGCGCATGTCGGCGAACGCGGTGTGAAGCTCTCTGGCGGCCAGCGGCAGCGCATCGCGATTGCCCGCGTCTTCCTGAAGGACGCGCCGATCCTGGTGCTCGACGAGGCGACTTCGGCGCTCGACAGCGAAGTGGAAGCGGCGATCCAGGAAAACCTCTTCGCCCTGATGCAGGGCAAGACGGTGATCGCGATCGCCCACCGGCTGTCGACGCTCACCGAGATGGACCGGCTTATCGTGCTTGATCGGGGCCGGATCATCGAGACCGGCACGCATCAGGAGCTGGTCGCGTCCGGCGGCATCTATGCCGACCTCTGGAATCGCCAGTCGGGTGGGTTCATCGGCCATGAGGTGCCGGAAGAAGAGGCGGCGGAGTAATCCGCCGCCGTTTCGATTGTTCATCTCAAAGGGGCAGCCGACGTTAAAAAATGTAAGCCGCCATCCTCCCCTTTTGCTTTGCCGGTTTGGGGGAATCCGCCTATATCCGAGCTATGACAAGCTGGCTGTTCCGCACGTTCGAGAACTGGATCAAACCATTTGACAGGCGGGACGATCTCAAGCCGCCTGAAGACGTATTCGCCTTCATCTGGTTCTACATCTCGCAGGCCAAGGCTCCATTCCTGGTCATGCTCGTCCTGGGTGGGCTCACGGCTGCGATCGAGGCTGCGTTGTTCTGGTTCGTGGGCCGTCTCGTCGATATTCTCGCGACAGTGAAGCCCGGCGACGGATGGCATGGATTGCTTGCACAGCACGGAGCCGAGCTGTTCGGCATGCTTGTGCTGATCGGCGTCGTCCGCTTCCTGGTCACACTTCTGACGGCGTTGACGGATCAGCAGATCATAACGCCCGGGTTTTACAACCTCGTGCGTTGGCAGTCTTATCTGCATGTCGCACGGCAATCGCTGACATTCTTCCAGAACGATTTTTCCGGGCGGATCGTCACCAAGGTCTGGTCCGGCGGTCAGGCCGTCGGCGATCTGGTGACGTCGCTGATGGAAAGTGTCTGGTTCGTCTGCATCTATTCGGTTTCCATGCTGTTGCTCGTCGGCGGCCTGGACTGGCGGCTGGCCGTGGTCGTTTGCCTCTGGGTGTTCATCTTTTCGCTGCTCGCCCGTTATTTCGTTCCGCGCATCCGTTATCATTCCCGTGAAACGGCCGAAGCGGCCTCGATGCTGAATGGGCGCATGGTCGACGCCTACAGCAATATCCAGACGCTGCGTCTCTTCGGTCGCGACGAAGCCAATGACCGCTATATGCGAGAGGGCTTCGATATCTATCAGCGCACGCTGATCATGTTCACGCGCTTCATCACCGGAGTGCGGGCCTCGATGGCGCTTCTGTCCGGCGTGATGATTACCAGCATGGCCGCGCTCTGCATTCACCTTTGGCTTTCGGGCAAAATCAGCGCGGGCGCCGTGGCCTTCACTTTGGCGCTAGTGCTGCGTCTCAACTTCCTGCTCGGAAGACTCATGACGCAGTTCAACGGCATCATGCGCAATTTCGGAACGGTGCAAAACGCCGCCGAGCTTATTTCGCAGCCGATCGGGCTTGTGGATGCGCCGAACGCGGCCGAACTTGTCGTCAAGCGGCCGGAGATCCGCTTCGAAAACGTCAGCTTCCACTACGGCAGGAAGGGGGGCGTGATCGACAATCTCTCCCTCACCATCCGGCCGGGCGAGAAAATCGGCATCATCGGGCGCTCTGGGGCTGGCAAGTCGACACTCGTCAACCTGCTGTTGCGCTTCTACGACCTTGAAGGCGGGCGCATCCTGATCGACGGTCAGGATATTTCAAAGGTCACACAGGAATCCCTGCGCACCCGGATCGGCATGGTGACGCAGGACACATCGCTGCTGCATCGCTCAATCCGCGACAATATCCTGTTCGGTCGACCGGATGCGGCGGAAGCGCAATTGCTCGAGGCCGCAAGCAAAGCAGAAGCCGATAAATTCATCGCTGCGCTTGAAGATCAGCGTGGCCGGAAGGGTTTCGATGCACATGTGGGCGAGCGCGGTGTCAAGTTGTCGGGCGGCCAGCGTCAGCGCATCGCAATCGCCCGCGTCATGCTCAAGGATGCGCCCATCCTGGTGCTGGACGAGGCGACCTCGGCGCTCGATTCCGAAGTGGAAGCGGCAATCCAGTCCAATCTCGAACGGTTGATGCAGGGCAAGACCGTCATGGCGATCGCCCACAGGCTCTCCACCATCGCCGCCCTCGACCGACTCATCGTCATGGACGAAGGCCGGATCATCGAGGAAGGCAGCCATGACGAACTGATTGCGCGAGGCGGGCTCTATGCGGAGCTCTGGGCGAGGCAGTCCGGCGGTTTCCTTGCCGCCGACGCGGCGCAATAGGTCTAATCCCCGCTGTCGGCGCCGGTGATGGCGATTTCGGCTATGAGCCCGTAATGGTTCGAGCCATGTGCATCGGGAATCTGTGTCACCGACTTTATCTTCAACGGCGCCCGAACATAGACGTGGTCGATCGGCACGCCGAGCCTGCCGGCTCTGATCGGCCAGGTGGGCGGTTCCCATCCCCCGGTCTTGAGTTTCGTGATGCGCAGAAAACGGCGCATGTTCGGCGCCAGGCTCGATGCATTGAAATCACCCGAAAGAAGCAGGGGACCGGTCGTTTCGGCAATTGCCAGGGCGGCCCGGTTCAGTTCGAGCGAGTGGAAATTGTCGAAATAGGGCTTGGTCGTATGGATGCCGACAAAATTGATCGTCCGGCCCGCGACGGTTACCTTCGCCAGGATGAAACGTTCCGGGAAGATATCGCTGAGCGTCCGCACCTGAGGCGACTCAATCGGCACCTTGGACAGCATAAGCTGGTCGCAATCCTGGATGAGGATGCCGCATCCGATCCGGTAGGGATAGGTTTGCGCCAGTTCGTTCATATGAACGCGCAGCGGCGCCGCCTCCATGATATTCACCAGATCAGCACCCGACGACAGGATCGTGCGGGTGATATTTTCCGCATTTTCATAATTGTCGTTGAGGATGTTGAAGGACATTAGCCGGAAGGTCGGCGTAGCGGCGTCGGACGCGGTCATCGGCTCTGCGAACTCGCGACTGATCAGCACGGCATGGCCCGTGAAGAGCAGTGCTGCAGCAAAAAGCAGCCAGACGAGGAAGTGCCGTTTCACGACAAGGGCAATAAGCATCGCGACGACACACATTGCCGCCGCGTGCAGCTGCAGGCTGTAGAGCGTGGCCAGAATCCAATGGGGATGGATGTAACGGGTACCAATCGCGGCAAGCACAAGCGACACGATGACGCAGATGGCAACCGATATTGCTTGTCTCATTCAGGTCTGTCCGGAACGGCCGCCTCTTGTCGTGCGCCCGACCTATCACGAGGCCTGGTTTGTTGCAATGCGGCATCCCTCGATGCGGTTAACGCTGGACGCTGCATTTCCGCGTTTTTTATGTCGCGGCCTGCCTTTGCGGGGCCAGGTGCCAGATTTTCGCCCCGCTTGCGAGGCTCTCCGCAGCCACGTTTCACGCGGATTGGAAAGCCCCAGGTTTTCCTGCGATAAACTGGCTTCAGGCCCTTGCCAAGGCTGGACATATTTTGCGATCAAGCATAGAAGGCGCCGGATTGCCGGGGAATCTGTGTTGGAATTGTGTTCAGATGAGATTCGCCGGCCAGGGCTATGCGATTTCGCGAATTGCGTGAGAAGGAAGATTGAGCCGTGAGCGAGCACGACACACATAGCGAAACACTGGGCGAGCCCACTCGCCGTGATTTCCTTTACCTGACGACTGGCATGGCCGGCGTCGTCGGTGCGGTTTCGGTTGCCTGGCCGTTTATCGATCAGATGCGGCCGGATGCTTCCACGCTGGCGCTCGCCTCGATCGAAGTGAATGTCGGAGCTCTGGAGCCCGGCATGTCGCTGACCGTCAAGTGGCGGGGCAAGCCGGTCTTCATTCGCAACCGGACGCAGCAGGAAGTGGAAGAGGCGAATGCGGTTCCGCTGTCCGACCTCAAGGACCCGATCGCCCGCAATGCAAACCTTCCGGCTGATGCCGAAGCGAAAGACATCGACCGGTCGGCCGGCGAGGGCAAGGAGAACTGGATCGTCATGATCGGTTCCTGCACGCATCTCGGCTGCGTGCCGCTCGGCCAGGCCGGCGATTTCGGCGGATGGTTCTGTCCTTGCCATGGCTCGCATTACGATACGGCCGGCCGTATCCGTAAGGGCCCGGCGCCGCAGAACCTCGCCATTCCGACTTTCACATTTACGTCCGACACAGTGATTACGATCGGGTGAGGGGATTCATACCTATGAGCGGTCATTCCACATACCAGCCATCGACCGGCATCGAGAAGTGGATCGATTCGCGGCTTCCGCTGCCGCGCATGGTCCATGATAGCTTTGTCTCCTATCCCGTTCCCCGGAACCTGAATTACGCCTACACCTTCGGCGCCATGCTGTCGGTCATGCTCGTGGTGCAGATCCTCACCGGCGTGGTGCTTGCCATGCATTACGCCGCGTCGACCGGCGTCGCCTTCGACTCCGTCGAAAAGATCATGCGCGACGTGAACCACGGCTGGCTGCTGCGCTACATGCACGCGAACGGCGCGTCGTTCTTCTTTATCGCCGTCTACCTCCATATTGCCCGCGGCCTCTATTACGGCTCCTACAAGGCGCCGCGCGAAATCCTCTGGATCCTCGGCGTGGTGATTTACCTCCTGATGATGGCGACCGGATTCATGGGCTATGTGCTTCCCTGGGGTCAGATGTCCTTCTGGGGCGCCACCGTCATCACCGGCTTCTTCTCGGCCTTTCCGCTGGTGGGCGAGTGGATTCAGACCTTCCTGCTCGGCGGCTTCGCCGTCGACCAGCCGACGCTCAACCGCTTCTTCTCGCTGCACTATCTCTTGCCCTTCATGATCGCCGGCGTCGTCGTCCTGCACGTATGGGCCCTGCATGTCACCGGCCAGACCAACCCGACCGGCGTCGAGGTGAAATCCAAGACGGATACCGTCGCCTTCACGCCCTATGCGACGCTGAAGGACGCGCTCGGCGTATCGGTATTCCTGATCGTCTATGCCTGGTTCATCTTCTACATGCCGAACTACCTCGGCCACCCGGACAACTATATCCCGGCCAATCCGCTGAAGACGCCTGCTCATATCGTCCCGGAATGGTACTATCTGCCGTTCTACGCGATGCTGCGCGCCATCACCTTCAATGTCGGCCCGATCGACTCGAAGCTCGGCGGTGTTCTGGTGATGTTCGGTTCGATCATCGTCCTGTTCTTCCTGCCCTGGCTCGACACCTCGAAGGTTCGCTCTGCCGTCTACCGCCCATGGTACAAGCTGTTCTTCTGGCTGTTCGTCGCCGACTGCATCATGCTCGGCTGGCTCGGCGCCCAACCCGCCGAGGGCATCTTCGTCGTCATGTCGCAGCTCGGCACGCTCTACTACTTCGGCTTCTTCCTTGTGATCATGCCGCTGCTCGGCCTGTTCGAGACCCCGCGACGGATTCCGAACTCCATCACGGAAGCCGTGTTGGAAAAGAACGGCAAGTCCGCCGCTGCCACAGCCACAGCTAGCGTCTGACAGATCGCGACCGAGAGGGATTAGAAAAATGAAAAAGCTTGTTGCAAGCCTCGTGTCGCTGGCCTTCATGGCAGGTCTCGGCGTCGCTTCGGCAGTGGCGCAGGAAAGCAGTGGCGAAGCCGGTGCGGAGCATGCGGAAGGCGGTACGCCGCATTATCCGATCAATCACCCGAAGCATGTCGACTGGAGCTTTGCAGGCCCGTTCGGCCACTACGACAAGGGCCAGCTTCAGCGGGGCCTGAAGGTCTACACCGAAGTCTGTTCCGCCTGCCATTCGATGAAGCTCGTCTCCTTCCGTACGCTCGAGGACCTCGGCTATTCGGAGGCGCAGGTGAAGGCCTTCGCCGGAAATTACGAGGTGCAGGACGGGCCGAACGACGATGGCGAGATGTTCGCCCGCAAGGCGCTTCCTTCGGACAATTTCCCGCCGCCCTATCCGAACGAACAGGCCGCAGCCGCATCCAACAACGGTGCCGCTCCGCCGGACATGTCGCTGCTTGCAAAGGCGCGCGGTATCACCCGTGGCTTCCCGCAGTTCATCTTCGACATCTTCACCCAGTACCAGGAAGGCGGCCCCGATTATATCTACTCGCTGATCACCGGCTACCAGGACCCGCCGGCAGGTGTCGAGGTTCCGGAAGGTACGCATTACAACCCGTATTTCGTTGCCTCGGCCTCTCTCGCCATGGCTCCGCCGATCAGCGACGACCAGGTGAGCTATGACGACGGGACGCCGCAGACGGTCGACCAATATGCCAAGGATGTTTCCGCTTTCCTGATGTGGGCCGCCGAGCCGCATCTCGAAGAGCGCAAGCGGACCGGCTTCATGGTCATGGTTTTCCTTGTGATCTTCACCGGCCTGATCTACCTGACGAAAAAGTCGGTCTACGCCAACAAGGAACACTGAAACTTCGGTTTCAGAAGCCAATAGGAAGGCGACTTCGGTCGCCTTTTTTGTTGGGTGAATGGGCGCGACTTGATAGGCTCATTCCTCGTGGTCTCACCAATCCTTCCGGGCTCCCATGTCTTTCAAAACCGATCTCGCTCTCTCCATCCGGTCTATTCCGGATTATCCGAAGCCTGGTATCATTTTCCGCGATATCACCACGCTGCTGGGGGATGCCGTTGCTTTCCGCCAGGCAGTCGATGAGCTTGTGAAACCCTATGTCGGCCTGGGCGTCGACAAGATCGCCGGCATCGAGGCGCGCGGCTTCATCCTGGGCGGCGCGCTGGCGCATCAACTCTCAGCGGGCTTCGTGCCGATCCGCAAGAAGGGCAAGCTGCCGCATGAGACCGTGCGGATGGCCTACAGTCTCGAATACGGCACGGACGAAATGGAGATGCATGTCGATGCGCTGAAGCCCGGCGAGAAGGTGATCCTGACCGACGATCTGATTGCCACAGGCGGCACGGCAGAAGGCGCAGTCAGGCTGCTCAGGCAGCTGGGCGCGGAGATCGTCTCGGCTTGTTTCGTCATCGACCTGCCGGATCTTGGCGGCCGCAAGAAACTCGAAGCGCTTGGGGTTGAGGTCCGGACGCTGGTGGAATTCGCCGGCCATTGAGAATTGGGCGGGCGAAGACGCCTGCCGACATAAGCGCTACTCGAATTCCAGTACAGTGCCTTCATACCGCATCACGACGTCGCCATGCTGGTTCACGCCGTCGTTGACGGTCATGTTGATCCAGGTGCCGGGGCGCGAGGCGAGCGGGCGGCTTTCCGTCACGGAAATGGAATAGGTGATGCTGTCGCCGGCATAGACGGGCTTCAGCCACTGCAGTTTCTTGAAACCGGCAGAGGGGCCGAGTTTGGGCGGAGAGATCCCCTCGCTTTCGAGGCGCGCTGCTTCCTTCGTCCAATAGGCGATGTAGGTCTTCATCCAGCCGGCGCAGGTATGCCACCCGGACGCACAGAGACCGCCGAAGACGTAATTCCTTGCCGCGTCCGCATCGACGTGGAAAGGTTGCGGATCGAATTTCTTCGCAAAGCGGATGATATCCTCGGCGGTGAAGGCGAGGGTGCCGGTGATGATCTTGCGGCCCGGCGGGGAGAGTTCGATCAGTCTCACGCCGCGTTCTCCTGTGCCTCGCGGAGCCGCATCATGATCGGGTTTTCGCCGCGCATCACCACCTCGCCGTGCTGGTTCTCCACCTCATGCAGGAATTTCACAAGGCCGATGCCGGGGCGGGAGCGGAGAGGGCGGGATTCGAGCACCTTGGAACGGCCGGAAAGTGTATCGCCGGCCAGTACCGGCTTCTTCCATTGCATGAATTCGATACCGGGCGAGCCCTCCGACGACGAACGCGACAGCCAGCCGTCGAACATCATGCGCATGAACATGCTCGCCGTATGCCAGCCGGAGGCCGACAGACCGCCGAGGATGCTGGCCTTGCCCGCCGCCTCGTCAAGATGCATGGGCTGAGGATCGAACTCGGCTGCGAATTCGATGATCTCTTCGGCCGTCACCCGTTTCGTCGCGAGCGGGAAAACGCGGCCCTCAGCGAAATCCTCGAAGAAATATCGTTCCTCCATCATCGGCGCCTCCGCCTCCCAGGTCAGGTGTTGAAGCGGAAGTGGATGACGTCGCCATCCTGCACGACATATTCCTTGCCTTCGTCGCGCGCCTTGCCGGCCTCCTTGGCGCCTACCTCGCCACCATAGGCGATATAGTCGTCATAGGCGATGGTGAAGGCGCGGATGAAGCCACGCTCGAAGTCGGTATGGATAACACCGGCGGCGGCAGGTGCCTTGGTGCCGCGTACGATCGTCCAGGCGCGGGTTTCCTTTGGGCCGACGGTGAAATAGGTGATCAGGTCGAGGAGGTGGTACCCGGCGCGGATGAGGCGGTCGAGGCCCGCTTCTTCAAGCCCAAGAGCAGACAGGAACTCCTTCGCCTCGTCTTCCGGAAGCTGCGCGACCTCGGACTCGATCGCAGCCGAGATGATCACGCATTCGGCGCCCTGTTCCTTTGCCATGGCGGCGACGGCTTCGGTGTGCTTGTTGCCCGTCGAGGCGTCTGCCTCCGCGACGTTGCAGACGTAAAGAACCGGATGCGAGGTCAGAAGGTTGAGATCCTTCAGGATGCCGACCTCCTCGGTTGAAAGGGACTTCAGGAGCAGCCGGGCGGGCTTGCCGTCGTTCAGAAGCTTGATCACGGCTTCCATCACCGGCAGTTGCGCCATGGAATCCTTGTCCTTGCCGGTGGCGCGCTTGCGGGTCTGCTCGACGCGGCGCTCAAGGCTCTCCAGATCGGCGAGCATCAGTTCGGTCTCGATCGTGTCGGCATCTCCGACCGGATTTATGCGTCCTTCGACATGGGTGATGTCGTCGTCCTCGAAACAGCGCAGCACATGCACCACCGCATCGACTTCGCGGATATTGGCCAGGAACTTGTTGCCGAGGCCCTCACCCTTGGACGCGCCGCGCACCAGGCCGGCGATGTCCACGAAGGAGATGCGGGTCGGAATGATCTCCTTGGAGCCTGCCACGGCCGCAAGCTTCTGCATGCGCGGATCGGGAACCGCCACTTCACCGGTGTTCGGTTCGATCGTGCAGAAGGGATAATTGGCCGCCTGCGCCGCGGCCGTCTTGGTGAGCGCATTGAAGAGCGTGGACTTGCCGACATTCGGCAGGCCCACGATACCGCATTTGAAACCCATGGGTCCGGACCCTGTATCTATGAAATTTTCGTTGCTGTGGCTATGGGGGAATGGGCGTGCCGGGTCAAGGGTTCGGCGGCAATAGAACATTCGATCACGCCGCGATTGCTTGAAATATTCCGGGTGCGGTGCGATATAGCTCGCATGTCTCTTGTCAGGCGGACGTCATCAGGAGAAGCCGATGGCCGAAGACATCATCCTCAAACCAAAGACGATCACCAAGCCCAAGCTGGAGCGGCCGAAGCTCTACAAGGTCATTCTGGTGAACGACGACTATACGCCGCGCGAATTCGTCATCATGGTGCTGAAGGCCGTGTTCCGCATGAGCGAGGAGACCGGCTACCGCGTGATGCTGACCGCCCACCGCCTGGGCACTTCCGTGGTCGTGGTCTGCGCCAGGGATATTGCCGAGACCAAGTCCAAGGAAGCGATGGACCTCGCCAAGGAGGCCGGCTTTCCGCTGATGTTCACGACCGAGCCCGAAGAATAAACGGGCTTGCGACGGCGAGGGGCGTGCCTGCCTATTTCTTCTTCGCCCTGACGCCGAGCGATTCGGCCGTGATCCAGAAAACCGCATCCTGGGATTCGGCGGTTTCCAGCCACAGGAAATCGAGATCGGGAAATTCCTCCTCCAGGATTTCACGGCCGGAGCCGATCTCGCAGATCATGCCGCCATCGGGATTGAGGTGTTTCGGTGCTTCCGCCAGCAGGCTGCGGACGATGTCGAGCCCGTCTTCACCGCCGTCGAAGGCCATGGCCGGCTCGGCCTGAAACTCCTCCGGAAATGCCGTCATCGCCTCGTGATCGACATAGGGCGGGTTGGTGATGATCAGGTCGTATTTCTTCTTTCCGAGCGGTGCGAAGAGGTCGCCCTGATGAAGGGTCACCTGATCCTCGACATTGTGTTCCGCGAGATTGAGCGCGGCGACTTGCAGCGCATCGAAGGAGAGGTCGACGGCATCCACTTCCGCATTCGGAAAAAATTTTGCGGCAAGCACCGCGAGGCATCCAGACCCCGTGCAGATGTCGACGGCGCTTTCGACGCTCAGTGGATCGGGCAGGAAGGAGGAGCCGTTCTCGCCGAGATATTCAGTGAACAGGATTTCACCGATATGGGAGCGGGGCACGATGACCCGTTCATCGACATGAAAGCGAACGCCCTGGATGTAGGCGCGACCGGTCAGATAGGAAGAGGGCTTTCTGGTGGTTACGCGCGTCTCGATGCGTTCGGCCAGCAGCTTGCGCTCCGACGGGAGCAGGCGCGCATCGAGAAAAGGATCGAGCGCATCGATCGGCAGGTCGAGGGAGTCGAGGATCAGGAAAGCGGCATCGTCGCCGGCTGTCGTCGTGCCGTGGCCGAAGCTCAGGTTCGCCGCGTTGAAGCGGGAGATCGCATAGCGCCAGTAGTCGCGCAGCGTGACCAGTTCGGCAGCTATGTTATCCGTGTCGAGAGCGTTAATCATCTGGTGCTTTTCAGTTTCCGTCTTGCATTGGGGGCTCGTAACCCCTCACTCACCCTTGCTGCCGAACATCTTCTTCAGCATCTCGGCCATGGGGCCGGTGGTCGGGATATTCGGTTTTGCACCGCCGCGTGCCTGGTGGATGTGCGATTTACCAACAGGTTTCGGTTGCGGCGATTTTTCAGCTTTCGGCTTTTCCTCGTCAGGCTTGCCGCCGATCGCGAGCGCCAGCTTGTTCATGAGCTGCGAATCCTCTTGCCTCACCAGCATCTCGACATTGTCGGCCACCGCATCGAGGAGGGGGGTGACCCAGGTCTGGTCGACCTTGGCGAAATCGCCGAGCACGTGGTTGTGCACGAGCTCCTTGGCCCCGGGATGACCGATGCCGAGACGCAGGCGGCGATAATCCTTGCCCAGATGGGCATCCAGCGATTTGATTCCATTGTGGCCGCCATGGCCGCCGCCCGTCTTGATGCGGGCCTTGCCGGGCGGCAGGTCGAGTTCGTCATAGATGGCGACGACATTTTGCGGGCCGAGCTTGTAGAAGCGCATGGCTTCGCCGACCGCCTCGCCGGAGAGGTTCATGAAGGTCTGCGGCTTCATCAGCAAGACTTTCTCGCCACCCAGTTCGCCTTCGGAAATCTCCGCCTTGAATTTTTTCGACCAGGGCGAGAATCCGGGTCGCCGCTGGATCGCGTCGACGGCCATGAAGCCGATATTGTGGCGGTTGTCCGCATATCTGGAGCCAGGATTGCCGAGACCTGCGATGATAAGCATGGAGAAATCCGTTCTGCGCTGATCGCCTTCACCAACGCGAAACGCCGGCAAAGTCAACCTGTTTCCGTGAGCCACGTCGTCTATTGCGGTTCATTGATGCCGTAGCGCCTGAATATGGCGTCCTGAGCGCCGTTCCTGATCATCTCGTCGAGGTTTGCCTGCATCTTCGATATCAGCTCGTCCGGAACGTCCTTGTTGCAGGCTATGCCCAGACGCTGTTCGGAAAAGATCATGACCTTCTCGATCGGCGTTCCTTCCGCTTTCAGTTTCTCGTAGACGCCTTGCGACATCGGCATCATGTCGATGCGGTCACCGAGCAGTTTTCGGAGCGTGGTATCGAAATCGGCACTCAGGTCGATCCTGGGGAAGCCGGAGTTCCTCAGCAGAGCTTCCGTGTAGTCTCCCCGATGGGTGCCGACCGCATATTGCCTGGCCTCCTCGATCGTGCTGGCATCGACCTTGGAGCCGGTATGCCGGATGAGAATGTTGCGGTCGATGAAGAGCGGCATCACCCATTTGAAACGAGGCTCGCGCTCCGGCGTGCGGGCGGCAGCGAAGACACAGTGCATGGGCTGCGTCTCGGCAAGCATGATGGCGCGGGCCCAGGGCATGATCTCCATCACGAAAGGCGTTTCGACGCCATGCATGATGATCTCGATCTGGTCGACGCCGGCGCCACGATAAGTGCCGTCCGGCTCCCGATAGCCGAACGGCGGATAGGATTCGGTCGAAAACATGATCGGTTGTTGGGCAATGGCAGCCGGCGCGAAGCTGAGACCGGCAAGAAGCAGCGATGCAGTCTTCATCTTTTCCCTCCAGGCAAGCATGTAGCCATTTCTGACCCAGCATCTCGTCCGGAAGGCGCTGGCCGCTAACCTGCCATGAACCTTGCGTCGGATTGCCGGGCTGATAGGGCCGAGAGCAGTTCGGAAATTTCCCGGGGCTTCGAAAAGAGATAGCCCTGGGCATAATCGATGCCCATCTGTCTGAGCAAGGCGCGCTGTTCTTCGGTTTCGACGCCTTCGGCGACGACCTTGCAGTTCATCTTATGGGAAATGGCGCTGATGCCTTCGATCAGCATCCGGTTCTTGCTGCCGATATCATCCGCCTTGTCGGTGAGCGAACGGACGAAAGACTGGTCGATCTTGACGATATCGACCGGGAAACGGCTCATATAGCTCAGTGACGAATAGCCGGTGCCAAAATCGTCAAGTGCAATAAGGCAGCCGAAATGATGAAGCTCGTTGAGTATGGTGCGGATTTCCGGGTTGTCGTGCATCAACACCGCTTCGGTGATCTCTATCACAAGGCGCGACGGTTGCATGCCGTAATGACCAAGCAGGCCTGTCAGTCGCGCCAGCAAACCGGGCTCGAATTGCAGCGGCGAGAAATTCACCGCGACATATGCTTCTTCCATGCCGGGGAGACGAGAGACGCGCGCGAGGTTGGCCATCGCGTCTTCAAGGATGAGGTTGCCGATCTGACTGATCGAGCCGGTTTCCTCGGCAACGCTGATGATGCCGGCCGGTGACATCAGCCCCTTGCGCGGATGGCGCATGCGCATGAGGGCCTCGAAGCCGGAAGGAATGCCGGTGTCGATATCGACGATCGGCTGGAAATGTGCCTCGAACCAGCTTGCGGCGATGGCGACCTCAATGTCGCTCTCGATCTCCGCCCGTTCACGCGTCTGGTCGAGGATTGCCGGGTCGTAGACCTGTGCCCCGTTCTTGCCGTCGCGCTTGCGGGCATACATGGCCATGTCCGATTTCTGCAGAAGTTCGGCAGCACTGGCGGCGTGGCTGGGGTAGAAGGCGAGGCCGATGCTGGCGCTGAGCCGCACGCCGGTGCCCTGGATGCGGAAAGGCACTTCGAACGTGTCGACGATCTTCTGGGCAAGCTCGGTCGCGCGGCGTTCGGTGCTTTCGCCAGCGATCAGTATGGCGAACTCGTCGCCCCCGAGGCGCGAGGCGCTGTCCGTGCGGCGCAGCAGGGGGCGCGTCCGCTCGACGAACTGGCAAAGAACGCTGTCTCCGGCTGCATGTCCGAGGTTGTCGTTGATTGCCTTAAAGCGGTCGAGGTCGACAAAGAGGCAGGCGACTTCCGTCCTGGTCCTGTCCGCTTCGCTGATCTTCCGGTCGAGCATGGCTTCGAAACCCTGGCGGTTCAGAAGCCCGGTCAGATGGTCGGAGATCGCCTGCTGATGGTTGCGCAGTTCCGACTGCTTGAGTTCGGTAACATCGGTCATGACGCTGAGCGAACCGGGCATGCTGGCTCCCGCGGCGCCCAGTTCCGTTTCGACAATCAGCACGTCCATCAGGTGGCCGTCGGCGCAAAGGAAGCGGACGGTGACTTCCATCGCCGGACCGTTTGATTTCCCCTGTGCCTTCCGCTGCCGATAGGTCTCCCGATCTGCAAAATCGACGAGATCCGAGAACGGGCGGCCGATGACGTTCTCGCGGCTATAGCCGGTGGCAAGAAGCCAGTAATCGCTGACCGCCGCGATCTGATCGCGGGGAGTGAGCGAAAACAGCATGGCCGGCGTCAGGTTATAGATTTCCGTCGTCTGCTGATGTGCCCGCTTGAGCTCGCGTTCCTCGCGTTCCAGCAGCGTCTGCATCTCGTTGAAACTTTTCGCCAGGCGCCCCATCTCGTCGTTCGAGCGCCAGTCGACGTGGTGGCGCGAGCCTAACCGCCGCGTCGCCTCGATGGCGGCCGTCAGCCGCAGCAGGGGCTTGATCACCATTACGCGGTTGCCGAGGATCGCCACGCCGAAAACCGTCAGAATGGCGATGATGAAGATGGAGATGAAGGCCATTTCCATCTGGTGTAGTGCCGAGAACCATCCGAGTTCGGGCACATAGACGGTAATATTGCCGACATCCCGCATGCCCTGCGGCGACTTGTAGACGATAGGCTCGGAGATCGATTTCAGACCGCGGAAATCAGCGGGATTCACATCCACTTCGGAAATATTCAGCTTGCCCGTGCTGTCGTTGATCTGCACCCCCTGAATGGCAGGGTCGGCCACAAGCATGGATGCGATCTGGTGGATGCTAACCGTATCGAGCTCCCAGAGCGGCTTGCCGAGCGCCTGGGAATTGGTGACCAGCACGAGATTGACGTGCTCGCTGAGGTTTATGGCAGCCTGTTGCGAGGAAAGCGCCAGGAACAGCGTGAACAGCGGTGCGACGACGACCAGAAGCGCGCCAGAAATGATCGCGATAAAACGGCTCTCAACGGAACGACTCATCCGTCTTCCCTGCAATATATCTTCCGGTTGATGCCGGATTGTCCCCTCATGCTGAAGCAGTGATCATAGTTTCACGTATTCATTAAACTTCACTGAAACGAATATGCCAAGATTTGAAAGATTTGCGGAAATAGCGTAGCGGCATTGTGTTTTGCGGCCAATAGAAAACCCGCCTTCTTGCGAAGGCGGGTTTCAAGATCAAACATTCTGCTTTGATTTGCTTATTCAGCTTCGGAAGCAGGCGTTTCTTCCTGGGCTTCCTCAACGCCGCCGGCCGGAGCAACGATGGTCGCGATGGTGAAATCGCGATCGGCGATGACCGGGCGCACACCCTTCGGCAGGGTGACGGCGGAAATATGGATGCTGTCGCCGATCTTGGCGCCGGTGAGGTCAACCGTGATGAATTCCGGGATGGCGTTTGCCGGGCAATGGAATTCGACCGCGTGACGAACGATGTTGAGAACGCCGCCGATCTTGACTGCGGACTTCTCTTCGTTGACGAAGTGAACCGGCACTTCGACGGTGACGTCCGTGTCGCCGGAGACGCGCAGGAAATCCACGTGCATGGTGAAATCACGGACCGGATCGAGCTGGTAGTCTTTCGGCAGGACCTGAATCTTCTGGCCGTTGACATCGATCGTTGCAATGGTGGTCATGAAACCGCCGGCATGGATGCGCTTCGTCACTTCATTGGTCGAGAGTGCGATCGCGAGGGGGGCCTGCTTATCACCATAGATGACAGCGGGAATGAAACCGTTGCGGCGAAGTTCACGGGAGGACCCCTTACCTACCCGTTCGCGCGCCTCGGCCTTGAGCTCGTAAGATGCGTGGCTCATGGCATGTCCTTTCGAGGTTGTTTGGAGAGTTTTCCGCAAGCGCTGGCCGCTGCGTCAAACCGAAGGCACGAGGTGCACTTCATCCGCGTTGCCTCCAAGGGTGTCTACGCGGACCGGCGGGCTATAATACAACAGGGTTTGGAGTGCAAGCTTTTCAGCCCGGAAAGGCGCTGGTTCAACTTGACTTCCCGAACCCATCTTCCAAATTGGCCTGTGATTGAACACGGGAAGGGCTGTGCATGAAAAGAACCTTGATCGCGACCGGTTTGGTAGCGGCATTTTCGATCTATTCCGTGCAAGCGGCGGAGATCGACGATCGGGGCGCCCGCATGCTCAAGGACAATCTGAGCCATTTCCTGCCGGATTCCGCGCGCAGCAGCGGCTTTCTGACTGTGAGGCCGGCCGGTGACCGTTACGAGGTCACCTACGACATCGCCAGGCTTATCGAGACGATCGACAAGAAGAATTTCACGGTCTCGGGCCTGACGCCGTTCACTCTCTTCGCGGCGCCACTCAATAACGGCCAGTGGAAGCTGAACAGCGACAGCAACATGAATTTCTCCGTGCAGGGCAGGGCGCCTGATGGGAAGCCGACCAGCATGACCTATTCCGTCACGGACGCCGTGTTTTCCGGCATTTTCGATCCGGCAATCAGCTATCTGCGCTCGGGCGAGGCGACATCCGGTCCGATCCGTATGGTGTCGAAAAGCGGAACGGAAGAGATCGAAGCAAGCTTCGCGGGCATGAACTACTCTCTCGGTGCGACGAATAGCGCGACCGCCGGAGCTACGGATTTTCACGGCACAGGGTCGTTTTCGAGGTTCTACGAGCGGATCGCCACTCCACAGGCGCCTCCGGTGCAGATACGCGCCGAGAGCCTCGATTTCGACGTCGGCGTCGAAGGCGTGGTCGCGCAGAATATCCAGAAACTCGTCTCGTTCATGCTGGAACTGGTCAAGGATGAACGGCCCTCGGAAGCCGAGATCGCAGAGCTGAAGGAACTCATCCGCGGTGCGATGCCGTTCTTCACATCGCTTTCGGAGAAAATCGCATTCAACAAGTTCACCGTGGCAAGTCAGGTCGGTGATATCGGGGTCGATAAGCTCAACTATACCCTGACGATGACGGAGCCCTCCGAGGCGACGCGCATCGGCGTCGGTCTCGGCGTGGAGAAGATTTCCACACCGTCCGGTCTTGTCCCGGAAGTCTATGCTCGGCTGGTGCCTGATATGGCCGAGATGGAAGTCGGGATCGCCGCTCTCAATTTCACGCGCTTTGTGGATACCTTGATGGAGATGGATCTGTCGAAGCCTGGACCGTTGCCGGAGGCAGAAAGCGAGCGTCTGGGCAAAGCGATCCTCGATGACGGCCAACTGACGATCGATTTTCCGAAAATCGTTGCCAGATCGTCGCTCTACGATGTCGAGGCGTCAGGCGAGATCAGCGGCTACCCGGACCAGAAGGATCGCTACAATCTCGAAACCTCGATCCTCGCCCGCGATATCGACAGATTGATCCAGTATTTCCAGGGGGCTGCCAAGGTTGATCCGCAGTTCAACCAGGTTTCCTTCGCCATCATGATGGCAAAAGGCATGGCGAAAACGGAGCCGGACGGACGGCTGCGTTGGGATATCAGATTCGAGGACGGGAAGGCACTCAGCGTCAACGGGCAAGTGATCCAGTAAGGCCGATCCAGTAAAGCACCCGCCACTCGATCTAGCGCCGGGGCTCGCCACCCGGCGCATAGACGCTTTTCTGCTCGAAGCGGAACTTGTGGCCGCACTGGCCGCAACGCAGCATGTATTTGCGCGGATCGGTGGACGCGAACTCCGTGGAGAAGCCAAGCGGCAATTCATCGATATGGAAATCGCGATTGCTCTGCCGCTTGTCATCCGTTTCGGAGACTTCGGCAAAACCGGTGTTGCCGCATTGGGAACATTCGAGTTTTCGGGAATAGCGGTCGCGTGCGGCCATACGGAACTCCTTGGAAAGGCGCTTAACTAACCGAAGCCGCGCCGCAAAGCAAAACGCCGGAACAGCTGTCCCGACGTTTTGCTGATCATTTTTGCTGTTGTTCCTTGTCCGCTTTCAGCGGCGGCATTCGCCGGATGCAACAACGCTAAACCCGGCATTGGCGGCTTCGCAGGCATTCGGAAAAGTCTGCGTCCGCGATCCACGCTGACCGCAGACCGGGCGGTATTCGCGCGTGCAGAAGCCGGACTGTTCAGGCCTTCCGGGACGATCCGGCCTGTCGGGACGACCAGGCTGGTTCCAATCCGGGCGATCGGGACGATCCGGACGGCCCGGCGGAGGAAGCGGTCCAGGCTGGCGACGGCATTCGCCGGAGCTTACGATACGGAAGCCGCGTCCGCGCGCCTGGCAGGCATTGCCGAAGGTTTCAAAGCGCCCGCCGCGCTCGCCGCAGACCGGCCGATATTCCATTGTGCACATTTGCGGTTGCGGCTCGGGTCGTGGAGGCCGCTGCGGAGGATAATAACCTCCGGGTCCCGGGCCGCCCTCGACGCAGCCTGAAAGCATCGGAATAAGCAGGAACAGGGCCAATCTCTTCGATTGTCCGGAAAAGGAAACCATAGCGACTCACTCCTCGTTGTGCGCACGAGGAGCTTATCGGAACATGTTTTACCAAAAAAGGTCAGTCGAACAGGCTGGAGACGGACGATTCCATCGCCGTGCGGTTGATCGCTTCGCCAAGCAGGCTGGCGGTGGTGATGACACGGATATTGGGAGCCGATTGCACCGCGGTCGTCGGCTGGATGGAGTCGGTGATCACCAGTTCGCGCAGCTTGGAAGCGGCGATACGGGCAACCGCGCCGCCCGACAGCACGCCATGGGTGATATAGGCCGTGACGCTGGTGGCGCCGTTCTTCAGCAGCGCCTCGGCAGCGTTGCAGAGCGTGCCGCCGGAATCGACGATGTCGTCGATCAGCAGACAGTCCTTGCCGGAGACGTCACCAATGACGTTCATGACTTCGGATTCACCGGCACGCTCGCGGCGCTTGTCGACGATGGCAAGCTGACATTCTATACGCTTGGCGAGCGCACGGGCGCGCACGACGCCGCCGACATCCGGCGAAACGACCATGACGTTGTTCAGGTCATAGTGTTCCTTGACGTCGCGGGCGAGGATCGGCACCGCGAAGAGGTTGTCGGTCGGGATATCGAAGAAGCCCTGGATCTGGCCGGCATGCAGGTCGAGCGTCAGCACGCGGTCGGCACCGGCCTCGGTGATCAGGTTGGCGACGAGCTTGGCGGAAATCGGCGTGCGGGGGCCGGCCTTGCGGTCCTGGCGGGCATAGCCGAAATAGGGGAGGACGGCGGTGATGCGCTTGGCGGAAGACCGCCGGAACGCATCGATCATGATCAGCAGCTCCATCAGGTGGTCGTTGGTCGGAAAGGACGTGGACTGGATGACGAAAACGTCTTCCCCGCGTACATTCTCCTGGATTTCAACGAAGATTTCCTGGTCTGCAAATCGCCTTACACTGGCTTTTCCGACTGGAACATTGAGATAGCTGCAGATCGCGTCGGCGAGGTGCCGGTTCGAATTGCCTGCGAAAACCTTCATTGCGGTCCGCCTGTTTTGAAGCTGGATGCGGGCCTTTTACCGCCGCCGGCCCCGAATGCAATAGCGTTTTGCGCCTCACCACGGTTTTTTGTGAAGAAACTATGACCGGTTGCTTATGGAGCCACTAGAGCTTCAGGCCCTAGCCCCTCTGCGATTGCCGCCAGTTCAGATAGTCCTGAATGGTTTTGCTGGCGATCGCCTCCATGGTGGAAGCAGGTACCGCGGCCCATGGATCGGAGCCTTTGGCCGGCACGCTTTCCTGCCCTTGCATGCGATGCAACCGCGCGCCGGAATTGTCGAGGATATCCCAGACATAGACGATGGTGACCTTGCCGCCGTCGACGAAGGCGGAGAAGTAGCCCTTCAGGATATTCTCTGTGCCGGCATCGCCTGACGGGCGGATGGTCAGCCCGCTGGCGCGCGCCTCGGCGCCGAGCTGACGCGAAAGCGGTGTCACCGCCTGGACCGGCGCGCCGATGATCGGCAGGAAACGGATCGTGCTGGCGGAGGAACTCGGGGGCGGTAACGATGCCTGCCGGGGTGCAGCAGCCGTTGCGGGCTGTTGCGTCGCCTGCTCCTGTCCCTGTCCATCCCATTGCGGCGGTGGGCCGGAGGAGGAGGGGGATACCGTATTGCCTGATTCCAGAGCGCGAGCCTGGGCTTCCAGCGTGTTCTGCGGTCCCGTTGCTCCGCCTTGGGCATAGGTGCTGCTACTATTATTATAGGTCTCCGGCTGCTGCGAGCGCGCCATCCGGTCCGCCTCGGCTTGTGTCACAGGCGTCGAAGCCCCGCCATTGCCCGTGCCCACGTTCGCCTGTGGCGTCAGGGCCTCCGTCGTGTTGCAAGAGGACAGAATTATGGCGAGCAGGGTGGCGGAAAATAATCTTCCGAAAAGCTGCATGCCCGCCTCCTGTCAAAGATTCCCTGTCACGAAACCTTATTGGTCGCCTTCGGGACCTGTCAATTGCCTGATCAAAGCGGGAAATCAGCGCAAAATAAGGTCCAGACCGTGGCGCGAAAACGGCTGCGGATCGGCACCCGTTGTCAGATAGGTGTGGCCGAGCGTCATGGCTGCACCGCTGTCGGAATCCATGATGATCATGTGCACGAAGAGGGTCATGTCGGGCAGGATCTCCTGCGGGTTGCCGACATGGAACATCTGGTGCTCCATCCACGAGGGCGAGAAACGGGCGCCGAGCGAATAGCCGCAGGCATTGAGGCGGTGGCGTGAGAGCCCGCGCTCGTCGAGGATCCGGGCATGCGTGTCGAAGACGTCGCCGAACGTGTGGCCGGGGCGCAGCACGCTCTCGATGGCCTGGATCGTCTCGAGGCAGGCTTTGTAAAGCTCCCGGTGGCGGAAGGACGGTTCGCCGACCATGATCGTGCGCATCATGGCGGCATGATAATGTACCGCCGTGCCGGCCCATTCGAGCGTCAATTGGTCGGTCGCGTCGAGTTTTCGACGGCCGGCCTTGTAGCGGCAGAGGAGCGCGTCGGCGCCCGACCCGATAATGAATTCGTTGGCCGGATAATCACCGCCGCCCAGGAAGATCGCGCCCTGCATCGCAGCGAGGATTTCCGCCTCGTCGCCGCCGGCCTTGATGAGAGGGAGTGCCGCATCGAGCGCATCATCCGCAAGTTCAGCGGCGCGTCTGGCGTAAGCGACCTCCGCCGGACTTTTGACGAGCCTGAGCGCGCTGACGAGATAGGAGGCATCGCTGATCTGGCCGAATGTGGAGAGTTGATTGTCAAGCAGGCGGGCGACCCTGCCGGTCATCCCGTGTGTGTCGTACTCGACGCCGATCTTCGCGCCGAGCAGATCCATGTCGCTCAGCAGGTTCTTTAGGTCGAGCGTCGGATCAGCATTCACCCGGTCGACCCAGACGATGACATTCTCAATGATCGAGGTCTGACGCGCCTGGCGCAGGTCGGCCGAGCGGGTCAGCAGCGTCATCGTGCCATCGGCCTTGACCACCAGCGTCTGAAAGAAGCAGTAGCCGAAGGTATCGTAGCCGGTCAGCCAGTACATGCTTTCCTGGGCAAAAAGCAGCAGCGCATCGAGCTTTTCGGCGCGCATCTTCTCCGTCAGCCGCGCGAGGCGGTCAGCATATTCGCTTCTCTCGAAATGCAGAGCCATATCAATCCTCCCGAAGTGCAATGGCTGAAATCTGGCGGCCGTAATCCGGCTCTCTGGCGTGAGTCGTGCGGCGATAGGAAAAGAACCGTTCCGTATCCGGGTAAGTATCGACGCCCAGGTTTTCGGCCCGCACGCCTGCGTCCGTCAGCCGCCTGATCGTCAGCGACGGCAGGTCGAACATGGCATGTCCCGGCTTCGATGAGGGCATGAAGAATTCTTCGTATGCCGGATCGAAGGCGAGGAAGCGTTCGACGAATTCCGGGCCGACCTCATAGCTCGTCGGGCCGATCGAGGGACCGAGCACCGCAGTGATCCTGTCGCGCATGGCGCCAAGGGAAACCATCGCTTCGATCGTGTTTTCAAGCACGCCGCCAAGCGCACCCTTCCAGCCGGCATGGGCCGCGCCGATCACGTTGCTCTCGCCGTCGGCAAACAGGATCGGTCCGCAATCGGCCGAAAGCACGCCGAGCGCCACGCCGGGGATCGACGTCACCATCGCATCCACCTGCGGCCGCTCGCCGGCATAGGTCTCGTCGACGATGAAGACGTCGGGTGAGTGGACCTGATGGACGGTTGCAAGCTTCTCGACCGGCAAACCGAACCAGGCGGCGACCCGCGCACGGTTCTCGATCACTCTCTCCCGGTGATCGTTCGAGCCGATGCCGACATTGAGGCCGGCATAAAGTCCTTCGGATACGCCGCCCTGACGGGTGAAGAAGCCATGGCGGATACGATTGCCGGCCATCTCGCTCAACAGGGGGCTCTCAATGGGCGTCGGCAAGGGGCTGTCCTGCATCGGCGTTGTCTATCCCGTTGATTTCAAGAGGTTTTCTGCAAGCGATGAAACCTGCGCGCTGCTTCGATTTAAGGCGAGAGTGGCGCAAGGAAAGGGCGGATGTCAATCCACCGGCCGGAACGGCATCAAATTCAAGGCCGGGCTGGAAACTGCGATCACCTTGAACAACTCCCCCATCTTGCCCGCACCTTCGCCCGCCAGCCGATCGACCGCCGCGGCAATCAGCCGCTGTTCAGATGGCGCCTTGTCCTTCGCAAGTGCCGTGGCGCGTTCGGCAAGGCCGAGGCCGTAGAGGAACTCGCCCTGGCGCAAGCCGCCGTTCAGGTGAATACCCATGGAAAGGGCGATCCTGGCCAGATCCTCGAAGTCCACGTGGCTCGTCAGGTCCGCCTCGCCCGGATGGGCGAGGGGTGGATCGAAATCGTGGTTGCGCACGGCCTGCAGCGTGTCTCCGAAGCCGGTGACCATATGGCCGTAGTCGATGATCAGCGCAGTTCCGCCAAACGTCTTCAGCCGGGCGCAGAGCGTCTGCATGACCGCCTGGCGTGCCGGCGCCAGCTCGAAGACCGTGCCGTCGGGAGCGGAGGCCGTCGACGATGGCAGAAGATCGGGATCGAGCGTCGCGACGCCAGCGGCGAAGGTGAGTTCACCGTCGGCATTCAGGCCGACAAGACGCTCGCGGAAGCCGGTTGGTGTTTTGACGAACTGGCGGATCGGGATCGCGTCGAAGAGTTCATTCGCGGCAATCAGCGTAAAACCTTCGGGTACATCTTCGAAACTGTCGTGCCAGGTAACCTTGGTGGAATAGGCCTCCAGCGTCACGCGCTGCACGCCGCGAAGCCTTTCGCTGGTCTCGACCAGATGAACATTCAGGCCTTCGAAGAGCAGGGGGGCGATGCGTTTGATCACCCGCAGCATATCGGCCATCATCGTGCCGCGGCCGGGCCCGACCTCGACCAGCCGGACGGCTGCCGGGCTGCCATGGCGCTGCCAGGCATGCACGACGAAGATGCCGATCATCTCGCCGAAAAGCTGGCTGATCTCCGGTGCGGTGATGAAATCGCCATGCCGGCCGAAAGGCTCGCGGCTGCGGTAATAGCCATATTCCGGATCGGCGAGGCAGAGCGCGAAATAATCGGTGACGCTGATCGGGCCGCTCGCCCGGATGAGATTCTTTATCTTGTCTGTAAGGGGCGTGCTCACGGCCGTGCGCCTCCGCCTCAAACCTGAGCAGACGCAGACGCGGCCGCCGCGCGTGCCCGGGCGATGGCCCAAAGGCCGACAGCGATCATCGGCAGCGACAGCACCATGCCCATCGTCAGCCAGTTCGTGCCGAGCAAGTAGCCGAGTTGGGCATCCGGCTCCCGGAAGAACTCCACGAAAATACGGCAGAGAGCATATCCGACGACGAAGGTGCCGCAGACCGTGCCAGGGGCCTTCAGCGCCTTGAAGCCGAAAATCATCAGCGCCAGCACCAGAACGAGCACGATCCCTTCGAGGCCCGCTTCGTAAAGCTGGCTTGGATGGCGCGCGAACGGCCCTCCGGTCGGGAAGACGACCGCCCAGGGCATGTCGCTCAATCGTCCCCAAAGCTCGCCGTTGATGAAGTTGGCGATGCGGCCGAAGAAGAGTCCGAAAGGCACGACGGCAGCCACCGCATCGAACATGCTCCAAACCGGAATGCCATTGCGGCGGGCAAAGAAGATCATGGCGATCGTCGCGCCAAGGAAACCGCCGTGGAAGGACATGCCGCCGTTCCAGATCTCGATTGCCCGAATCGGATTCTGCGAAACGGCAGCGAAATCGTAGAAGAGCACGTAGCCGATGCGGCCGCCGAGCACGACGCCGACAGCGACCCAGACCAGGAAGTCGTCGAGGTGGGCAATGGTGATCGGAGACTGACCATCCTTCCAGAGCGAGCCGTTTGCCGCCAGACGGCGCGCATAGAGCCAGCCGAGCAGGATGCCGGCGACATAGGCCAGACCGTACCAATGAATGGCCAGCGGGCCGATGAAGAAGGCCACCGGATCGATGTTCGGGAACGGCATCAGGGCGAAAAGATGTAGCGCTTCGTACAAGTTATCGGGTTCTCAACCTGTTCATATCGTCGCGGAACATGGCGTTGCGGCCATCGCCGGTCAAGGCGAATCTCAGCAAGCGCCCGTGCCGGCGGTGGATGACGCTTGCAACGGGTCGCGGCAGGCCCTACTTCATCTTCATGGACATTTTCGGGCCGCGCTTTCGTAGAGTGGGCGGCCAGACATACGGGAGTAAGATCATGTCAACCGGCACGAACCGCATTCTGGACGATTTCGCACGGCTGATGACCGATGCCGCGGGAGCCGCGCAAGGCGTGCGCAAGGAGTTCGAGACAGCCTTCCACGCACAGGCCGAGCGCTTCCTGAACAATATGGACGTGGTCAAGCGTGAGGAATTCGAGGCCGTCCGCGAAATGGCCGCCCGCGCCCGCGACGAAAACGAGGCCTTGAAAGCCCGTATCGAGGCGCTGGAGGCGAAGCTTTCGGGCCAATGAGACCGGTACCGTTTATGAGGGCGGGGGCAGTGGAATGGACAAGGCGACCGTCATCAACGATATCGCTGCCGCCCTCAGAAACGAACCGACGATCACAGCGCTGTTCTTAAGCGGCAGCTACGGCGCTGGAATCGAGGACGCATATAGCGACATCGATTTCCTGGCGGTTTCCCACGATGGTCCCACGGATGAATTCGCCGCCCTCTGGCGCGAAGCTGTCGGCAAGACGGGCGAAATCGTCCTCTGGCGGGACCGGCAGGTCAAACCCACGCTGATCAACGCCATCACGGCCGATTGGCTGCGCATTGACGTTGACATCATCAATCCCGATCAAATGGCCCGGCGAAACGCCGGCGGGTTGAAGGTCGTGTTCGATCACGGCCGGATTTTGGAAACCTTGCAGCCGCCTCCATCAGGGACGGGTCCCAATCCGGCGCGCATGAAATGGCAGTTCGAGGAATTCATCCGGATTTTCGGGCTGCTGCCGCTCGCGATCGGCAGAGGGGAATATCTGAACGGGATCACCGGCATCTTCCATCTCAGGAATCTTCTCATCGAGCTTCTGATAGAAGAGACAGCCGCTCCCAATCGGGGAGGGGCTCTTCATCTGAACAGGCTGATCACCGAGGAGCAAAAGCAGGTCCTCGCCAGGTTGCCTCTGCCTTCCCCGACGAAAGAGGCGATCATTTCAGCCAATCTTGCCTATGCGGACGCGTATCTGCCGCGGGCACGCAGGGTGGCGACGAAGATCGGCGTGGAATGGCCCGAGCGGTTCGAAGCGGCAACATGGGCTCACCTCAAGCACACGTTGGGGATCGAGCTTTCCGACACCTGATCCAACCTCGCCATTGAAAAAATCCTCCCCTGTGGACACTGGCAAAAAAGTCAGTCGCCAGAGTCGGTTATGACTCCGTTCTGATCCCGGACGCGAAGAAGTTTCCAAGCGGAATTGAGTAAAATCGAGTGAAAGGGGCTGCCAGTCCGACTCCGTCTAGGTACACTGATTTTAAACGATGATTCGAAACGGGTTGGTAAGCTCCAGACAGGGTGACTGCGTTATTCTGGAGATGTCGGGCGATCATCGAACGTGTTGTTCCCGGTCATTGTTCGCGTGTTTTGGCGTTTTCGCACGAATCCGCAATCATCCCGGTCAAGAAGGTGCCGCATGAGCCTTATGGAATTGGAAATCGAACGTCAGTCGAATCCGGTCGACATGATCGAGTTCGTCGCAGCCTCGAACGACTGGACGTTCGAACGGTCGGGCGAAGATGAAATCGCCATGACCGTGGAAGGGCGCTGGGCCGACTACCACGTTTCCTTCTCCTGGATGGAAGAATTCGAGGCACTGCATCTGGCTTGCGCCTTCGATATCAAGATTCCCGACATACGGGTCAATGAAGTCATCCGTCTGCTCTCGCATATCAACGGGCAGGTGCTGATGGGCCATTTCGACCTGTGGCGTCAGGAAGACGTCATCATCTTCCGGCAATCTTTGCTGCTGGCCGGCGGTGCGGAGCCGAACAACCAGCAGGTGGAAGTGCTGCTGTCGAGCGCGCTCGAAGCCTGCGAGGCCTATTATCAGGCCTTCCAGTTTGTCGTATGGTCGGGCATGGAAGCGAAAGCGGCCATGGATGCCGTTCTGTTTGAAACCGTAGGCGAAGCCTGATGACCGTGGTCCAGCTCGGATCGATCCTTCTCATCGGCGCCGGCAACATGGGCGGCGCGATGCTTTCCGGCTGGCTGAAGAACGGCGTGCCCGGCGCTTCCGTCACGGTTGTCGATCCGTCGCCGTCGGAGGCGATGAAGGCGATCATTTCCGATGCCGGCGCGCGTCATTTCACCGCCCTGCCGGAAAGGTTTTCGGCCGATATCCTGTTCCTTGCAGTCAAGCCGCAATTGATGGATGCGGTCCTGCCGCCGTTGAAGCCGGCTGTCGGTCCGGGGACAGTCGTGGTCTCCGTCGCTGCCGGCAAGACACTGTCCTATCTTCAAAGCCACCTTGGCGATGCGGCGATGGTGCGCGCCATGCCGAATACGCCGGCGATGATCGGCCGCGGCGTTACCGGTGCCTATGCCAATCCCAAGGTCAGCGATGCCCAGCGAGAGGCGGTGCAGTCTCTGCTCAAGGTCAGCGGGCCCGTGGAATGGGTGTCGAGCGAAGCGGATATCGATGCAGTGACCGCCGTTTCTGGCAGCGGTCCGGCCTATGTGTTCTATCTCGTGGAGTGCATGGCTGAGGCGGGCCGCAAAGCCGGCCTGCCGGCGGACCTCGCCATGCGGCTTGCGCGGGAGACTGTCTCGGGGGCTGGTGAGCTTCTGCACCAGTCCCCCGAAGACGCTTCGAAACTTCGTCAGAACGTCACATCGCCGGGCGGCACGACGGCGGCAGCGCTTGCAGTGCTGATGGCCGAAGACGGCATGCAGCCGCTGTTCGACAAGGCGATCGCCGCGGCCCGCAAGCGGGCGGAAGAACTCGGAAGCTGAGCGAAGGTGTCATGGCAGAAGAGATCACCTACGGCGATTTCGAGAAAGTCGATATCCGCGTCGGAACGATCATCGAGGCGGAGCCGTTTCCGGAAGCCCGCAAGCCGGCGTTCAAGCTGAAGATCGATTTCGGCCCCGAAATCGGCGTCAAGAAATCCTCGGCGCAGATCACGGTGCATTATACGCCGGAGACGCTGGTCGGCCGGCAGGTGCTCGGCGTGGTGAACTTTCCGCCGCGGCAGATCGGCCCGTTCCGCTCCGAGGTGCTGACCCTCGGTTTCGAGGACGAGAAGGGCGCGATCGTGCTTGCCGCCGTCGAACAGCCGGTGCCGAACGGCAAAAGGCTGATGTAGGACGGATCTCGCGCGGCGACCCTTCAGTGAATATCGCGGCTTTTGACGTCGGTCAGGCTGAAGGACCGGAATTCCACCTCGAAACCTTCCCGCTGCGGCGAGCAGAAGGTCATACCGACGGAAAGCTCCGAAAGAGTCGGGGGGAAATAAGCCAGCCGCGCCATCCGCCAATCCGGCCGGCTATCCGTGCGGTATTGGATGAAAAGCGCGTCGCCCATGCGGGTAACGCGGACGAAAATTTCTTCAAAATCCTCATTGAGGCGGAAGGCGGACCAGTCGGAATGACCGTTGGTGACGACTGTGCTGAAATGGCGGGCACCGTCGGTGAATTCGATGCCGCATTTCATCCAGTGCTTTTCGTCATGGCGGAGCATCAGGCCCGCCTGATCGTAGAGTGCTTCATAGCGCCCCACGAAGGATGTCTCTGCGGTGAAATCGCCAAGGCGGTGCCGGTAGAGAAAATGGCCATCGTCATGATGGAAACCGTAATAAGTCTCCTGCCAGAAATCGGTCTCCGGGCCGGAGCGGGCGATCAGCCGGCCGCCGTCTTTGCGGACTTCCGGCGGCGGGTTCAGCCATTGCATGTCGGAAAGATCGACCGGCATCCGTTTCTCCCGTTCAAGCCGGTATCCGCACGACGGCACGCAGGCCGCCCTGTGGGCTTTCGGCAAGTGTGACGTTGCCGCCATGGGCTCGGGCGATGTCGCGGGCGATGGCGAGACCCAGGCCCGTACCGGAAGCATTCAGGTTGCGCGCCTCGTCGAGCCGGTAGAAGGGCTTGAAGACGTCTTCGCGGGCTTCGGGCCGAACGCCGGGACCGTCATCGTCGAGGGTGAGCGTCAGCCATTTGGCGCTATGCCTCGCGTCGACATGCAGATTGTCGGCGTAGCGTTCGCTGTTTGAGACGAGATTTCCGACGAGCCTGGCGAAGGCATTGGGGCGCACTGCGATCTCGTCCTCCCCCTCGATCTCATAGGTCATGGTCTTGCCCTGCAAAGCAAAGTCCGACTGCAGTTTTCCCAGGAGTTCGCTCAGCCGCAGTTCGCCGAAATCTTCCTCGGCCTGGCTTTTGGCGAAGGCCAGATAGCCTTCCAGCATCGACTGCATGTCCTCCACATCCTGGCTCATGCCGGCAAGCTCCGGCTTGTCGCCGGCAAGCGCCAACTGGAGCCGGAAGCGGGTCAGGATGGTCCGGAGATCATGGCTGATGCCGGCAAGCATGGTCGTGCGTTGCTCCATCTGCCGCTCGATCCGCTCGCGCATCTGGATGAAGGCGAGACCGGCGCGGCGGATCTCGTCAGCGCCGCGCGGTGAGAAACCCTCGGTGCTCTGGCCCTTGCCGAAACTTTCGGCAGCCTGCGCGAGCTTCAGGATCGGCCGGATCTGGCCGCGCAGGAAGAGAATGGAAATGCCCACCAGCACCAGGGCAGTGCCGATCATCCAGACCAGGAAGATATGCGTGTTCGAGGCATAGGTGGAGCCGCGGCGGGCAAAGACCCGCAATACGCGGCTGTCGAACTTGATGCGGATCTCGACGAGCCGGCTGTCGCCCACCGTATCGATCCAGAACGGCATCTGGATCTGGCGATTGATCTGATCGGCAAGCACGTTGTCTAGCAGGGAGAAGAAGGGGCGCGGGCGTGGCGGCGGCAACTGGCCGTTTTCTTCCACCGCAATCGTGAGATTGAGAGCGTTGCCGGCAATGCCGGTGATCGCATCGTAATTGCTATCCTGCGGATAACTCTTGATGACTTCGATAATGCTGGCGATGTCCCGGACGGTGCCTTCCGAAAGGCGTTCGGTGACCATGCGCCAGTGCCGTTCCATGAAGACGGCCGCGACCACCGTCTGCAGGAGCAGCATGGGCAGGATGACGATGAGCAGCGAGCGGGTGTAGAGACCGGTCGGCAGGCGCCGTCGCAGCCATCGGGTCAGCGGACGCCAGCCGGGAAGGGTGAACCGGTCCATGTCGCGCTTCAGGGTGTCGAAAAGTGCCATCCTGCCTTCCGTCCGTGCCCCATCGGGCTAGTCGATGCTCAGCCGGTATCCGATGCCGCGCACCGTCTGGAGGTAAACGGGATTGGCCGGATCGTCCTCGATCTTACGCCGCAAACGGTTGATCTGCACGTCGATCGTGCGCTCGCCCACTTCCGCATCATCGCCGATCAGTTCGTGGCGCGGAATTGTATCGCCGGCGCGCAGCGCAAAGAGGAGCATGATCTCCTGCTCGCGGTCGGTCAGCCGGATGGTTTCTGCCGCCCTGCGCAATTCCTTGCGCGGGATGGAGAAAGTAAAAGGGCCGAACATGACCTGCTCGATCTTCGGCGTATCCGGCGAGCTGCTCCGGCGCAGGATGTTATTGATGCGAAGGACGAGTTCGCGAGGATCGAAGGGTTTTGAGAGATAGTCGTCGGCGCCGGCTTCCAGTCCCTCGATGCGGGACTCCATTTCAGCGCGGGCCGTCAGCAGGATGACCGGAGTTGTCTTCTTCTGAAAAAGAGACTGCGTCAGCGATAGGCCGGATTCGCCCGGCATCATGACGTCGAGAATGATGAGATCGAAATGCAGGCCTTCAAGCTTGCGGCGAGCCTCCGCCGCGTCGCCCGCGACAGACACGCGAAATCCCTGTTCCATCAGATAGCGGTTAAGGAGATTACGGATACGGGTATCGTCGTCGACCACGAGAAGGTGGGGTGCGTCGTCGGAAGGAGGCGTTTTCGTCATCGGTCCAGTCCCAACTGAGGGTTATCAGTCCTCAACCTAATCCAACTCGTTTTCGATGGGTTCGAGATTCTCGTCCCGCCCACGCATGCGGCGCAGGAATTCCTTGACCGCGGTCCGCATCTCGGGCGTGAGATCCTCCATCGCGCGAGCGATACGGCGCGATTGCGGCTCGGAAAGGGCGAGCGCCAGTTCGCGTCCGGCAAGCGTCGGGTAGAGCCGCCTCTGCCGCCTGTCCTTGGCCCCCGCCATCTGGCGAATATAGCCGGATTCGATCAGTTGTTTGAGGACGCGCGCAAGGCTCTGCTTGGTGATCTGCAGCGTATCGAGAAGGTCAGTCACCATCATGCCCGGCTGGCGGCAGACAAAATAGACGACGCGGTGATGGGCGCGGCCCATGCCGATCTTGGCAAGGATCGCATCCGGGTCGGATACGAAATCGCGATAGGCGAAGAAAAGCAACTCGATGGTCTCGAAGTCGATCTGGGCTTCGTCAACCACCGGCATCGGCGGCATGACCTTCCTGACGGCTTTTCCCGTCGATGCGCGCGACACTCCCGTTTCCTTTCCCGTCATGGTTCCATGCGATGGCCGAAGCTCTTTCAACACTCAAGCACTGTAGACGCTCGTTCGTCATAAAGCGCGAACAGCTTGAACAATCAACAGCATTTCTTGAAGGACGGATCGGATGGCATGCTCGGGGGGCGGAGGGCGCCAGCCGGGCGGCCCCCTCCGCGATATCGATCATTCGTAGATATGCACGATACGGCGAGTGCCCGGATCGACCAGAACGGGCCGGTCGTTGACGACCACATAGTCGTAGTCATAGTCGGGCACTTCGCGGATGATAACATCGGGCGGCAGTGTCGCCCCAACGACCACTTCATCGCGGACGCGGATCGGGTCGACCGGATGCTGTTCGATATAGCTGATGACGGTATCCGGCGGATCGATCACGTCCACCTCGCCGACCGGGCCAAGCATGATGTCGCCAGGTCCGGGAACCGGAGCAGGCGGAACGCTTGCCGTCGTCTCATAGGTCACGGTCGGCACCTCGTAACGGGTCCGATAGTCCTGGACCACAACCGGTGTGCCGTTATGGCGGATGGTCAGGTATTCGGCGAATACCCAGCCGCGCATGCCGTTGACCTCGATACGGCACCAGTTGCTGCCTTCGAGGCAGCCATCCATCGTCGCCGGGCTGCCGCGGGTGGCAAGTCCGATCTCGGGGTAATCCTGGCCGGGACCGGAGCGGACGACGATGTCCGATGCGGTGGTCGTGGCCATCTGGGCCTGGGCGGGCAAGGCGAGGGCCGAAAGAGCGGCGCCAAGCCCCAGCCACGTCCACTTGGGAAATTTCAACCAACTCGTCATGGAGTTTCTCCTCACGTTGATTGGAGGGAAACCCCCATATGTCCCGCTGGGTTCCGCCAGACCAAACGGATCCTTCAAGCTGTGGCCGGTCGGCCACGATAGGAGAACGTCCGGAACTTTTGAGCGCGATGTCCATTGATCCAGCCACAGACACTGGAGAGAAGCCCATGACCATTCAGCCGACAGCCCGGACTTTTTCCGCTCTTCCGCCCATCAAGATGGAAACGACCGCACCGGTCAATCCGCTCAGGGGTGTTCTGGTGACCGTCTTTGCCCTCAAGATCGTAGTATGTGCTTTCCTGCTTGCGACCGTGTCGCTTGCTCCGCCGGTCTCTGTCGACGCGCGTTTTGCGGCCGTCGCTGACAATTGATTTTTTTGGCTGAAATGTCTTCCGTTTGCCGCTATATCCCCGCTGACATTATCGCTTGAAGCGGGTTACATCTAAACGGATTCATGCAGCGCGCTTCGTCTTCCTGTTTTCCGCATGTCGCTGTCCCGGGATCGGTTCCCACTATCAAGCGACGCGCTTCAAGCCGAGGCATCATGGGCAAGTTACAGGCCGGCATCATCCCGGTTACGCCATTCCAGCAAAATTGCACGATCCTCTTCGATGACGAAACCAGGGAAGGCGTGGTCATCGATCCGGGTGGCGATGTGCCTACGATCCTTCAGGTCGTGAGTGAAAACGGGATAACGCTCAGGGAAATCTGGCTCACGCATGGTCATATCGACCATGCAGGCGGCGCTGACGAATTGCGCGAGGTGCTGGGTATCCCGGTGATCGGGCCGCATGAGGCGGATCTTCCCCTGCTGCAGAAGCTGGAGACCCAGGCCGAAAAATTCGGGGTGAAGATGGCGGTGCGCAACCTTGTGCCCGACCGCTGGCTCAACGAGGGCGACACGGTTTCGTTCGGAGATCATGTATTCGAGGTTTTTCACTGTCCCGGCCATGCTCCGGGGCATGTGATCTACTACAACCGCAATCAGAAATTCCCACATCTCGGCGACGTGCTGTTCAACGGTTCGATCGGGCGCACCGATCTGCCGGGCGGGGATCACGAGACGCTGCTTGCGTCGATCCGCGACAAAGTCCTGCCACTCGGCGATGATGTCGGCTTCATTTGCGGTCATGGTCCCGGTAGCCGGATCGGCGACGAGCGGCGCAACAACCCCTTCCTGCGCGGCCTCTGAGAGGTCTCCGCCAAGGATTACAAAGAAAAAAACCCGGCAAACCTGCCGGGCTTCAACTCGAATAGAAAGCCTCCTAGGCTTAACCAGCGATCTGCAGGTTGACGGCCTTGGGGCCTTTGCCGCGACGATCCGGTTCCGTGTCGAAGCTCACCTTCTGGTTTTCCGACAATCCGGACAGGCCGGAAGCCTGTACGGCAGAGATATGAACAAAGATATCGGCGCCACCATTATCAGGCTTGATGAAGCCGAAGCCCTTGTCGGTATTGAAGAATTTTACAGTGCCAGTTTCGGCCATGCAGCAGGTCCTTTTCTCTCTGTCCGTGTTCAGCGGCGGACAGCATAACAGTGTTGCCCCGAAGGGCGGCGGCAGGCAGCTTTAAGAAAGGGTCCCTGTCTTTACCGCGGTGACCGGCAGGAATAGCTTTGAATATCTCTGCCCCCAGCCTACCGCCCGAAGTCTTCGCGCCTTCGGAGCGCATCATTATAGGTCTTCCCATGCTCGTAAATTGCCCGAACTTGCACAGAGTGCTGTGTTTATCAGAAATTGGCAAGAAAAAGTTTTTTGAACCGGTTCGATGAGGAGAAAGCTGACGTCGGCAAAGATGACTGAGAACACTGGGTTGCGGCCTTTTGTTGACATCCGGAGGAGGAAATCATCGTCGGCAATGCTTTCTTGACCGGCGCCTGCGCCGTTTTTGAGCCAACCGCGGGAAAGGAAGAATTTTTCCGGTCGGCACGCAGAGCGCCTGTCAAGACGGTTTTATGCCGGATTTCAGCCGGCAGACGGCATGAGTTTCAGGAATCCCGTGTATTTTCGGACCGTTTCATTCCGTTGCGGATTGCCGCCGGCCGAAAGTGCGTGCGTGTCTTGCCAATGCGGGTCGGGAAACGGGAGTGGGCGACGGCGCAGGGTGATCGACCGACGGCGTATCTTCATTGCGAGGCGCCGGTGCGCCGGCAAAATCCGCAAGGCTTTCCGGGAAGGTCTCATTGAAGGTTGTCGGTGCAAGTTCCGGCCGGGCGAGCGCGTAACCCTGCATCAGCGGCACGCCGAGCTCCTCGCACAGATCGACCTGCCAGACCTCTTCGAGCGCCTCGAAAATCGGCTCGATGCCTTCGTCCAGCATCTGCCGGACGATGACGCGCAGGAGCGCATAGCCGGCGGAATTGTCGAGGAAGTCACGGACCCAGGAGGCGTCGAACTTAACGTAGTCCGGTTTGACGCGCTTCAGCCGGGCAAGATCGGAATCGCCCGCGCCGTAATCATCGATCGCAACGCGGAAACCTATCGCCCGCATATGTTCGATGAAGGACGCGACGATGTCGTCGGCCACACCGGACTTTTCCGAGATCTCGCAGACGATCCGAGCGGGTCCAAGGCCTGCCTCGTGGCCGGCGAGTTTGATGCGCTCAACCTCCTGGCGCATTTCCTGCGGCGCACGGAAGAGGCCGGGATGAAACTTGACGAAGATCCCCGTCCGTGAACGATTGAGCCGCCCGGTGTTGAGGATGTGGATGGTGCGCAGGATGCTGTCGATATCGGCTATATCGTTGGACGAAACGAGGCGAAAGAATTCGCCCGGCGAGACCGGCTCGTCATGACGCGAAACGCGCACAAGACCTTCGAATGCTTCTATCTCCAGACCGGTGTCGTTCGAGCGGAAAATCGGCTGCAGGGCGGATTGCAGCGTGAAGGGACCGTAGCCGGTGGAAAAGGCCCCGCTTTCGCTGCGCACCAGATTGGCGAAAATGCTTCTCGGCGTCATGCTTGTCGGACTTTTCGTTGCTGATCCCGGTGGTTGTAGCAGCGAAGGGTTACGCGGCTGTAAAGAAGATTTAGAAGGTTTTATCAGCGTCTTTGATGGCTCATATTCAAGCTTTCCGCTTGAAACGGCGTCGTAGTTTAGACATAGAGCTTAGCGGCGGTCTCCTCGCGTGATCCCGCCCTTGTTCAACAGCTCCTCAGGACCCAGATCATGGCCTTTCTCGCCGACGCTCTCTCCCGCATGAAGCCCTCCGCTACCATCGCCGTCGCCCAGAAGGCGCGTGAGTTGCAAGCCAAGGGCCGCAATGTCATCAGCCTGGGGGCGGGCGAGCCGGATTTCGACACGCCGGACAATATCAAACAGGCGGCAATCGATGCCATCAACCGCGGCGAGACCAAATACACGCCGGTATCCGGCATCCCGGCTCTGCGTGAGGCTATCGCCAGGAAGTTCAAGCGTGAAAACGATCTCGACTACGATGCCTCGCAGGTAATCGTCGGGACGGGCGGAAAGCAGATTCTTTTCAACGCGCTGATGTCGACGGTTAACCCCGGCGATGAAGTCATCATCCCGGCGCCCTATTGGGTTTCCTATCCGGAAATGGTCGCCCTTTTTGGCGGAACGAATGTCTTCGTTTCCACCAAGCAGGAAAACAATTTCAAGCTGACGGCGGCTGACCTCGAAGCCGCGATCACGCCGAAGACCAAGTGGCTCATCTTCAACTCGCCGTCGAACCCGTCTGGTGCCGCCTATTCGCATGACGAACTGAAGGCCCTGACGGACGTCCTCGTCAAATATCCGAACGTCTGGATCCTGACGGACGACATGTATGAGCACCTGACCTTCGACGATTTCAAGTTCGCGACGCCGGTTCAGGTCGAGCCCAGGCTTTACGATCGCACGCTGACCATGAACGGCGTATCGAAGGCCTATGCCATGACCGGATGGCGTATCGGCTACGCGGCCGGCCCGAAGGAACTGATCAAGGCCATGGATGCGATCCAGAGCCAGCAGACCTCCGGCACCTCTTCGATCTCGCAGTGGGCTGCCGTCGAGGCGCTCAACGGCCCGCAGGACTTCATCGAGAAGAACAAGAAGATCTTCCAGGGGCGGCGCGACCTCGTCGTTTCCATGCTGAACCAGGCATCCGGTATCTCCTGCCCGGTTCCGGAAGGCGCCTTCTACGTCTATCCGTCCTGTGCGGGCCTTATCGGCAAGACCGCGCCGAGCGGCAAGGTTATGGAAACGGACGAGGATTTCGTCACCGAGCTTCTGGAATCGGAAGGAGTTGCCGTCGTTCACGGCTCCGCCTTCGGTCTCGGCCCGAATTTCCGCATCTCCTATGCAACTTCGGAAACCCTGCTCGAGGAAGCCTGCATGCGCATCCAGCGCTTCTGTGCTGCCTGCAAGTAAAGCCGCGGCCACATTTTAACGACCAGACCCGCCGGCGACGGCGGGTTTTGCATTCGAAGGCTTCTGTTGACGATAGGCGCAGCCGAACATACATTTCTCGTATGAAAACCGTCTCTATTCGCGAAGCTCAGAGCCGTCTCGACGAACTTGCCCAGGATGTGGAGCAAGGCGAGACTGTCATCGTGACGCGCGACGGCAAGCCGGTGTTCGACCTCGTGCCGCATCAAGAGCTGCCGAAGAAGAAAGGCGGGATTGATTTGGATGCGATCCAGGCTCATCTTCGTGCTCGGGGCATTACCAATCCCGTCCCATATATTTCGGATGATTTCGACGATCCGCTGCCGGAAGATTTCCTACTGAGGCCGTTGCCTTGACCAAGCCGTGTCTTCTCGACACGCATATCATTCTAGCTATTTTGCGTGCCGACACGCGTCAACGGTTCCCAAACATAAGCAAGCTCATCAGCGCCGCGGATTTCTCCGGTTTCGTCAGTGTCGCCAGCCTTTGGGAGATCGCGATCAAGTCGCGCCTCGGAAAGCTCGATCCTGGCGTGCCGCTTGAGGACATGCAGATCGTTCTGGAAGGCGGAGGTCTCACCATTCTGCCCATCGGCATTCCGCACGTCATCACCGCCGCCGAGCCGGAACCCGAAACGCGCGATCCCTTCGACCGGCTGCTATTGGCGCAATGCCAGATCGAAGGATTGCAGCTCGTGACGATAGACCGAGCACTCGTCGGGCACCGCCTCGCGTTCAAATTCTACGGAGGCGGCGCGGGAGAGTACCTTGTAGGCCTATCAGCTCTTGGTCAGCCGGAGGATCGTCGATCCACCGCCGCCGCGCCGTTCGGTGACCGCGTAGACTGCGCCGTCTGGACCGACCTTGACATCGCGGATGCGGGCCTGGAGCGGCACGCGCTCCTCGTAGGCGACCTTGTCATCATCCATGTGGACAACGACAACGCCCTGTGCAACGAGCCCGCCGATCAGGAATGCGCCTTTCCATTCCGGGATAAGATCAGCATCGTAATAGGCCATGCCGGATGGCGCGATGACCGGATCCCAATAGTAGACCGGCTGTTCCGTTTCCCTCATGGCGGTGATGCCTTCGCCGATCGGAGCGCCGCTGTAATCGATGCCGTAGGTGACCTCCGGCCAGCCGTAATTCCTGCCGGCTTCCGGCCGGTTCAACTCGTCGCCGCCACGGGGGCCATGCTCGACCGTCCAGAGGCGGCCCTGACCGTCGAGCGTGGCCGACTGCAGGTTCCGGTGACCGTAGGACCAGATTTCCGGCTGTGCGCCCTCGCGGTTGACGAAGGGGTTGTCCGGCAGGGCCTTGCCACTCCTGTCGATGCGGAAGACCTTGCCGAGACCGCTTGAAAGATCCTGCGCCTGGACGCGCGGTTCGGGATCGGAGCGCTCGCCGACGGTGACGTAAAGCTCGTCGTTCGGGCCAAAAACGAGGCGCGAGCCGAAATGCTTGTTGCCGTCGTAGCTCGGCATCTGACGGAAGATGACATTGACGTTTTCCAGTTTGCCGCCGCCGTTATCGTCCGGAACCAGCCTTGCCGAGGCGACCGATGTACCGTTGCCGTCTTCCCGCTCCTCAGAAAAGGAGAAGAAGATCATGCCGGAGGTGGCGAAATCGGGCGCGAGCGCGACATCCAGCAATCCACCCTGGCCGCCGGAAAGGACATCGGGAACACCATTGATCGCCGGCCCGGCTTCGCCTTCTTCCGAGATGATGTGCATGGCGCCTTGCTTGGCGGTTACCAGCATGCGGCCATCGGGCAGGAATTCCATGGCCCAGAGATGCGGCAGGTCTTCCGCAACGACCTCAGGCGCGATCTTCGGCATCTGCGCGGGTTGCGGCGCGCGCGTCTGGCCGGCAAAGGCGGGCCGCTGGTCGGGAGCATTGGGGCGTTTGGTTTCCACAGGCTGGCCGGCCGTCTGGGCAAAGGCCGGCGCCGCGATCAACGCTGCGGAGAGAGCCGAACCGGTCAGGAGAAGGCTGAGGCGTTTCATCGTAAACTCCCTTCAATGAGGCGGCGTTCGCCGCGAAGCCAGAACCGACATTCCGCATGCGGCGAACGCGTGTCGAACGACACCTTCATCTAGGGCGTCTACCCGGAATGATCGCACACGCCCCATTCAAGATAATTTTATCTGGCTCCTGTCGAGCTCTTCGCTTGCCCCTTCACAAGCAAAAAAGCCCGCCAATGCGGCGGGCCTTTCGTCTGATCGTTGTCCCGGAAACTCAGTCGAGAAGGTCGGCAGGAACCTTGCCGCCGTTCTCGGAAAGTTTCTTCATCAGGGCCTTGTGGAGCCACATGTTCATTTCGGCCGAGCCGTCCTTCGCCCCGGCATATCCCAATTCGTCCGCCAGTTCCTTGCGGGCGGAAAGGCTGGAATCAAGATCAAGTGCCTTCATCAGGTCGACGATCGATTTGCGCCAGTCGAGCTTCTGGCCGCTTTTCTTGACGGCGGCGTCCAGAACGGGCGTGACGTCCACCGGCGTCGAGGTGGAGGGAGCAGGGGCCGCCGGTGGTGCCTGCGTAGCTGCCGGAGCCGATTGCGCCGCAGTCGGGGCGGAAGTGGCGGGCGCTGCAGTCTCAGCCGCTTCCGCCCGTCCGAAAATAGCATTCTTGATCTTGTCGAAAATACCCATGTCGTGGTCCCTCGTTGGCTACGTACCAACTAAGAATTATCGCGGAGGATTTTTTTCTCAAGAGGAGGGGCCGCAATCCGTCGCGGGCTGCGGCCGCGTAACTTGTCAGGCCGTGCCCCAGATCATTTCGGCCGTCTTGACGACGAGCTCCAGCTTGCGCTTCTGGTCGTCCTCGGTGATCGAATTGCCTTCCTCGGTCGAGGCAAAGCCGCATTGGGGTGCGATGCCGAGCTGGTCGAGATCGACGTATTTCGAAGCCTCGTCAAAGTGACGGCGGAGCGAATCCAGGCTTTCCAGTTCGCCGGTCTTGGTGGTGATGAAGCCTGGATAGACGCGTTGCTTGCCCTTCTTGAGAAGACTGAGCGGCTGCAGCCCGCCGGCCCGCTCGGTATCGTATTCCATGAAGAACATGTCGACGCCGGTATGGTTGAAGATCGCGTCGGCTGCTGCGTCGTAGCCGCCTTCGGCAGCCCAGGTGGAACGGAAGTTGCCACGGCACATATGCATGCCGATCAGCATGTCCTTCGGACGGTCCTTGATCGCCTCATGCATCATCCATGCGTATTTCTGAATCAGCCAGTCGGGGTCGAAACCTTCTTCCCGCTTCATGGCTCGCTGCTTTTCGTCACCCAGATAGGCGAAGTAGATGTCGTCCATTTGCAGATAGCGGCAGCCGGCTTCGTAGAACTTCTGCACGGCCTTGGCATAGGTCCTGGCGAGATCGGCGAACAGTACCTCGACGTCCTGATATTCGGCAGGATGGATATCCGCCTTCGCGGTGCGGTAGTGAGCGACGCTCGGGCCGGGAATAGAGATCTTCGGCGTAACCTTGGTCACCGAAGCGAGATACTTGAAATGCTCCAGATGCGGGTGATTATCCGGGAAGTCGAGCTTGCCGTTGATGGTCGGGAAGGTCGGCGGCAGCTTGACGCCGTGGAAGGTGACGCCCTTATGCGCTTCGCGGGTGACGAACTCCATCCCGTCGAGCTCACCGAGGAAATCGTAGTGCCAGAAATGGCGGCGCGCTTCGCCGTCGGTGACGACCTTGAGGCCGACGCCTTCCTGCAGCTTCACGAGGTCCTTGATGGCCTCGTCCTCGACAGCCTTCAGCTCGTCGGCGGAAATGCTCTTCTCTTCGTAGAACTTCCTGCGGGCCTCCTTGACGGAAGCGGGGCGCAGGAGCGAACCAACGTGATCGGCTCTATAGGGCGGTGTCGGCATGGGGTCCTCCATTCACGGATATAAGCTGCACTGCCGTGCAGCGGCGAAGGCATGTATACAGGTATGCGCCTTTGAAGGTGAAACAGCACATTTCGCAGGTTGATTCAACGTCTTCTCAACCCGATTCCGTATGCATATGCAAGTTGTTGTTCCGGAATCGCTTTTTGTCAGAGTCCGAGGACCGTCAGCATCACGAACGTGGCGAAAAGCACAAAATGGGTCATGCCCTCGATAGCATTCGTCTGGCCGTCGTTGAGGTTGATCGCCACGGCAACCAGCGTGACGGCCACCATCACCGTCTGGACCGGAGTCATGGCCATGATGAAGGGCTGGCCGCTGTAAAGAGCGATCGCTTCCATCACCGGCACGGTGAGGATGACCGTCGACAGCGAGGCACCCATGGCGATGTTGACGACCGACTGCATGCGGTTGCGGAGCGCAGCACGCAGCGCGGTCAGGATTTCGGGTGCCGCGGAAATGGCCGCGACCACGACCGCCATCAAGGCCGGCGGCGCGCCGGTGCCATCGAGCCCGACGTTCATGAAGGCCGACATGAATTCCGCGAGAAAGCCGATGATCAGGACGCCGAAGAGGATGATGACAATGGAGGCCACAGCCTCCTCCTCCTTGGCTTCCTTCTGCGGGGTGAGCCCCCCTGCTGCCGTTTTCGTGCGGGGATAGCTGTAGCTGAAGAAATAGCTGTGCGTGCCGACCTGCATGCGCAGGAAGAGGGCGTAGAGCGCGATCATCGCGCCGATCGTGAAGGCGGAATAGTAATGCCATTTGGAGGCCGGAATGAACTCCGGCACCACCATGGAGATGCTCATGGCCGTCAGGATCATGACGCTGTAGGTGCGGCTGGAATCGTCGTTATAAGGCTGCTCTCCATGACGAAGCCCGCCGAGCAGGGCGGCAAGGCCGAGGATGCCGTTGATGTCCAGCATGACCGCGGCATAGATCGTGTCGCGTACAAGTGTGGGCGATGTCGTGTTGCCCATCATGATCGCGAGGATCAGCACTTCCACCGCGACGGCTGAAAGCGTCAGGATCATCGTGCCGTAGGGATCGCCGACCTTGTGGGCGAGCACTTCCGCATGGTGGGCGACGCGCGTCGACGCGAGGATGATGACCGCGATCAGTACCACGGCGGCGACCGCCGAGGCGGTTCGGCCGCCGTCCAGGATCGAATGCTCAACGGCATAGGCGATAAAGGCTGCCGCAAGCGCTGCGATGAGGGATCGTTCCTGTTTCAGAAGAGGGAGAAGTCCCACCGGCGGCTCCATGCTTTTGCGGACACAATCTAACGCGGCGGCTTGCGGCATCAAGGAGGTTCGTTTTTCTCTTCAAGGATTTGCGACAGCCGCGCTTTGATGCCATAATTTAATATGTGGCCTGGAACTTCGGGGCACCTCTTTTGCTTCTTTACCCCGATACCGCGTCTGGAGACGGATCCGGAGAGATCGTTGTGGCCATGAAAGGACAAGGAGGAAGAATGACCAAGATCGTCTACAAGGTCGTACAGCACGACGGCGGCTGGGCATATCGTCAGGGTGACGTCTATTCGGAAACTTTCCCTACGCATTCAGATGCCCTGCAGGCAGCCCGTATCGTGGCTGCAGAACAGCAGGTTGGCGGCGAACCGGAGGAGATCAGCTGGCAGGACGAAAAGGGCGTCTGGCACACCGAATACAGCGAGGGCGGTGATCGCCCGGAAGCCGAGGTCGTGGATGGGGACGAGGGCGCCGACGCCCGCTGATGCCGGTCAAGGCCGTCAGTTGCGGGCGTACTTCAGAAGGCCTTTCACGAGTGCGTCGAAGGTAACGCGCCAGCGCGGTGAGGATTTCAGGTTCTCGTGCATGGCGACCCAGGTGTCGAGCGGCAGTTGAAAGATATCCGGCAGGACCCGGACGAGATCCGGATCGCGCCGGGCGATGCCGACCTGGCAGATGCCGATGCCCGCGCCGGCCCGGATCGCCGCAAGCTGGGCGAGGTTGCTGTCGGCGCGATAGCTCCAGCGGACGCGTTCCAGATCCGGAAAGGCCGGGGCGCTGGTGCGGATGCGGTCCGCCGCCGCGCGGACAAAGGCCGAGCGACGATCGAAGCCGATCAGCCGATGGGTCAGAAGTCCTTCCGCATTTTCCGGAGGTCCGTGCCGCTCCAAATAGCGGCGATGAGCATAGAGCCCGAGCGGAATGTCTCCGATATGACGGGCGACGAGCGCTTCCTGAGCCGGGCTCGTCATGCGCACGGCGATATCCGCCTCGCGCTTCAGAAGATCCTCCAATGAGTCCGAAAGTGAGAGTTCCAGTTCGAGGCCTGGATGTTCGTCCTGAAGCGCCGCGAGAATTGGCGGCAGGACTTCCACGCCGACCACGTCGCTGGCGCTGATCCTGACCGTGCCTCGTATGGCGCCGAATTCACCCGACGCGAGCCGCTGCATGGCAGCCGTCGTGGCGGCTAGGTTCTCGGCATAGGGTTTCAACGCCAGCGCCGGATCGGTAGGCAAAAGACCCTGTTGCGAGCGGGTGAAGAGCTGGTAGCCGACCGCCTGTTCCAGGGCGTCGATATGCCGGCCGACGGTGGGTTGGGTGAGGCCGAGTTCGCGTGCCGCCGCTGAAAGCGAGCCCAAGCGCAGCACGGCGAGGA
This sequence comes from Rhizobium sp. YS-1r, assembly GCF_000757525.1. Classification (NCBI taxonomy): domain Bacteria; kingdom Pseudomonadati; phylum Pseudomonadota; class Alphaproteobacteria; order Hyphomicrobiales; family Rhizobiaceae; genus Rhizobium; species Rhizobium sp. YS-1r. Next base: position 682,307 of record NZ_JPYQ01000006.1, on the reverse strand, counting down.
AGGTTCGGTAGAAATCCCAGCTGATGTCATTCATTTTTGTATGGATGCCAAAAAGTTTCCGCCAATTCCGTATAGTGCGAAACCGCGCGATATTCCAGCCATCGAAACCGCACTGAAAAGGAATATCGCCATGACCAATATCTCGATCGCCAAACCGGTCGCTCTTGTCCTCGGTGCCACCGGCGGCATTGGCGGCTATGTGGCGCGCGGACTCGTAGCCCGCGGCTGGACTGTTCGCGCGTTGAACCGAAAGGCCGACGAAGCTACCCGGCGCGAGCCGCGTTTCCATTGGATCCAAGGCGATGCGATGAGTGCCGCCGATGTTCGTCGCGCTGCCCAGGACGTCAGGCTGATCGTCCACGCCGTCAATCCGCCGGGCTACAAGGACTGGGAAAAGCTGGTCCTGCCGATGCTGGACAATACGGTCGCGGCGGCAAGAGACGTAGGTGCCCGCATCCTGCTGCCGGGTACGGTCTATAACTACGGGCCGGACGTCTTTCCGAACGTTACCGAGGAAAGCCCGCAAAACCCTGTCACCCGCAAGGGAAAGATCCGCGTCGAGATGGAGCGTCGACTGAAGGCGGCTTCGGAGGAGGGCGTGCCGGTGCTGATCGTGCGGGCCGGCGATTATTTCGGTCCCGGCGCGGGCAATAGCTGGTTCGGCCAGGGACTGGTGAAGGCCGGCAAGCCGGTGACGTCCGTCAGCCGGCCGAATGCCAGGGACGTCGGCCATCAATGGGCCTACCTCCCGGATGTCGCGGAAACCATGCTGCGCCTGATCGGCAGGGAGAGTGAATTGCCGCGTTTTACGCTCTTCCACATGAACGGGTTCTGGGATGAGGGCGGTCGTGAAATGATCGCAGCGATCGGTCGTGTCGTCGGTAGGAAACCGAAGGTCAAGGCCTTCCCCTGGTGGCTGCTGACGCTTGCGTCACCCTTCGTGCCCCTGTTCCGCGAGCTCGGCGAGATGCGTTACCTTTGGAAGATGCCGGTCCGGATGCGCAACGACAAGCTTCTGGCGTTCCTCGGGGAGGAGCCGTCGACGCCGATCGATGAGGCGGTCAGGGCGGCGCTTATCGACCTTGGGTGCCTGGAAGCGAAGCTGGCCAAGGGGGCAAAGCCGGTGGCACTGCTGGCCTAACGAAAAAGGGCCTGCTGACTGCTCTTGGGAAGGCCGTCGGCTGTTCCTTCGTCATCCTCGGGCTTGACCCGAGGATCTACAAACGGTCGATGTGGGCAAGTCCTCGGGACAAGCCCGAGGATGACGCCGAGTGAGATGCGAGGTTTAGTCACCAGCGAAAGGGCCTCATGGCGCGGCCCCTCGCTTTCCTATCAAGCGACGGCTTCGAGCGCGGGATAATCGGTATACCCCTTTGCGCCGCCGCCATAGAAGGTGGCCTTGTCCGGCTCATTGAGAGGCGCATTCTGCCGGAGCCGATCAACGAGGTCCGGATTGGCAAGGAACAGCTTGCCGAAGGCGACCGCATCGGCATATCCGCTCTCGACCGCCTCGATGGCGCTTTCGCGATCGTATCCGTTATTGACCAGCCAGCCGCCGGTGCCGCCGGCCTTGCGATAGACGGCCTTGAGCTCCTGATAATCGAAGGGCTTGTCGCCCTGGAAGAAATCGCGATCACCCCCGGTTGCGCCCTCGATCACATGGATGAAGGCGAGGCCGCGCGGGCCGAGCTGTTTGGCCACGTAGTTGAAGAGGGGCTGCGGATCGGTCTCGGTGATGCCGTTGCCCGGGGTAACCGGCGACAGCCGGATGCCGACCCGGCCGGCGCCGATTTCCCTGGTGACCGCATCGACGACCTCCAGCAGGAAGCGAGCGCGGTTCTCGATCGAGCCGCCATAGTCGTCGGTGCGCTGATTGGCACCTGACTTCAGGAACTGGTCGATCAGGTAGCCGTTAGCGCCGTGCAGTTCGATGCCGTCGAAGCCGGCATCGATTGCGGCGCGGGCACCCTTGCGGAAATCGTCGACGATACCGGCGATTTCGGAGCGTTCGAGCGCCCGTGGCGCAGAGGTTTCGACAAAGGCGCCGCTGCCGTTCGGATTGATGATGTAGGTTTTCGTACCGGCTGGGATGGCGGAGGGGGCAACGGGCGCAGCACCGTTCGGCTGCAGCGAGACGTGGGAGACACGGCCGACATGCCAGATCTGGGTGACGATCCTGCCGCCTTTCCTGTGAACGGCATCAGTGACCTTCTGCCAGCCCTCGACTGCCTGCGGCAGGTAAAGACCCGGGACATCGGCATAACCCTGGCCCTGCTGGGTGACAGGCGTTCCCTCGGTGATGATCAGGCCGGCCGTAGCACGTTGCTCGTAATAGGTGACGTTGAGATTGTTCGGAATTGCCTTCGGCGATCGGTTACGGGTGAGCGGTGCCATGACGATGCGGTTGGCGAGTTCGATGTCGCCGAATTTGGTCGGATCAAAAAGATTGGCCATCGGAAATTCCTTTTTTTGCACTTGGGAGGATTGAGCCGGCATCAGAGGGTTGACCTGAGCTCGTCGAGAAAGGCCGCAATGGTTTCCTCATTGCGGTGGTAGAACGCCCATTGGCCGACGCGATCGATCTTCAGCAATCCAGCCTTTTCGAGCGTCGAAAGATGCGCGGAGACCGTCGATTGGGAGAGGCCGCAGCGCTTTTCGAACTGGTTGGCGCAGATACCCATTTCGAGCGGATGCGCCTGATCTGAGAAATGGCGCTCGGGCTCCTTCATCCATTCCAGGAATTCGACCCGGGTCGGATGCGCCAGCGCCTTCAGGATTTCCGTCTTGTCCATCTGAGGATCCGTATCGGAGTTTACCGATATATAGATCGTCCAATGACGATTTAAAGGAAGGCGTTTGCGAAAAACGAAAGTCCGTAAAAAAAAATGGGCCGCCGGATCGCTCCAGGGCCCTTTCAGTTGTGAAGGTCAAAACCTCCAGAGGGGAACAGCCAGCGCAGACGACTGGGATGTCGTCGGGAGGCGCCAGCTACCAGAGTATATGGGGAAGGGCAGACCGCTCGACAAGGGTGCGGATGGAATATTGAACAGAGGTTTTGAGACGGGAGAAAAAAGAGCTCGCTGCACGCAGGGCAAAAAAAGAGGGCCACCGGATCGCTCCAGGGCCCTATAAGTGTGAAGGTCAAAAAACCTCCAGAGGGGAACAGCTGCTGCGGTGGAACTGGGAGGAAAAAGCCACCATGTGCATCAGCTGTGTGCGATATGGTGGTTTTTTGTGCAGTGAACAATGCCCTTTTGTGCAGGCCAGCCATGCGCAACATGCAATGCTGCAATCGGAAGATCTCGGCAAACACATATCAGGCAACGCTAGGGCGCTGGAATCCTTCAGGTTTAAAGGGCTTGAGGCGCATCTGAACCGCCTGATCGGTGCTCAGAAATTCCAGTTGCGGGCCTTGCCGACGACGAAATCACGAAAGACTTTGAGCTTCGCGGCGTTCTTCATTTCATCCGGATAGCAAAAATAGGTATCGAAGGATGGAATATCCGCATTGATCGCGAGCTGAATCAGTCCAGGGTCGCGGCCGACGATGTAATCCGGCAGGCAGGCTATCCCGATTCCCAGCAGGCAGGCCCGCTTGATCGAGGTCTGGCTGTTGATCTGCAGATGCGGCGTGCGCGTGTTGTCCGACGAGCGGCCGGCATATTCCAGCCAGTTGACGTCGAGCAGATAGCTCGGCGCCGGTTCGCCGAACGTGATGATGCGGTGATTGTCGAGATCCTCGATCGACTGCGGCTCCCCATAGCGATTGATGTAGGAGGGGGCGGCATAGACGTGCATGTGCACGGTGAAGAGCTTGCGCTGGATGAGGTCGGACTGTTGCGGCTGACGGAGCCGGATCGCGCAGTCCGCATGGCGCATGTTCACATCCAGTTCCTCGTTGTCGAGGATGAGCTGGATCGACATTTCCGGATAGAGCTGAAGGAACTCCTGCACCTTGTCGGTCAGCCAGCCCTGGCCAAGGCCGACCGTCGTGGTGACGCGCAGCTTGCCGGACGGCTTCTCCGTCGTCTCGGTGAGCTGCATCTTGACTGTTTCGAGCTTCAGCAAGACGTCATGCGCGGTGCGGTAAAGGAGTTCGCCCTGCTCCGTGAGGATCAGGCCGCGCGCGTGGCGATGGAAGAGTTTTACCCCGACATCCTGTTCCAGCGCGCTGACCTGACGGCTGATCGCCGACTGGGAAAGGTGAAGCTTGTCCGCCGCGTGGGTGAACGAACCAGCCTCCGCCGCAGCGTGAAAAATGCGCAATTTATCCCAATCAAGCGGCATACCCATCCCTGAACGTCACTCCGCGGCCACGGCCACCGGCTGGAGACCGGCGAGATAACGCTCAGCTTCCAGAGCTGCCATGCAGCCCATGCCGGCAGCGGTGACCGCCTGGCGGAAGGTGTCGTCCGTCACGTCGCCGGCCGCAAAGACGCCGGGCACGTCGGTCGCGGTGGAGTCCGGTGCCGTCCACAAATAGCCGTTCGGCTTCGTCTTCAGCTTGCCCTTGAAGAGTTCGGTCGCCGGCGCATGGCCGATCGCCACGAAGACGCCATCGATCGGCCGCTCGGTGATCGCGCCCGTTTCAGTGTTGCGCAGCTTCACGCCCTCGACGGATGGCGGCAGTGGCGCCTTGGCCGGCTTGCCGGTGATTTCGGCCACTTCCGTGTTCCACAGCACGCTGACATTCGGACGCTGGAAAAGGCGTTCCTGCAGGATTTTTTCGGAGCGGAAACTATCGCGGCGGTGGACCACAGTCACGGATCTGGCGATATTCGAGAGATAGAGCGCTTCCTCGACCGCGGAATTGCCGCCGCCGACCACGATCACATCCTTGTTGCGGTAGAAGAAACCGTCGCAGGTGGCGCAGGCGGAGACCCCGAATCCCTGGAAATGCTGCTCGCTTTCAAGACCGAGCCATTTCGCCTTGGCACCGGTGGCGATGATGAGTGTATCGGCGGTCCAGACGGCGCCGGAATCCGTGCGGACAGTGAACGGCTGGTGGTCGAGCTCGACCTCGGTCACGAGATCGTTGACGATTTCTGTCCCCACATGCGTCGCCTGTTTCAGCATCTGCTCCATCAGCCAGGGCCCCTGAATCGGATCGCCGAAGCCGGGATAGTTCTCCACATCCGTGGTGATCATGAGCTGTCCGCCCTGTTCCAGGCCGGCGATCAGCACGGGTTTCAGCATGGCGCGTGCCGCATAGATTGCGGCGGTGTAACCGGCCGGGCCGGAACCGATGATCAAAACCTCCGTGTGACGGGCGGACATATGCAGTTTCCTTTCAAAGACCGATCGACTCATGTTTTTTCAGCCCACATATAGGGGGTCGATTTCCGGTCTGCCGCTTTAAAACGTCATCTAAGATCGATCCATGCAGGAATGCAAGGGCAGCTTTGCATTAACAACAGATCAGTTGGCATGCAGGGCCATGATCCTTGCGTTAAATGCCGTTTCCGCTAAAAGCCTTTCGACAAAAGGGGAAAGCCGTGCTTCGTGCCGATCTGGACGCCATTGATATCAAAATCCTCAGAGAGCTTCAGCGCGACGGGCGAATGACGAATGTCGAGCTCGCGGAACGTGTGGGCATCTCCGCGCCGCCGTGCCTGCGCCGGGTGCGCAAGCTCGAGGAAGCCGGCATCATCGAGGGTTATCACGCGCTTCTGAACGGCCCGAAGCTCGGCTTCGATCTCGTCGCCTTCTGCATGGTTGGGCTGAAGCGCCAGTCGGATGCGGATCTCAAGGCCTTCGCTTCCAAGGTGCAGCAATGGCCGCTGGTGCGCGAGGCCTGGATGGTCAACGGAGACAGCGATTTCCTGCTGCGCTGCACGGCGCAGAACCTCACCGTCTTCCAGGATTTTGTCATCGAGGTCCTGACGGCGGACGAACATGTGGATACCGTCCGCACCATGCTGACGATCCGGCAGGTGAAACAACTCGGCCTCGTGGAAATCTGAGTTCGGCAATGGCCAGGCTTCCGATCTCCGCATTCATCATCTGCCAGAACGAGGAAGCCTATCTCGGCAACTGCATCGAGAGCCTCGTCGACTTCGCCGATATCGTCATCGTCGATTCTGGATCTACGGACGGAACGATCGATCTGGTCCAGTCCTATATCGACAAAGGTTGGCCGATCCGGCTTTTCCATGAGAAATGGCGTGGATACGCGGGGCAGAAGCAGTTCGCGCTGGAGCAGTGCGGGGAGCCGTGGTGTTTCAGCATCGATTCGGATGAGCGGCTGGACGTATCCCTGCGGAAGCTCCTGCCGGAGCTTGTCGCGGCTCCCATGGAGATCGTCGGCTGGAAGATGGCGCGACGGCCCTATCTCATCGGTTACGGCTACACGCCCGAGAAGGTTCACGAGCGCAAGATCCTGCGGCTGATCCGCAAGGGAAGGGGCGCCTTCGACCTCGACCAGGCGGTGCATGAGGGTATCGTGCCGGACGGCAAGGTCGCCAGGACGAAGACTGGCAGCCTGCTGCACTACCGGCCGATCCTCATCGACGAACAGATCCTCAAGGAAAACAAGTATTCGACGCTCAAGGCGGACCAGAAATTCGCGGAGGGCAAGAAGCCGAGGCCGGTCAAGCTCTTCATTTCGCCGCTCCTCTATTTCTACCGGCTTTACCTGAGAAACGGTTTGTGGCGTTGCGGCGCGCCGGGGTTCATCGAGGCGATGACGGTCGCGGTCTACGCCTTCCTCACCGAGGCCAAGCTTTACCAACGCCAGGCGCTGACGGAGCGCCCCAATCGGGACGACGCGCCGACGCGCTGAAACGGGAGACACGCATGAAGGTCCTGCACATCCATTTCGGCAAGGAGGGCGGCGCGGAACGCTTTTTCGTCAATCTCGCCAACTCGCTGCACGAACGCGGCATCGAGCAGCGCATGCTGATCCGGCCGGGACGGACCTGGCAGAAGGATCTCGAGAAATGCGGCAAGGTTTATCTGGGCATATTCCGGCGCATCTCGCTGTCGCGCTTCTGGCTGTCGTTCCGCATGTGGAGAATCCTGCGCGAATACCAGCCCGATGTGATCATGACATGGCAATTAAGGGCGAGCCGCTTCATGCCCAACTACAAGAAGGCGCGGCGGATTTCCCGGCTCGGCGACTATCCGGAGCATCTGGGGTACTACCGGAATTCCGAAATCCTCGTCTGCCTGACGCCGGACGTGGCGGAGAAGGTACGCTCGTTCGGCTGGAAGCGGGGGCTGGAAGTCATCACGAATTTCACGCGGGCGGCTCCGGTGAGCCCGGTATCGCGGGAGAGACTTCAGACGCCGGCGGATGCCTTCGTGGTTCTGGGGCTCGGCCGCTTCGTGCCGAGAAAGGGTTTCGATACACTGATCCGCGCCATGACGAAGGCCGAGAATGCCTATCTCTGGCTGGTCGGCGACGGTCCGGAGCGGGAAAATCTCGAACGGCTGGTCGATGAGCTCGGTCTTCGGTCGCGCGTGCGCTTTGCCGGTTGGCAGACGAATGCCTATGCCTATATCGCCGCCGCCGATGTTTTTTCCATCGCCTCCCTGCACGAGCCACTCGGGAATGTCTGCCTCGAGGGCTGGGCGGCCGGAAAGCCGACCGTGTCGTCGCGGGCGGAAGGCCCCTCCTGGGCGATGACGAATGAGACGGATGCGCTCATGTATGATCCGGGCGACCATGACGGCCTGGCAACGGCGATCCGGCGCCTGATGGACGATCCGGCACTCAGGCAACGTCTTGTGGATGGAGGGCATCGCACCCTTCAGGAGCGGTTCTCGGAAAAGGCGATCACCGATGCCTATATCCGTCTGTTCGAAACCGGCTCAACCGCGTCATGAAGGTCCATCACTATCATTTCGGCAAGGATGGCGGCGCGGAACGCTTTTTCGTCCATCTCGTCAACGCGCTCGCGCGTCGCGGTGTCGAACAGCGCGCCATCATCAGACCCGGCCGTGTCTGGCGGAAAGATATCGAGGGCGTGGCGGAGATTATCGAAAGCAATTTTCGCAATCTCTCGCTCGATCGCCTCCTGCTGCCGGCGAAGGTCGCTCGACTGGCGAAGAAAGAAAAGCCGGATGCCTTGATGGCGTGGGCTCCACGCGCCAGCGAACTGATGCCGGCCTATCAAGGCTGCATCAAGATTTCACGACTGGGCGATTATCCGGCCAGGCTCAGTTACTTCAAGAACACGGATGTCATCGTCTGCAACACACCCGGCATTGCGGATCAGGTCCGGAAACTCGGCTGGACGCGCGGCATCGAGGTAATCTCCAATTTCACCAATGCGGATGCCATGCCGCTGGCCTCGCGTGCTTCGGCAGATACGCCGGAGGACGTGCCGGTCATCATGTCTATGGGCCGGTTCGTGAAGCGGAAGGGCTTTCACACGCTGGTCGATGCGATGGCCGCTGTACCGGATGCGTATTTGTGGCTGGCTGGCGACGGCGAGGAACAGGAGGCCCTGGAAGCGCAGGTCAGGGAACGGGGCATGACCGGGCGCGTGCGCTTCCTTGGCTGGCAGAAGGATGCAAGGCCCTACGTTGCCGCGGCCGATATCTTCGTCATGCCGTCCAGCCATGAGCCGCTCGGCAATGTCATCCTGGAGGCCTGGGCGCAGAAACGACCGGTCGTTTCGTCACGCTCGGAGGGGCCGACCTGGTTCATGCGCGACGGCGAAAACGGACTGCTGGTCGATATCGACGACACCGCCGGATTTTCGCGGGCGATCTCAGAGCTGATCACTGACAGGGCGCTCGCCGCGACGGTCGCAGAAGGTGGATACAAAACGCTGATGCAGCAGTTTTCCGAGGAGGCGGTTGCCGGCGCTTATATGGAGCTTTTCACGCGGAAGCCGTGATCCGGTAGATATTGCCGAGGCGTTTTGCCTCGCCCTCGATGCTGAAATTCGCGACCGCATGATCACGCGAGCGGATCGACGCGGCTTGCCGCCGCCCGTCATCATCCATGAAGAGGGCCGCGGCTTCGGCCATGGCATCGACGCTGCCGCGGTCGATGATCACACCGGTTTCATCTTCACCGATGACCAGAAGCTCCGGGAAGGCGCCGACATCGGTGGCGATCACCGGCACGGCCGTCGCCATGGCTTCGAGGGGGGTGAGCCCGAAGCCTTCCCAGCGCTGCGGGGCGATGAAGAGGTCGAGGGCGCGGTACCATTCGTTGATATTGGTGTGCTCGCCGACGAAGAGGATGCGGTCAGCGAGACCGGCGGCAGCGACCTTGTCCTTCAGGCCCTTCTCGAAATCCACATGCGGGCCGGTGGCGCGCCCGGCGACGATCGCCGCCCAGTCAGGCCGGTCGGGCAGCAGGCGGATCATCGAATCCACGAAGACATCCGTACCTTTCTGGTGCCGCACGCGGCCGAAGCAGCCGACGAATTTTTTCGCAGGATCGAGGCCGCGTGCTCGCCTGGCTTCAGCTTTGTCTCCGGGTGGTGAGAAGCGGTCAGTGTCGATGCCATGCAGGATGACCGTGTTCGGGACGGTAAGGTAATCGGCCGTCTTGCCGCAGACGGCAATCACATTGTCCATCTTCGAGATGAGCCATTTCGTCCAGCCGGTATGGCGGCGCTGCGAGGCCGAGGTGAAGACGATCTTCAGCGGCATGCGCAACACGTCGCGCATGAAAATCGCCGGCAGCATCTCGACATTGCGGCGGGCATGCCAGATGCGGAAACGTTTGCCGAGGGGCGGATGCCAGAGGGCGAGGAGATCGCGATATCGGATATGCGGCAGATCGGCAGGCAGGCCCGGCCCAAGCGCTGCAACCTTCTGGCCGAGCGACCTCTGGACCGGGATGAGCTGGATGATCGTCGACGTGACGCCGGAGAGGCGCCGCTTGAAATTCGGCGCGATCACTTCGACGTCGCGGATATCGATGATGGCGGGATCGCCGTTCTTTCCCCCCCTGTTTTCCAAAGGCGATCAGCCCCAGGAAACGGAGAGGATCTCGTAGCCCTTGGAGCCGCCGGGGGCGACCACTTCGATGGAATCGCCGGCTTCCTTGCCGATCATGGCGCGGGCGATCGGCGAAGAGATGGAGATGCGGCCTGCCTTCACATCGGCCTCCTGGTCGCCGACGATCTGATAGGTCTTTTCCTCGTCGGTATCCTCGTCGACAAGTTTCACGGTTGCGCCGAACTTGATCTTCGAGCCGGACATCTTGGAAAGATCGATCACCTCGGCGCGGGCCGTCAGGTCTTCGAGTTCGGTGATGCGGCCTTCATTGTGGCTCTGGGCCTCCTTGGCGGCATGGTATTCGGCATTTTCCGAAAGGTCGCCATGGGCGCGCGCTTCCGCAATTGCCTCGATGATACGGGGACGCTCCTCCTGCTGGCGCCAGCGCAGTTCTTCCTGCAGCTTGGCAAAACCGTTCTGCGTCATCGGTACCTTTTCAACCATTTCACTGTCCTTCAGACTCATGCCCGCGCGGATACCGCGGACACAAAAAGAAACAGGTTCCGGAGTAAAACTTCGGAACCATCGCAACATCAGAATTTGGGTCACTATAACAGAATTTCGACAGCAAACGCTAGGAATTTCGACACCCTGTCGGAGGAGTTCCCCACGCTCACATGAGAATCCAAAGCCGCCGTTTTGTCAATGACTTGACAAGCGGATGAAAGAACATTCGACGAACAAAGCGAGTGAGGAAATCGCCCGGATATCCGGGCCGGCGTTGCCGGATGCGGCTGTTTCCGCAGGGGTTGCAGGATGATGAGTTCAGGCAACGAATTGTGGATTGTCCGGCAGGTTGGGCGGATTGTAGCCGCCCGCATTCATGCGCGCCCTGACCGTTTCGTGGATCATCGCGCCCTCCGGCACCAGTCGCCAGTCGCCGAGCGGTATATAGAGCCTGCCCCGATGCCCGCGTTTGCGCCAGGAGGTCTCGGGTACGCGGCGCGGGGCATATTCGAGGACTTTCCAGCCGATCGTCATGGAATCATGGAGGGATGCCAGCGGATCGAGAGGAACGTATCTGTTGTCATTCCTGCCGAGCACGATGTTGTTGATCGTGCGCGTGACGTAGACGAGCCCTGCCGGCTCCGTCTCGCGGATCATCCAGTCGAGCGGTATTTTGATCTGGCCGCTTTCCTCTTCCGCGTATCCGCCGCCCACGTCGCCATGGACACCCGCGAACCAGACCTCCTTGAAATCCTGTGGCGCAGGGGGCTTCGGCTTGAAGGGGCTTCCCCAATACTCCTGTCCGGGCGTCCAGAGTTCGGGCTGGAACATGGTGCGCCGCTCGTCGATCGCCACCGCATGCCGCACCCATTCGACGCTGGGGTTCTTGCTGGTAAAGGGATGCGTCTTGAACTGGGGATACCACTTGCCCGGCTCGATGACCGAAGCCACCGTATCGAAGAGCCCGAGCAGCCTGATCGGCGGGCGATCGTTGCGGAGCATCCGCTCGTAGAGCCGCATGCTCAGGAAGGCTGATGACGATTCTCCCTCGCTGGCGGCATTTCCACCGCTCTCCTCCTGATCAGGAATGCCCTTGTAGGTCCTGTAGGCGTAATCGAGCAGATTGAGATGATATCTGGTCGTCAGGCCGAAAGCATGGATGAAGCCGGCCAGCACGCGCGCCGAATAGGCGCCGCGGCTGAAGCCGAAGATATAGATGCGGTCGCGGTCGGGATGGCGGCCATTGGCATCGGCAGGACCCTCGTCGTAGTTCTCGACCAGAAATCGGTAGGCTTGCTTGACGTTCTGGTCGAGGCCCCAGCCGGTCGCAAGCCCCCACACTTCAAAGGACTTCCGGTAGAATCTGGACCAGGCATTGGCCGCGCCGAAGGTGCCGACACCGGGGTCGTAATAGACGATCTGCTCGGCTGATCGCCTCAGCGTGCCGAACAGCCTCAGGATATTGGTCCGGTCCGCCGATATTTCGTTCGACGTGCCATCGAAGAGAATGACGATATTCTTGGACATGGCCGCCCCCGAATGCCAAGCGCAAGGTAGCATCCGGAGCAGCAAACTTCAATTCTGGGTAGATTGCTAGAATGCTCTCCGAATCTTGCAACTCAAAGCGGTAGCCCTTGCCTGGAAATACTCCTACGGTGCGTCAGGGCGCTGCATATCAGCCCCCGCCCGCGCAAGGGATTACTGCCAGCGCACCTCGGCGCCGAGTGCGGTAAGCTTCTCGACAAAATGCGGATAGGCGCGGCGGATCGGGTCGGCATTGCGGATGGTGGAGCGGCCATCGATTTGGATGGCGGCGATGAACAGCGCGAGCACCACGCGGATGATGTAAGGCGCCTCGACTGTGGCCGGGCGCAATTGGTTGCCGCCACAGACAATCAGACGATGCGGATCGGACAGATGCACCCGTGCACCGAATTTCAAAAGCTCGGAACTCCAACCGAGCGCGCCTTCGTAGACCTTGTTCCAGAACAGGATATCGCCAGTGCAGCCGACCGACACGCCAATCGCCTGCGGCAGGAGATCGGCAGGGAAATAGGGCCAGGGCGCGGCCTCGATCTTGGGCAGCATTTCCAGCGTGTAGGGTTCTGCGATCGAGCGCGTCCAGCCACTTGCGGTGATCGCTCCATCGCCGATTTCGAAGCGGAGGCCAAGCTTTTCGAACTGGCGCAGGATCAGCGGCATATGGCCGCCCATATCCGTTTCGACAGTCAGGCGTCCACCGGTGACGGCACCAATGGCCAGATAGGTTGCGACTTCATGGTGATCGTCGGGAACGCGTGCGACCGTGCCGCCGAGGCGATCGACACCGTGAATCGTAAGGCGCGATGTGCCGATACCTTCGATCTTGGCGCCCATGGCCAGCAGCATCTCGCACAGCGCTTGCACATGCGGTTCGGAGGCTGCATTGGTGAGTGTGGACGTGCCTTCTGCGAGCGCGGCGATCATCGCAAAGGTTTCCGTCGCCGTTACCGAAGCATAATCCGGCCACAGGTCCGCTCCGACCATCGCGCCTTGACGCTCGATCTCATAGGGATGATCGGCGACGATGCGACCGCCCAGCCTTTCGATGATGTCGAGATGCGGGTCGATCTCGCGCACACCCAGCGCGCAGCCCTTGGCGGTGGTGTCGAATGTCAGGCGACCGTTGCGCAGCAGGACCGGACCGAGGAGGAGCACGGCGGCGCGAATGCCGACCGGCAGTTGCGCCTGGCCGTTCTTGAAGGCTGCTGCATCATGCCTGATCGTCAGACGCTGACCATCCAGATCGCGGTCGATAGTCGAGCCCATCGCCGCGAAATACTGCAGCAATTTGTCGATGTCGCTGATCTCGGGCACATTCTCCAGTGTCACCGCCTCATCGGTCAGCAATGAAGCGCACAGCATCGGCAGGACGGCATTCTTGTTGCCGGAGGGCCGAACTGTTCCGGAGACTGGGCGCCCGCCGTCGATGATCAGGTCAGCCATCGGTTTTCCTAAAAATAGCTCTGCAACGGCCGGACTTCGAGATTGCCGGCCTTCAGCGCCTTGATGGCGAGTGCTGCCGCTTCGGCACCGGCCATGGTGGTGTAGTAGGGCACCTTCTGCATCAGCGTCGCGCGGCGCAACGATTTCGAATCCGAGATCGCCTTGTTGCCGTCGGTCGTGTTGATGACGAGCTGGACCTGGCGGTTGCGGATCGCATCCTCGATATGCGGACGGCCTTCGAGCACCTTGTTGATCTTGGTGGCCGTGATGCCGTGTTCGCCAAGGAAGCGGGCGGTACCGCCGGTTGCGAGCACCTTGAAGCCGATCTCCGTCAGGATGCGGATCGCCGGGAGTACGCGCGCCTTGTCTTCGTCGCGGACGGAGACGAAGACGGTGCCGTCGCGCGGCAGTTCGACATTGGCGCCGAGCTGGCTCTTGGCGAAGGCGAGCGCGAAATCCGTGTCGAGGCCGATGACTTCGCCGGTCGACCGCATCTCAGGACCCAGAAGCGTATCGACGCCGGGGAAGCGGGCGAACGGGAAGACGGCTTCCTTGACCGCGATATGCTTCAGCGCCCGCGGATCGGGCTTTTTGCCATAGGCGGCGAAGGTCGCGTCGAGCTTCTCGCCGGCCATGACGCGGGCGGCGATCTTGGCGATCGGTGCGCCGATGGTCTTGGCGACGAAGGGCACGGTGCGCGAGGCGCGCGGGTTGACTTCGAGCACGTAGATCGTGCCGTCCTTGATGGCGAACTGGACGTTCATCAGGCCGCCGACATTGAGCGCCTTCGCCATCGCCTTGGCCTGGCGTTCCAGCTCGTCGAGCGTCTCCTTCGAGAGCGAACGGGGCGGCAGCGAGCAGGCGCTATCGCCCGAATGGATGCCGGCCTCCTCGATATGCTCCATGATGCCGGCGACATAGACGTCCGTGCCGTCGGAAAGGCAGTCGACGTCCACTTCGATCGCATTGGTCAGGTAGCTGTCGAAGAGCAGCGGGTTCTTGCCGAGCAGAGTATTGATCTGGCCGGTCTTGTCGTTCGGGTAGCGCTGCTTGATGTCTTCCGGCACGAGGCCCGGAACGGTGTCGAGCAGGTAGGTCTGCAGCATCGATTCCGAATGGATGATCTGCATGGCGCGGCCGCCGAGCACGTAGGAAGGACGCACCACCAGCGGGAAGCCGATCTCGGCGGCGACGAGGCGTGCCTGTTCGACCGAATAGGCGATGCCGTTCCTCGGCTGGTTGAGGTCGAGCTTCATCAGCAGCTTCTGGAAGCGGTCGCGATCTTCGGCAAGGTCGATCATGTCGGGCGCTGTGCCGAGGATCGGGATGCCGTTCTTTTCGAGCGCTTCGGCGAGCTTCAGCGGCGTCTGGCCGCCGAACTGGACGATGACGCCGACGACTTCGCCCTTTTCCTGCTCGGCGCGCAGGATCTCGATCACGTCCTCTGCGGTCAGCGGTTCGAAATAGAGGCGGTCGGAGGTGTCGTAGTCGGTCGAGACGGTTTCCGGGTTGCAGTTGATCATGATCGCTTCATAGCCCGCATCCTTCAGCGCGAAGGCGGCGTGGCAGCAGCAATAATCGAACTCGATGCCCTGACCGATACGGTTCGGGCCGCCGCCGAGGATCACGACCTTCTTCCGAGCGGAGACTTCTGCTTCCGAACGGAGTGCGCCGACGAAAGGCGTCTCGTAGGTCGAGTACATGTAGGCGGTCGGCGAGGCGAACTCGGCGGCGCAGGTGTCGATGCGCTTGAAGACCGGGCGGACGCCGAGGCTGTTGCGCAGTTCGGCGACTTCCTTCGGGCGCTTGCCCGAGAGGCTCGCGAGGCGGGCGTCGGAGAAGCCCATGGCCTTCAGCATGCGCAGGTTTTCTGCGTCGGTCGGCAGGCCGTGCTCGCGGATGCGGGCCTCCATGTCGATGATCGCCTTAAGCTGGGCGATGAACCACGGGTCGATCTTGCAGGCCTCGTGAACTTCCGCCTCGGACATGCCCATGCGCAGCGCCTGGGCGACCATGCGCAGACGGTCCGGCGTCGGGGTGCCGATCGCGGCACGAATGGCATTGTGGCGGTCTTCGCCCTCTTCGAGGCCGGGGATTTCGATCTCATCGAGGCCGGTCAGCCCGGTTTCGAGGCCGCGCAAGGCCTTCTGCAGCGATTCCGCAAAGGTACGGCCGATCGCCATGACCTCGCCGACCGACTTCATCGCGGTGGTCAGGATCGGCTCGGCGCCAGGGAACTTCTCGAAGGCGAAGCGCGGGATCTTCGTCACGACATAGTCGATCGACGGTTCGAAGGAAGCGGGCGTCGCGCCGCCGGTGATGTCGTTTTCGAGCTCGTCCAGCGTATAGCCGACGGCGAGCTTCGCCGCGACCTTGGCGATCGGGAAGCCGGTCGCCTTCGAGGCCAGCGCCGAGGAGCGCGAGACGCGCGGGTTCATCTCGATGACGACGAGGCGGCCGTCCTTCGGGTTGACGGCGAACTGGACGTTGGAGCCGCCGGTCTCGACGCCGATCTCGCGCAGCACCGCGATCGAGGCATTGCGCATGATCTGGTATTCCTTGTCGGTCAGCGTCAGCGCCGGCGCAACCGTGATCGAATCGCCCGTGTGGACGCCCATCGGATCGATGTTCTCGATCGAGCAGATGATGATGCAGTTGTCCGCCTTGTCGCGGATCACTTCCATCTCATACTCTTTCCAGCCGAGCACGGATTCCTCGATCAGCACTTCGGTGGTCGGCGAGGCGTCGAGGCCGCCCGAGACGATCTCGAAGAATTCCGAGCGGTTGTAGGCGATGCCGCCGCCGGTGCCGCCGAGCGTGAAGGAGGGCCGGATGATCGCCGGAAGGCCGACATGATCGAGCGCCTGGGCGGCGATCGCCATGGCATGGTTCATATAGCGCTGCTTGCGGTCGCTCTCGCCGAGGTTCCACTGGTTTTCCAGCGCGTCGAGCGCCTTGTCGAGCTCGGCGCCGGAAAGGCTGTCGCGCAGCTTGGCGCGCTCGGCCTCATGGGTCTTGCGGTCGGCATCCTTGATGTCGGTGGCGTTGGCCAGCATCGATTTCGGCGTTTCGAGGCCGATGCGGGCCATGGCTTCACGGAAGAGGGCGCGGTCCTCGGCCATGTCGATCGCGGCGGGCTTGGCGCCGATCATCTCGACATTGTAGCGGTCGAGCACGCCCATGCGCTTCAGGGAGAGGGCAGTATTCAGCGCCGTCTGGCCGCCCATGGTCGGCAGCAGCGCGTCCGGGCGTTCCTTGGCGATGATCTTGGCGACGACCTCCGGCGTGATCGGCTCGACATAGGTCGCGTCGGCAAGGCCGGGATCGGTCATGATCGTCGCCGGGTTGGAATTGACCAGGATGACCCGGTAGCCTTCCTCCCGCAGCGCCTTGCAGGCCTGGGTGCCGGAATAGTCGAACTCGCATGCCTGGCCGATGACGATCGGGCCCGCGCCGATGATGAGGATCGATTTGATATCTTGGCGCTTGGGCATAGAAGTCTTTCCGCTTTTTTCCTGCGCGAAAAACCGGCCAGGGCGAAGATTTGCCGGCCGGGTGCGCAACTTAAGGTCTTTTCAGGCTAGAAGCGGCTTATAGGCAAATGTTTTTCCGAACGGAACCCCATAAATCGCCAAATCGACAGAATCCTTAAAGGTCTCCGAAGCGCGCCTTCGCCGTATCCATATTGGGCCGGCTGATGGGGACTTCCACGCCGTCCTTCATGACAACGAAGAGTTTGCCGCCATCGCGCCTCAGTTTCTCGACATGCTGATCCGCCACCCAATGCGACCGGTGAACCTGGAGTCCGGGCGTAGTGCCGAGCTCTCTCAAGGCATCCGCGAAGCGCAGCAGAATCAACTCCTGGCCGCGCGTCGTCACCACTTCCGTATAATGGTCCTGAACCGAGAGCCGAACGAGCGGGCCGCGATTTTGTGGTTTGAGGCGGCTGAGGATTTCCGGGTCCGCCAACGGTATCGACGCCGCCGGTGCGGGCGTTACCGGCGGCGGCGTCGAAACCTCGGCGATCTGCCGGTGCATGGCGGTATAAGTGAGCAGGCAGAAGAGGGCGCAAAGCGGCAGGGCCACCAGCGCCCGCTGCAGGCCGTTGTTCATCTCGTTCCACGCGCCGGAAAAGGCAAAGTCGATCACGCCGAGCGCAAAGCCGATCGGCACGGCAGCGAACAGTGAACCGATCATCATCCGCGCCAGCGTATGGCGAAGGCGATTGCGCAACAGCACTTCGGCGGTGACGGAAAGCCCGATGGCGATCGTCCAGGTGACCGCATGCACGATCAGCCAGTAACCGAGCCGGACGCCGAACATCATTCGTTCCGACGTGCCGTAGGGACCGCTGACCGCAAAGATGAGAACGATAAGCGCGAAGGTCGTCCAGAAGCGCCAGGAGCGGATGAACAGCTGCAATTCGCGAAGCGTGGAGCTGAAAAACGGGTGAATCACGAAGTTTATCCGCCGTCTGCGCCATTCCGGTTGAGGGTGGGTCAGTTGTGGCGGAAACAGGCGCCAAGTTCAATCGTTCGACGAATTCCATGAGGCGTTCTCCATGAATCTCCAGCCGCTTCTCGATTCCCCGCTTGCCGTGCAGATCCATGTGGCAGCCGTCCTGCCGGCCGCCGTGCTCGGCGCCTATATCCTCGTGAACCGCAAGGGCACGCCCGCACACCGGCTGCTCGGCAAGATCTGGATGGCGCTGATGGTCATCACCTCTTTCTCCAGTTTCTTCATCCACGAGATCAATTTGTTCTATGGCTTCAGCCCGATCCATCTGCTCTCGATCTTCGTGCTTGTCGGTGTCTGGCGGGCGATCAGCGCCGCGCGGGCCCACAATATCCGGGTGCATAAGGCGTCGGTAATCGGCATGTATATCGGCGGCATCGTGGGCGCCGGCCTGTTCACGCTCATTCCCGGGCGCATCATGAACGCCGTCGTCTTTTCCGGCGGGCCCGACTGGGGCCAGATGCTTGCCATTGCCTCGATCGCGGGGCTGCTGTTTTTGCAGCGCAAGCTTGCAGCGCGCGCGACTTGATTTCCGTCAAAAAAATTTCCGAACCGTACCGATAGCAGCCTTGCTGACATGGACAGGCTGGGCTTGCCGGATTAGTGCTGCAGGAAAGAAAACTGTAGCAACGGCCATCCAAGACGACGACCGCTTGCGCGGAGGAAACGACGATGGCCGATGCAACCTCAAAACCCGTCTCTGGCCCCACGATGGCAGCCGCCGCGGCTGACGTGACGGTGCTGCCGATCATCCTGGCAGTCAGCTTCTGCCATATGATCAACGACATCATGCAGTCGATGATCTCATCGATCTACCCGATGCTGAAGACGGATTACGCGCTGGATTTCTGGCAGATCGGCATCCTGACGCTGGCCTTCCAGTGCACGGCCTCGCTCCTCCAGCCGGTGATCGGCATCATTACCGACAAGAAGCCTTTTCCGTATTCGCTGCCGGTTGGCATGGGCTCGACCTTCATCGGCCTTTTCATGCTGGCGAGCGCGCATTCCTATGCCGTACTGGTGATCGCCGCCTCGCTGATCGGCATCGGCTCCGCCGTCTTCCATCCGGAATCATCGCGGGTCGCGCGGCTTGCCTCCGGAGGCCGTTATGGTTTCGCGCAGTCGGTCTTCCAGGTCGGCGGCAATTTCGGCCAGTCGATCGGCCCGCTGCTCGCAGCCTTCATCATTGTGCCGAACGGGCAGGGGAGTGTCGCCTGGTTCTCGATCGGCGCCATGCTCGGCATCATCATCCTCACCGGGGTGGCGCGCTGGTACAAGGCGCATATGATCGCCAACAAAGGGCGCAAGCGGGTGCTGAACGCCCACACCCTGTCAAGGCGGACGGTTACCATTGCGCTCGTGGTGCTGGCGCTTCTGACGTTCTCCAAGAATGCCTACATGGCGTCGATCGGCAGCTACTACACGTTCTTCGTCATCGAGCGTTTCGGCGTGACGGTTCAGCAGTCGCAGATCATGCTGTTCATCTTCCTGGGCGCCGTGGCGCTCGGCACCGTCATCGGCGGACCGATCGGCGACCGGTTCGGTTCGAAGGTGGTGATCTGGTTCTCCATTCTCGGCGTGCTGCCCTTCACGCTCGCCATGCCTTTCGCCAACCTGCCGGTGACGATCGCGCTCTCGGCCATCATCGGCTTCATCATGGCATCGTCCTTCCCGGCGATCGTCGTCATGGCGCAGGAACTGGTGCCGGGCCGGGTCGGTATGATCGCCGGTATCTTCTTCGGGATCGCCTTCGGGATCGGCGGCATTGCCGCTGCGGTACTCGGCATTTTCGCCGACCATTACGGCATCACATTCGTCTACACGGTCTGCGCCTTCCTTCCGGCGCTCGGACTGCTCACCGTCTTCCTGCCGGGCAAGAAGGCCCTCCGGGTCGCTTGAGGGCGGGCAACACAAAGACGGACGACCAATCTCGATTTTGCAGCGATATGCGCTATATCGCCCGATGAGCATATTCGCCAAAGGAGAACCGGGGAATGGAATGGAGAGGCCGCCGTCAATCGGATAACGTCGAGGACCGGCGTGGAGCTTCCATGGGTGGTTCCATGGGCCGGGGTGGTTTCCGCATCCCCGTGGGCGGCGGCGGACGCCGCGGCGGGGGCATCGGCATCGGCGGTATCGTCCTTATCCTGATCGTCTGCTGGATTGCCGGCATCAATCCGCTGACTCTGCTTTCGGGCGGCGATATCAACCTCGGCGGTTCCGGCTACGAGCAGCAGGCCGGCAGCCGGACGCCCGCCGACGACGATACCACTGCTTTCGTTCGTACCATCCTTGCCGAGACGGAAGATACCTGGAGCGGCATTTTCCAGGCCAACGGCGGCAGCTATCAAAAACCGACGCTGGTTCTGTTTTCCGGTCAGGTCAGTTCTGCCTGCGGTTTTGCATCCTCTGCGACCGGCCCATTCTATTGTCCCGGCGACCGCAAGGTCTATCTCGATACCGATTTCTTCCAGGAGCTCGAACAGCGTTTCGATGCGGCGGGCGATTTTGCCGAAGCCTATGTCATTGCGCATGAGATCGGCCATCATGTGCAGAACCTGCTTGGTATCCTGCCGCGCTTCAACCAAGCCCGCCAGCGCATGAGCGAAGTGGACGCCAACCAGATGTCGGTGCGCGTCGAATTACAGGCGGATTGCTTTGCCGGTGTGTGGGGCAAGTTTACCGAGCAGAAAGGCATGCTTGAACGCGGCGACCTGGAAGAGGCATTGAACGCCGCGCAGCAGATCGGCGATGATACGCTGCAGAAACGCAGTCAGGGCTATGTCGTGCCGGAAAGCTTCAATCACGGTACCTCGGCGCAGCGTATGCGCTGGTTTCAGCGCGGCTTCGACAGCGGCGACATGAAGGTCTGCGATACGTTTTCGGGCGATGTGTGAAAACTCCTCCAGGGACCGTTGCGAAGCTTCCTTTGAACCCCCTCTCTTGGAATTTCTAATACTTAGCTTTCAGCTAAGATATTGAAATTCCATTCTCCCCCGCCAAGGGGGAGATAGGGCATTTGCGGCTCTGCTTGCGTCCACCTTAGGGGGGCATTTTTGCGGCGGGTGATTGTGGCACCTCTACCTCTCCCTTGGCAGAAGAGGAAGAAAAATCAACATCTTAGCTGAAAGCTAAGTGCTAGATTTTCAGGTGAGGGGGTAAATTTGCGCCATCTTCATCCCCGCCCTCGAAACCTATGCCTAAAATCCCCTCGCTTCCGTCGCCGGAGTGTTTCGCGAGACGTTCGCGGGCAGGCGGGGGCCGGCGCTTCCATCGGAACCGTAACGTGCGGGGACGGTGGAAGAGGTGAAAGCCATGGAGGAGAGCGGGCGACAAACCCGATCGCCTCCTATCAAGCCTCCCCCTGGCCGCCGGGTCAGGTTCGGTTGAGCCGTGCAAGTGGCAAGACTTCTCGAAAGGAAGTCGCGAATGAAGCCACGCAGCGAGGCAAGGTGATCACCTGTAGGGGCCGGAAGCCCCGAGAGAACGCCGAAGGCCACGCACATGCGCAGCCAACTACATTATACATTGGGAGGTTTCGCATGTGCGTGGGGCTCTCCGATCTTTGACACACCACGGGCTGTTCCGCCGCGTGGAGACCTGGCATGCCCGCGAACGAGCCAGCACTCGCTGAAAGAGGATTACTTGTACATCCCCTCGCGCAGGTTGATGCCGTATTCCACATAGGCCTTCATGGCGCAGAGCATCTGCGACCAGCCCTGGCAATTGCCGTAGGAGGCCGCAAGCCCGCCGGGCGTTTCCCGCCAGCCCTCCTCGGCGATCGTCACGAGCGTACGGCTGCCATCCAGCGGCTCGAAGGTCATCGTCACCGTCGTCTTGTAATTGGCAGGCAGGACGTTTTCAGGCCCCTGTTCGGCCGGGTTGCCCTCCGTCGCATCCCATCGCAGGACGATTTTCCGGTTCTTCTCCACCTCGACGACATCGACCGGAAAGGCACCGGGAAAATCGTGAAAATCCCAGGTGACCGTGGCACCCGTTTCGAGCCGGCCTTCAGCGCCGCCGGTCGTGAAATAGCCCGAAAGCTCTTTCGGATCGACCACTGCCTCGAACACGTCCTCGACCGGTTTCGAAATCCGGCCCGACACTTTGAATTTCAGTTCCATGGTCTTCTTCTCCCTTGTTTTCCGCTTCTATCATGTTATAAAAACATAACATGTCAAGCGATAAACAAAGCGACAAGATTTTCAAGGCATTGGCGGCGCCCGTTCGCCGCGAGATTCTGGATGTTCTGAAAGATCACCCGAAAACGACGGGCGATCTCTGTGCCCGCTTCCCGAAACTCGACCGCTGCACGGTGATGCAGCATCTGAAGGTTCTGGAGGGCGCCGACCTGGTGCTGGTGAAGCGCGAGGGACGGGAGCGTTGGAACCATCTGAACCCGCTGCCGATCAAGGCGATCCACGATCGCTGGATCGGCGCTTATGCGGCGCGCGCGGTCGACATGCTCGACAAGATGAAGCGGGATCTGGAGGGGTAGTGACCCGCCCAGCCGAGGGCCAGCTCGCGGTGATAGGATTCTGCTGCGGCAATGCTTTCATGAAAGACCTTGCCGCGGGAGAGGTGCCAGAACCAGCGGCCGCCCGGCGCCCAGTTGGCTTTCGGCTGGCTGAAGACGCGGTGAAGCACGATGGCCCATAGATCCATGAGGACGGTCGCACCGATGCCGATCAGCATGCCGCGCCAGAGAAATTCGATCATGGGATGCCGCCGGAACAGAATCGAGGAGAGACGCCAACTCCTATAGATCTTTTCCCGCGGGTTGGCTGTCCTTTCATCAAAAACTTTGAAATGTTCACGCATTGTTTCCCTTTTCGTTTGCGGCTATGTAGGCGGCGTGGCGACACGATCGTCTTTCCAGAAAACATCAAAGCCTAGAGAGACACTCGATGCTCGACCCGAAATTCGTCCGCCGCGGCCTTTTCCTCGTCTTCATGATCCTGTTTCTCGATATCATCGGGATTGCGATCATCATGCCGGTGCTGCCGACCTTCCTGCGCGAACTCACCGGCGACGATATGAGCGCGGCTGCCGTCGACGGAGGCTGGCTGCTGCTGATCTATTCGGCGATGCAGTTCCTCTTTGCGCCTCTGCTCGGCAACTTGAGCGACCGCTTCGGCCGCCGGCCGATCCTGCTTGCCTCCGTCTTCACCTTCGCGATCGACAATCTCATCTGCGCGGCTGCGACCAGCTTCTGGATGCTGTTCGTCGGGCGAGTCCTCGCAGGTATCTCGGGCGGCAGTTTCGCCACATGCTCGGCCTATATCGCCGACATCAGCAATGATGAGAACCGCGCCAAGAATTTCGGTCTGATCGGCATTGCATTCGGTGTCGGCTTCACGGTGGGACCGGTGATCGGCGGCCTGCTTGGCGAGCTCGGACCGAGGGTGCCCTTCCTTGGCGCCGGCCTCCTGTCGCTCGCCAATTTCATCGCCGCCTGGTTCCTGCTTCCGGAGACGCTCGGCAGGGCGCATCGCCGCAAATTCGAATGGAGGCGCGCGAACCCGCTCGGCGCGCTGCGCCAGATGCGCCATTATCCGGGAATCGGCTGGGTCATGCTGGTGATGTTCCTCTATTGGCTGGCCCATGCGGTCTACCCGTCCGCCTGGGCTTTCGTCTCGGCCTATCGCTACGGCTGGAGCGAGGGTCAGATCGGCCTGTCGCTCGGTCTCTTCGGCATCTGCGCGGCCTTGGTCATGGGCTTCGTCCTGCCGAAGCTGGTGCCGGTTCTCGGCGAATGGAAGACGGCGGTGCTGGGACTTTCCTTCTCCTGTCTCGGCCTCACCGGCTACGGCCTGGCCTGGGAAGGATGGGTCGTCTATGCCGTGATCCTTGCGACGACAATCGAGAATGTTGCCGACCCGCCGCTGAGGAGCATTGCAGCCGGCAAGGTGCCGCCGTCGGCGCAAGGCGAGCTTCAGGGGGCGATGACAAGCCTTACCAGCCTGACGACGATCATCGGTCCTGCAATCTTCACGCAGCTTTTCAGCGCCTTCACCGGCCCGGAGGCAATCATTGAATTTGCCGGCGCGCCTTACATCATGGCGGCGATCTTCATGGCTGTGGCTATCCTGGTGTTCTTGACCCGAATTTCGCGGAGAACTTCCGCAGTTCCGGCTGGAAACGAGCTGTCCCATCAGATTTCTTGAAGGGACCAGCCAAAAATTCTGCTGGGTCGCGCGTAAGCCTTGCCGCACGGATGATGCTCCTCTATAGGCTGCATCATCCGCCGCTCGCCAGTTCCTGGAAGCGGCTTTTTTCGTCTGTGGAGGAGACCATGTCGAGCCGGGCCACGACCTTCAAGGGGACAGCGGACAATTCCTGGTCCTCGCATATGCGGGCGACATTTGCTCTCGGCGTGCCGCTTGTCGGCGCACAGCTCGCCCAGATGGCAATCAACACGACCGACGTCATCATGGTCGGCTGGCTCGGGACCACCGAACTGGCAGCCGTGGTTCTCGGCAGTCAGATGTTCTTCATCGTCTTCATCTTCGGTTCGGGCTTTGCAAGCGCCGTGGTGCCGATGGTCGCGCAGGCATTGGGGCGGGGTGATTCCGTATCGGTCCGTCGCTCGGTTCGGATGGGCATGTGGGTGGTGATCGCCTATGGCGTCGTGACCGCACCCATCCTGTGGTTCTCCCAGCCGATGCTGATCGCGCTCGGACAGGATCCGGAAGTCGCCGGGCTGGCGCAGGGCTACCTGCGCATCATCCAGTGGGGTATTTTCCCGAATCTGGTCCTTATGGTGATGCGCGGTTTCCTGAGCGGACTCCAGCGGGGCGGCATCATCCTTTACGTGACGATCGGCATGTTCCTCACCAATGCGGTGATGAACTATGCCTTCATCTTTGGCAATTTCGGCGCGCCTGCCCTGGGGTTGCAAGGGGCGGCCGTGGCATCCATCGCCGCGGCCACGATTGGCTGCCTGCTTTCGATCGCTTATATCGAAGCGAAGGAAAAAACGCGGGCCTACGAATTGTTTGTCCGCTTCTGGAGGCCGGATTGGGTGGCATTCCGGGAGGTGGTCAATCTCGGCTTGCCGATCAGCTTCACCATTCTCGCCGAGACTAGTCTTTTTGCTGCTGCGTCATTGCTGATGGGAATGCTCGGCAAGATCGAGCTTGCCGCGCACGGTATCGCACTGCAGCTGGCGTCCATCGCCTTCATGATCCCGCTCGGACTTTCGCAGGTGGCGACGGTACGCGTCGGATTGGCCAATGGACGCGGAGATGTGCTCGGCCTCCGGCGCGCGGCAGTGTCGGCTCTTCTGATCAGCATCTGCTTTACGCTGGCAGGGAGCGTGCTTTTCGCTCTGTTTCCGCGCGAGCTCGGTTCGCTCTTCCTGGATATGAAGCGACCCGATGCCGAAACACTGCTCAAATTTGCCGCGCCGCTCATCATCATTTCAGGTGCTTTTCAGGTCGTCGATGGCTTGCAGGCGGTGGGGGCAGGGTTGCTTCGCGGTCTCAAGGATACCAGGGTGCCGATGCTGCTGGCGCTGATCGCCTATTGGCCGATCGGCTTCGCCTGTGCCTGGATTTTCGCCTTCCCGCTCGGCTTCCGGGGGGTGGGCGTCTGGTTCGGCTTCGTGCTCGGCCTTGCGGCGGCGGCGGCATTCCTGTGCGGACGCTTCTGGCTGCTGCTGCATCGCCGGATGCAGGAGGCCCGCTGAAGATCAGCGGGCCGTTGGCGTCAAAGAGCGGATCAAGCCGGAAGAAGCTCGGGCAACATCACGGGCGAATAGAAGGCCACATGGGTTTCGACGCCAAGGCGCCGGCTCAGCATCTGCCGGTCTATCCCGGCCGCAGCATCCGCTTTGGCTACAGCCGCAATGACCGGCTGAAGGACGTGTTCGCCCTCGAACTGGAGGATGGTGATGAGATTGAACGTCTCGGCGCCTGAATTCTGTTCAAGAACCATGTCGTCAATAAAGCCTGGTTGCGCGCGTATGACGTCGTGCGTCCTTCCGATCAGCCTCATGAACTCGTCACGGGCGCCTGCCGGTACCGAGAATCTATTGACGCGAACGACGCGTCCGCTCTTCATTTCGCTCATAAGAAAAACCCCTGTTCGACATGAACAGGGGTCTTATGCGACCTCAACCAAAGTTGAGGTCAATAGGCCTTGCGTGATTTTTCAAATGCCCGCGAAAGTCAACGTTCAGCGAGCGCCGGTTCACCTTTGCGTTCGCGCACCAGGTTGACGAAACGGCGGAAGAGATAGTGGCTGTCCTGCGGGCCGGGCGACGCCTCGGGGTGATGCTGCACGGAGAAGACCGGCTTGCCGGCAACGCGCAGCCCGCAATTCGTGCCGTCGAAGAGCGAAACATGCGTTTCTTCAACGCTTTCCGGTAGGGACTTCGAGTCGACTGCGAAGCCATGATTCATGGATACGATCTCGACCTTGCCGGTCGTGTGGTCTTTGACCGGATGGTTGGCGCCGTGATGGCCCTGATGCATTTTTTCGGTCTTGGCACCAAGCGCAAGGCCGAGCATCTGGTGACCGAGGCAGATGCCGAAGGTCGGGATGTCCGTCTTGAGGATGTCACGGATGACCGGCACGGCATATTCGCCGGTTGCGGCCGGATCGCCGGGACCATTCGACAGGAAGATGCCGTCAGGCTTCAACGCGAGGATATCTTCGGCGGATGTCTGGGCCGGTACGATGGTCACCTTGCAGTCGAGGCCTGAGAAGAGGCGCAGGATGTTGCGCTTCACGCCGTAGTCGATGCAGACGATGTGGTATTTTGCGTCTTCCGGCGAGAGTTCTCCGTAGCCTTCGTTCCAGACCCAGGGCGTCTGCACCCACTGAGAAGATTGCCCGGAGGTCGCTTCCTTGGCGAGGTCGAGACCTTCGAGGCCGCTCCAGGCCTTGGCCTCGGCCTTGAGTGTTTCGATGTCGAAGACGCCGTTCGGGTCATGGGCGATGATGGCATTTGGTGCGCCGTTCTGCCGGATCCAGGCCGTGAGTGCGCGGGTGTCTATGCCGGACAGGCCGATGACGCCGCGTGCCTTCAGCCAGGCATCGAGATGCTTGGCGGCACGGTAGTTGGAGGGTTCCGTGATGTCGGCCTTGAAGATGACGCCGACTGCGCCGCGCCGCGCGGCGGGTGTCAGGTCCTCGATGTCCTCTTCATTGGTGCCGACATTGCCGATATGCGGGAAGGTGAAGGTGACGATCTGGCCGAGATAGGACGGATCCGTGAGGATTTCCTCGTACCCCGTCAGCGCGGTGTTGAAGACGACTTCTGCCGTTACCTTGCCGGTCGCGCCTATCCCCGTTCCTTCGATCACCGTGCCATCGGCAAGAACGAGAACGGCGGTGGGTTTCTTCGTGGTCCAAGGGGCGGTGGTTGGAGCGGTCGCGGTCATGATCATCCTTCTGCCTCACCGCCCCGTCCCTTGAAGAGACAGGCTGTGAGGGCCATTTATAGTCGCAGAAAAGGGCGCGCGGGGTATCCCGGCGCAAACCCTGACATTTAAATCTCGTGCAGGTGCCGGAAAATAGACAAAGCAGGCGGGGTGGTCAATCTCGCCCGCCAAGAAATCCATGGGGATTGAAACCTCCGGAATTTAGGGGCTCGGGTGAATTGATTTGATCGATCCGAACCGGTCGTCTATGACTGCAACGGAATGACAAGGAAAAGCCACAATTCCCGGTGCCTGCGCAAGCTTTTCCCAAGGAGAAAAAGACGATGATGCGCGACAAGCTTTCTGAAGCGCTCAAGACTGCCATGAAGGCCAAGGACAACCGTCGCGTTTCGACGGTGCGTCTCATCCAGACCGCGATCAAGGACCGCGATATCGCGAACCGCGGCCTCGGCAAGGATCCGGTGAGTGATGACGACATCCTGCAAATACTGCAGAAAATGGTGAAGCAGCGCGAGGAATCGGCCAAGATCTATGAGGATGCCGGCCGCGCCGAACTCGCCGCCCAGGAGCGCGAGGAAATCGACATCATCAAGGGCTTTATGCCTGAGCAGCTTTCGGATGCAAAGGTTGGCGAGCTCGTTCAGGCGACGATCGCCGAAATGGGAGCCCAGGGCCTCCGCGACATGGGCAAGGTGATGGCCGCGTTGAAGGAAAAATATCCGGGCCAGATGGATTTCGCCAAGGCCTCCGGCGTGGTGAAGGAGCTTTTGAAGTAAGCTTGCGGCTTGAATCTTGAATGGAATTCAAAAGCGGGATTCCGATGATCGGATTCCCGTTTTTTGCTGGTCTGTACCTCTTGCCCGCGGCCATGGACTTGGTGGCAGCGGGGCGGGGCAGTTCTATTTCTTATGGCGCTTTTGCTGGCGCACGTAATGCCGCAGAACGGCATTGATGCGGGTCTGGTATCCCTTGCCAGTGGATTTGAAGAAATCGATGATCTCGTCATCCACACGAATGGAAATGGACCTCTTGGGTTTCGGCACGACGAGAACGGCGTTGGACCAGTCGATATCCTGGAACTCCGCCCAATCGGGATCGCCCGCAGTTGCATGATCGATATCTTCGTCGGTCATGGCCTGGACGCGCGCCCAATCGGTCTGGCCTTTTTCGCCTCGCGCACGCTTCAAGCGAAGTTCATCGAGGGTAACGGTGGTAATAGAGTCTTTGCTCATTCTGTCTGGCCGCTCGTGCTGAGATGATCCGGCATTTTTCACCTCTCATCGTCTAAACGACTGCTATGAGGCGCTCTGTATTGGGACAAATTGCAAGGATGCGGACTTCTCCGTTTCGATCCGAGCGCAATTCAAGACGGGGCTCTTGGAGGGCGAATACCACATCTTCGAAATCAATCTGATGTTTTTCAAGACTGGTTCTCCGCTTGTCTTCGTTCCATTCGAAGATGGAGAGCGCTTCTTGCTCATGATTCATGGCGGTACCCAAAAGACTTCAGTTGCCTTCAGGCACGTAATGCGCCACGTGTATGGACAAATGTATATACATGGGTGCGGGTAGTCAAGCCTGTGAATAGCGGGCAGTATTTTGCTTGGCAGTGGTGTTGCGGTGCCGCTCTGCTTATATGGAAGCTGGCCCAGAGGTGAATATGCGCTTTTCCAACAGTTTCCTCGATGAAATCCGCGACCGTGTGCCGATATCGGCCGTGATCGGCCGCCGGGTGACGTGGGATCGCAGGAAGACCAATGTCTCGCGCGGCGACTACTGGGCCTGCTGCCCCTTCCACGGAGAGAAGAGCCCGAGCTTTCATTGCGAGGACCGCAAGGGCCGCTATCACTGCTTCGGCTGCGGTGTTTCAGGTGATCATTTCCGTTTCCTGACCGATCTCGAAGGCCTGAGCTTTCCCGAGGCGGTGCAGCAGATTGCCGACCTCGCAGGCATTGCCCTGCCGCAGCCGGACCCTCAGGCCGAGAAGCGCGAGAAGGAGCGCATGTCGCTGCTTGATGTCATGGAGATGGCGGCGCGCTTCTTTCAGGACCAGCTCCAGAGTGCCGGCGGTGCCAAGGCGCGCGCCTATTTGCGCGACCGCGGGTTGACGGGCCGCACCATCGAGACCTTCAGGCTCGGCTACGCTTCGGAAAGCCGCAATGCACTCAAGGAGTTCCTGGCCGGCAAGGGTGTGCCGAAGGAACAGATCGAGGCTTGCGGGCTGGTGCGGCATGGCGACGA
The DNA here is from genome assembly GCF_000757525.1 of Rhizobium sp. YS-1r. Taxonomy (NCBI): domain Bacteria; kingdom Pseudomonadati; phylum Pseudomonadota; class Alphaproteobacteria; order Hyphomicrobiales; family Rhizobiaceae; genus Rhizobium; species Rhizobium sp. YS-1r. Next base: position 652,767 of record NZ_JPYQ01000006.1, on the reverse strand, counting down.
CATTCCGGTTTCCTACGACTATTTCCGAGACCGCATCATGTTCCCCATCCTGTCTTCGCGGGAAAAGGTGATCGCTTTCGGCGGTCGTGCCATGTCACCGGATGCGCCGGCCAAATACATGAACTCGCCGGAAACCGAGCTCTTTCACAAGGGGCAGGTGCTCTACAATTTCGCCCGCGCCCGGCGGGCAGCTCAAGCGGGTGCCGGCAAAAGCGAGGCCGGCACGATCATCGCCGTCGAGGGCTATATGGACGTCATCGCGCTCAGCCAGGCGGGCATCGACAATGCCGTGGCGCCGCTCGGCACAGCTCTCACGGAAAACCAGCTCGACCTTCTCTGGAAGATGTCGCCGCAACCGATCCTCTGCTTCGACGGTGACGGCGCCGGGTTGCGCGCCGCAAGCCGGGCTGCCGATCTGGCACTGCCTTTGCTGAAGCCCGGGCGTTCGGTGCGCTTCGCACTCCTGCCGGATGGCAAGGATCCGGATGATCTCGTCAAGCATGAGGGTCGCGCGCCTTTCGACAAGGTGCTGTCTGAAGCCAAGCCGCTGGTGGACGTGATCTGGCAGCGCGAGGCGGCTTCCGCGAATTTCGACACACCGGAAAAGCGTGCCGAGCTTGAGGCGCGGCTGAAGCAGATCATCTCGGTCATCGCCGATGAGAATGTGCGCCGCTATTATCAGCAGGATATCCGCGACCGTCTCAACAGCTTCTTCGCGCCGGTTCCGCGGGGCGGCAACGACCGGCGACAGGGTTTTCAGCGCGGCGGCGGTGGCAGGATGGGGCAGGGAGGCACGCCGCAAGGGCCGCGCGCCGCCGGGAGGGGCGTCGGCATCTCCGACCGGCTTGCCCGTTCCGGCCTCGTTCGCGGCTATGGCGATCTGTCGGCGCTTCGGGAAAGCGTGCTGGCGCTCACCATCGTCAACCATCCGCAGCTTCTCCTGGAAGAATATGACGAGATCGCCGCTATCGATTTCGAGAACCGTGATCTGCAGCGCTTCTGGTCTGCCATGCTGCCGGCAGCGGCGACCGCCGGCGCCAATCTTTCGCGCGAATACCTGGTAAAGCGGCTTTCCGCCGAGGGTTTCGACGGTCTGCTGAGGTCTCTCGACCAGCAGATTCGCAATGCGCGGCTCTGGACTGCAACCGAGCAGGCGGCAATGGAGGACGCTCGCGAAGGCTATCGCCAAGCGCTGTCTCTCCACAAGCGCACCAAGGCGCTGCGGCTCCAGAAGATCGAACTCGAGCGCGAAATTGCTGAGGCGACGGAGGCGGGTGATGCCGGCGAGATCGAGCCGCTGCTCAGGGCGCTTTCGGAAGTGCAGCTCGAAATCCTGCGTATGGAAAACCAGGAAGCGATCATCGATGGTTTCGGCGTGCTATCCGGCCGCGTGAAGGGGGCCGCCGTCAGCCACGGCTAGCCCGCGACACCGTGAGGCTACGCTCTTGCCGAATAATCTGGGCGCTCTAATCTACGCCGGCGCGAATGAGGAGGAGATGGATGGCGATGCATATTTCGGGGAGCTGCCATTGCGGCGAAATTGCTTTCGATGCGGAGGGCGAGTTCGACAAGGCATTGGAATGCAACTGTTCCATCTGTCGCCGCAAAGGCTCGCTGCTGGCTTTCGTGCCGCGAAGCCAGTTCGAATTGACGACATCTCGCGAAAACCTTTCGACCTATCAGTTCAACAAGCATGTGATTGCCCATTATTTCTGTGCCAATTGCGGCATTGCACCTTTCAGCGAGGCGACTATGCCGGATGGAACAGAAATGACGGCAATCAATTTAAGATGCGTGCCGGAGATCGATCTCAGGGCACTCACGATAACTCAGTATGACGGCGCTTCCCATTAAGTGATGCGGCGGGACTGAGGCTGCGTCCTTTGTGCAAGTGCAAACCCTTGTCTTTGAGGGCGTGCCGCCTACATATCGGGTAAATCTGGTGAGCGTCCCCCTATTAGGCCTGTCTTGGGCGGGTTTTTCCACTTTTCCTGGGCATGGGCTCTGGAAAGGCTTGACGGAACGTTAATTTGTGGGAATCACCATTTCAAGGCAGAACAGGCGGAGTGGGTCAATAGCACCGAACATGACCGGTGATCTTCTGACAGGACGGTCCTGCGTCAAAAGCGACCGCCGAATGGTAATCGGGAATTAAAGGTCATTCCGTTACGTGTTGAACAGTGATTCGCGGTGAAGGCGGTCAATTCCGTCTTGAGCCGATGGCCACGAAGCGCGGCAAAAGTGGCGTTCAGGGAAAGCGACGAAATACATGGCAACAAAAGTCAAAGAAACCGAAGAAGCAGATAACGAACGCGAAGGTACGCAAGATGGTCCGCTTCTCGACCTTTCTGACGACGCGGTCAAAAAGATGATCAAAGCCGCCAAGAAGCGCGGCTATGTCACCATGGACGAGTTGAATTCGGTCCTGCCTTCGGAGGAAGTCACCTCCGAGCAGATCGAGGATACGATGTCGATGCTCTCCGACATGGGCATCAACGTCGTCGAGGACGAGGAGGCGGAAGAGGCCGCCGCTGGTGACGACGACGAAGGCGACAGCGACGGCGAGGAGAGCGAAGGCGGCGAACTCGCCACCACCTCCAGTACCGCGCTTGCGACCGCCAAGAAGAAGGAACCGACCGACCGTACCGACGATCCGGTGCGCATGTACCTGCGCGAAATGGGGTCGGTGGAGCTTCTGTCGCGCGAAGGCGAAATTGCGATCGCCAAGCGTATCGAAGCCGGTCGCGAGACGATGATCGCCGGTCTCTGCGAGAGCCCGCTGACCTTCCAGGCGTTGATCATCTGGCGCGACGAGCTCAATGAGGGCACGACGCTGCTGCGCGAAATCATCGACCTCGAAACGACCTATTCCGGTCCCGAGGCGAAGGCTGCGCCGCAGTTCCAGAGCCCGGAGAAGATCGAGGCCGACCGGAAGGCCGCGGAAGAGAAGGAAAAGAGCCGCAAGGCTCGCTTCTCCGCCGCCAATGACGACGACATCACCGCCGTCGGCGGTGAAGGCATGGCCCTCGAGGAAGAGGAAGAGGACGACGACGAGTCCAACCTGTCGCTTGCCGCGATGGAAGCGGAATTGCGTCCGCAGGTGATGGAAACCCTCGACCTGATCGCCGACACCTACAAGAAGCTGCGCAAGCTGCAGGACCAGCAGGTCGAGCAGCGGCTTGCCGCTACCGGTACGCTGTCGTCCGCTCAGGAGCGTCGCTACAAGGAGCTCAAGGACGAGCTGATCACGGCGGTCAAGTCGCTGTCGCTCAACCAGAACCGCATCGACGCCCTCGTCGAGCAGCTCTACGACATCAACAAGCGCCTTGTGCAGAACGAAGGCCGCCTGCTGCGTCTTGCCGAATCCTATGGCGTCAAGCGCGACTCGTTCCTGGAACAGTACCAGGGGGCCGAGCTCGATCCCAACTGGATGAAGTCGATCGCCAATCTGGCGGCTCGTGGCTGGAAGGAATTCGCGCGCGCCGAGAACACGACGATCCGCGACATCCGCCAGGAGATCCAGAATCTGGCGACCGAAACCGGCATCTCGATCTCGGAATTCCGCCGCATCGTGCACATGGTGCAGAAGGGCGAGCGCGAAGCGCGCATCGCCAAGAAGGAGATGGTCGAAGCGAACCTTCGCCTCGTCATCTCCATCGCCAAGAAGTACACGAACCGCGGCCTGCAGTTCCTCGACCTCATCCAGGAAGGCAATATCGGCCTGATGAAGGCGGTCGACAAGTTCGAGTACCGCCGCGGCTACAAGTTCTCGACCTACGCTACCTGGTGGATCCGGCAGGCGATCACCCGTTCGATCGCCGACCAGGCCCGCACGATCCGCATTCCGGTGCATATGATCGAGACGATCAACAAGATCGTCCGCACATCGCGCCAGATGCTGCACGAGATCGGCCGCGAGCCGACGCCGGAAGAACTGGCCGAAAAGCTCGCCATGCCGCTCGAAAAGGTCCGCAAGGTCCTGAAGATCGCCAAGGAACCGATCTCGCTCGAAACCCCGGTGGGTGACGAGGAGGATAGCCACCTCGGCGACTTCATCGAGGATAAGAACGCGCTTCTGCCGATTGATGCGGCGATCCAGGCGAACCTGCGCGAGACGACGACCCGCGTTCTCGCCTCGCTCACCCCGCGTGAAGAGCGCGTGCTGCGCATGCGTTTCGGCATCGGCATGAATACGGACCACACGCTCGAAGAGGTCGGCCAGCAGTTCTCGGTCACGCGCGAACGTATCCGTCAGATCGAGGCGAAGGCGCTCAGGAAGCTCAAGCATCCGAGCCGCTCCAGAAAGCTCCGCAGCTTCCTCGATAGCTGAGCGGGCGTTACGAGACGAAGATTGGAAACCCGGTTTGCGAAGGCAGGCCGGGTTTTTCGTTGCAAGTTTGCGCGCCTCTCCCTGGAGGAGTACCATCCTCACAGATGCGGAACTGGGGCGGCGCCCCGCGAGGAGGTGCCGCATGGGAGAACTGCAATGACCTACATCGTGATGCTGAATTGGACCGAGCAGGGCATCAAGAACGTGCGCGAGTCACCCAAACGGCTGGATGCCGCCAAGAAAGCGCTGGAAGCAATGGGAGGTTCTTTCAAGGATTTCTATCTGACCATGGGCGAATATGACATGGTTGCAGTGTGCGAGGCGCCCGACGATGCGGTCCTGGCCCATTTCATTCTGGCCCTCGGGATGGGTGGAAATGTCAGAACGCGCACCATGAAGGCGTTTCCCGAGAATGCGTATCGCGAGCTGATCGCCGGCCTCAGCTAAGGCGTGGTGAAGGTTAGATGCTCTCTGACTAACCGTTCGGCGCAATGCCAGTAGGCATGGCGCTGCGTATCCGGTTGCTGTGGCGTCCGGCCAGAAGTCGTTAATCTGCAATCGATACCCAATCAACCCTGACAACGGAATGCGCCGACAGGGATGGAAGTATGAAGACAGATCGTAGGCGGGAGGTGTTATGATGCGAGTATTTGGCAGAGCGATCAGCATGTTGCTTCTATCGCTGGGGACAACATCTGCCCACGGACAGGCATTGGTATCCTGCGGTGCGTCCGAAGGGCGTGCATATGTTATTGAGGGCGGATTGGTCAGGCCTGGCAAAGGTGGGTGGATCAGCGATCAAATCACCGACGGCAAGTTCGAAGTTGTAAAGCGGGGAGCAGAGTATGACATTCACTATTACGATGCGACGCGGCGTAGCTATTCAGCGCGTCAGGACGACAGTGCAACTGTAATAGCGCTGAGAGAAGCACCTACCGAACTGGTCATATTGGCGGTTTATCCAAGTCGTGGCGCAGGTGGGACCACAGAGGTCTTTCAGTTCCGGCCATTAGACCGAGAAGTCGTCTGGATGCAGATGAAATACGGAGGTCTGATTAAAAAGACCTCCGTATTTCATGCACGATGCGACTGACCTCACGAGTGAACGTCCCACAGGCCGCGGACAACATGGAATTTGTTTTGTTTTGATGGGTCGGGACTCGATCCTGTCGACTTTCCATCTTACATCGGGTTCCATGACGGACGAACTCAGGAAGCGGCGCGGCAATATGGGATGGGGCATTCCGGCCTCCATCCTTCTGCATGCCGTTTTCGCGGCCGTGCTGTTCTTTCACCTGCCGCTCGATTTTTCGGAGCCGCAGGAAGAGGAGAGCGTGAACGTCGAGATCGTTCCTCCACCGGAAGAGCCCGAACAGAAGGTGGAAGAGCAACCCGTTCCGGAAGAACCGAAGCCGGAAGAGGTGAAGAAGGAAGAGGCCCCCCCGCCGCCCGAACCGCCGAAGCAGGAGGAGGCCAAGCAGGAGGAGCCGCCGCCTCCGCCTGAGCCGCCGAAACAGGAAGAGACCAAACAAGAAGAGCCGCCCCCACCGCCTCCTTCCGAGCCGCCGCAACAGCAGGAGGCCAAACCGGACGAGCAGCCTCCTGCGAACCAGCAGGCTGGGGGACAGCCTATCCCGGTCCTGCGTCCGGTCTTCGAGTTTGGCGAAAAAGATAGCGGATCGAAGAAAACCGAAACCGGAAATGCCTCGGAGGAGGCGGAGATGCCGCCGGCCGAAACCCGACCGGATACCGAGACCGCCGAGCCGCCGAAACCTTCGGAGGAGGAGCCGGTCGTCGCCGAAGAGCCTCCGGCAAATCCCGTGCCTGACGATATCACTGTGCCGGAGGTCGATATTGCAGCCGCCGAGCGGCGACAGAACGGCCCGTCTTCTGAGACTTCCCCGGACGCGACCAAAGCGGATATCGTCGCTCCCTCTCCCGCAGCGCAGCCCGAAGGCGAGCCGGCTAAAACGCCACCGGCGAAAAAAACCACCGAACTGACGGAGGCGAAGACGCTGTTCTCGCAAAGAGAGACGAACGATCCCGTGGCTACGACGGCGATGGGCAATGTGCCGCGCGGTGTGCGGGCCGGCCAGCTTTGCGCTACGGAGATGCAAGAACAGTTGCGCCATGCCTCTCCGCGATATCGGCCCGAAATCGTACAGGTCTACCGTCTGCCGCAGGGAAACGTCCTGGAGGTCAGGAGCGGTGCTTTCCGGGCAAACGCGCAGTGGTACAATCTCAGTTTTCGTTGCGAAATCGATGAAGATGCGACCAAGGTTGTCTCCTTCGCATTCGATGTCGGCGCACCGGTGCCGCAAAGCGAGTGGCGCAAGCGGGGCTTTCCGGAATTCTGATTGGCGCGTGGCACTCGCTGCCGGCGCGTCGCCGGTGTCATAGTGCCGGCATTCATGTAAAAGCGATTCGATGCAGCAAACCGAAAATACGACCGATCTCCTGTTCGATCGCGACGGTGCGGGGAACCCGCTTGCCGTCCTGAAGCATGTCTATGGTTATTCCGCTTTCCGCGGCAAACAGGCCGCCGTCGTCGATCGGGTCGTGTCGGGCGGCGATGCAGTCGTGCTTTTTCCGACAGGAGCGGGCAAGTCGCTGTGCTTTCAGATTCCCGCGCTCTGCCGGGGCGGCGTCGGCATCGTGATTTCACCGCTGATCGCGCTGATGCGGGACCAGGTGGAGGCGCTGAAGCAGCTCGGCATACGTGTCGCAGCGCTCAATTCGTCGTTGACGCGCGAGGAGTTTGTCGATGTCCGCCGGGCGATCGCCGCCGGCGATCTGAAGCTTCTCTATGTGACGCCCGAGCGTGTCGTCACGTCCGGTTTCCGGGAGATGATCGGCAATGTGCGGATCGCGCTGTTCGCAATCGATGAGGCGCATTGTGTCTCCCAGTGGGGACATGATTTCCGGCCGGAGTATCGCGAACTCGGCCGGCTCGCCGAACAGTATCCGGGCGTGCCGCGCATCGCGCTGACGGCGACCGCCGATCCGCATACCCGCGACGATATCGTCGACAAGCTGGCGCTCCGTTCGGCGGAAGTCTTCACGACCTCGTTCGACCGCCCGAACATTTCCTATGAGATCGTCGAACGAGACCAGCCGCGCCAGCAGCTCTTGCGCTTCCTGTCGCGCCACAAGGGTTCGAGCGGTATCGTCTATTGCCTCTCGCGCGCCAAGGTCGAGGATACGGCCGAATGGCTGAACGGGCAGGGCATTCGTGCACTTTCCTATCATGCCGGAATGGAGCGGCAGGTCCGCGACGCTCATCAGGATGCATTTCTGAAGGATGAGAACCTCTGCCTTGTCGCGACCGTCGCCTTCGGCATGGGGATCGACAAACCGAACGTGCGATATGTGGCGCATCTCGACCTGCCGGGGTCGGTCGAGGCCTATTATCAGGAAACCGGGCGCGCCGGCCGCGACGGCCTTCCGTCCGAGGTCTGGATGGCCTATGGCATGGCGGACGTCATCCAGCGCCGGCGGATGATCGACGAGGGCACGTCGGGTGACGACATCAAGCGCGTCGAGCGTGCCAAGCTCAATGCGCTTCTTGCGATATGCGAGACGCCGGGCTGCCGCCGGCAGGCGATCCTGGCGCATTTCGGCGAGATGCATCAAGGCGGATGCGGCAATTGCGATACATGCCTCAAGCCGGTCGAAACCTGGGACGGTACGGAGGCCGCGATCAAGGCGCTGGCTGCGGTCTATCGAACCGGGGAGCGCTTCGGAACCGGCCACCTCGTCGATGTGCTGCTTGGAACCGTCAACGAAAAGACCACCCGTTTCGGCCATGTGGACATGCCGGTTTTCGGTGTCGGCAAGGATATCCCTTCGAAGACCTGGCAATCGGTCTACCGCCAGCTTCTTGCCGCGGGCTTCGTCAGCGTCGATCACAACGCCTTCGGCGCGCTGAGGCTGGAGCCGGAGGCCCGGGCCGTATTCAAGCGAGAGCGCGAGGTGCGCTTCCGCAAGGATCGTCCGACAACGGGCAAGGCAGCGAGAAGCGCTTCGCCCAGTTCGGCGAATGCCAAGTTGCAGCTGCAAGGCCACGATTTGGAACTCTTCGAGGCCCTCCGTGCCGCCCGCACGGCGATTGCCAGGGAACTGTCGGTGCCGCCCTATGTCGTCTTTCCGGACACGACCCTGGTCGCGTTCGCGACCGAACGCCCGAAGAGCCGCGATGCATTGCTTGGCATTTCCGGCGTCGGGCAGTCCAAGCTGGAACGCTACGGTGATGCTTTTCTTCAGGTCATCAGGGTGCATCAGCCGTCGGGGCGAACACCCGGTTGATCACGCGGCGAAGCGGGTTATGTTGCCGCCACCAAACAAGGAATGCCATCATGAAAGCCATGTTCTACGATGCCTTTGAAAAGGCGCCGGAAATCCGCAATCTTCCGGATCCTGAGCCGACGTTCGGCGGCGTGGTGATCAAGGTCGGCGCGACCGGGCTCTGCCGCAGCGACTGGCATGGCTGGATGGGCCACGACCCGGATATCCGCCTGCCGCATGTGCCGGGTCACGAGCTTGCCGGCAAGATCGTCGCGACGGGCAAGGGTGTGATGCGCTTCAAGGTCGGCGACCGGGTGACGGTGCCTTTCGTTTCCGGCTGCGGCCACTGCGCCGAATGCCATTCCGGCAACCAGCAGGTCTGCCCCAACCAGTTCCAGCCGGGGTTCACCCACTGGGGCTCGTTCGCGGAATACGTGGCGATCGATTATGCCGACACGAACCTCGTGCATCTGCCGGACGAGATCGACGATGCGACGGCGGCAAGCCTCGGCTGCCGGTTTGCGACCTCTTTCCGCGCGGTTGCCGACCAGGCCCGCACCGGACCGGGCGACTGGGTGGCCGTGCATGGCTGTGGCGGGGTAGGGCTGTCGGCGATCATGATCGCCACGGCACTCGGGGCGAATGCGATCGGTATCGACCTTGCCGAGGACAAGCTGGCGCTTGCCCGTCAATGCGGCGCGGTGGCGACGATCAACGCGGGTTCGGTGGCGGATGTGGTCGAGGCTGTGCGCGAGATCACCAAGGGCGGCGCGCACGTTTCGATCGACGCGCTTGGTCATCCGGTCACCTGCTTCAATTCGATCAAGAACCTGCGCCGGCGCGGCCGCCATGTGCAGATAGGCCTGATGCTCGGCGAACATGCCACACCAAAAATTCCGATGGCGCAGGTGATCGGCCACGAACTGGAGATCTACGGCAGCCACGGCATGCAGGCTTGGCGTTACGACGCCATGCTCGCCATGCTGACGACGGGCAAGATGAAGCCTCAGCAGCTCATCGCCAGGCGGATCAGCCTGGAAGCCGCCGTGCCGGCGCTGATGACGCTCGACACATCCGAAACGCCCGGAATCAGTGTGATCACGGCATTCTAGGCAGGCGATTGTCTGCTACCGGCGACGGCACTGTTCCGCCGTGGCCGCTTGGTGACGACCCTCTGCGCCCTATATCCCGGTCTTGTAAGACCAAGCCGAAAGGGCGAAGCCATGAACACAAGAGCGCAGAAGATTCCGGGGCCTGATCATCCAATCACCGTCAAGCACAATCCGGCCCGGGTGAGAGTGACGCTCGGCGGCAAGGTGATCGCCGACAGCGTCAACTCGCTGACATTGCAGGAGGCATCCTATCCGGCGGTGCACTACATTCCCCGCAAGGATGTCGACATGTCGCTTCTTCAGCGGACGGACTACGAGAGCTATTGCCCCTATAAGGGCGAGGCTTCCTATTTCAGCATCCCGCTTGGCGGCGAGCGATCGAAAAATGCCGTCTGGTCTTACGAGAACCCCTATGAGGCGGTGGCAGGGATCAAGGAGCATGTCGCTTTTTACCCCGATCGTGTGGATTCGATCGAGGAACTTTCGTCTCCTGAACCCGGAAAGTTCTGAAGCGGAGAGGGCAACAGAGAAAAATCTCGGTGCCATGTCGGATTTGCGGTTGTTCGACCGTCCTTGGATTGTTCAGCTCTAAAGGAAGACGACCATGTCCTATGTCGATGGATTCATTGTTGCCGTACCCAAGGCCAATCTGGAACGATACAAGAAGATAGCGCGCGTTGCCGGCGACGTCTGGAAGGAACATGGCGCGCTGACCTATGTGGAATGCGTGGGCGATGACGTGCCTTATGGCGAACTCACATCATTTCCGCGCGCGGTGCAGGCGAAGGAGGACGAGATCGTCATCTTTTCCTGGATCACCTACGAAAGCCGCGCCCGTCGTGACGAGATCAACAAGAAGGTGATGGCCGATCCGCGGCTTGCCGGAGACGACTGGAAAGAAGTCTTCGACGGCAAACGGATGATTTACGGTGGCTTCCAGAGCTTTCTGTCGATCTAGCCCAGCTTGGTGCTAAAGGTGCCGGCATCCGCCGGTACCTGATGAAAGGAAGCCCCATGCCCCAGACCGTGATCTCGATTTCCACGAGAGGCCAGGGGCTCTATGAATTCACCCAGCCGGTACAGGATTTCGTGCGTGGCCAAGGGGTGGGCGAGGGGCTGCTGACCGTCTTCGTGCGCCACACGTCCTGCTCCCTGATCATCCAGGAAAATGCCGATCCGGACGTGCGCCGCGATCTCAAGGCATTCTTCTCGCGCCTCGTGCCACCGGCGAACGATCCCGAAATGCGCTGGGTGAAGCACACGACCGAAGGCCCGGACGACATGCCCGCGCATATCAAGGCGGCGCTCACTGCCGTTTCGCTCGGCATTCCCGTTCATGACAGGCGGCTGATGCTCGGTACATGGCAGGGCATCTATCTCTTCGAGCATCGAGACTATCCGCATACCCGCCAGGTGGTACTGCATCTCTCCGCATGAAAAGCAGATGAATGATGTCTGAATGCCGGATTCGGACCTCGTTCAGGTGCGAGGATCTAGGGTTACGCCCATCGCCCGCAACGGCGAGAGAAACAACCTCGGGCCAGGGGCTACCGCCCGGATTTCGGAGAGAAACACCCATGACCAGCATGATCGTCAAAGCCGGTATAGCCGCTCTCGTCGCGCTCACTGGCCTTTCCGCAACCGCATCGACTGCCGCTGCCGGCGGCCCGGAATTCGGCATTCACGTGCAGTATCATGACCGCGACCGCGATCGTCATTGGCGGCCGGACCACCGGCCGCGTGGCTGCGCACCCTGGCTTGCCGAGCGGAAGGCCGATCGCATGGGCCTGCGCCGCACCCGTGTCGTCGACGTCTCGCGCCGCACCGTCTCCGTCGTCGGTTTCGGACGACGCGGCCCCGATCGCGTGGTTTTCGCCAACGTGCGCGGCTGCCCCCTGATCCGCCGTTAGGAAGGGTAACGGATCCTTCCGTCTCCATCGCCCGGTGGCGGAGGAAAGCGCCCGCCGGTCTCATCGACCGGCGGGGGCGTCTGTTTTTGATCTCACTGCTCGAGGGCGAAGGTGACGTTGACGGTCACGGTATAGGTGTTTTCGCCAGTTGCGACCGGTACGGCTTCGGCTGCCATGTCCTTCGCCATCGCCATACGCATCATCGGCTGCGGCATCGGGCGGGCAGCATTCTCGCTGATTTCCAGGACACGTCCAAGCTTGACGCCTGCTGCTTCCGTCAGCGTCCTCGCCTTGGCGAGCGCCTTTGCGACGGCTGCCTTGCGTGCTTCGGTCATGGCCTCTTCAGGGTCGTCGTTCGTAAAGACGATCTGGCCGCCCTGATTGACGCCAAGCTTGACGGAGCGGTCGATGAGGGCGCCAAGCTTATCGAGGTCGCGGACCTTCAGCGTCAGCGTGTTGGCGACCTCGTAGCCGACGACCTCCGGTGGATCAACGACGCCGTTCTTCGGCTCGGAATGGCGGTATTGGGGGTAGATTGAAAAGTTGCTCGTCTGGATATCGCGATCGGCGACGCCATCGGCCTTGATTGCAGTGAGGACTTCTTTCATGGCTGCGCTGTTGGCCGAAAGTGCGGCTTCGGCCGTTTGCCCGTTGCGCACGACGGAAAGTGTCAAGACCGCCATGTCAGGCGCGATCGAAGCTTCGCCTTCGCCCGAGATGCTGATAACCGGGTCGCGGGGGCGGAACTCCTGCGCCGACGCCTGGCCGGCTGCGGCGGTAACTGCGCCTGCCAAAAGGGTTGCCAGGACGAGACGCGACGACGAAAGCGCAAGGCGCATGGTATTCTCCCCGATCTGTTTGAGCGGCAAGGGATGTCGGTCCGCGAGCCTGCTACGATGATATCCTACCTTTAGCGCGCCTTGTCGAACCGGAATCGATTCTGCACATTCGCGCCTCGGCAGGTCTACGTGCCGGTTGATTGTGAAGCTATTGCGGCAACGACTTGTGGCCGTTGATGATTTGCGGTAGAGCGACCCCTGAGGAGAGGCGAGCCATTGCGCCTTACCTTTGCCTTACGGCGGGCCTGTAGCTCAATGGTTAGAGCCGGCGGCTCATAACCGCTTGGTTGGGGGTTCGAGTCCCTCCGGGCCCACCATTTCCAGTTCGTAGTAGACTGTAGCCGGATGTAGCCGGACGCGAAAAACCGGAACTTTGACACTTGGTTCCGGAATTTTGATGTGTGCGCCCGAAGCTGTTCGGTGGAGCCTCGGCCCACTACCACTGGCTACCCAATTGCTTCTTTTCTTCCTTAACCTGATCCGGTGTCGCGTGATGCTGGCGAATGGCGTCCATATCGGTGTCCAATCTGGCATTGCGGGAAGCTTGCTCGGCTGCCGCCTGTTCCGCGGCCGCTTTCTCTGCAGCAGCTTTCTCCGCCGCGGCCTTCTCTGCTGCCGCCTTTTCTGCAGCTATCCTTTCGCGCTCTGTGTAGGCCTGCTTAATCTTCTCATAGCCATATTCCCCGACAGCCGCACCGAGGGTTTCTAAAGCCTTTAGAATTTGTGCCCGCTGCGGCGGGTCGCCGCCCGCATTTTCCAAGCTTCCCTGTAAACCCCGCCACGAGTCCGGATTCTTCTCGATCCACCTTTCAAGCTTTTGTTCTGTGGTGAGTTCCCCGCCCTCAATGGGAGGCTGTTGTTCAGATAACGTGGAGCCCGCAAAGCCTAGAAGAAGCATCGCGGTTAAAAGCAGTTGTTTCATAATTCTCCCCCTCGATCCCGGTATTGAAATTCCAGTTTTGCACTCCCGCTATCCTCTTTCAACTGAGGTTGAGGGCGACTGATGGAGGGCCGAGACAAAGCCCGATTTGGGGCATCGCTTAAGACCGGCCCAAAGGCCCCTTAAATGGTCGTTGCGGGTAGGTGGCGGTTCGGAGCGAACGGGCTCCTGAGGCGCCCTTGACTCCACACGCGTTCGGCGCCATCTCTCACCTCATCCGCAGGCGGGCGGATCATCAACCCTATGACCGATGCGGCCGGTCTCGAACACGAGAGCCATTCCGCATGCCCGAAGACCTGCAAAAGAGATTAACCTCCGCCATTAGGATCCAGATCGACTGTTTGAGCCAGCCCACATTGAACGGCTTTGCCGGCACAGGCCGATACCGCCAGCGCGAAAAAGGGTCGTTGCACGCGATCGCCACCAGGATCATGGACGAGGGATTGAGGCCCTATGCTTTCGAGTGCGGCGGCGAACCGGTCGACAGGCATGATGTCTACCTCACCGTCCTCACGGCGCTCTTCGATATCGATGACGAAGACGCTAGGCGGTGGACGTCCAGGGGCGAATGGGACGCCGCCCGTTTCGAGGCCGCCAAGGATATTGCCAGAGCCGTGATGCGGAAGTTTACTGTCGTGGATCGTCCCCGGGTCTATCGGGACATTCCAGCGGACGGCCAGATGGGCGGAGCTCATAGCCATAGCAACTGGCGCTTTGAGGGAGAGTGATCATGTGCGGCAGGATCTTCATCGAGACGAACCTGAAGGAGATGATGGCCGGCTTCGGCTTTGCGAAGCCGCTCGACGTCGGCGGCCTCGACAATCAGTTCCCGCGCTATGACGGACGGCCGAGCGAATATTATCCGATCATCATCCGCGACGTGGTGCGCGAGAGCGGGCAGATGGCGCCGGTTTTCGTCGTCGGCCGCTGGGGCTTCATTGCGGGCTGGGACCGGGAGGCGAAGAAGCCGATGATCAACGCGCGAAGCGAAGGCATCGCGACCAACAATTCGTTCAAGAGCGCCTATGAGCGGCGGCGCTGTCTGGTGCCGATCGACGGCTTCTTCGAGTGGAAGGACATTCACGGCACGGGCAAAAACAAGCAGCCTTACGCGATCGCCATGAAGGACCGCAGCAAGTTTGCGCTGGCCGGCATCTATTCGTCACGTCGCACCGACAGCGCCCATGAGGAGCGGAGCTTCGCTATCCTCACTTGTGCGGCAAACGAGATGATGGAGACGATCCATGACCGGATGCCGGTCATCCTGCACCCGGCCGACTATGAGCGCTGGCTTTCCGAAGAGCCGGACCCGGCCGATCTCCTGAAGCCGTTCCCCTCCGAACTGATGATCATGTGGCCGATCAATCCGATCCGCAGCAAGGGGCCGGAAGTGCTCGACCCGCTGAAGCAGGAAGAGGACGAGGAGCCGCTCGTCTGACGGTTTCGGGATCAAGCGCTCTGTTCACTCGCCTTTATCGTTCTCTCCATCTGCTAGGTCGGACACGTCCTTGAGCTTCGTTGCGGTGATCGCATCTGCAACGATCCTGTTGACATTTCTCGCGTGTACGGTGCCGAGGTGCGCAAATTCGCTTAGGTCCTTAGCGGAGATAGTATGGTCTCGTTTTGAATGCGACGAGCGCAGAACCTCCGAGATCAAAGCTTGGCTGAGTTGATATTGGGCGCCCGCCTTGACCTGTTGCATATCCATCTTGAGATCCCGCAGCTCTTTCATCAAGCTCTCGAGCATCGGAAGCACCAGAGTCGAGACAGGGTCGGCTTCGACATCTTTGGCTGGAGGGGGGGCAAAAGAGACCTTTTTATAGTCTTCGAGAAAATCCGGGTACCATTTCCGAAAGGTTTCCTTCAATCGGTCTTCCGGTAGCCTCTTTTCGACATGTTCATTCAAGCTCACAACCAAAGCCAACAGCTGCTCCGCATCAGGGGCCTTAATGTACTGGAATTGTGTCAACGGATGGTTGGGAATCTCGAAGCCTTGAACACCACACAACACCGGGATAAGCCGCCCTTCACCAAGGCTTTTTGCAATCGCTCCGGCCTCATAGAGGATCCAGGGAGCAGTCGCGTTGGCAGCGGTGATCACACTGATGCCGAAGTTTGTGTCCTGTAGGGTTGAGTTCACATTAGCCAGCCAGCGGTCACCCTTTTCAATATCCTGGGATGAAACGTAGACCTCTATGTCCTGCAGGACGTTTGGGATCCACTTTTTGAAAATCGTGGCGACCTCTTGGCTTGTTTTACCCGACCAGCTTGCAAAGACTCGCATTCGGGTTCCCCTTCCTTTACCCAGAAGAGGATATAATCACCTCTTTCACCTCTTTGCTATGGCCACGGCCGGCGACGGAATAGGTGCAGTCGACTTCCTCGATCGAGAAGTTGGAAAAGGTTTCATAGACGCATTGAACGGCGTTTAACGATAGGATGAAGCGGCCTTTAACCTTGCCGAGAACATCGGCCATTTCCGCGAACTCGGCCCGGCTGAAGACCTCCCTCCCATAGTCGTCCTCGCTGCCCCAGTAGGGCGGGTCGAGATAGAAAAGCATGCCCGGCCGATCGTAGCGCTCGATGAAGGTTCGCCACGGCAAGTTCTCGATGACGACGCCCGCCATACGCTCGTGGATATCTTCAAGCTGCGGCGCGAGCTTCAGGAGATTGAACCGGCCGCCATTCATCGATACTCCGAAATTCTGCCCCCGAACCTTGCCACCGAAAGCCAGGCGCTGGAGGTAGAGGAAGCGCGCCGCCCGCTCCAAGTCGGTTAGGGTCGACGGATCGGTGCGGGACAGCCGATCGAACTCACGCCTGGACGTGATCTGGAAGCGCAATGTCTCCATGAACTGTGGATAGTGCCGCTGCAGGATCCGAAAGAGGTTTGCGACATCGCCATTGATGTCGTTGATCACTTCCATCTTCGGCGCCTGACTACGGCGCAGGAAAACACCGCCCATGCCGACAAACGGTTCGGCATAGGCTTCGTGTGGCGTTCGGTTGATCCTGTGGATAATTTCCTTCGAAAGAATGCGCTTGCCCCCGATATACGGGGCGGCAGGATTGGCGGGCTCGATCGGCCGCATATTCACCATTTCAAACAACTCACGACTCGGTCACACCTAATCTGCCCTGCAGGGTACGGGTGCGACGGTTGTGCATACTTGCTGTCGGACGGGTTCCTGTCCCAAACTAGAATCCCGTCGCTCGGGGCATCCCCATGCCCCGGCCGCCCGGTTTTCGCCGGGCGATGTCAGTCCATAGGTACGCGCGCGGGGGGAATTAAGAACCGTCCGAATTCGGACGCCCGGTCATGCTGAAAGAGGCGGGAGAACGGTGCTGGTGACTCTATACTCCGAATTCGATCTGACGCTCTCACAGACGCGCGAACGTGCCCGCAATGACCGCGCGCACTTCTTCAAATACATGTCGAGTTCAACAGCGGAGCTCGTTCTAAAGAACAGAACCCTTCGATGGTCGACTCCCGGATGCCTTAACGATCCGTTCGATATGCAATTCGATTTTGATCTGGCTGTGACCGCCGCTGACGTAGTGCCTGAAGCGTTAGAGGTGTTGTGGCAGATCTATCAAGGCGAGCGGGAACCCGGAGAGACCAAATTTGGGAGACTCATGGGAATTGCCCGAGCCGCACAGCAGAAGAAGACGAAGGACGAATTCTCAGCCGACTGGGGCTCGGCACTGGAACAATCATTCCGGAACATGAAAGACGAGCTGCCGGCATTAAACAGGGGGCTGAAGGAGCAGGCATTGACCGCCAAAGTCCTCTGTCTCACCGAACGTCCAGACAATGCAAACATGTGGAATTTCTATGCTGAGCAGCACAAAGGAGTTGTTCTTCGTTTCCGGTCCATTCCGGCATTCGACAGCGCATTCATGATGGCGCAACGCGTCAATTACTCCAAACACGCGCCGCAAATAGCAGAAAAGCAGGAGATCGTTGACTTTCTAACTGGCTTGCGTCGTTTGGACAAATTGCGGGTTTTGCACCAACTCATATTCACGAAAACCGAAGACTGGGCTCACGAGCGTGAGTGGCGCATTTTTTCGGGAGATGGTCGAAACAAGACGACCGCGCCAGAAGACATCAGGTTTTTCGCAAACGAACTTGACGGACTCATCTTTGGTAAAGATTGCCCCTCAGCAATGAGAGAAAAGCTCGCTCAGCTCGCAAGCCGATATCCGAACGTCGCACTTTACGAGGCAAGAAACGTGGGCGGCTTTGGGTTGCAGATCCATACCAGTAATCAGTGAATTGCGATTAACTTCAGTCAGGCCAATAGCTATCGTCGGCGAAATCCGCCGGGATGGGATCGAGCGCCTTGAGCGCCCAGCTCGCCGCATAGAGCGCCGAGACGTATTCGGAGGATTGCTGCCAGAGCGACATGATCTCCGGCGGCGTCAGATCGTGGTCGATGTTGTCGCCGTCACGAAACGTCTTCAGTGTCGTGGAATCGCCGCCGGCAATGCGGACCTGGGCACCGAGTGCCAGATTGGTGAGGTTGCGGGCGTCCTCGTCGCGGCCAGTCACATGAATGCCGTTGATGATCTTTCCGGCGATGATGCGGCGGGCGCGTTCGGCATTGATGGCGTCGCAGAGCGCCTGGCGCGCGGTGTCGGCCTTCTGTTCGGCCGTGATGATCTTGGCAGGATCAACCGTCCACATCGGCAGGCTCCTCGTCTTGCACTTCGGGCATAGGTTCCGGCGGCGGATCGAAGGGGATCGCCAGCGGCCCGTCAGGCGGGTTGATCAGCGGCGTGGGAAAGGCGACGTCAACCGATGGATCGGCACCATGCGGCAGGATCAGCGTCAGGCGCAGATCACCGCCGATCCGCTCGACAGGCTCGACAATCCAGTCGCAAGGCACTTCACCGGCCGGGATCGTCGCGCCGTCCGGCAGGCCGGAGAAATCGAAGGCCTCGCCGTTGATCGTCAGGATGTCGCCGCTCTTGCTGATTGCGAGCGTGTTGTCGCGACGCATTGGGGAGAACGAAATGTGCATCAGAACCACCTTCCGATTGCTGTCGCCCTCGCAGTGACAGCCGCCGAAGTGGTGCTGTCTTCCTGATAATAGAGGTTTGCGAGGCTGGCGTTGTTGGAGACTGTCGATTTACCGCGCAGTGTCGGATTGTTGGTGATGACCGACATGTGCACGCCTGGAATGACGTTGAACGCGGCGGGATAAGTCCAGGACACACTTTTAATCCCGGTCGTCGCATCGCCTTCGGCCTTGATAGTGACCAGCGTCGTGCAAATCTGCGTCCCGTCCGCAAACCGCACGTACTCGCCGTTGGCATTGCTGCTGCGCTCGAAGATCGCCCCCGTCGAAACGCCGCCAACCTGTTGAGCTTGCCCGACTATCTCCGCACCAACAGTTTGCCAGACGCTCCAGGCGCCATTGTTGTAATACCGATAAAATTGCCGCGGTCGGGAACTCCAAATCCAAGCCGTCTGTATCGCGACCGATGAGGAGTATCGCTGATGCATGACGAGGACGCGCTGACCGGGCACTGGTCCCACCGACGCGGCGACACCGATGAGGTAAAAGCCGGTCTCCGTGATGGAGTCGAGTGTCGATGACGCATCCACCGCGCTTAAGCGCGTCGGCAGTTGAGCCTCCGGGATTGGCCCCATCTGCCCATAAAGGTTCGGGCCATCCGTGGCATCCATCAAGCCCCGAAAGAACGCCGTCAGCGTCGCCAAATCCATCGTGCCGGCGCCGGTGAAGATCGGGAAGGTGTTGGCCGCCCCAGCAAGGCCGGAAAGCGCCTGAATATTCCCGTTACCGCCGAGCAGCTCGATCAACTGCCGAGCCTGCGCCGTCAGCCGCGAGCCGTCGCCCTGGTAGCGCAGCCGGTAGGCGGAACCCGCGAGTGCGGCGCCGCGAATGCCGGTCGGGTAGAGCGTCAACGAGGTGTTGGAGTTGACGCTCTGGACGATGCCGTGCCAGCCGGCAGCAAAGAACTCATCACCCTCCTGAAACCCGGCCGTCAGCCAGGCTGTGCCGACGCCGGTCACCGCCGTGCCTCCGGCCGCGACGGTCACCGTGCCGGCCGTATAGTCACTCAGCAGAGCCATGACGCTCCCCCTCGACCCTGCGCTCCATCAGCAGGTCGTCGCGTTCGGAGCGGATCGCGTCGCGATCGGCGAGCGCCTGGTCACGTTCGGCGGCGACGTCGGCGAGTTGCTGGGCCAGTTGCAGGCATCTGTTTTCCAGCAGCTTGTTGAACAGGCGCAGCTCGTTGAGCGCGATTTCGGGCCTGATGGACATGGGTTACCTCATGGAGCGGGGATGCCAAGGATGTAGTAGCGAATGCCGAGAAGGGTGTTGGCCGAGTAGTCGTATTGCCACCCGGACGAAGTGCTGTGCCGTTCAGATATCGGGTTCCCCTCGTAAGAGATGAACCTGGCATTGTTGCCGGTCAGGACGCAGAACACTGTATTTTCAGCAACGTAACGGAAGGAGTTATTGTAACTCTCGATCAATCTCGCAGACGGGGCCTGCACTTTTTCGCCGTAGAAGCCATTCTGCATGTGCAGGGAGAACTTCACGAACGGGAAGAACCCGGCCCCGTCGAACGGAACGTCGACTGCAATACCTGTATTGACGCTAGGCGGCACCTTATTGCTCTGCGCTGACACTGGAATATAGCCCTCGGCAAGCATCTGGAGCGCAGGCCAGCGGCTATCGAGGATAATGTCAGCGAGAGACGGGTCATTGCCCGCACCGGGACGAAGGAACTGGACAACATCCTGCGTCCCATCGTTGAACTGGCGAAGCACATTGTTGTTGCCGGAGGTAGGCTCCGCTGCGTTTCGGGAAAAGACCAGGTATCTCGCGCGGGATGCGGTCTGGGGATTGTAGATGTAAAGCTTCGTGCCCGAGAACCAGTATTCACAGTTCATCACCGTGAAATATCCGCTGATCGGGTATCGGATTTCGTCCTGCTCATATTGCAGAATGTCGCAAACCATGGAGTTGTCGCCGGGAAACCCGACCTCGATCTCATTCGTCGCACCCGCCGGCAGCGCCACATCGCCTGCCTTGATCACAGAGAGAGGTTGACCGGAGCTGTCGAACGCCATTTGCGTCGGGGTCGCCGTCCGTGTGTCATATCCCGGCTTGGCGACACGACACCAGGTGTCCGAGATTTCGACCGTCCTGAGCCCGGGCGTGATCGAGGGCGTCACGCTGTCGATCAGCGGGGTGTCATCCCCCGGCAACCGCCACACGACAGCCGTCTTTTCGTAACTGGTGAAATCGGTCTGGCCAAAGGCGTTATTCAGATAGTAGAGCCCGTTGCCGAGCGTCGGAGATCCCCAGCTGTTATCTCCGCCATTTCGAAGCCAACCTTGATTGTACCAGTTCATGAGGGTTCGATAGCCAGGTTCCCGGCCGGACGGATCCTCGCTCCCCTGTGTGTAAACCCGAGTGTTGTCGAGATATCGGCTGTCTGATCTGCGCTTTATTTTCAGATCATAGAGAGGCATGGCGTATGGAAGACCCGGAAAATGAGAGTTCCGGATCAAAACGGTGATGTTGTCCGCGCCGGCGGTAATATTCGCCCGTTTCTTTGTGTAATTGCTGTCGTTGGCTCCGGCGGGCCAATACTGCGTTCCTCCCGGCGGAGTGCTCTCGAATGCCGTCAGTTTCACGTCTGCAGAGAATTTGGAGTTGTAATGGAATGCGCTCTTCTCCGCGTCCGGCACGATCATTGGATCGCGCTCACCCTTGGTGATTTTGACGCAGGAGACGCCTTCATAGTCGATACCGATGCGGGTCCTGATCATGACGTAACCACAATTCCGTTCTCGTCGATGATGACGCGCCCATTCCCGAAGTTGATCGTGCCGGCATAGACCGTGCCGATGTCCTGCGCTTCCGACCGCCAGCGTCCGCCGGAATAGACCAGCGGGTTGATCGGCGCGGCGCCGGAGGAAAGGTCCCCGAAAAAGAGCTGCTGGGCATCGAGGAGGATGCGCGACGGAAGCGTCGCATGGGTTTCGACATAAAGCCCGGCCTGTGCCGACCAATCGCTGGTGGAGGTTTTCACCTGCACGGCCCATCGGGAAAACCCGCCGGAGCCGCCGGCCACCGCCGTCGCCCGAACATTCACCGAGGACGACACGTCGCCGACCTGCGTTTCGAGGCTGGCGATCTGATCGGCCATCGCCTCGATGTCGTCGCCCTGGCCGTTGACCTGCACCTGCAGGGCAGAGACGGCCGATGCGACGGACGGCAGGCCGGTCGCCGGATCGAAGACCGACGCCTCCAGTTCCTCAACACTCAGCGCCAGGGCCTGATCGGCAGACGAGAGAGATGCAAGGGATTGCGTGACGCTCGACTGAAAACCGCTGAAGCTTGTCGTCAGGCTGGTGATCGAACTGGCGAGCGCCGTATCGGCAGCCACCAGGACCTGCACCTCGCGCGTATATTCCGCGGTGATCTTGTCCCGCGTCGCCGTCAACTGCTCGCGGAGCTTCTGGCGCTCGACCGCGTTTCCGAGGTCCTGATCAGCTACGATGAGGCTGATCTCCTCCAGCTTTTCGAGGATCTCCCGCCGGCCAGAACCGAGCCAGTCCTGGTAATCCTTCAGATCGTCGGCGAGGTTGTCGAAGCCGATCGTGCCGTCATACGGATCAAAATCCAGCCCCGACGTCAGACGGACATTCGGCGTCATGACGTCGATCCAGTCCGACCACTCAGTCTCCCGTCGGCTGTACGGCACGAACTTGCCGCGCGCTTGGTAGAGCGTCGCCGGCAGGAACGTGCCGTTGAGCACCCACTCATAAGGATCGGCATAGGGCGTGGAGTCGCTATCGAATACCCCGGCGGCCGTCGATTTCAGGCGAACCTGCACCCAGACCTTGGCGACATCGTCCTGGTCCGGAGCGCAGATCACCTTGATCGAGGGACGGCGGGCATTGCCGTCCGTGTCATAGATGGTCGCCGGCACGGCTTGCCAGCCGTATAGCGGCTGCGCAGGTGGCGCGATCGGACCGGTCGGGCCGACGACCGGCGGCAAGAGGATTTCCGGCGGATCATAGTCGGCCGGGTCGATCTCCTTCAGGAGCAGTCGCTGCAACAGGCCGGAAAGCGAGATCGCCCGAACGACAAGGAATTTCTTGTTGGAATAGGCGTTGCGGTCGCTCGACCACGAGACCACGTCGTTGGGCTCCAGCGCCGACGCATCCGGCGGCAGCACAAGTTCATGGGTGCGCCAGCGCTGCTCTTCCTCGATCATCGTCGACATCAGGCATTGCACCTGGTCGACGATCGAGACGGCGTCGAAGCGCGTAGCAACCGGAAGCCGCTCGCCATCATCGCGGGCAAGCAGGGTCGCCGAGCTTTTCTCAGGCGCATCCTTGTCGGCCCATCGCTGCTCCGGCTCTGGATAGACGGCGGTGATCGTGTTGTGGGTGGCTGAGACTGTCGGGAACGGCTCGAAGTCCTGGTCGCTGGTGACGACGATCTGGGCGTCAGTGAAGCTGTAGACCGCTGCTGCCGGCGCACCGACGAGTATTTTGAGGATGCCGCCCACTTCCGCCAGCCGGGCAGCACAGCCGATCCTCAGATCCTCGATCACCTCAAGCGGATCCTGGTCGACGAAGACCTCGAGCCCGCCGCGGTATTGCTTACGGCCGGAGAGCAGCCGATCGGCTTCATTGAGCGCTGCGATCCAGGATGATGCCGGCAGACGGTGCTGCGCAAAATTGCGCCCTCCATGCAGCCAGCGCCCATCGTAATAGATGCCGCGGCTGACATTATAGATCTGCAGCGGCAGATTATCGGAGGCTTCCCAGGTCGACGGGTCGGACCAACGATGCGTGCCGGTGCCGCCATTGGTGGAGTCCTTGCGGAGATCATAAAGCCGCATCGGCTTTGGCTGGTAGATGCCCTGCGGAAGGCCGGACTTGAAGAGATCCTGGTTGATCCGTGCCGTCAGGATGACGGCCTGGCAACCGCGGGCGATCATCGTCGACTTGAACGGCCGCTCGGCAAGGGTGCCGAACTTGGCGACGAGGAAGGGATCGGCGACCGTCTGCGATCCGTCCAGGAACTTGATCCAGAGAAAGTCCGTGCCGCCGACGCGATATTCCTGGACCGGATAACCCCGACCGTCAGCCGCGGGCAGGTTCCAAAGGATCGTCACCTCCTTGTCGCCGATCCAGACGCGATCGAGCCCTTGCGGGCCGGCATGATTCGGCAGGCAGGACAGCTCGATGACGTCGGTTAGATAAGCGTTCGGCGTCTTGTCGACCTCGCCCCAGGTGCCGATATAGACACGCCTTCCGGCCGTAGCACGGGTGCCGATCAGATAGGAGCGCGGAACAGCATCGCCCATCTGGACTGAGAGGGTCACTCCCGACGGCCGCTGGTTCTTGCGCGCCTGGCGACGGGCCTGCGCCTGCTGGATCAGGCTCATCCCGAAATTTGCCGCCGCGACGATCGCGATCTTGACGATGCCCGCAACAATGCCGCCGCTCGACAGGAACGCGCTGAAGGCGGCGATCGCGCCCGAGATCGGATCGGCGCTGGCACCGGCAGCCGTCAGAAGCAAGATTGAAAGGGTAATGAAGGCGGCCTTCAACATGGCTTCAACCCACCTTGAAGCACATGGCGGCATCGAGCAGGTCGACGGTGCCGATGCCGGTTTCCGTCAGCACGAATATCCGCTCGCCGTTGACGACGCCAAGCGCATGGCCGACCGGGCTATCTACGACGATCGCGGCGATGTCGCCAATCTCGGCGCGGCTCGGGTGTATGACCGGCAGCAGCGTGGCGACCAGCTCGCCGAGGTTTGGGAATCCGTAAGCGCGGAGGACGCGGGCGGCCCCCAGGGCGTCGTCATAACGATCCGGATAATGCGCGCCGAGATCGACCCCCGTCAGCGCGAGGACCAGGCGCACGGCAAGGCCGCGGCCGCAATCGTGGTCGTACCACGTAAACGGCCGCGACTTGATCTCGTCGATCGCCGCTTCATAGCGCCGGCGCCAATTGGGAAGTCGGGTCAGCATGGCCCATCTAGGGCCGATCGCGCGCGCGTATCAGCCGTCCGGTTTCGGACGGTCAGTTGGCCGCATTGATCTGAGGGGATGGCGGCAAGTTGGCGATCGGAACTTGCCGAGGCAAGGCCGCCGCTCAGGCTATTGTCCCCAGGACAGCTCCCAGGTCTCGACCACGCCGGCATAGAGGTTCCACTCGTCGCCGTCGCGCAGCAGCTGCGCCTCGTAGGATGCTTTTTCCGGATTGGTCCGCCGTAGCATCATCATCATTTCCGAGACGCATTTGAGCGTGGCGCGGCCCTGTTCGCCCACCCGCGGCGTCTTGATCGGCGCGCCATCGACCATGCCGAGGAAGATCGGAAGATCCGGAGCGACGGGCTGGCCGGTTTCGGGCGACAGCACGATTTCGTGGATCTCGACCTGCGCCCGGTGGACGTCATAGGTACGCAAGAGCAACTGCACCGCGTCGGCGATCTGCGACAGGTCGATTGTGACCGTCTGTGCCGTCAGGTCCGAGACGCGCGGGATATCGCTGACCTTCAGCAAGTTGCCGCCGCCGAGATAGGGGCGGGTGACGGTCACATTGTCGGCGCCGCGGATGACAGTGAGGTTGGCATCGTCGTCGCCGGTCCACAGGCCGACTTCCTCCGGTGCGCCGGTTTCCCGGTTCTTGGCAACGATCCACACGGCCTTGCGGCTCGAAACTCCGGTTGCCGGTACGTTGGCAAGAGCGGCCGTCAGGGCAGAAGGCTGGTTGCGCATCAGCTCGTCCTCTTTTTCTGGAGCACCTTGAACGCTGCGCCTTCGGTGACCGAGCTGCGGCCGGTGCCCGGATCGTGGCTGCCGGGCGCGATGATGACCGGGCATGCCGGCTTGATCAGTGTGACGACGGCGTTGACGGCAAGCGTCAGCGGCAGCCGCGGGAAGACCGACAGATCGAGATTGCCGGCGAAGGTGGCAGAAGCGTCGGCGCCGACCTCGTGGAAGCGGATCATCGTGCCTTGCGTGATCTGCAGCTTATCGCCGGTGGTCATCTGATAGCCGGCCGGCAGGTCGGACACTTGCAGGAGCCGCCGATCGGGATTGACCGCGCG
This sequence comes from Rhizobium sp. YS-1r, assembly GCF_000757525.1. Classification (NCBI taxonomy): domain Bacteria; kingdom Pseudomonadati; phylum Pseudomonadota; class Alphaproteobacteria; order Hyphomicrobiales; family Rhizobiaceae; genus Rhizobium; species Rhizobium sp. YS-1r. The sequence continues at coordinate 627,226 of NZ_JPYQ01000006.1, read as the reverse complement.
CACCCGGACGACGGACGCACCGAGGATCGAGCCGTCCGGATCGGACTGCGGGAAGAGCGAAAGCGGATCGCAGCACATGAAGGCCTGTCTTGAGCCATCCAGGGAACGGATCAATGCAGCCGCCTGCTTCAGCTCGTCGTGCAGGCCGCGATCGAGCGTCACGTCGCCGGTCCAGAGCGGATCTGCCAGTTCGGCCGACCAGACATCGCCGTCGCCATTGCCGGCAAGTTCGTCATTGCGCTGGATCGACCATCGGACCGACGAGATCGGCAGCTTGTCGAACAGCGCGGAGAGCGAAAGCGGTGCGGCCATCAGCGCCTCCAGGGCTCGGACTGGATCGCGGCGACGCGATCGGGCAGGGCCTGGTCGTAATCGTCGAAGGCAAGCTGCACATATTCCGGCACATTGTCGGCGATCGCCTTGCGGATGGCTGGCAGGATGTTGCCGTTCTCGTCGGCCGACAGACCGAGCAACAGCTTGAGCGTACCCATGCCGCGATCGGCGGCCGCCGCCGACTGCCGCTCCGCCATGCGCGATGACATCAGCGGCGCAACGTCCACGACACCGCCGTCAGCATAGCCGCGGCGTCCGAGACGCATGGCCTCGACCGTCGCCACGCCGCCGGCACGAGCGACGTCACGCTGCGACCAGACGACTTCGCCGGCATGCACGACACCACGGGGCTCGTGGATGCCGCCAGGGCCGGTATAGCCGCCGCGCGCGAACTGCCAGTCATCAAGGCCGAGCGACCACGCGCTGGATGAGGCTGAGGAGCTTGACGAGCCGCCGAACAGGCTGCCGATCCCGCCGGTGATAAGACCCAACAATCCGCCGCCCGAGCTGCCGCCGGCAGCCGCACTGTTGACCTGGAACAGGCTGTTCAGCAGATCGTTCACCAGCGTGTCGGAGATTCGCTTCAGGGCGCTCACTCCTGCGTCGCCAAGTGCATCCCAGAAGTCCTTGCCCTGCTGGAGACTACTGGTGAGGGTGCTGGCGAAGTCGCCCGTCAGGTCACGCGCATATTGCAGCTGAAGGTTCGCCCGGATCAGCCCGGCCTCATAGCTGTCGAAATCGACCGGGAGGCCGGCGCCTTTCAGCTGGGCGGCAATCTGCTGGTCCATCGCCGATCGGCCGAGCTGCTCGCGCTCGAACAGGAGATCGGAGGCGAGCTGGGCCTTGGCCGCCTCTTCGGCATATTTCTTGAATGCCTCGACACGGGCGTTGATCGCCTCGACTTGTTTCGGCGTCAGCGACCGGCCCTTGTCCTCGGACTGCTGCAGCAGGTCGAGTTTGAAGCGTAATGTGTCGGCAGCGACACCGGTCTGCCCGGAAAGCTGCGCTTCCAGCTTCATCTGTCCGATTCGATCGTCGGCCGATTTAATCAGGTCACGATAGGCGTTCGCGGCGGACCGGGCGGCCGTTTCAGTTTTCTTTTGGCTGGGGTCCGCCTCCAATTCTCTGAGGGGGCGGCGGCCGGGAACGGGACCAAGCTCCGGCGTTGTGAACCCTGGGTTCTGAATGTTCTCATCCCAAGGCTGCGCGTTTGTTTCGAGTTTACCTGTGCTCGGATTGTAAGAGCGCCAAGTGGTAACATCTTGCATCCGGGAAACGGCATCACTGGCCTTCTGGACGTTTTCCGATGCCAAAAGGGCGGATGATGACAGGGTGTCGAAGAAAGTGGCGAAGTCCTTTAATGCCGGGATTCCGGTACTGTTTATGGATACAGCAAGTGCGTCCTGAACGCTCTTGACTTCCTCGGTCTTCAGCTTCCCTTCGTTGGCAGATTTCGCAAATTGGCCGAATGTCGACTGCAGGCGTTTGATAACTTCATCTTCCTCGCCGGCCGCCCGCAGATCTTGGACCAGCGCCGAAATAGAGATACGCGCATCTACAAGCTGCCTTTTGACCTCTTCGAGGGCCTTCTCATTGATAAGAGTAAGTCCCTGCCTGGCGTCCGCTACGTTCTGGGCACGGGTCACCTGATCGGCGTATTCGCGCAGCGCTGGGACGGCATCTCCCCATCTGTCTGCTATTGAACCGATGATCCGTGCCTGTTCATCGAGCTTTGCAGATGCATCAGCGCTATCGGAGAGTATGCCGGAGAAGTAAGATACAGCGGCCGCGGCCGCGCCGATGGTGCCGATCGTCACAAGCGAGATCGGGTTGGCCAGCTGCATGAAGGCTCCGGCAACAGCGGGGCCTATCTTCTCGCCGCTGGCCCTGATGTCGTTGAATACCTGACTGACCTGCGGACCTTGCTGCAGGGCGACCGTATACCAGGGCATGAACGGCGCCGTTGCTGCGATATCAAAACCCTGAGCTGCCAAGTTGGAGGTATTGAACGCACGGGTGCCCGATCGCTGCGCTGGCGTGTCGGCAAGGGCTACATTCCGGCTTTTGATCGCGTCGATCGAGGCAAGCGCGGCCTGGCGCTCTCGGGTCATAGCCGCCGTAAACTCCTCTGTCGAAAGAGCACCCATGGCATGTGCCGTGCGGATCTCGATCTGCGCCTGCTTGTACTGCTGGATGGTCGCGAACAGCGGATTGTATTTGGCCCGAAGCCGGTCGGCCGACAGAGCCTCGTCTGCCAGGACGCCAGCCCATCTGCGCGCGTTCTCATTGGCCGGGCCATCGTGGATCCCGAGGCTGGCATTGATCAGCTGCTGGATCTTCGTGCGGGTACGTTCGGCTTCGTTGCCGATCGCGGCAATCCCGGTAACCGCCTTGTTCGAACCGCCCGCGTTGACAGTCCTCTCGACCGAAGTGGCGACGTTGTCGATCTTCGGTACGCCCTTTTCGGCTTCCGCGCCGATCGCGGCGACGGCCTGCCGGGCATCGGCGCTGCCACTCTTTGCTCCGGAGGAATCGATGTTGACGCCGATCGAGATGCGATAGGGAGAGGGTGCCATCAGTCGGCCTCATTCAGGACCGGAAGTGCTGCGGCCTCCATGACGCGGAGGTCGGCGAAGACCTCTGTATCAGCGTCGATTGAATCCAGGACGAGCTTGCATGCGACGTAATCAAGCCCGAACCACACAAGCCCTGCCATGCCGGCCGCGACGCGCCACTGGGTCTGGCATTCCAGGAAAGCCATCAGTGAATCCCAGTTTGCCGGCATGATCTCCATCTCATCGTCTTGCTTCGGGCGAGCGGCAAGTTGCACGCCCATCCTTTGAAACTGTTCCCGAACCTTGTCGGGCACCCCCACGGGCTTCGTTCGATCGCGGCGGCCGGAGCGGATGCGCGCCCAGCGCTCCGCCGCCGCCTTCAGTTTTTTAGGCGCGCCCGATCCTGGCTGATCGCTTCTTCATAGGCGTTCAGCAGGCCCACCTTGACCCGCTCGATCGCGTAGAGTGCTCGAAACGTGGCGTCCGTGAACGGGATCGGCTTGTCTCCGTCATCCGCGTCGACGATCTTGCTCCAGCCGCGGACCACATCCTGGACGGCCCCCTTGTCATGCTCCTCCAGTTCCGCCTGGATCAGCTTCAGCTCGTCGAGGCCGAGCGGCTCCTCGGCACCATCCTCACCGACAATCTTGCGGTCCATCTTCTTCAGGATGGCGAGGCGGGCATCGCGGGACGCCTGGATGCGTTCCGGCGGAAGGATTGCGAAGGTCACCTCGAATTCGCGGAGTATGTGCCTGCCGGGCTTTGCCGGATCGGGCTCCATGACCTTGACGGGCCACGGAAAGGTCAGTTCGGAAAACAGCTTGAAGGTCATTTCACCGGGCTTTCAAAGAGGTTTGGAAATCAGCGGAAGGTGATGACGAATTCGTCGTTGCCGGCGTCAGGCTTGTACATCAGTGGCAAGGTGTTGTTGCGGATCCGCTGGGTCGCGCCGTAAGTCAGGCGGCCGATCTGCACCTTCGGCGCGTCGAATTCGACGATGTTGCCGGCCACGGTGCCGTGCTGGGCGGCCATCACGCCCACCGTGTGCGACTGCATCGTCTGCAGCCAGTTCTTCTCGGCCAGCAGCGCCGCCTCGAAGATTGCCTGGCCGACCATCTGGCGGCCGGTCTGGCGGATCGAGCGCTGGTTGATCAACAGCCGCGGTTCGATTGCGTTGGCGAGGTCGAAGCTCCAGCCTTCGCAGGCGCCGGCAAACCCATGCAGCGAGACCGTCGTGTTCTCGAAATTGACCGGCACAGGATCGATGAACTTCGAATCGTCGATCGTCGGCAGGGCCGTGTCGGAAAAGGTACCGAGCAGGCCGGTCATGGTGAAGACGAAGCGCGGCATCTGGCCGGGGGTGAGCTGGCCGGTCACCGTGCCGCGGCAACCGACCATGATGTGGTTCACGCCGTCGTCGTTGAAATAGATCGTGCAGCTCTCGAAGAGCTTCGAGACCGGATGATACTGGACGTCGGTGTCGGCCGTGATGACCTCGGCAAGGCCGGAAGAACGCAGAAGCGGCGAGCAGCCCGGCGGCGTGCCGGGATCGCCGGAACCGGCAATCTCGATTTCCATCGAGAGGCGGCAGTAATTGCCGTCGAAGATCACGCCCTGATGGCCCATATAGGGCTTGATCAGGTCGCGGGTGAGATCGTTGCCGACGAACGGTTCGTAGCTGACATTCGTGCCGATCATGGCATTTGCCGCGCCGGTCGGCACGGGATCGGTCGCGTAGATTGTTTCCATTTTTGCCAGGATGGCGAGATTGTCGACGTAGCGCTCAGTCACCCTGGCTCTCCCTCTTCGATTTGCCCGCGGGCTTGGTCTCCGCAGCCGACTCCACGGATGCGGCCGGTTCGATCTTTGGTTTCGCCTGCACGGTGCGGCTGACCAGTTTGAGAGAGCCGTCTGCCTGGCGCAGGTAGGATCCGCCTTGACCCTTCATGTCAGTTTCCTTTTCTGATGAACCGGCTTGTCTGCCAGGTCTGGACGTAAACGGTGGCGCCGTTGCCGCGGCCGAGCGGTGCGGATTTCCCCGCCGCCAGCCAGAAGAGTTCGTTTCCGGGCTCGGTTGCCCAACCGGCAAGTGCGGCTTCGATCTCGCCGCTATAGGTGTCGAACTGCGAGACGCGCTTGCCGCCCTTGGAATCGTCATGCCGGCGGACGACGAAGGCGACCAGGATCTGGACGCCGACCTCCTGGCGGAAGCCACCGGAGGCCCGGCTGTTCGGGCTGCCCAGCTCGCGGTACGGGATGACGAAGGTCGCGCCGCTCTTCGGCGCGGTGCCCTCCGCCAATGCGGCCAGATCCTCGGCGGCCGAAACGTCCGAGAGCGATGGTGCCATGGCTTTCAGGCGGTCGATGACGTCCTGGATCATCAAAGCCATCCCTTGAGCTTGTCGGCGGTGAACACGGGTTCCGGCCCGACGATGCTGACGCGACCGCTGTCGGATGGTGCCGGCTGCGGATCATCGACGCCGATCGGCAAGTCCAGAACGCCGCGGGCCAGATCCTTCAAAGCCGTGAGCGCATCCTTGTAATCGCGCACCACATAGTCCGGAGCGCCGTCGCGATGCAGCTGATAGCGGGCGATCGAGACGCACCAGGTGCGCAGCAGATCGGGCACGGCTGTCAGCGGCAATGCGTAGCGGACGGCGACATAGCCGTTGGCGATATTGTCGGCATGCACCAAAGCAGCCTCGACGACGTCGGGATCAGGCGTACCGTCACCATCGCGATCGGCGACCTGAAGGATTTCATCCTCGCCGGCACGCTCGATCAGATCTTCGAGGCTCGCATAGGGCATGGGTCAGTCCACCACCTTGCCGGTTTCCCACGAGGTGACCAAGCGCCTCTCGCGTAGCGGAGCGTGTTCTGCTTCGGTGAGGACAATGGGCTTGCCCAGCTTGAACTTGACGTTGTTGTGGCGGATCGGGCCGCCGATAACATGGACCTCGCGCCGTTCCACCGGGGCACTGTTGCCGAAGAGCAGGTTAACGAGGTGGCTGCGGTCCTCGGCCGACAGATCGGCCGGCTCTATGATTCCGCTTGCGGCCATGATGGTGGCCAGGTCGAATTTTTCATCCGTGGCGTCCCCGGAAGCCGATGCTTCCGCTTCCGGGGCCGGCTTTGCCTTTTCCGCCTCCGCCAGGATGGCTTCGGTCGGAGTGGCGTTCACCTGCGGTTTCACCAGCTCGGCCGAAGCTTCGCCAGCAGCATCGCCGCTATCGCTGGGGGTATTACTCCCGTCAGGCCCGTTCTCGCCTGACGGGGTGGATGCCGGATCACGCGGCTCCTCGGGCGCGACCCGAGGATCAGTGGCGGCATCCTGCCCCGGAGTGACCGTGGTCTCAGTGACCTCTTCGGCCGGGGCGTTGGATTTCATGGGCTTCTTGGCCATCTGGCCCTCCTTTCGGATCTTGCGAAAAGGATCGCGGTCGATCCCCCTTCGAAAAATCCGCCCGGCGTTCGCGCCGGGCGTAGTTCACACGGCAGTGGATCAGGTGATGTCGGAGATGAGGTAGCCCAGCTCGGGAGCGGAGATGACTTCCTTCACGCTCTCGCCCGAGCGGACGCGGTCGGAGCCGCGCAGTCCGATCTTCGGTTCAGGAATAGAGCCGGAAACGCGGGTGCCAAACTGCGCCGTCCAGCCGAAGGTCGGTGTCGCCGAGACGCTGTCGGCGAGCTGCGCCTTATGGAAGAGCAGGCAGTTATCGCCCCAGGCGCGCTGGCGAGCGACTGGCTGGCCCGGCTTTGCGCTGTTGGCCCAGCCTTCGCCGATATAGATATCGTCGAGTTCCAGGAGGTCGGCGACCGCTCGCTTGTTGGCATAACCGTCGCCGGCGCCCGAAGGCGTCAGCGCACGCAGCACGCTCGGGTTGGTGCGCAGCGTCGTCCAGGCTGAGCGTCCCATGGCGGCATAATTCGGACGCATGACCATGCTGTCGGCAGCTTCGGCAACCGCAACGATCGGTTTGCTGTCGGCGTCGCTCCATTTCGAGGCACCGACCAGCGTCTCCTTGTTGTCCGCACCATAGGTGGCGGGATCGAACACGCGACTGGAGACGCGGACCTCGCGATCGAGCAGCACCAGATCGATAAGCTTCTGCGCCGCGAATGCACGCGGGTCGTAACCGGCCGGAGCATTTTGGCTGTCGGCAACGGGGACAACATCGTCGAGACCGTAATCGTCAGTGCGATCCTCGATCTCTTCGGCATTGAACTCGACAGTGTTCGGCTCGGATTTACGGCCGACCTTGGTGTCATGACGGGTGATGAACTGCCCGAAATCAAAGCGCCACCACTTGAATTGTTCGCGCGGCAAAAGCGGGTTGAGGCGCGGCAACACGAGGTCCGCGATCAATGCGTTGTTGCGGTAGGCCTGGACGATGCCGACAAGCACCGGATCGACGGGAAAGGGCTGACCTGCCATTGAGGGCTCCTAAAGGGTTATGGGCGCGTTTTAAGCGGCGCCCTGGATGCTGCCGCGCTGAATGAAGGCGCGCACGAAATCTCCTGCCGCGGCTCCGGCAAGCACGAAGCCGGCCGTGACGTTGTTAATGCCGGCGGCAGGCGCAGCCGCGACGGCAACACCAGCCGCGCCCGCCGTGATGGCCGCACCCGGCGCGATCGTGCCGCCGGCGACCACTTCGGCGGGACCGAAGAGAATGACGTCGATGCGCTCGCCGTCGGCGGCGCCGGAGGGGAAGTCGGTCACGCCGGCAATGATGTCCGTTGGGGCAGTTGCCAGTGCGACTTCACCGTCATTGGCAGTGAACTTCACAAGGCGACGGTGGCCGATGGCGCCCGACGCGACGAGGGTCTTGGTGAAGGGGTTCATGGGCGGTTCCTTTACCGGCGGTTCTGGAGGCGCATGGCGGCCTGGGCGGGCGAGATCGTCTCTCCCTTTTCCTTGGCCGTGCGGATCTCGGTTTCGATGGCGGCCGTGACATAGGCCGGGTCGGAGAAGTCATGACCATCGCCGGTGCCAAGCTCACCCTCGGTTACCGGCTTCGGCAGCTTGGAGAGGAGATCGCGGAGGGCAGCGCGGCCGGTGGTCTTCACGATCTGGTCGCCTTCGGAGAACTCCAGTGCGCCGTCATCCATTTCGGAGAAGAGCGCGGTGGCGGTCGCCTGAAGGCCGATCGGCAGGCGGCCGTCCTCGATGATCGCGGCAACGAAATCTGCATCTTCCTTGGCGCGTGCCTTCTTCTCATTTTCGGAGAAGGTGGTTTCCCGACCGGTGATCGCGGTCTCGCGGGAGTTAAGAACGGCTTCGCGAGCATCAAGCTCCGCCAGCCGCTCCTCGGCGGTCTTGGTCATGTCTGGTTCCTTCGGTGAGGTTTCGGAGAAAAGAGTGCGGTTATCTTCAGCGCGCGCTTCGATGCGGCTCTCGATCGCAGCCTGGGTGAGTTGCTCCAGGTCATAGACCGGGATCAGCCGGTCGGCTGTTTCAAGGTCATTTTCCTCGATCAGCCAGTCGCGCAGGCGACGGAACATCCGGGAGACGTTTTCAAAGGCCCAGGAATTTCGCCACTCGGAGAATTCGATCTCGACCAGCTCATCCCCATCCGAGAACTCGACTGGCTTTAAACCCTTCACCGCCGGCGGCTCGGCTCCGAGAAAACCAACGTGGCGGAGGTAATACTGGCCCGGCGTCGGATTGCCCTTGTCGTTCGGTCCATAGAGCGCGGCGGACCGCTTCTTGAACCGGCCTTCGCGGACCAGCTCGGAGAAGGTCGGCTCGACCTGATCGGCTTCGGCGATCAGACGGCCGTCCTTTACAGAAAGGCTTTTTACCCAGCCGTAGGCCGGCAGGTTCTGCTTGGGATGCCCAACCACGACTGGCGCCTCGTGCAGCGTCGGATCATAGGCCGAGGCGATTGCAGCAACGTCAGCCTCTGAAAAGCTGAGCGTCGCGCCTTTGGCAGTCGTGTGGGTTCCGGTGCGGAAAATCTCGAACGGTTTCATGCCCGCATCTAAGGCGGACACAGCACATTAATCCGCCGTCCGAAATCGGACGGTCACAGAACCAATTTGAGGGGGAGGGGCTGGTTGCGACCATAAACGCGGACGTGAGCGGGAGCAACCATGTCCGTCTTGGAATTTTGAAGCGGTTTTGAAGCCCGTGGGCGCGCATTCCGGGTCTCGCCCGTGGGTCGGGGCGTCGGAACGTTTCCACAGCGCTCCTGAGGCGAATTTCATGGGGTTGGCTTTTGGTGCTCCACCGCGTCGGCGAAATGGTCGAGGACGATGCCGAGGATCTCCTCGATGTCGTGTCCATTCGTACCGAGGAACTGGCGCCTCGGGATGGTGACGGATTTCACATGAAAGGTTTGGCCGCCCATCGAGAAGACGAGGGCGGCCGCGTTCTTCGGAACGATCGTGCCGCCCTCGTTGTGTATCCGCGCATAGACCTCGTTGGAGCCCCACTCGACGCCGCTATCCTCGACGAGCTGCCAGACGATCTGCGAGAGCGCTCGCGTTTCGCCGCGAAGTTTGCCGGGGCCTTTCTTCGTCTTGGCATAGAGCGGGTTGAGGTCTGGCCAGGGATTGCCCTCAGGATCTGTCTCTGAAAGGAAACGGGCTCGGGTAGACTTGGCGCCGTATTCGCCGATGTTCTTTAGTGCCGGCGTCACATCGCCGGCGGCGTCATAAAGGCGGGCAAGCGCGGCGTCGACATCTATGCTGTCGAGTGTGATGGATGCTGCCACAATGGTCTCTCCGTTGCCGCGTCAAGTGCGCGGTGTTATATTGCGTCTGTCACCGGCCGAGGCCCGTTCGCCCTCCGTAGGCCAGTGACTTGGGCGCGTCGAACGGAGACGCGCCTTTGTCATTTTCGGAGTGAACTCTAGGCTCATTCGGCATTCTGCGATGTTTGATGCCGCTTGGGCCGAACTCGGCCGAACTCATCGCGCACCGTGACGCGTCTACCCGGTGTGCCAAGATATTCATCGGTCGAACTACGCCCATTGTGATCTACGACCGTCACAACAAAGCGGCAGCCGTGCCTGTCGACTGAGTAGCGTGCGGTCAATACGCGGAACGCGTCAGCTCTCACTCCATGTCGTTGACAGAGGTCATCCAACGCCTGCGCGTAAAGATCGATGGCTCGGGCCAGTGAAGCCGAGGGCTGCGCACCAGATGAAGTCCCAGCGATGAAGTCGACCAATATGTAACCTTCAGGGCTTTTTGCTGACTCGCCAAACACATCGGTCTCATAGACGCCGATCATCAACCCGATCCCGCTCGCGAGCGAGTCGGCGATGTTATGCCCGATAGATTTCAATTTGCCGAACTTCATTTTACCAACTTAACCGCATCAGGCACGCAGGCAAAGGGCACTCCGATCCGGTGTGAACGGCACTGCGCTCGAACCAGGTGGTTTGAATTTCCCCTCAATTCGCATCACGTTGATAGAGCAATGCCCCGCGCCGAAACTTCTCCAGGTAGTTTTCCGTCGCGTCGAAGCCGGTGATCGCCGTCCAGCCTTTCGATGTCCATTCGAAGCGGATGAACAGACTGCGGCCGCCGGCAAGCGTGACGCGCTTCAGATAGGCCCTGCGCAATACTACGCCGCTCTTCACCTGCGCCCAGTCCGCCCAAATCTCGTCGGGCGCAATGATCGTGTTCGCCAGCAGTCGTGCATATTGGCCGCGGTCACGCTTGCCGCTCTTTAGGCCGATCACAGTGCCCTCGGCCGTGCGCTGCTCGAACAGCGCCTGGCTGACAGAGATGATCCCGCCGGAAACGTCGCGGAAATAGCCGTAGCCGCCGGGCTTGACGTCGAATGGCTTGAGGAAGGCCTCGACATATTGCTCCGGCCTCAGCTCTTCTGAGAGAAGGTCGCTCGCCCTGGCGCGCGTCGCCGGCGGCATGGGCGGCAGATCCGCAACGGCCGGCATCTCGCCGAAGGCCGGCAATGGCTTGCGGAGCTCGGCCGGCACGATGCCGTGCATCCATTCGTGTCCGACGTTGTACTCCCACCCGCGATCGATCCCCGGAATGCGGATCTCGGTCTGACCAGTGCGAGGGTCAGTGTCCTCATAGGGCTTGAGGTCGGGCGTCGGATCGGGACCGGACTTGCCAAGCGCCCGCATCTCGCGTTCGGAAAGGGCTTCGACGTCGCAGCCGCAGCCCCAGCCGTTCGGCGGATAGATGCGCAGCCATACCGGATCGTCGGCCCGCCAAACCCTGCCGTTCCAGGACAGGTGCAGAAGCCGCGGGTGCTCCGCGCCGGAATGGATATATTGCCAGTACGGGCGATATTTCAGGACGTCGGGATCGGTGAGCTGCGCATAGCGGCCGGCCATGTAGCTCGTCCGCATGTTGGTCGTGTAGATGATCCTGGCGCGCCAGGCGCGACGCTCTTCCTCGGTTTTGCCGTGCGAGAAATACTTCCAGCCGGTCCGCTCGACGATGGCGTTAAAGTCGCTTTGAAACTCCTTGAAACCGGTTCCGTCGCGGCGGGCCTTCTCGATCGCGACCCGGAAATCGGCAAGCATGTCCTCGCGGGTAACACCGGCAACCGAGAAGGCGCGCACATGCGCGGCATGCTTTAGATCGTCCCAGCGCCGGGTCGGCAGGTTCACCTTGCCGGCAAGGAAGTCGATCGCCTCCTGGAATGGCAGTCCATCAGCCATTGGCGCCCACGCTGTCATGGCCTTCGAGGCGGGCAAGCGTGACGCCCTGTTCGAGGATGCCGGCCAGATCGTCGATCGCCAACTTCGCCGACAGGCCTGTGAGCCGGCGGATCAGATCGTCATAGTCGCGCGCTTCGGTGAACTCGGTGCGGATCTGCTCGATCATGGCGTCGATCGCCGGCTGCGCGAAACCTTCAAGCTGGTCGGAGAGATGCTTGACCGTCTCGGCACTCTTGTCGGCGGCCGTCGCAGGCGCATCTGCGAAGTCGAGATTGGCGGTCGCGGCCGGAGCGCCTGGCTGCGTTTCTTCCTCGGGCGTCTCCGGCTCCTTTTCCACCCAATCGCCGCCATAGGTCTCGTTGATGTAGTCGACGCTCTTCGGCTTGTAGCCCATGCCGTGGATCGTCTGGTCGCGCTTGACCTTCTGGTCGAGATCCTCGGCCTCGGAGAAGTCGCGCCAGACGTCCGGCAGGCCAGCGCCCGGATAATTCAGCTCGACGATCCAGCGGACCAGCGTGTTCTTGATCGTGGAACTGATCAGGTCCGAGGCCGCTTTTGCGATCGCGATGCGGATCTCGTTATGGATTTCGCCAAGCGATCGGGCGCCGCGCTCGCCGGAATTTGTGGTCAGCGTTTCGCCCGACACAGCCTCGCTCATCAGCTCGTCCAGGTAACGGGCAAGCTTCTCGTAGATCTCGCCACCACCACCGTTCGCCGCTTCGAGCAGATCAGCCTCAACGCTTTTTGGGATGACGAGGCCGGTGTCATTGGCCATTTGCCGCAGGACACCGACCAGTTCCTCCTGGCGCTTCTTGTCGTAGGCACCATCATAGGAAAGGACGGTCGTCGGCGTGGCATGCTTTTCCGAGCCACGCAGCCAATGCGCCAGCACCTGGCGCTTGAACCAGGCGGGCCAGAACAGGACCGAGCCAAGACCGACGCCATAGGGATCGTCGTCGTCATCGTCGATCGAATGACGGTGAACGATGAATTTTCGGTCGGGAACCGGCTCACCGTCGATCGTGTTCGAGCGGGTGAGAAGCCGCAGCTCCCCCTCGACGGTGAAGCGGAAGCGACGCTGCTTCTTGACCTTGACGGCCACGGCCTCCCAGCCAAGGGCCGTTGATGACCACAGCACCTCGGCGACCGCGAAGCCCTTCAGGACGGCCCCGAGCAAGCCCTTGGTGAGCCGATCGAAGTTGATCGCCTTCAACTGGCGCTCGACTTCGGCGGCGGCCTTCTTGTCGAGACGGCTTTCAGATGCCGGCTGCACCAACCATTCGCGTGAGACGACCTCAAGCTTGAGCTTCTGCAGGATCGCGAAGGCATGCGGATCACGGCGAATCTCATCGTAGATTTTGATCGCCGAGGCACCTCCACGAGAAGCAAGCACGTCGTCGGTTGGCTGAAGCAAGCCGGTGAAGTTTGGGACGTAAGGGTCGCTGGAGGTGGTTGCGATTTCGGGAAGGGTCGGGTTTGCCATCTTACATCCTCAGAAAGGTGGAGAGGTCGGAGCGCGCCTCGACATCACCAAAGCTGCCGCCGTATTCTTCGGTGATCCGGCCGCTCTCTCGCGGCGTCTCAGTGGTGCCTGCACCCACTTCACCGGTGTCCTGTTCGGAGGCGAAAATCGCCAGGGCGCCGGCGATCGCCGAGTCACCGTGGCGCTCGAAACCATCCGCGCCCATGGCGTGGGCGCCATCGGGAACCTTGGCGATGCCCTTCTCCATTTTGAGCGCGCGATAGTCCGAAAGGACATCATCGTCCTTCGGAAGCTCAAATGTGCCGTCTTCAAAGGCGGCTTTAAGCTTCGGCATATTGAGCAGATACCAGGTCGCGCTAAGCTTGATCTCGCTGATCAATGAGATGCCGAATTCCTGCCGGCAGACTTCCGCCAGAAAGGCGCCGTTGCCCGTCGCATCGAATGCGCCATGGCAGAAGCGGGGCAACCGGCGGATGATGTAGAAGGCGATTTGCTTTTGGCTCTCAAACGGAACGTCGCGCAACTCCAGGAGAAACGGCGTTGCCAGAGACAGGTCGGCGCGGATCTGCAGCGGGTGAATGACGGAAAGGTCGCCCGAGCGACCGAAGTCCTGGCCGTAACAGGACCGCAACGTTGGATCGAGGGCCTTCAGGTGCGGCAGGAGCTGCTCTTCGCAAAACTCCTCGATCTCGGCGTCGCGTAGCTCGGCCGGCCAATCGACAAAGCCTGGAGGTGATTTATACCGGATGACGGGAATGTGCTCGTGCATCCGGGCAACGATCAGTGTCCTCGGCAGATAAGCCCCACCGCCCTGGGAGGGTATGCAGCGCAGCTCCTCATCGGCGCCGGTGCCATAGGACTTGTAGATATCGGCGCGCCATGCGGCTTCGCCTTCCGGCGTCCAGGTCTCACCGGTTTTCAGGCAGACGCGCTGATAAAGACCGTATTCCAGCGCATCGTCGAAGGTGACGCGAACAACCTTGCCCGGCCGTTTGCCGCCCCGGATCTCCTGGATCAGCTCGTTGAACGGATTATCGACGCCGTTATGGGTGGAGATGACCAGCACCTTGCCGCCCCAGATCAACAGCGCCATGGCCGCCTTCAGCAGCTCGGCCGGATCGTCATGGAAAGCGTACTCGTCGATGATGACATAGCCCTGGCGGCCGCGTAGCGAACGCGGCTTCGAGGATAGCGCGACGACTTCGAAGCCGCTGGCAAACGTGATGCGGAACGCCTTGATGGCCTTTTCGGCACCTTTTTCGCCTTCCTCGACAAACAGGAACTCGGCAACTTCAGAGCATGCCGGCATGAAAGCCTTGGCCCACATCGCGCAGCAGTCGATGAACTCCCGCGCCATGTCGAAATTGTAGCCGATATAAAGGACGTCCATGCCGCCTTCGGTGCGGGCGGATCCAGCCGTCAGGACCGCGTCGGCGCCGACGCCCCAGGTGGCACCGACGCGCCGGCTCTTGTCGGTGACGACCAGGCGATACATCGCGGTCGCCGCGAGCAGTTCCTTCTGATGCTCCAGGAGGACGTCCGGCAGTTCCTTGCCTTCCAGCTCCGGCGGGAGTGAAAGCTGCATCACACGACGGTGGCGCGCCCAATCCTCCTCGGTGACGAGCTGGCTGGTGTCGATCTCGGCAGGATTGACGTGCAGGCTCATAAGCTACGCACTCCGAGGATCTGCGCTTTGATCTCGGCGACGGTCTGCCGGGTGAGGCCTTTTGCTGTGGCGACAGTCTCGACCGCGCTTTCGACCTTTTCGGCGAATTCCTTCTCGACCTTCTGGCGGCGCGATGTAGAGACGCCTTGGGCCTGTGTCGCAGCCCGCAGCGCGTTTGCAAGGGACATCGCATCCTTGGGCACAAAGCCCGCTTCGCCTGCATTCGTGACCAGCTCGAACACCAGTGTCTTGATGGCTTCGGCAGCGATCAGTGTGAGGTTGTCGGAATCACCGGCATCGAACTTCGCGGCAAGGGTCGAGGCAATCTCGCGGGTCTGGTTGAGCCGCTGGGTGAGCGTAGCGAGCTTGATCGAATAGCGATTGAAGGATGAGAACGATGGGATCGTGAACTCCAGCTCGCCGCGATATTCCTGCTGGATTGCTGCGAGTTTGGCGTAGAACTCCTCATAAATATCCGTCTGGGTTCGATCGCGCTTCTGCAGCTCGTCCGCAGCCCAGGCGACAACCGGAGCACATGGCTCCGGCAGAAGTTCGATCAGGTTGAGCCGGCCGCGCCCCTCCGCCATGTCAAATCTCCGGCGACGGGCGGTTGATGCCTTCAATGATCGACCGCCGCTGGACGTGATCAACGCCAGCGCGCGTGATCGAGGCAACGAACACCGATCCCGCTTCGACGAGGGTGACAGCGCCAAGTTCCTTGAGCTTCAGGAGCTGTGTGCGAACCCACTCACGGGAACGGTTATGTCCAAATGTTTCGAGAAGGCCGGTCAGCAACACCTCGTTCAGGCGGCCGTCCGTCTGCTCGTTGAGGCCCTTCAGGATGACAAGCCGCGCGTCCCGCGCGGCGTGTTCCTCGAAGCTGATGCCGCTGCTCATTTCGCTTCCTCTCTCAGATAGTCGTCAATTCGGTGGACGGTGCGGGACACGCTGCCGAGCGTCTCGGTCAGCGTTTTGAAGTCGCCTTTAAGCTCGGTCAGAGCGAGCTTCAGTTCGTTGACCGAATCCTTGCTGGGCAGATGTTTCATCTCGCCTTCAACGGCCTGGATGCGACGGTCGTGGTCGACCAAGGTCTTTTCCGCCTTGTCCATCCTGGCTGTGAGCGTCTTTTCTCCCGATGAGAAATAGCCCTTGGCATGACCGAGGATGGCGATGACCGCGAGCACGAGCCCGAGATATTGGGAGATTTCTGCAAGGCTCATCGGTGAAACTTTTCCTGCTCCAAGAAGGTCTGGCATTCGATGCAGCGGCGCGCAAACGGCGCTGCCGCCCGGCGATCTTCCGGAATCGGAAAGCCGCAGCTGGTGCAATTGGCTGCGCCTTCCGTCGCGACAGCTGCTATCGCCTGGGCGATCATCGCATCGCGCTCCTGGCTTTCGCGCAGTGCGGCCAGATCGAGGCTGGCATTGCTCCCGAAATTCATGGGGCACCGCCAATCGCCTTGACGGCCGCGGCCCGGCGTTGCTCGCATACGCGCAGCGCGCTCCGATCGGCGCCCCAAAGAGTGGTCGCCTCAGCGGCCGAGATCGCCCGGTCCGGCAATGTGGTTGGGTCGGCACAAGGCTTTTCGACCTCCGCCGGAACCGTCTTTTTCGCATCGGTCAACATCACGGTCGGCTTCTCCTCAACGACGGTTGAGGAGGCGCACCCGGCCAATGTCGAGGCCATTGCGATCGCCATCAGGCAAAGCCGCATTTGCTTTCTCCAGATCCTCTTGGGCTTGACGGGCATCCTCGCGCGCTGCCGCCAATTCGTTATTCAGCCGCATCGCGGTATTGGCTTGGGCGGCTTCGGCCAGCGCCACTTTGACGTTCGCTTCGGCGATCTGGTCTTTCCAGTAGGTGTCCCGCTCGGTGACTGCTGCCTTGACCCGATCGACGATGATCTCGCCGAGCTTGTCGGCGGCACGGTATGCGAAATACGCAGCACCGAGAGCGAGCAGGGCGGCAACCGCAAAGACGATCCCGATCTTGATCAGCGGCGTGGCCGCCTTCGATAACCACGCCGAAATCATGGCGAGCCTTCCTCCGGCTGGTCGCGCGGCAGGTAGGGAGGAAGGGAAGGCGGGTCGAAGGTGCGATCGGTCATCGCCCGGAAATCCATCGCCCCAGAAAACCGATGGATCCCCAGCAACGCGGCGATCAGGACGATCATCGACGGGACGACGATGTTGGCGAGCGCCACCGCCTGCTCCGAGCCACGCACGCCGTGATAGACGATGGCGCCGATCACGCCCCAGGCGAACAGAAAGGACAGCCAGAACGCTTGGCGGGTGAGCCGGTATCCGGGTTTGCGCATATCAGGCCTCGTTTTTCGAGGCCGGCACGCCCGCGGCCGTAAGCTGCACCTTGCCACCCTTCGGAGGCTCGCCGGTTTTGGGCCAGCGGATAGCGGCCATGCGGTTCTTCTCGATACGGGTGATCGATACGCTGTTCGACTGGTTGCCGCCCAGGATGTGGTAATGCCTCCGATCCTCGCCGACATAGAGGCCGACATGCCCGCCGCCTGGGCGCACAAAGGTCATGATCGCGCCGCGGACGGGTGCCTCTAGCCGCTTGCCGAACTTTCCCCATTCGAGCGCTCCCAGCGGGTTCTTGGGCAGCAATTCGCGGGGCAGGGTGGTCGCGATGATGTTGCCGATGAAGAGGCCGCACCAGGGGATATCATCATCGGTATAGAAGGAGGCTATCCAACCGCCGAGCTTCTTCGCCCAGCTCATGATCGTGCTGTTCGACTTCGTTCCGACGATCTCCCGTAAGCCCATGAAGCGGCGCGCCTCACGCATCCACACGGGTTCTGCCGGGATCGGGACCTGTTTTTCGTAGATGGCAAGCGCGCCTGGCCGGACGCCGGGATCACGCCGCAACGCTGCGACCGTCGCCTCGTCGGCAACACCGGTCACCGGCAGTTTTTCGGAGGCCTGGAAAAGGCGAAGCGCCTCGATGACGGCGCGGCCATGGACACCGTCCATGGAGCCCGCATAACAGCCCCAGGCACGCAGCCGGCTGATCAGCCATTCTTCAAAGGTCATTAGAAGCCCCACAAATCGGTAACCGTCTGGGGGCACAGTGGCTCTTGCTGAGTGAGCCGGGCAGCGTCCGAAATCGGACGGGGCTGAAACTGCGGTGGTCCTAGAAAAGGGAGCCTTGGGGATCGTCCTTGGGCGATGCCTTGCGCTTCGCCCTATGGTCATAAACCGTCGATCGAGCAACGCCGGTGGCGGCTGTGATCTTGTTGACCGTATGCCCCTTGTCGATCATTTCCGCCAGGATGCTGGCGCGCTTGCGCTTTTGGCCGCCGATCGAAGGGGGCAGGGTTATGTTCTGCCCCCCGAATACTTCTGCGATCGCCCGGGCCTCGTCAAGCCCCACCAGTCGCGCCAGCCAGTGGTCCGGCTTCACCTTGGCGGGGACATAGAACTCCTGACAGGCCTTCTCGGTGCCGAGGATCATCGCCGCTCTCTCACCGGCCGCGTCGGCGATCCGGTTGAGGAGCGGCGTGAACCAGGCGCGATCGGGAAGATCAGCCATGCTTTTTCGCGGCGCGAATGCGCTTCCCGAGCTCATTCATGACGCGGATCCAGTCCTGAGGCGTCATTGCGCCAAGCCAGTCGGTGCGGGCTGCTGCCGCAAGCGCGACCTGGTCAAACCCCAGCCTGACGACGAGGTTCGCTTCCGGGTGCAGGATCTTCCACTGCGCCCAGGCGATCTTGGCGCCGTCAGCTGCAAGCCAGTCGAGTGATGCCCGGCGCCATTCGACTCCGGCCTCGCGTGCCATCCAGCTCTTGAGCGCCTCGATGACCCTTGCTGCATCGTCGGGGAACCGGAGGAACCGCTCGGCCGATAGACCGGTCTGGCGCCGGACGAATGCCTCCAGCGCCGCATCCTCCCGATCGCGAACAAGACCAAGGTTCCAGGCAGCGATCCAAAGCGCCTGCAGCTTGGCCGCATACCGGCCGGAGAGTTTGCGTTTGCCGTTCCGGCGCTTTGAGGCAGGTTTGAAGCCGAGCCGCCGAAGTTCGTCGACCACGGCGTCTTTTTCGGCCGATGACATCAGCGTGAGACGGTCTTTGCGGGCGACGCGGGCATAAAGCGCGCGGCGGCCGTCTTCGTCGATGCCGAGCTGTCGGCATCCAGCGTGGATAGCTGCGATCGTCGAGGCCATTAGGCTGCCTCCCTCGTCAGCGGCGCGGGGGTGGCAGTACGGAAACTTGATTGACTAAGTTCGACTGCACCGTTAGCCACGGCATTGTGAATCGACGCAGACAAAGGTGCCGCATGTCCAACCGGAGACGGAGCTTCTTCGACTTCATCTACGAGGCGAATATGATCACGGGGACCGTCCGCGCGATCCTGTTTATCTTGGCTTTCTCCGCCATCGGAGGCAGTGCAGTCTATTTCATTAAGCAGTTGTAGATTGCTCACCAAATGCCGCTCGGATGTCCTGGCATCGCATCTGCATTCGCCTGAAGCTACGCAATCCGCCTGACTGAACACATCCGGGCGGTGGTAACGTTTGCGAGGGCAAAGCGTTGGCTGTTGGGGCGTGAGGGCCAACTTCATGATTTCCGCCTCCCTCAAGCCTTGGCGAGATCGATCGTCACGGCCTGCCACTGGTCGGTGCCCGTGGAGCGGCGATAGAAGCGCAAGTATTCTTTTGAGCCGGTGACCCGCATCGCGTCGCGGATTGCGTCCATGGCCCGTTGCCAACGCTCGTCCTCGATCTGGTGGCGCAGCAACATGAAAATTTCGGCGCGGTTGATCTTGCCTTCCTTGTCAGTGTTGAAGGCGCGGGTGACGATCGCCTGGATTTCCGGCCGGCTGTCGGCCGACCATTCGTTGAGGCATTCGTCGATCAGGCTTTTGGCGATCTGCAGCTCCGGCCCGAAATCGATCAGTTCGGCGACCTGCACCTGGACCTTCATCAATCCGTCAACGGTCTGATAGGTGCGATTGCCCTTGGCGCCACCAATCTTGGCCCCGTATTCCTGGGCAAGCAGTGCGTCGAGGTCGCCAAGGTCTGTCATGGAATGCCCGCGGAAACGGGCAATCTGCGCGTTGAGATCGAGCGCGAAGGTCATGATCTTGCGGACAGTTTCGTCCTGTAGCTTGTCCTGGGGCTTCACCATGGCGAGCGGTATGTAACCGCCCTTGACGTCGGTCATGAATTCCTTGCCGTTGATGACGGTGATGCCGTCGGGGCGCTCTTCGATGATGACTGCGTTCATTTGCTGAAATCCTAATATGTTAGCGGGAGTAGTTCATCGCTGGTGTGAAGGCGTCGGGCGGGGCGGGAACCGCACGACATTGCTGTGCGGGCGGAAGGCATCGAGCACGATGACGCTTGCCGGAGCGACGAGCGCCTGACGCTGTTCCGCCGCCTGGCTGTCCCAGGTGCGCCAATGAGCGATCGTTTCGAGATTCAAGGCGTCCGTGATGATCTCATCGAGGCGATGCACCAGGCCCTCGGCGTCCTCGCTGGAAAGCACGACGCCGCCATGACGGAACTCCTGGAACTCCCGGCGGACGCGGCGGAGCTGTTCGGAGACGGGAACTGTTGTCTTGCTCATTTCTTCTTTCCAAAATCAGGGCGGATGACGTTGCCCTCGGCGGCGAGGATGAGATCGGCGGCGATGTCGAGTGTGGTGCGTTCGATGGTGCTCGCTTGAATGCGGCCGGCGTCGATAAGGCGATAGATCGCCAGTTCCTGCTCGAAATTCCGGGCGAGCTTGCCGAGCAAAGTGAGGCGTTTTCGAATGCGGACGACATCTCCACCAGACAGGGAGAGGCCGGACTGTTCGTGAGGCGCGAACTCGCTCTCGAGGATAGTGATCTCTTGGCTGAGCGTGGCGTGGGACTTCATGCGATGTCCTCCACGTCGCGGTTCTTCCAGGCGGCCTCGATATCCTTGACCGTCACCTCGCGCTCCTCGCCGATCGCAATCATGCTGGCGAGCTTCATCGTCTTGTCGATCTGGCCGAGCGCTCCGCCTTTCATGCCGATGCCGGTCAGCAACCGGACGCTGTCGGTTTCCGTCACGCCCCAGGCCGCAATGAAGGCGGCTATGTCTTCGGCATAAGGCTTCTGCCGCTTCAAATGCTTGCCGACCCGGCGCTTAAGCTGCGCGTAGGACCGGCCCTTCACCTGCGCGACGAAGCGAGAATAGACTTCCTCGTTCCCGACGAGCGCGATGCCGCACTGATAGATATCGGAGAAATGGCGCAGCTGGTTGATCGCGTCGTCGACCAGGTTCTGCGCCTCGTCGACCACCAGCAACGTTCCGCCGCCGCTGCGGGAAAGCTTGTTGCCGATGGCGCGGGTGAGGCGAGCCGGATTGGCCTCGTAGACGTCCAACTCGGCTGCAAGTTCGACCAGCATGCCGTGGACGGTCCTCGTGTGCGGGCTGATCGTCGCGTGATAGACATGCGGATGGGTAGCCTTGTAATGACGGCAGGCGACGGTCTTGCCGTTTCCGGCGCCGACCGTGATGATCACGAGATCGGCGGTCATCTGTGCCCATTGCAGCGTCTGGCCGATCTCGACCGCGATCCGGGTCCTCACGAATGACGGAGAGCTGGGCAGGGCCGGCATTGCGGCAGCTTCCAGGACGGCGCTTCGGCCATTTGAACTCGCGCACCATCAGGTGCATGACGATCTGGCGGGCGAGGGCGGCGTCGAACCACTGATGCGGCGGGTCGACGATGTCGCGGATGGCTAGATGCGGGAAACCTTCACGGGTCGCTGCGAAGCAGGCGTGAAGGTGCGCTTCGTAGAGCGCCTTCTGATCGAACTTGTTGATCATGCCGACACCTGGACAAGAACGGCCACGATCGCGGCCACCAGGCCGGCTGCGGCAATGCCAAAAATCATGATGAGATCTGCCATGCGGCAGATCGGCGAATGCGAGGGGATGAAGGGGTTTTTCATGTCTAGGCCGCCTCGCGGTTTTGGCGTTGCGCCATGGTGGCCGGCCGGACATAGTTTTCAGCGGGTTGAGGCGATTTCCGCAGACCGGAGGCGTGGTAACGCGTCCGCCAGAGAAATTCTGGCCGTGTGCCGAGAGCTGCAGCGATCGCCCGCTCACCTTTCACGTTGGGCTCCCGGAGCGTCGTTCCGGACGTCCCGCGTGGGAGGCTGTAGTCACGATCGATCTTGAGGAGGGTGAGGCCCGCCGCAAAGAGCTTGCTCTTGATGGCGGTCATCTCGGCAATCTTGGGGTCGGATTTATGGGTCTGCTTGTCGGCCTGCTGGCGCCGGTGCATAGTGGGTCCTCGTGGTGATGAGGGAGGCCCTGGCCGGCCTCCCTTTTCATGGGGTATTTGGTCCGTATTTATGGAGATTAAAACACGTTCGTGGTTTTGTAAACCCCAAACGTGGTCTGTTATGGCTAGACCTGCTAAGATCGACGAAGGGGTGGGTTCCCGGCTCGCGCAGCTTCGCGAACCCTTGAATCGGAAGGAATTTGCTGAAGAACTCGGCGTTCCGGACAGCACGCTCGGAAATTACGAACGTGGGGATCGTTGGCCCGACTGGAACTTCCTGGAAATATTGAAAGCCAAGCGAGGAGTAAACCTCAATTGGCTATTTACAGGGGAGGGGGAGCCTCAGGAGGGTGCTGGCAAGGATCTCGCCAGGAAATCGAACGATAGCATCGTACGTCTTCCCCGATTCGATGCGAGGGCCTCTGCGGGCAATGGGCTTGTGGCTGTGAACCAGATGCCGGTCGGTGACGTCGCCTTCGCGCGTGAGTTTCTACGCAACCTCGGGGCAAATCCGGAATACTGCTATGTTTTGGAGGCGAGGGGGGATTCGATGTGGCCGACCATTCCCGATGGCGCGTTGCTGATCGCCGACGCCTCAAAGAGAGAGGTCGATGACGGCCGCATCTATCATTTCAACGTCACTGATAAGGTGCTGGTGAAGCGCGCCCGATGGGCGATGGACGGAAAGCTCTATCTGACCTCGGACAACCAGGCGGCCGGATATCAGCCCGAGGTCTTCACGGCTGATCGCGTGCATGAACTCTCGGTCGGTGGCCGGATCATGTTCACCGGCCACGCACCGATGCCATTGCGTTAGAACCTTTGTTCCCGCACCTTGCTCAGTGAAGAAGGCGTTGTCCCGAGTGGACAGGTCGAGGGATCGGGGCGCGTTGTCCGAGTGCTTCGATAGCTTCGTCGATTAGATTGAGAAGCGAAGTGGGCTCAAGGACTTCGGACGTCACGAGGTATCCTTGAGCATCTACCGCGAGTCTATAGGCACATGCTGCTGAGCATTCCTTCTCCTGCTTTGCCCGCTGGAAATCAAAGTTGGCAGCTTCATATTCGCCAACGATGCTATGCAATATCCCGCTGTTGTACAAAACTAGCTGCATATCGGTTTCATCGCCATACTGTATGGCTGCCTGAAGCCAAAGACGTGCTTCCGGATAATCACCGTGGTCCATGTAGAGATAGCCGACGTTGTTAGCGTTTGAATGTAAGCGACTCTGCTGAAGCCTATATGCCGCCTTGGCTACATCCATAGCGTGTTGCTTATCTTTTCTTTGGATATAGTAGTGCTGGACCATCTCCATGAGCTCATTTGCTACTCGAGTGGCAATGTGCTCGTCGCCGATACTTTGAACGCGGTCGCAAATTTCGTCGGGCGAGAGGACGGATAGATCCCAATGGGAGGTTGCTATCTCAAAGTCAACTTGCTCTGCCCTTCTTCGCAATCCATCAATGTCTTTTCGCAGTTTCCGCAGCCCGGCGGCGTGCTCCGGTTGCTGCCAAAGGAACCAAGCTTGCCCATTCACGATATCGCTTCGGAAGCGAATCTCGATTAAGCGCACGCGACTGCCGGCGTCTTGGTACATGATATTCATCAGTATGCTTTCGACCAAAGGATTGAAGTCCCATCCGGAATCTAGCTTGCCTCCTTCAATAAGGTTGATGACTGGGCTTACGTCCTGTGCCCCTAGTTCGGAGGTTGCGGCTGAGATTGGTTGAAAGCCTTCATATTGCTGGGAAATATCAGCAAAACGTGTCAGCATGTGGCCGTCTATGGACAGGCCTGCGAGAAGGATCCTTGCCCCTTTACTTCTCGCCAAATACTTCATGTAGATGCGGTCGAATTGATCTCCGCAAAATACTACGCCGTTTGGTTCAATTCGAATAATCCCCATGTCTTGAAGTTCTTGGCAGTGTCTAATGTATTGCTCTCTATTCCACCGCTCATTGCCGTTGAATAGAAACTCCACGCGCCAGGTGTCCTCGAGGGAAAGATTTTCTGTACCTCCGCACGCTGCGTCCAAGATCAGGAAAAGATTGCTTTTCATTCTCTTTGCCGCTTTGAGGAGCGGCCTGTCGTCGATGTTCTGGCCCCGCGCTATTACCTCCTGTATGCTTTCAAGGGTGTTGAGGTTTAGGCTAAAGCGCCGTGATCGTCCTTCCTGGCATCGTTTGTAAAGCTCGTGGCAAATAAGCTGAATTTCGTACGGCTTTCTACCGGAGAGCGCTTCGACCTCCATCATGAAAGCTGAGGGTGCGAGATCTCGCACATCCTTTTCGGGCAGAGATAGTCGCTCTAATGGCTTCCGAATACATTGTCGGACGTCATCGTGTCCTTTGAAGGGACCGATATCGATTCTCTTAAATTGGCGCATTATAGGCGAAAAGACCTCATCCATTACGGGAAAAAAGTCCTCTGTTGCAGCGAACATGAGCATGTAACCGGACATGTTCATAAATATATTTCGTAATTTTTCGAGAATAATTCGATTTTCTCTCAACACATTACATTCATCAACAAGAATTAGTATCGGCTTTTTAATTTCCGCATAAATGGCGGTCAAATCTTCCGACAACGTCTCATCGGGAACGTTAAAATTGACATTTCCGCCTTTGACTGCGCGTGCAATGAGTATGGCGCACATGAAGGGGATCTGTTCAATGTCCTCAACTTCGCCGCGGGCATAGAGATCAAGATAACTGAAGAATGTCTTTCCCTTTCTGCCTCCATATGCGCCCGCCGAGAAAGCTGCCATCACTATCGCGTTGAATAGCTTCCGGAAGAAATTGAGGTCCGTTTGCACGTCACCTTCATTCAAGTTAATGCGAACGCAGCAGAAGTCCCGCCGTCTCGCTTCAATCTCTGCCATGTTGAGAAAGCTGGTTTTGCCCGACGCTCGTGCACCCACTAACGCAATGTGGATCGGCTTTTGGGTGTTTTTTGCATGATTCAGGTAATAAATAACGTCCGCTGTCTCAGTGCTCCGTCCATAAAAAGAGCGCTCCTCAGAAACAGGATTTGCGAAGTCATAAGGATTTGCTAGCTCACGCAATTTCTCAAGCATACTGAGGGCTTTCTAATAAACCATTAGTTCGTGAAGCTCTCGGACGAGAGCTTGGCCGATTTGTACTGTCTTTCTATCTCGCGCCCATCTTCGGCGCTCAACGGCTTGCCCCAAACCCGATGGAATGGCCGCATACTCGTCCGAAAGCCTAAGGAAGTTTCTTATCTCCGTGACTTTTCCTTCGGTGAGCATTTGAGCGGCGGCCGTCTCTTCGAGAGCGTAATATGGCGGAGCCCAATTTTCTGCTGGTGAACCCGATGCCATCTCCCGCACGCATCGCTCGATAAAATATACTATCACTTGGACCTGATCGGAGCCTGTAGGAGAGCGAGTGTCATTAGTAGCATCTACGATTGACTTGACCAGACGGTTGACGCGAAAGACACGTACATCCGAGCGCTCGGCCGGTTTCGATAACTCAATGTGATTGCAGTCAATTTTAACTGGCGTGACACCAGCAATGCCGGGATCTGATGAGACTGCGTCGACAACCAATACCCCCTTTGTCTTTTGATCTTCGGCGAAAACCAGCAAGCTTAGGTTCAGCTCTGAGAAGTGGGCACGAAACCATCGATTGAGATCAAGCAGAGCAGGTGAGTTGGCCTTTAGCTCTTTGACTGCAGGAGCCGACCGGTAAATGAGACTGATGGCGTCGACAAAGCTCGCAAGGCTTGATCCTGCATGCGGAGTTCCAGCAAACACAATCGCCTTGGTTCGATTGCAAATATCGAGATATTCGGGAGCGTCGCGGGCGCTTCGCAACATTTGTTTCACAAGCAACCCGCCGTAGCTGTGGCAGATAAATATGATGGGTCGGTCAGGGATCAGATAGGGCTCGAGCGATGCCATTATGTTTATGGAGCGATCATAGATGCTCATCGAGCCTCCTCTCCATAGAGAGGAGGCAATCCTATAGGTAATCGTCAATATTTGCAGTTTTGGTTCACACTCCAGCAGCCAATCGGACCATATTTCACCTTGGTTCCGGTTAAAGCCCCAGGTGGAGAGCCCATCTCCATTAAGACCGTGAATGAAGACGACAGTTGCCTTTGCGTCGTTGTCGTTATGTAGTGGAGAAATAGTAGTTAGCGGACTGCCCGCACCAAATAAACGTTCCAGCATTGATAGCTTGCCACTGCCCCCCCAACGACTCGCTAATAATGAGAGCGCACCTGCAGGACGCAAGCAATACTTTAGTTGTCATTTCGGGAGGCTTTTGCCTCAGAGGTTGTGGAAACGGTTCAAGAATGTGTTTCATCGTTTCCGAAGGCGATGGTGGGCTCGGAAATGTCACTTTGTAGAGCGTGATGCAAGGCTTTGATTCTAAAGGTGAATTTCTCTGATCTTGGCCCTGCGCTCCTGAGAGGAATTCTGGTTTGATTTCGTGCGCCGGAAAAGGATTCGAACCGCAGGGTAGGGGGCAATTCGCTGCTTTCAGGAAATCCCTTGATTTGAAAGGGTTTTCGAAGGGCGCGAAGAGCCTTCGCGGACGATTTGAGGGCCTTTTGAAGTCACCCGGTGGTCTGGCCTAAACATTGGCGCGGTGCTGACGATTTCCCGGATTTATGCTGGCGCGAACGGATCGCCGACCACCGTCGCAGCAGGTCCAGAGGCCTTCAATTTCAAGGCTTCCCGCTATTTCCCGCCTTTTCCCGGAGATTCCCGCCAATTCCGGAACTCATCGTCTTCCTACATAGACGTGATTTTTTCGTCAGGCTGTTTGCACCGCCGTCTATTGATTCTTCTCAAAAAAAATTGAATGCCTTGTCTTCAGCGGCTTTTTATGCCGCCTGCAGCCGACCTTTTCGTCGAGTTTATGCCGCGGCTTTTTGTTGAGGATTACCTGTCAGCGAGCGCTGGGGGAGCCGCATACGATCGGGTTGGTTTCCAGACTGTATGATGATTGCCGCAGTGCTCAATATCTCCGCTGACATCATAGTAGGAGACTTTGACAGCTTGAGCCTAATCTTCAGCCTTCAAGGCGGGATCATCGATAAGTGTAATATGTTGAAACACTAATTTAGTGCTTCCTATACCAGGCGTCAAATCGCGACCATTCGCGATAGACGCGCTCATACCCCCTGGGTAACATGATTTCGTCAAGCTTTATGTTGGAATCTGTATTATTATGTTCGATGCAAAATAAACTGACCTCATACCGGTTGAAATCGAAGGTCGATAAAATATCCGGCTCGTTTCCTTCGGTGTCGATGCTGATGAAGTCGATCATTTTTGGCGCATTGTAAGTATCAAGCAGATCATTGAGGCTGATCGTAGTTTGCACGATCTCCACGCTTTCCTTGCTTCGCGCCTCGGCGTGCAGGTCTTTATCGGCGAGTTCAGCCATGCAGGACAGCGCCGGTGCGGCCGCCACAAACCGCATCTTTACGCTGCGCCCGGTGATAGCATCAACAGGAGACGTACAAAGCGGATTCGATCTGAGTTCTCGGATAGAGTGGCTGAGCAGCGGGTTCGGCTCAGCCAAAATACCGCTCCAACCATATTCTCCTTCCAGCATAAATGTGTTGCTGAAGTGCTGGCCATCATAAGCGCCGATCTCGACGAAAAATCCGTTGCGCTTGCCTTTGAGTTCGTCAATCACCCAACGATCTTGTTGGATCTGGGAGAAACTGTGCTCATTCCAGAAATGAGGGCGCTCAATATGAGCGCGCTTCTTCAGGCCTAGCCACGTACGAATTCCCACGTCTTCACCTTCCAGCTTGGAGTTTCCAACCGCTACCTTATGCGCGATGTGAGCGCAACAGGGGCATACACCAACCGATCGGATGAGAAGATGGACAGGTGGAGAGGTGATGAATGTGGCGGCCTATAACGGTTTCCGGCGGACCCGGGCCAGCATCGGCGCGTATTCAAGAACGAACAGGCCGAACGAGATCAACCAGGCCAGGCCGGCCAGTGCGTAGACCGTGCTAAGGTGTTCCGGGAAAAACGCAGCACTCGGTCTCAAAAGCGCGCTTAGCACGATTGCTCCGTAGGATGCGATGGTCGTCCGCGAGGCCGTCAATACCCGCCCGGTATGGCCCCGGCTCGCCCTGGTCATGACGGCCAGCATCATGGTTGCCACGGTTCCGACGCTCAGCACGTGAATTGCGGAAGTCTCGTCGAAGAGACCGAGGGCGGCGATCGCGATGGCGGCGAACCCCAGCGGCACGAAGAGATAGGCGATGTGAAGGATCGCCACCAGCATTTCCGCGGTCGTCGTCCATCCCCGCCAGCGTCCAAGCCTTGCCGCGTGCATCACCGCCGCAAACCCCGCGGCTGCTGCGACAACCGGACCATCGCCCAGAACCACCCAACTCGCCAACGCGGCCACTCCGCACAAGATTGCAGCAGTATCGAAGTGATTGTAGGCGACGGGGAAATCCGTCCGACCCGTCTTGTTGATCCAGTTGCGGGTGAAACTGGGGATGATTCGCCCGCCCACGACGAGGATCATCGAGACATAGGCCGATAGTGCAAGCTTGATTCCGACGGAAGGGTGCTGTCCGGCCGCTGCGTCGAGATGGAACAGGATGTTTGCAGTGGAGAGTGCCAGCAAACCACCGATAACCTTCAGATCCTTCCATTTCTTCCCGGCGACAACTTCACGCACGCAGATGAAGAGGAGGAGAGGCAGGAAGGCACCATCGGCCAGGATGGCTGCCATAACGCCAACGGTGTCGGCGAGCAGGAAGCCCAACCTGCCGGCGACCCAGACGAGAAAGAGAAAGACAAGCGGCCAGCCGGAGACGGGCAGCCTGCCGGTCCAATTGGGAACCGCCGTCAACAGGAAACCGGCAAGCACGGCGCTTGCATAGCCGAACAGCATCTCATGCGCGTGCCAATGGACAGTGCCATAGGACGACGCCACCTCGATCACCCCACCCAGGCTTGCTATCCATAAGAACATCGCTGCGACCGCCCAGAGCGCCGCCGAGAGGAAGAACGGCCTGAAGCCATAGGAGAAAATCACGGGGGCGGTCGGCGACAGGCCGCGCGGGATACCTCCGCGGCGAGCTTGCTGGGAGGAAAGATCAGTCATGGCGAAATTCCTTCAATCGATGCCTGATCTATCTCCCACCTTTGTTTTCCGGTCTTTGCGAAGACGCAAGCAAACAAGGGAAAGTTTGTTGCACATCAAAGAAGAGATGCAGGACCCATCTTAGCCTCTCTTTCAACAGGACGGCGATCAACCCCGTCCTTTGCTTCAAAGGAGAGGCACCATGACTGACAAATTGCAGATGACCAGACGCTCGATTTTGGCAGGGGCCGCCTTCGTGGGGGCCATGACTCCGATCGTACAGGCTTCTTTCGCGAATGCGGATGAGACCCCGCCGGCCAAGATGAACCCGACCGACCTTTCGGCGCTGCGCCGGGTGAAGGTCGATCTCGTCAAGCCGCCGTTCGTGCACGCCCACACCCAGAAGGCAGATGGCCCGCCGAAGATCGTCGAATTCACCCTGACGATCCAGGAGAAGAAGATGGTGATCGACAAGGAAGGCGCGGAGATCAATGCCATGACCTTCGACGGATCGGTTCCGGGACCGTTGATGGTGGTGCATCAGGGCGACTATGTCGAGGTGACGCTGATCAATCCTGAAACGAACGAACTGCAACACAACATCGACTTCCATTCGGCGACGGGTGCCCTGGGCGGCGGCGCGCTGACCATCGTCAACCCCGGTGAAAAGGCAGTCCTGCGTTTCAAGGCGACCAAGGCCGGCGTCTTCGTCTACCATTGCGCACCTCCCGGAATGGTGCCGTGGCATGTCACATCGGGCATGAACGGCGCGATCATGGTCCTGCCCCGCGAGGGCCTGACCGACGGCCACGGCAAGGAGCTCGTCTACGACAAGGTCTACTACGTCGGCGAACAGGACTTCTACGTCCCGCGCGACGAAGCCGGTAACTTCAAGAAATACGACAGCGCCGGCGAAGCCTTTGAGGATACGCTCAAGGTCATGCGGAGCCTCACGCCGACCCATATCGTCTTCAACGGTGCGGTCGGCGCCCTGACCGGTGAAAATGCTCTGACCGCTGCGGTCGGGGAAAAAGTGCTGATCGTCCATTCGCAGGCCAATCGCGATACCCGCCCGCACCTCATCGGCGGACACGGCGACTATGTCTGGGCAACCGGCAAGTTCAACAATATCCCCGATCGGGATCAGGAAACCTGGTTCATTCCGGGCGGCACGGCCGGTGCGGCGTTCTACACCTTCGAACAGCCCGGCATCTATGCCTATGTCAACCATAACCTGATCGAGGCCTTCGAGCTGGGCGCGGCGGCACACTTCAAGGTCACCGGCGACTGGAACGACGATCTGATGACTTCGGTCGTCGCTCCGACCGGAAGCTGATTTCGACATGCGGGGCAGGGTGATGCCTCCCCCGCATGTCCCTCAAACAGACGCGCTTCCTCCGGAAGCGACAGTTTCGCCCGAGGAGGCGAACATGTCATGCACGAACCAAAAGCCAAAAAACTCGCTCTTCCGTACCGCTCTTCCGATCACGCTGATCGCCGCTTTGTCCGTGGGTATATTCCAGCAGGCGGGGTTCTTCGAACCATCCCCCCCAACGAGCGCGGACTTTGAGCCGCAAACGGTTGTCGTGCCGCCGCGCGCCTATAAATACAGAAGCGACGGCGAATTCGTGAAGGGTACGGCGCCGGTCGATGCGCCGATGAAGGCCGTGGTTGCTGCTGATAACCTCACCATCACGAAATATCAGGTCACAGCATCGCAATATGCCGCCTGCGTGCTCGATGGCGGCTGTGCCCCAGCCGATGCGCCGCCGGCCACCGGTGTCGAGATCCCCGTGACCGGCGTCAGCTTCGACGATGCAGTGGCCTATGCCCGCTGGTTATCCGACAAGACCGGCGATTACTGGACACTTCCCACCGATGAGCAGCTTGCGCAGGCCGCCGGCAAGCGCTTTCCCGATGATGCACTGGGGCTGGATCCCGACAACAAGAATCCCGCGATCCGCTGGCTCGCCGACTACGAACGCGAGGCGCGGGAAAGATCCAAGCGCGATCCCGTGCCGCGTCCGATCGGCAGTTTCGGGGAAAACGAATTCGGTCTGGCCGATTTCGGCGGGAATGTTTGGGAGTGGACATCCACCTGCCACCGACGCGTGCATCTCTACAAAAACGGGTCGGTCCGCGCCTCGGAGGCGATATGCGGCGTGTATGTCACGGTCGCCGGCCATCGTTCACCGGTGAGTTCCTTCATCCGCGATCCGAAAGGCGGGGGATGCTCGGTCGGAACTCCGCCCGACAATCTCGGCTTCCGTCTTGTCAAATCGACTCGGTGGTATGCGCCTTTGCTGCGGAAGCTGCGCGATACAGGTTGGATCGCCTGAATGCGCATGCGCGGCAATGCCGTGCCTTCGATCTCGCCCTGGGTTGTGCTAAGGTCGCTCCGAAACGAGTGGTCCGATTCCGATATTTGCATCCAGATGCCGCGGCTCCTGAGCAAATGTCGGAAACAAGGGTCCGCTACAGGAGCGCACGCCGTTGAAGATCGACAAAAGCCTCGTCCGAACCTTCCCCCTATTCGAGAAGATGGAGGATGCCGACACGGAAGCCCTTCTGGCTCATGCGGTCCCCCGCAGGGTGCCGGCCGGTGAAGCCGTCTTCGAACAGGGAGCGGCTGCGATGCATTTCTATCTTCTTCTGCACGGTCGGCTGAAAGTCACGCAGGTCACCGAGGACGGCCAGCAGATCATCGTTCGCGTCGTCCATCCCGGCGACCTTTTCGGCTTTGCCAAAGCGCTTCTGCGCACCGATTACCCGGGTACTGCGACCGCCGTCGCCGAAAGTATTGCGCTTTCCTGGCCCACGGAGCTATGGCCCCAGTTCGTCGATCGGAATCCGCGCCTTGCCGTCACTGCGATGCAGACGATCGGGCAGCGCCTAGAGGAGGCCCATGCCCGCATTCGGGAGATATCCACCCAGGAGGTCGAACGGCGGGTGGCTCATGCAGTTCTGAGGCTCGTCAAGCAGGCAGGCAGGAAGGAAGGGGGCGCCGTGCGAATCGACTTTCCCATCTCCCGGCAGGATATCGCCGAGATGACGGGCACCACGCTCCACACCGTATCCCGGATCATGAGTGCATGGGAGGCGAAGGGCCTTGTCGAAGGCGGACGCCAGAAGCTTCTGGTAAAGGATGCCGAGGGTCTGCTCGCACTGGCAGAAAGCGCCAAAGAATAGCGTGAGGGAGTCGGTATGAAATTTGCGGTGCGTCAAAGAACGCTTCCGTCTACGCGATAGAGTGGCTCCAACAGAGGCACGAGGCCTCTCGAAAGGAGCAAGACAATGAAGAATATTTTAGTTTCTCTGATCGGTGCGACGATCATCGCCGCAGGGTGCGGAACCCTCGCTTCCGCCGCCGATTTTGAGGTCCACATGCTCAACAAGGGCAAGGACGGCGTGATGGTGTTCGAGCCGAGCTCGCTGAAGATTGCCAAGGGCGATACCGTGACCTTCGTCCCGACGGACAAATCCCATAATGCCGAGACCATCAATGGTCTCATTCCGGATGGTGCAACGCCCTTCAAGGGCAAGATGAACGAGAGTGTCAAAGTCACCTTCGATGTCGAAGGCGCCTATGCCGTTAAATGCTCCCCGCATGTCGGCATGGGAATGATCGGTCTGATCGTCGTGGGCGACACACCGGCCAATCTCGATGCGATCAAGGCGGCCAAGCTGCCGAAAAAGGCACGTGAGCGTCTGGACGCGGACATCGCTGCAGCTGGTGTGTAAGCCGGCAGCGTACCGACGGCGGCTGCGCTCTCCTCCTCAGCCGTCGTCGGTGAAAGCTTACGGTGCGTGCGTAAAATGTCCGGGCCTGTCGGATACGCAGTCGGTAAGCTGAACCCGCTTCACAGGCAATCAGGCGGGCTCATCTCATGCCTGCGAGCGAATTTTTCGGAGTGCTTGGGTCGAACCCTGCATGCGTTCATCAAGCATCCGCTTTCCGACCGGCATGGCTATGCTCTGGCGGTCATGGCGGTGTCCATAGACTTTGCTCTGCGCCCTGCATTACAGGGTATCCACCGGTGCGGATGAGATCGTCGTTCAGATTGACGATACGGGACTGGGAATTTCAGATGAAATCGCCTCGCAACTCTTCAGTCCTTTCGTCACGACCAAGGCAGGAGGGATGGGAATAGGCCTGTCGATATCCAGGAGGATCATCGAGGCGGATGGTGGCGAGATATCGGTTGCGAGAAACGCCGCCGGAGGAGCAAGCTTCCGGTTCACTCTTCCCATGCTTGCCGGCGAATATCATGATACGGACGGATGAAACACGATGTCCGTGCGTCGGGCTCGGGAGCGTCATGGCGCCATCATCGAAGGATTCCACGGAGGATCATAGGTCAACTCCACGTCGACGTTCGTCACGCCGATGACCGATCCGGCGCAAGCGCGGACGGCATCGGCCAAAAAGGCGGAAGCTGGGCAGCCTTTTGTCGTGGTGGTCATCATGATGTGAACATCGCCGGCAGGGCCTGCCTCAATCAGGTAGATCAGGCCCATTTCGACGATACCACGCCCAATCTCCGGATCGATGACCGATGAGAGCTGTTGCCTGATCCGCTCGATCACCTCCGCCTGCTGAAATGCCTCACGCATTGGTCGCTCCAGTGCCTATGCGGATCATGATCCGGTAGGCGCTGCCGTCCCGATCGAAATTGCCCACCCATTGGTGGCCCCGGCGCGTAAGCTCCGGAAACAGGAAGACCGGCTCCCGTGAGAGCACGGCGAAGATGACTTCACCCGGGTTCAGCGCTTCGGCCTCCGAGAGAATCCGCTGCATCGGCTCGGGAGGATCGAGATCGGACAGATCCAGATCAACGGAGGGTTCCGCCCAGAGTTCCGGCGAGACCGCGTTCTCGGAGATTGCCACCTCCTCTCCCATGCGCGGGACAAAGCGGACCTCGAAATCTCCGTTGTCGAGCTCGACAACTTCATGGTCGAAACCCTTGCTGTCCATGACACGAAAGAGCGGCTGTGGTCTGAACGGGGCAAATAGCCTGAGGCCTTGACCCGGGTGCAATGCGCCGACGGCGCGCATGATTTCTTCGAACGGCTCGCCGCCGTTCTGCAGGATCGATCTCACATCGAGTTCTTGGAATTCATGGGGCATTATGACCTCCCGTTGAAGCTTGGTAAAAACAGCCGAGATAGGGCGTTACCGGTCGGCAGTTTGGTTGAGGCCGGGACCAAGGCAAGGCGGCGGGCCTGGATGAATTCAAATGCAAGAGCGCAGACGGCCATCAATTGGGCAATTGTAACCCATCTGAAAACGTCCGGCACATCATGAATCAAAGCGATGGTCGCTATGGTTGTCGCGCCGAAGTAGAGCAGGAACCATACCGATGCGCGTCGTTCGTTGACGAGGTCCTGAACGCGCGGCACGGCGGTCCGGCCGAGGACGGGACCGTAGAACTCCAGCCAGGTCATGAACGCGACGATCTTGTAGAGCTGCCCAAGGCCCAGGCCCGTCAGCCAGCCGAAGGTGAACAGATAGGCAGCCGGGATCGCCATATCCGCCGAGTTGCCGAGCACAATCGAGACACCGAAGAGAATGAAGGAAATAACCAGCATGGCGACGGCCACCAGGCTCGAAAGCACGTTCAGTTCCGCGGACTTTCGCTTCCGTTCCTTGAAAATGGAATAGATATCTATCGCGTAGAGCAGGATAGCTATTCCTCCGATCGCCACGGCCACATCGGACGGCCACTTTCCCCCCGCTCCGGCTCCCACGACGACGATATCATACATCACCGCCGAAAGAGCCGCGACCATCAACCAGGCGGCCGCGCGACTTGTGTTGCGGACCTTCTCGGGCGACAGCAGGAACATCGCCAGGAGACGGTAGCTGACCCCGACAGCGGTGACGGTCATCCAGCCCATGAGGCCAAGATAGGCGTGGGCCGGTGGGGCTTTCAGCACCAGCCGGACGAGATATGGATTATCGGACAAGCCCGAAAGCGGAAGGGTGAAGAGCAATCCCATAACAGCGACGCCGATCAGCGGCGCGCAGCCAAGCGCGACGAACTTTGCCGGCAGGGAGAGCGGTCGGTTTGTGACGAGCGTGCCGATCACCATCCAGCAGAGGCTTGCGAAAGCAAACGTCAGAAGGACACCTCCAAGCGGGAGCGCCCATGCCCGGAAGGGTAGGATGTCGGCCAGCCCGAGAAATCCGGTCAGCAGCAGAAGAAGCCCGCCGATGGTCAAAAGCAAGGTGGGCAGGGCGAGTTGGGGCGACTGCAATTGCCGGGAGGCAAGCACCGGCACGAATTGAAGCAGCGATCCGGCAAACAGGAGACCAAGCCAGCCAATCGCGATGAGATGAATAATCACCAGTGATTCCGGAGCCTCGATAGGGACTGACGGATAGCCGAAGCCCGAGGCGGTCAAGGCCAGCTCGGCGACCAGACAGATCAATGCCGCTGCGAAATAAGACATCGTCCAGCGGGAAATGGTGGCGCCGGGCATGGCTTTGATCTCTCAATGACCACAGCAGCAGTCGCAGCCGGAGCCTTTGGCTCTTTGAATCTCGACGCGCCAGACATCCGGCCCCTGTTCAAGGTATTGCCAGTCGAACTGTTCTGGATACCGGCTCTCGATCTGATAATGCAAAGGCCGCGGGTCATGGTCGCTCATGACATGCATGATGCCGCCAGGGGCGAGCGAGGTGAGCACGCCGAAGATTTTCGGGTGGCGTTCGGCAGGGGCGAGCGTCCTGACGTCGATGGAGGGTATCTCAATATCCGACATTGCGTTGTCCTTGGCCTTTCAAAACTGTCGTGGCGGCCTGGCCGATCCCGGCCGCGTTCAAGATTTAGCAGCGGCGCGGACAGGGAAATTTGTGGCGGGACAAACATTTTACAAAAATCGAAAAGAGCCTTGATTTCGCACAAAGAGCGAGCGGCATCGGTCCGGTAAACGCTTCCACGAATGACTTGGAAAGGTGCCAGACATGTCAGAAGCGATCATTGAAAAATATGGCGATGCGCGACTTCCGCGTTATACGAGCTATCCGACGGCTCCCAACTTCACTGCGGATTTCGACGCCGTTGCCTACCCTTCCTGGCTCAAGGCGTTGCCCGAAAGACAGTCTACGTCGCTCTACATCCACATCCCTTTCTGTCGGTCCATGTGCTGGTACTGCGGCTGTCATACGACGATCACCGAACGCGACAGGCCAATTCTCGACTATATCGAGACATTGCACCGGGAGATCGAACTTCTGGGATCCGCCAGAAACGGCTGCTTCAGTGTCGGGGAAATTCACTTTGGCGGCGGCACGCCTACCATTATCAAGCCGGATGAGTTCATCGCGCTGATGGATGCGTTTCGCGACCGACTTGGTTTTGCAGAGGCGGTCAATGCCGCCGTCGAAATCGATCCGCGAACATTGACCGGTGAAATGGCGGTGGCGCTCGGAGCGTCCGGTGTCACCCGGGCGAGTCTTGGCGTGCAGAGTTTCGATCCGAAGGTCCAGAAGGCGATCAATCGTATTCAAAGCGTGGAAACGACGATGGCGACGGTGGAGCACCTTCGGCACAACGGCATCAATGCCATCAATTTCGACCTCATCTATGGTCTTCCCCATCAGACGGTCGAATCCTGCGTCAGTACCGTCGAGGCAGCCATCCGCATGCGGCCGGATCGTCTTGCCGTTTTCGGATATGCACATATTCCAAGCTTCAAGAAGCATCAGCGTCTGATCGATGAGGCGACACTTCCCGACGTGCGGGAGCGAGCATTGCAGGCGGAAGCGATTGCCGAGGCTCTGGTGGCGGCGGGATATGTCCGGATCGGCCTCGACCATTTCGCGCTGCCGGGCGACGACCTCGCGCTGGCGCAGACCGAGGGCCGGCTGCACAGGAACTTCCAGGGGTATACGACAGACGCCTGCGAGGCCCTGATAGGATTGGGAGCGTCTTCGATCGGCAAGCTGCCCCAGGGATATATTCAGAACGAGGTGCCGCCGGGCCTTTACGCAACCCGCGTGTCAAAGGGTGAATTGCCCGTCGCCAAGGGTTACCACCTCACGCCGGAGGACCGACTGCGCGGTGAAATCATCGAAAGGCTGATGTGTGACTTTGCGGTGGACGTGGCTGCGCTCGCGACGGCGCACGGATTTGACGCAGATCTCCTCTTAAGCGGCAACGATCGGCTCAACGAACTGGAGCGAGACGGGTTGATCGAGCGTGAAGGTGGATTTGTCAGGGTCTCGGAAGAGCACCGTTTCATCGTGCGGGCCGCGGCTTCCGCATTCGATGCCTATCTGAACAAGAGCGGTCGGTCGTTCAGCAAGGCGGCCTGAACTGCCTTCTTGTCGAGGCGCCATAGGCTGTCCCCTTGCTCGCTTGCAAAGTTGATGCACGGGATCATCTTAATCGCGGCATTTTACCACGGCATTGTTCGTCCCGTTGCATTGTATCAAGGACGAGCCTGCCATCGGCCGACCGGCAGTCATCGCCGACGGGATGGATAGAATTCTGATACGAGTTTCCTGATGCGTCATCCTCTTCTTCTTATGGCTGTTCTGGCAGGGCTCGGTTTGCTTTTGGCGCCTTCGGGAGGCTCTCTTGCGGATGGCGGCGAGGCATATCCCGGCAAGATCGCGCTCGGCGAGGCCTTGTTCCACGACCCCAATCTCTCGAAAAACAGGAGCCAGTCGTGCTCTACATGCCATGCGCCGGGTGCGGGCTTTGTGGATGCGCGGCAGACGGATCTTGTGGGCAGCGATGTCTCGCTTGGGGATGACGGGCAGTCACTCGGAGGTCGTAACGCACCGACTGCCGGATATGCTG
Organism: Rhizobium sp. YS-1r; assembly: GCF_000757525.1. Taxonomy (NCBI): domain Bacteria; kingdom Pseudomonadati; phylum Pseudomonadota; class Alphaproteobacteria; order Hyphomicrobiales; family Rhizobiaceae; genus Rhizobium; species Rhizobium sp. YS-1r. Next base: position 589,360 of record NZ_JPYQ01000006.1, on the reverse strand, counting down.
CGCTGACACCTCCATTCTCAAAGGGGAGCGACGGCGAATATCGCGGAGGATTCTTCTGGGATGGTCGTGCACGGACGCTCGAGGATCAGGCGGGCGGTCCGCCGCTGAATCCCGTCGAGATGGGAATGCCCGACAAGGCCGCCGTCATTTCGCGGCTTCGCGAGGACCCTTCATACGACCGGTCGTTTCGTGTCCTCTACGGCCGGAACGTGTTTCAGGATGACGAGACCGCCTATTCGGCGATGGTCAACGCGCTGGCCGAATATGAACGCGGGCCGGAGTTCAGCTCTTTCGATTCCAGATATGATCGTTATCTCGGAGGCGAAGAAAAACTGACGGACCAGGAGGAACTGGGGAGGGTCCTTTTCTTCTCGCAGCAGTTCACCAATTGCAGCATCTGCCATGAGGTGCGTGGGCCGAACGGCCTGAAGGACGCAGTCTTCACGAACCACAAGTATTTCAATATCGGCGTTCCCGCCAATCCTCGTCTTGCTGCCGGTACAGCAGGGGCGGCCAAACCCGACCTCGGTCTCGCCGAGAACCCGCTGGTTGCGGGAGAGCCGATCGCTCGCGGAAAATTCAAGGTCCCGAGCTTGCGGAACGTGGCGGTGACGGGACCCTATATGCACAATGGCGTCTTCAGGGATCTGCGGAGCGTCGTCCTCTTTTACGTAAAATACAACAGCATCAAGAAGAGCCGCCAGATCAATCCCGAGACGGGGCAGGAATGGGATGCGCCCGAAGTGCCGGACAATCTGGCCATGGAGCAATTGACGGCCGGTCCGGCGCTGGACGACAAGCGGGTCGATGCGATCGTCGCATTTCTGAAGACATTGACGGACCGGCGGTATGAGCCTCTCCTCACACAAGAGAAGCTTAAACAATGATCAGGCTTCCATGAGGCCACCATCAGCCAGGATCCGCTGAACGAGGCTGGCGACATTTTCCGATCGCGCGTTTTTCTTCCAGGCAAGCGAGAGCTGCATATCGTAGGTTTGGGGAAGGGGGATCGCTTCCATCTTGTCATCAAGGCCGGAGATCGCCCATTGCGGCAGGAGCGCGATGTAGCCGTGCTCGATCACGAGATTTGCGATGACGGGGATGGAATCGATCTCCACGAAGGACAGGCGCGACCGCTCCTCGGGCCGCAGTATATCCTCGCTCAGCGATACGAATTTCTGGCGCAGACCGCTCTTGAGACTGGGAAGAGCAAGCGGCGTGTTGATCAGAAGACGTTTCAGATCGTGCCGCTGAGCCTCGATCGCCTTCGCCGAGCCAACGACGGAAAGACCTGAACGCGAGACCACGCGGTGGTCGATGCCTGCCGGCACATCGACAGTATCCAGAAAGACGATGTCGTATTGCCGACTGTTGAGGCCGGACAGAAGCTCCTCGGCGTTGGTGCTGGAGATATAGAGCGGATTATGCGGCTGGCGCAGCGGCCATCCGGCAGCAAGGAAAGCCAGGATTTTTGCGATCCGGCTTTCGCGACCCAACGGAGCGACGGAACCGAGATTGATCATCCGGCTCGTTCGGCGGAAACGCTCTCCGGCATGGTCGGAAATCCTCAGCCAGATCGTTTCCAACTCTTCGGCGAGGATCAGAATTCCTTTGCCTGCCTCCGTCGGTACGGCGCCCGACGCGGTGCGATCGAGGAGTGCGGCGCCTATATCCTGCTCAAGGCTCTTCAACTGACGCGTCAATTGCGGCTGGCCAATGCCGATCTCCATGGCGGCACTGCGGATGCTGCCTGTCCGGGCAACGACGAGGAGGCGCGACAGCGCCAACAGCGAGACCGACATGCGGGCGGCATGCTGCTCGACCGGCGCCTCGTCCGGCATTTTGGAAAGTGTTGCCAGATCCAGAATGAGATCGGCGGCGTGGCGGAGGTCAGGGGCAAGGCGGCGGCCTTCCAGTGTCGGCAGGATGCGGTTGCCGGTGGTCGTCGTCAGCGGCGTTGCTATATGTGACTGTAAACGGGCCAAGGCGGCAGAGACGCTGGCGACCGGTCGCCCCAAGGCGCGGGCAGCGCCCCTCAGGCTGCCCAACGAAAGCGCGTAGTGAGCCATCAGAAGAGTGGCGATGTCCATTGCTCAAACTTTCCGCAGCTACTCTGTGAGATGGGCAGGCTCGGTATAATTCGTTCACGATATGGGATATCCCTCGGCTCTGCAAATTCCCCTATCGTGACATCCATCGCAGGCCGAACGGCGGGCAGTGCATCAACCGGGGAGACATGATCCATGGCGGATTTCGATCTTGTTCTGAAGGGCACGCTGGTGCTGCCGGATAGCCTGGTTCCGGAGGGGCATGTCGCCATTCGCGACGGATTGGTGGCGGCCGTTGGGCAGGGTGATATGCCGGCTGCGAAAGAGCGCCACGATCTTGGTAAAGCGCTGATCCTGCCGGGCGCGATTGATGCGCAGGTCCATTCGCTTTCGCAGAAGAACCAGGAGGATTTCATCTGGTCGACGCGCGCGGCGGCGGCCGGCGGCGTTACGACCATCGTCGACATGCCCTATGACGAGGGCAATCTCATTTGTTCCGCGGAGGCCGTGCGCGGCAAGGCGGCGCATGGGGAAAGCCAGGCACGCGTCGATTTCGCGCTCTACGGCACGATCGATCCGGCGGAGGGCGCCAAGCGCATTCCCGAACAGGTGGAAGCCGGCGTTGCCGCTTTCAAATTCTCCACCTTCGGCACCGATCCGAAGCGTTTTCCGCGCATTCCCGCACCGCTGATGGCGGAATGCTTTGCCTCTATCGCACCGACTGGCTTGACGGCCGGCGTTCACAACGAGAACGACGAATATGTGCGGGCCGCAATGGAGAAGGTGAAGGCTTCCGGCATCACCGACTACCGGGCGCATGAAATGTCCCGCCCGCCGCTCACCGAACTGCTCGCCATGGTGGAAATCTACGAGATCGGCGCCGCGACAGGCTGCCCGGCGCATGTGGTGCATTGCTCGCTCGGCCGCGGCTACGAGATCGCCGCGGCCTATCGCGCACAGGGTCATCGGGCAACGGTGGAATGCCTGATCCACTATCTGACGCTCGACAGCGAGACGGATGCGAAAAGGCTTGGAGGCCGCTCCAAATGCAATCCGCCGATCCGGCCGCGAGCCGAAGTGGAAAGGCTCTGGCGGCATATCGCGGCCGGCAACGTGACGCTGCTTTCGACCGACCATGTGAGCTGGTCGCTCGACCGCAAGACCAATCCTGACATGCTGGCGAATGCCTCCGGTCTGCCGGGGCTGGAAGCCATGGTGCCTCTCTTCGTCAAGGGCGCGCTCGAGCGCGGTGTGCCGCTCACCTGGGCAGCACGGCTGATGGCGCTCAACCCGGCGAGGCATTTCCGCATCGACCACATCAAGGGCGCTCTGGAAGTCGGCAAGCATGCGGATATCGCCGTTCTGACGCCGGAACGCCATGTCTTCGACGCTTCCAGGACCGGCAACAACGTGGTCGGCTGGTCGCCCTATGACGGCATGACGCTACCCTACAAGGTGGCGGCGACCTATCTGCGTGGCAAGCTTGCCTACGATGGTTCGAAGGTTCTCGCCGAGCCGGGCAATGGCAATTTCGTGCGGCCGCTGGCGAGCCTGCCGCTTCAGGGGCTTTCAGTATGACGCGCAATCTTCCTGTCAAGGCAGACCGGATTGCGGCGGATATCGATGCCTTGGCAGCGATCACCGAGCCGGACCGGCCCTGGACGCGGCGCGCCTTCACGCCGATGTTCCTGAAGGGCCGAGCCTATCTGGAGCGTCGCTTCAAGGAGGCCGGGCTTGCGACACGCATCGATGCGGCAGGTAATCTGATTGGTTTCCGCAAAGGTGCGGGTTCCAAAGGCACGATCATGCTGGGCTCGCATTCCGATACCGTGCCGAATGGCGGCCGCTTCGACGGGATTGCGGGTGTCGTTGCGGCTCTGGAAGTCGCTCGATCGCTCGATGAGGCGGGTATCGCTTTGGAGCATGATCTGGAGATCGCCGATTTCCTGGCAGAGGAAGTGTCGATCTTCGGTGTTTCCTGCATCGGCAGCCGTGGCATGCTCGGTCTGCGTCCGGCGGAATGGCTGGAACGGGAAACGGACGGCATGAGCCTTGCCGAAGGAATTCGCATGGTCGGCGGCGATCCGGCGATTGGCGGCGGGCGAGGGGACATCAAAACCTTTCTGGAGCTGCATATCGAGCAGGGGCCGGTACTGGAGAAGGAAAGAATCGACATCGGCGTGGTGACCGCGATTGCCGGCATTACCCGGATCGAGATCGTCGTCGAGGGGCGGGCGGACCACGCCGGTACGACGCCGATGGGCGCGCGGCGCGACGCGCTGACGGCGGCTTCCCGCGTCGTGCTCGGCATCGAGCGGATTGCCTCTGAACTCGCCCAAGGACCGAGCCATTTCGCGGCCACGGTCGGCGAATTTTCGATGGAGCCGAATGCCGCCAATGTCGTTCCATCCCATGTCCGCATGCTGATCGATGCACGGGCGGAAGATCCGGCGGTGATGGAGAGCTTTTCGGAGGCGGTTTCCGCATTGACCGAGCAGACAGCGAAAAGGAGCGGGGTGACCATCACGCCGCCGCGCCGGATCTCGAACAACCCGGCGACGCCGATGGCGGCTTCGGTTGTTGCATTGCTGGAGGAAAGTGCAGCTGGCCTCGATGCGTCGAGCCGGCGCATGGTCTCCGGTGCGGGACATGACGCGGCATTTCTGGCCAAGGTGGCACCGGCGGCGATGGTCTTCATTGCCTGCCGCGACGGGCGCAGCCACGCGCCGGAAGAATGGGCGGACAACGACGATATCGCGCTCGGCGCGGCGGTTCTCTACGAAACGGTCCTCAAGCTGGACAGGCAATAAAGGAGCAAGGGCATGGGGCGGATTCTGACAGAAAAGGATGTCGAGGCGGCGGTCCGTGGCGGCTCCGTTTATGCGGCCGGTGGCGGCGGCTGGGCCGATCACGGGCGGATGCTGGGCTATGCGGCTGTCAGCATCGGCAAACCGGAACTCGTCTCCATCGATGAGCTCGATGACGACGATTGGGTGGCCACGGCCGCGGCGATCGGCGCGCCGGCCTCCACCACCAATTGGGAGATGCAGGGCATCGACTATGTGAAGGCCGTAGAACTCCTGCAGGAGGCACTCGGCGAGCCGCTCAAGGCGCTGATGATCGGCCAGAACGGCAAATCCTCGACGCTGAACGGCTGGCTGCCGTCGGCCATTCTCGGCACCAAGGTCCTCGACGCCGTCGGCGATGTCCGGGCGCATCCGACCGGTGACATGGGCTCGATCGGCATGGCGAATTCGCCGGAGCAGATGATCCAGACGGCGGTCGGCGGCAACCGCGCCGAAAATCGTTATATGGAGCTCGTGATCCGCGGGGCGACGGCAAAGGTTTCGCCAGTCCTGCGTACCGCCTCCGACCAGTCAGGCGGCTTCATCGCCTCCTGCCGCAATCCCTTGCGCGCGTCCTATGTGCGCAAGAATGCGGCGCTCGGCGGCATCAGCCTGGCGCTCACGCTCGGCGAGGCGATCATCGCTGCAGACGGCAAAGGCGGGCATGCGATCATCGACGCGATCGTCAGGACGACTGGCGGCTCGATCCTCATCGAGGCAGAGGTGACTGACAAATCGGTCGTCTATACGAACGAGGCCTTCGATGTGGGGACGCTTACGCTCGGCAAGGACGACAAGGCGATCACCATGCATGTGATGAACGAATACATGGCGGTCGAGGATGCCGGCGGTCACCGGCTGGCGACTTTCCCGGACATCATCAGTACCTTGTCACCGGACGGTGAGCCGATGAGTGTCGGGCAGCTTCAGCCCGGCATGCGGGTCTTCCTGTTGCACGTGCCGAAGACAATCATTCCGCTTTCCTCCAGCGTGAAAGACCCGTCGGTCTATCCGATTGCCGAAACGGCGCTCGGCATCAACATAGCCGACTACGCGCTCGCCTGAGGAGAGGACCATGCCGAAGCCCAATCCGCGTCACCCGAAATTCCCGATCCCCGGCGGTCCTGAATTGCGCGCCAAGGGCTGGCGGCAGGAGGCGCTTCTGAGGCTGCTCGAAAACGTGCTCTCGGTCGGAGAGGACCCGGACAATCTCGTGGTCTATGCGGCGCTTGGCAAGGCGGCGCGCAACTGGCCGGCGCATGATGCGATCGTCCGGACGCTCAAGATCATGGAGGAAGATCAGACGCTGATCATCCAGTCAGGCAAGCCGGTGGGATTGCTGAAGACCCATGACAAGGCGCCTCTGGTCATCATGGCGAATTGCAACATCGTCGGTCAGTGGGCAAAGGCCGAATACTTTTATGAACTGCAGGAGAAGGGGCTGATCTGCTGGGGCGGGCTGACGGCCGGCGCCTGGCAATATATCGGCAGCCAGGGCGTCATCCAGGGCACCTACGAGATTTTCATGCGGATTGCCGAGAAGCGGTTCGGCGGCACGCTTGCCGGCCGGTTCGTCCTGACCGCCGGCCTCGGCGGCATGGGTGGCGCCCAGCCGCTTGCCGGCCGCATGGCGGGTGCTGCGATCCTCGTCGTCGACATCGATCCAGAGCGGGTCGCCAAGCGCAGATCGATCGGGTTTCTGGACGAGGTGGCGCCCGACCTCGACACGGCGCTTGCCATGATCGATGCGGCGGTGAAGGAAAAGCGCGCCGTCTCGGTCGGCCTTGTCGGCAACGCGGCCGATATCTATCCGCAGATCGTCAAGCGCGGCGTCGTGCCGGATGTCGTCTCGGACCAGACCTCCGCCCATGACCTCGTTTACGGCTACGTGCCGAAGGGCATGAGTCTCGAAGAGGTACGCCGGTTGCGCAGGGACGGGCAGGGGCAGCTGATGGCGGCAAGCCGGGCCTCGATCGCCGATCACGTGCGCGCCATGCTGGATTTCCAGAAACGAGGCTCGGAAGTCTTCGACAACGGCAACCTGATCCGTACCCAGGCAAAGCAGGGCGGCGTCGAAAACGCCTTCGATATTCCAATCTTCACCGAAGCCTATCTCAGGCCGCTCTTCTGCAAGGCGATCGGTCCGTTCCGCTGGATGGCCTTGTCGGGCGAGGAGGCCGATATCGCCCGGATCGACGATCTTGTGCTGGAGCTCCTTCCCGAAAACCGGATCGTCACCAACTGGATACGGCTGGCGCGGGAAAATGTCCCGTTCGAGGGCCTGCCGGCGCGTATTGCCTGGCTCGGTCATGGGGAGCGCACGCAACTTGCGCTGAGGGTGAACGACCTCGTCCGGAACGGCGAACTTGCCGGGCCGATCGCGTTTTCGCGCGATCATCTCGATGCCGGCGCGATGACGCACCCGAATATCATGACAGAGCGGATGAGGGATGGTTCGGATGCGATCGCCGACTGGCCGCTGATCAATGCGATGACGCTCTGCTCTTCCATGGCCGATCTCGTCGTCATCCATTCCGGAGGCGGCGGTTACGCCGGCTACATGACCAGTGCCGGCGTCACGATCGTTGCGGATGGGACCGACGCTGCCGCGGAACGCATTTCGCATGCCATCACCAACGATACCTCGCTCGGGATCATCCGTTACGCCGATGCCGGTTACGAGGAGGCGATCAACGCGGCGGAAGCCGCAGGGCTTCTGCTCTAACCGAGCGCTGCGTTGCGGGGCGGCGCCTGATTGGAGCCGCCGCGAACGCCTGCCTACCAGACCTTGCTGAGCTTGAAGGTAACGGTGCGGGCATCGCCATAGCCGCAGGTGTACGCGCCGCCGCAGCCTCTCACATACTCCTTGTCGAAGACGTTGGTGACGTTGATGGAGCCTTCCCACCCATCCTTCCTGTAGCGGATCGCCGCATCGAAGACCGCCGCATCCGGAACCTTCAGCGTGTTCTCGCGATCCGCCCAGCTTTCGCCCTGATAACGGACGCCGCCGCCGAGGCTCAAGCCTTCAAGCGCGCCTTGCCTTACGGTGTAATCCAACCAGAGCGAGGCAGTCATATCCGGCACGAGATAGGGCTTCTTGCCGATATAGGCCGGGTTGAGGTCTTCCGTGACTTCAAGGTCGGTGTAGGAAAACGAGCCGAGAAGCTTCCAGTTTTCGTTCAGGTTGACCTTGCCTTCCAGTTCGATGCCGCGCGACTCCACTTCGCCGATCTGCTCCGAAAGGGAGGTGGCGGGGTCAGTGACGGCGACGTTCCGCTTGGTGAGGTGGAACAGGGATGCGGTGAATGTTCCGTCGATGAGTGTCGGATCGTATTTCAGGCCGACTTCATACTGTTCACCTTCTTCCGGTTTGTTGTTGGGAGTGGTGCTGACGGCAACCGTCGGGTTGAAGAAGGTTCCGACACTGGCATAGGGCGTCAGGCCGTTGTCGAACTCGTAAGCCAGGCCGGCGCGGCCGCTGGCGGCGGATTTGTCGTAGCTGTAGCTTGACGAGGTGAGTCGATCGTCAGTGTCCGTATGGACGAAATCATAGCGACCGTTGAGCGTGACGAGCCAGCCATCGCCGAACCGGATCTGGTCCTGCACGTAACCGCCAATTTGCTGCTGCGTCACCACTTGGTCGATGTAGACGAAGTTGGCTCCCTGCGGAACGCCGTAAACAGGATCGGTGGCGCTGATCGGGGTCGCGCCGCAGCAGGCCTGGATGTGATCCAGCCGATAGTATTTGTAGTCGATGCCCACCATGAGGTCATGATGCGTGGCACCAAGATCGAATTCGGTCTCGGCGCGATTGTCGATGGCGACGGTATCGACCTTCGACGTCGCTTCGAAGCCGATACGGTAAAGCTCGTAGTCGGGTGCGGTCGGTGTTCCGCCCACATACCCATAGAGATACGGCCCTTCCTCGTGCTTCCAGAGGTGACCATAGCGGAAGTTCGATGAGAACTTCCAGCCGCTGTCGAATTCATGCTCGAACTCGTAGCCCACCATCTGCTGGGTATATTTGCCTTCATCGATGTCCGGTTCGCCATAGAAGGCATCGCGGTCGATCTTGCCGAACGGGGCGTCGACGACCGTGCCGACATAGGGGAAGAAGCCGTTTCCGGTATGCACCTGATCGAGACCCGAGACGGAACCCCAGACTGTCAGCTTCGTGGCCTCATCCGGCGATATGGTCAGCTGCGGCATGATGAATCCGCGCAGGTCTTCGGAATAATCCGAATAGTTGTCGCCGCCGGCAACCTTGCCGGTCAGGCGATAGGTCATCGTGTCACTGTCGCCGACCTTGTCGGAAATATCGAAGCCGCCGAAAGCGTTGCCATTACTGTTGATGCCAATTTCGGTGTAGTAGTACGGCTCATCCGTCGGGCGCTTGCGGATATAATTCAGGATGCCGCCGGCGTTGCCGCCGCCGTAGAGCACCGAAGCAGGCCCCTTCAGGACATCGACCCGCTCCAGCATGAAGGGATCGACCTGAAAGCCACCGAAACCGTAGGAGAAAAGGTTCAGGCCATCGTAGAACACACCGGTCTGGGTAGCGTCAAATCCACGAATGTAAACCCAATCGGTATCCGGATCGGTGCCGAAGGGCTCGGCGGTGACGCCTGGGGTGTAACGCAGCGCTTCGTCGATCTTGTTGACGACGCCGCGATCGTTCATCTCTTGCTTGCCGACGACCGAGACGGATTGCGGAATTTCGTTGAGCGGCGTGTCGGTCTTGGAGCCGGTGGCGGATTTCTTCGCGACGTAGCCTTTCACCGGCCCGGTCGCGCTTTCACCTTCGCCTTCGCCCTGAAGCACGATCGGGGCGAGGGTCGTGTCGGCGTTTTGCGCCTCAGCCGCCCAACCCGCGCAAATGCCGATCAGCGCGGCGCTCGCGCCCAATCCCAACCGTATCCTGAAAAACCCTTTCCGCTTCCCCATCCGTAGACCCCTACTCACTTGTCCAAGCAGCCGCTCCCCCTTGGATGCGGCTCTGCGATAAGGTGAGTGATTAACTCAATTTAAATCATTCGGCTTGGCCCGATCCGCAGCAATTGAATGATTTTGGGCAATTTTCACGGCTATGAGCAAATCTCTGCGACAGCCGTTAGGCTCGTCTTACCTTTTTCCAGCGTGCCGGAGTCGTGCCGACATGCTTGCGGAAAACCCGGGTGAAGTGTGCCTGGTCGGAAAAACCCGTCTCGGCGGCAATGGATGTCAGGGGCTGGTCGTCGGCCAGGAGCAATTCCTTGGCGCGGTCGAGGCGCGCGTTCATCTGCCATTCGTGTGGCGCCATGCCCGTCGACGCCTTGAAGGAATGGCTGAAATGCGATTGCGACAGACTTGTCAGGTCGGCGAGCTCCTGCAGGCGGATATTGCGCATGCAATTCTCAGCGATGAAATCGGTGGCGCGCCGGAGCTGCCAGGAGGCAAGGGAGCCGCGTTTGCGTGACGGCGCCTTCATCATCTTGAGCACGTCGATGACGAGTGCCAGTGCCAGCCCGTCCCCGTAAAGGTCGTGCAACGGGTCAGGATTGGCGATTTCGGTGGCGATCAGCTCGGCAAGCGCCACAACGCGCTGGTCGAAGAAGAGGAGTTGCGGATCGCTGAGCTTCTTAGGATCGATCTCCTCCATCAGCCGCCGGCTGACGACATCCGCATCGAAATGGATATCGAGATGGCGCACATACTGCACCTCGGTGATATCGACCCAGAGGTCCATGTCCGCGGGAATATAGGAAATCGGACTGTCACGCCTGTCCTGCGGCGCTCCGCGCCCCCTGGGAGAAAGCTTGACGTTCGGCCGGCCCCGACCGCGGTGGTCGAGCAGGATGAAGAGGCGCGGATCGCGCGCTACATAATGTCCACCTGCATAGGCTGCGCATTCCACGTCCCAGAGATCGGCAGCAATACCGTTCCAGTTGCGGCGGCGAAGCCCTCCGATGACCGAGAAGCCTTCGATCTTATTCTGCATCCGCGGCTGAAACGTCATCCTGATTTCCCGCAAATATAAACTTGTATCTGTTTATCAAGTTTATGAAAGGCCATCAATCGGCATGTTTTGTCGGCGTTCACCGATCTGCGCCTCGTGCAGCCTGTTATAGGTACCGCGCCGGGCGATCAGGTCCTGGTGTGTCCCCTGTTCAACGATGCCGTTGCCGTCGATGACCACGATCCGGTCCGCGCCCTGGATGGTGGCGAGCCGGTGGGCGATGATCAGCGTCGTGCGGCCTTCTGAAAGTTCCGCAAGCGAGCGCTGAATGGCGCGTTCGGTCTCCGTGTCGAGTGCCGAGGTGGCCTCGTCGAGGATCAGGATCGGCGGATTCTTCAAAAACATCCGGGCAATCGCGACGCGCTGCTTCTGACCGCCGGAGAGTTTGACGCCGCGTTCTCCGATCATCGTATCGAGCCCGTCCGGCAGGTTCGCCAGCATTTCCTCAAGCCGCGCCCGCCGTGCCGCCTCGACGATCTCCTTCTCCCCGGCGCGGAGCCGTCCATAGGCGATGTTTTCACGAATCGTGCCGCCGAACAGGAAGACGTCCTGCTGCACGATGCCGATCTGCTGGCGCAGCGATACCCTCGTCATCTTGCGGATATCGATGCCGTCGATGGTGATGCTGCCGCCGCCAATCTCGTAGAAACGCGGCAACAGCGAACAGATGGTCGTCTTGCCGGCACCCGAGGGACCGACGAAGGCAATCGTCTCGCCGGCGTGGATCGTCAGGTTGACGTCCTTCAGCACCGGCTTTTCGAGGCTGTAGCCGAAGGAGACGTTCTCGTAGGCGATCTCGCCCCTGAGATGGTCGACCTTAACCGCATCCGGCGCGTCAGCGATATCCGGCTCCGTGTCGATGAGTTCGGTGAAGCGACGGAAACCGGCAATGCCCTTGGGATAGGTCTCGATGACCGAGTTGATCTTCTCGACCGGCCGGAAGAAGACACCCACGAGCAACAGGAAGCCGATGAAGCCGCCGGCGGTGAGCTCGCCCGACAGGACGAAATAGGCACCGGCAATCATCACCACCATCTGGGTCAATCGCATGCTCATGTAGCTGAGCGAACTGCTGGCCGCCATCAGCTTGTAGGCTTCAAGCTTGACGCGCCGGTAGTTCTGGTTGTCCTCTTCGAAGAGTGCCCGCTCATGCTGTTCGTTGGCGAAAGCCTGAACCACGCGGATGCCGCCGACATTCTCTTCGATACGGGTGTTGAAGTCGCCGACCCGATCGAACAGGCGACGGAAATTCTGGGTCATCCGGCTGCCGAAATGGCTGGTGACCCAGGCTGTCAGCGGTACGATGACTGCGGTGATCAGGGCGAGCTGCCAGTTGACCGAGAACATCAATGCCAACGCGCCGGCAAAAGTCATCAGCGCGATGAACAGATCCTCCGGCCCGTGATGGGCGACTTCGCCGATCTCTTCCAAATCCTTTGTGAGGCGACCAACGATATGACCGGTCTTCTGGCTGTCGAAATAGCTGAACGAAAGTTTCTGTAAATGGTTGAAGGCGGCGCGGCGCATATCCGTCTCGATATTGATGCCGAGCATGTGTCCCCAGTAGGTGATGATCGCCATCAGGCCGGTGTTGATTGCATAGACGATGAAAAGCGCTGCGGAGGCGGCCAGGATCAGCAGCCATTCCTGGCTGAGCAGCAGTCTGTCCACGAACAGTTTCACGGCCATGGGAAAGCCGAGTTCAAGGACTCCGGAGAGGATCGCACACGCGAAATCGAGGATGAAAAGGCCTCGGTAAGGCCGATAGTAGGAGAAGAAGCGGCGTAACATTCAAGTTCTCGGGGTAAAATCGATATCAGAGCGTGGCTGACCAGAAAAAACGAAACTGACGAAACATGATCCGCTTACTCCATATTAGAAAACGAGCCCGGACGGATAGTGCTTTATACCGCTGAATGCAAACGAGCGAAAACGTGCGGATGGGAATGTTCCGCTTCCGTTTTTTGCGACCGGCGGCCTCCGTTCTCCGCTTACTCTCGATCTTGTCCCAGGCGAATGCATCGCGCCGATCGGCTACGGCGTCGGGAGCTTTCCGGAATCGACTTTGCGCGGCGGTCTCCTATATCGGTCCAAGCCGGTGGCTGGATGCTAACAGGAGAGGAGTAAGACATGACAATGACTTCAGAGGATGTCGTCGCCGTGCTTGGGCCTATCGACGAGACGATGATCGCCGATGTCATCGCGACCGGCGCGACGGCGGGAGAACTCGCCGAAGCCTGGGCCTGGATCAACAGCGAAGAGGCGCTGGTCAGCGAAGGCCGGCGGCCCCCGACCGGAAAAGTGGCTGAGCTTGTCGACCTCCTGTCCTCCCAGGAGGAAGATTGGGAAGAATAAAATCTTGCACGAAAGGCGAGCCCGATGCTGGTTGGACAGCTGCGGGAAATGCTTTCTTTTTCCTGCGTGTTAGCAGTCGCTTGGGCAGAGTGCCAATTTTTTAGCGTTTCCCCTTGAAACTGGAATTTCTCAAACCAAATCGATCTCACCAATCGTTCGTTTGAGAGGGGGGTGGCGCTTGTCCGGACTGGTCAGCCGGTCCGGGAGGGAGCTTTGATCATCATCGCTTGTCCAGGAGGAAGACATGACGTTCCGACCGCTTCACGACCGCATTCTCGTCCGCCGGGTCGAATCCGAGGAGAAGACCAGGGGCGGCATTATCATTCCCGACACTGCCAGGGAAAAACCGCAGGAAGGCGAGGTCATTGCCGCCGGTCCCGGTGCGCGCAACGACCAGGGCCAGATCCAGCCGCTCGATGTCAAAGTGGGTGACCGGATCCTGTTCGGCAAGTGGTCGGGGACCGAGATCAAGATCGACGGCGAAGACCTTCTGATCATGAAGGAAAGCGACGTCATGGGCATTATCGAGGCCCCGGTTGCCGGCCAGAAGGCCGCCTGATCCGGTTCAAGTCAGTCAGTGGCTGCCTATTAGGAGTGAGGAAAATGGCTGCGAAGGAAGTCAAATTTCATACCGATGCCCGTGAACGCATGCTGCGCGGCGTCGATATTCTCGCCAATGCAGTGAAGGTCACACTGGGCCCGAAGGGGCGCAACGTCGTGATCGACAAGTCCTTTGGCGCGCCGCGCATCACCAAGGACGGCGTGTCCGTTGCCAAGGAAATCGAACTGGAGGACAAGTTCGAGAACATGGGTGCCCAGATGTTGCGCGAAGTCGCGTCGAAGACGAGCGACGTCGCCGGCGATGGTACCACGACCGCCACGGTTCTCGCCCAGGCGATCGTCCGGGAAGGGGCCAAGGCGGTGGCTTCGGGCATGAACCCGATGGACCTCAAGCGCGGTATCGACCTCGCGGTGGAAGCGGTCGTCGCCGAGCTGAAGAGCAATGCCCGCAAGATTTCCAACAATTCCGAAATTGCCCAGGTCGGCACCATTTCCGCCAATGGCGACACGGAGATCGGCCAGTATCTGGCGGAAGCCATGAACAGGGTCGGCAACGAAGGCGTCATCACGGTTGAAGAGGCCAAGACCGCCGAAACAGAACTCGAAGTCGTCGAAGGCATGCAGTTCGACCGCGGGTATCTTTCACCATATTTCGTCACCAACCAGGACAAGATGCGGGTCGAGCTTGAGGACCCCTATATCCTGATCCACGAGAAGAAACTCTCGAACCTGCAGAGCATGCTTCCTGTTCTTGAGTCCGTGGTTCAGTCCGGCAAGCCGCTCCTCATCATCGCCGAGGACGTCGAAGGCGAAGCGCTCGCCACGCTCGTCGTCAACAAGCTGCGCGGCGGCCTCAAGATCGCTGCCGTCAAGGCTCCAGGCTTCGGCGACCGCCGCAAGGCCATACTGGAAGACATCGCCATCCTGACCGGCGGTACCGTCATCTCCGAAGACCTCGGCATCAAGCTCGAAAACGTGACGCTCGACATGCTCGGCCGCGCCAAGAGAATCACGATCGAGAAGGAGAATACGACCATCATCGATGGCGCCGGCAAGAAGGCCGATATCGAAGGCCGCGTCGGCCAGATCAAGGCCCAGATCGAGGAAACCACCTCCGACTACGACCGCGAGAAGCTGCAGGAACGCCTTGCCAAGCTCGCTGGCGGCGTTGCCGTCATCCGCGTCGGCGGTTCGACGGAAGTCGAGGTGAAGGAAAGGAAGGACCGCGTCGACGACGCGCTGCATGCAACTCGCGCCGCCGTCGAGGAAGGCATCCTGCCCGGCGGTGGTGTTGCCTTGCTGCGCGCGATCAAGTCTCTCGACAGTATCAAGACGGCCAATGACGACCAGCGGGTGGGCATCGATATTGTTCGCAGGGCGATCGAGTCTCCGGTTCGTCAGATTGCCGAAAACGCAGGCGCCGAAGGTTCCATCGTCGTCGGCAAGCTCAGGGAGAAGACCGAATTCTCCTATGGCTGGAATGCTCAGACCAACGAATATGGCGATCTCTATGCCATGGGGGTCATCGATCCGGTCAAAGTCGTCCGGGCAGCGCTCCAGGACGCCGCGTCCGTCGCCGGTCTGCTGGTGACGACCGAAGCCATGATCGCCGAGAAGCCGAGGAAGGAAACTACCGCTCCTGCAATGCCCCCCGGCGGAATGGACTTCTAGGCCATTAAATCGAGGCCCGTCCTTTCCGGCGCCGCTCGCTCACTTGCGGACGGCGCCGAGCCGCGCGAGGACTTCATTCGGGATTCCGTACTTGGAGATGACTTCCCTGTTGTTCCGCAGGCCGCAGATTTCCCGCTGAATGAAGAAGGCCCAGACCGCATCGGAGGCTTCGTCCACCAGAGCCTCCCGGTCGATACCCCTTGGCTGTTCGGATTTCCAGGCTGCCAGCGCCGCAAGGGCTGCCTCCACCTTGCGCCCGTGGCGGCCAAGCGCGTCAGCCCGCTCGGATGCCAGCTCGTATTCCAGCACGTTGAAACCGGTCTCGGGTGATGCTTTAAACGAGTGCGGCGGACGAAAACTCAAGATTGGCCCCCTTTTTGTTGGCGGACACTGCCAGCTTCCGGAGCGCGCCGTATCCAGTTTGGGTAACCGCACTTCGGTTTCTGCCGTTCAGCGTATAGTGGAAAAAATCGCTTTTCCCCACGATCCGAAACTCGCAGATTGCCAAGTCGACCCTACATAGGGACGACTTGAACTCTTTTCTGTATCTAAATTCGATGCGAGCATAGGTTCGCGATCTGGAGGAAATTTGTCATGTCCCTGAAAAAGCAACTTTTGGGTATTGCCCTTGCGCTTGGTATTTCGGCCAGCCTGGCTCAGGCGCAGGTTGTCGTTTCCTCGAAGATCGATACGGAAGGCGGTGTGCTCGGCAATATCATCCTTGCCGTGCTGAAGGCCAACAACATCGAGACTACCGATCGTATCCAGCTTGGCGCCACGCCCGTCGTTCGCAAGGCGATTGCGGCTGGCGAGATCGACATCTATCCCGAATATACGGGCAATGGCGCCTTTTTCTTCGAAAAGAGCGACGATCCAGTCTGGAAAGATCCCCAGAAGGCTTATGAAGCGGTCAAGAAGCTGGATTACGATGCCAACAAGATCGTCTGGCTGACGCCGTCTTCGGCCAACAACACCTGGGCGATCGCGATCCGTGAGGATGTCGCCGCGGCCAATAACCTGAAGACCCTCACGGATTTCGGCAAGTATGTCGCAGATGGCGGCAAGATCGTGCTCGCCGCCTCTTCTGAATTCGTCAATTCGGCCGCGGCGCTGCCGGCATTCCAGACGACCTATGGATTCCAGCTGAAGCCGGAACAGCTCATCACCCTTTCGGGAGGTGATACGGCCGCGACGATCGCGGCGGCGGCGAACCAGACCAACGGCGCGAATGCCGCCATGGTCTATGGCACCGATGGCGGCATTGCGCCGTCCGGCCTTGTGGTCCTCGAAGACGACAAGGGTGTGCAGCCCGTTTACCAGCCGGCACCGATCATCCGAGAAACGGTGCTGAAGCAGCATCCCGATATCGAGACCCTGCTGAAACCCGTCTTCGAAAAGCTCGACCTGGTCACCCTGCAGGACCTCAATGGCCGCGTGCAGGTGGGTGGCGAGCCCGCCAAGGCGGTTGCCGAGGACTTCCTGAAGAAGAACGGTTTCCTCAAGTAGTTCCTTTTCGGCCGGATTTCGTACCAACATGGGCCGGGCACGGCTCTTATCAGTCGCGAGGCAGGGGAGCGGTTTGAAGATTCGGTTCGACAAGCTCGGCATCGTTATTGCTCTTCTTGTTGCTTATGGAGCATTGGGCGCATCCTTCGCGGTGCTCAAGCCCAACCGTATCATGCAGGGGGAAGCAAAGATGATCCTTGCCGCTCTGCCGGCCTGGGCGGGATGGGGGTTGATTGTCGCATTGTTCCTTGCTGCCGCTGCTTCTCTGTTCCGGACGTCGCCGTGGCTCAAGCTGGTTGCCGCGTTTGCGGCGCTTGTGGCCCTGGCGCTTGCGATCGGATCTGCTGCGAGTTTCCTCACACCGGCCGGCAATGCCTATGCCCGCGTCTCGCCGGCCTCCGGCTTCTGGTTACTCCTGTTCGCCTTCATGCTTCTGGCGGCCGATGCGATCACGCGACTGAAGCCACCGCCGTGGATGCGGGTCTTGTTCCTTGTCCTTACGGCCGGTGGCGTTGGCGCCATTCTGTTGTCAGGGAGCTGGAACGGACTATCGATCATGAAGGAATATGCCGGCCGCGCCGATGTCTTCTGGAGCGAGGCTGGCCAGCATGTGAGGCTGGCGCTTGGTTCGCTCATCGTGGCCGCCGCGGTGGGCCTGCCGCTCGGCATCCTGTGTCACCGGGTGGCAGCTCTTCGGGCCGGCGTGCTCAACACCTTGAACCTCATCCAGACGATACCGTCGATTGCACTGTTCGGCATCCTCATCGGCCCCCTGGCATGGATTGCAGCGACGGTGCCGGGTGCCGCGGAAATCGGCATTCGAGGCATAGGAACCGCGCCGGCCTTCGTCGCGCTCTTTCTCTATTCGCTGCTGCCGGTGGTTGCCAACACGGTCGTCGGGCTTGCCGGCGTGCCGCGCGAGGCCAATGACGCGGCCCGCGGCATCGGCATGACGGATCGGCAGCGGCTCTTCCAGATCGAGTTTCCGCTGGCGCTGCCGGTGATCCTGACCGGCATCCGCATCGTGCTTGTCCAGAATATTGGGCTTGCCACGATTGCGGCGCTGATCGGCGGGGGCGGTTTCGGCGTCTTCGTCTTCCAGGGCATCGGACAGACGGCCATGGACCTCGTGCTGCTCGGTGCCGTGCCGACCGTGGCGCTCGCCTTCGCCGCAGCCGTCATCCTCGATGCGCTGATCGAAATGAATTCCCGTGTTCTGATCGGAGCAAGGTCAGCATGATCGAGATCGATGCCATCACCAAGCTTTATGACGATGTTGCCGTGGTCGATGACGTCTCGATGGTGATCGAACCGCGCACCGTCACGGTCGTGGTGGGCACGTCCGGTTCCGGCAAGACGACGCTTCTGAGGATGATCAACCGCCTCGTCGAGCCGAGTTCGGGTGCGATCTGGCTGGATGGTGAGGACAACCGCTCCATCCCTGGCCATGAACTGCGCCGCCGGATCGGCTACGCCATCCAGGGCCACGGTCTTTTTCCCCATCGCACTGTGGCAGAGAACATCGCGACCGTGCCGGGCCTGCTTGGCTGGGAGAAATCGCGGATCGATGCCAAGGTCGAGGAATTGCTGACGCTCTTCCAGCTTGACCCGAAAATGTTCGGGTCCCGCTATCCGCACGAGCTCTCCGGCGGCCAGCAGCAGCGCGTCGGGGTTGCCCGGGCGCTCGCGGCTGAACCCAAAGTCCTCCTGATGGACGAACCCTTCGGGGCGCTCGATCCGATCATCCGCGCCAAGGCGCAGGACGACCTTCTGGCCATCCAGAAACATTTCGGCACGACTATCGTACTCGTCACGCACGACATGGACGAAGCCTTTTATCTGGCGGACAAGATCGCCGTCATGGACAAGGGCAGGGTGCTGCAGTACGGGCCGCCGGCAGAACTCGTGCGCGCGCCCGCGGCTCCCTTCGTCGAGACGTTGATCGGTGACGCCGAGCGGCCGTTCCGTCTGCTGTCGGTCGCCAAGATCGGCACGGCGGTGGAGCCGGGCGAGGCCGATGGCGAGCCGATTGCCGAGGACCGGACCCAGCAGGAAGCGCTTGCAGATCTGCTCTGGTCCGGCAGGAAGGCTCTGCCCGTCGTCTCCGTAAGTGGAGCGCCGATGGGGCGGGTCACGCTTGACGCCCTTCTGAAGTGCGCCGCGAGGCCGCAATGAAAGTCTGGCTTCCGACGATCCTCCGAGGGCTGCTGCTCCTCGTTCTGGTCGCCTTCCTGGTGACGCCGGCAAGCTTCGAACCGCTCCTGAGGCCGCTGGTGCAGCCGAACGCGCCAGCGATCTACAATCAGGGCAGCCTGCTCGATCTCACGCTCCTGCACCTGAGGACCGTCTTCATCGCGACATTGGTGGCGACCGTCATTGCGGTGCTGCTTGCGATCCTCGTCACCCGGCCGTTCGGGGCGGAGTTCTTGGCCCTTTCCCGTAGCCTCGTGAATATCGGCCAGACCTTTCCGCCGGTTGCGGTGCTGGCGCTCGCCGTGCCCGCGGTCGGATTCGGTGAAAAGCCGACACTGATCGCGCTCTTCCTCTATGGCCTGCTGCCGATCTTCGAGAACACGCTGACGGGGCTCACCAACCTGCCGCGTTCGGTGATGGAAGCGGCACGCGGCGCCGGCATGACCGATTTCCAGCGGCTTCTTCAGATCGAATTGCCGCTGTCCTTGCCTGTCATCGTCGCGGGTATCCGGCTTTCGGTGGTCATCAGCCTTTCCACCGCGACGATCGGTTCGACTGTGGCGGCAAAAACGCTTGGCGAAGTCATCATCGCCGGACTGCAGTCGAACAATCTTGCTTTCATATTGCAAGGGGGATTGATTGTCGGCGCCCTGGCGGTCCTGATCTACGACGGGCTTTCAGCGGCGGAGGTCATGCTGACGCGTCGGGCGGGCTCCACCTGATCTGCGCTCTCAGCCGTGGCTTGAATCTGTCGGCACGATCGCTTCCGCATCCTGTTTCAGGTTGCCGCGATGGAAGATGAACAGGCCGGCGAGCACAATGATGCCCGCGCCGATCCAGGTCTGCACGTCAGGCAGATCATCGAAGAACAGCCAGCCGAGCACCACGGCCCAAAGAAGCAGCGTATATTGCAGCGGTGCAAGCACCGAGGCTGGCGCAAGCTTCAGCGAACGGGTGATCAGCAGATGGGCGATGCAGGCAACGATACCGAGCAGCAACAGCGCGAGCAGTTGGCCGAAGTCGAACGGGCTCCAGTGGCCAATGCTCAGAAAAATACCGGCGATTAGCGCCGCGATCGTTTGCCACGTCACGAGCGTAGCATCCGAGGTCGCGCGCAGCCGGCGGTTCAAGACAAGCGTCAGGGCAAAGGAGAAACTGCCGATCAGTCCAAAGATCGACGGCCAGGACAGCATCGCGGAGGAGGGGCGCAAAGCGATGACAACACCGACAAAGCCTATGAGAACAGCAAGCCAGCGCCGCCAGCCGATCCGCTCTCCGAGCAGGAAATGCGAAAGCGCGGCAACATAGATCGGCCCGGCCATATAGAAGGTCATGACATCGGCAAGCGGCAGATAGACGACAGCGGCATAAAAGAGCGCGAGATCGCCGGTAGCGAAGACGACCCGCATTACCTGGAGTGTTGGACGCTCCACACAATAGAGCGCCGATATCGGCTGGCGGGCGAACATCGGGCCGAGCACGAAGAACGCGCCGAGCGAACGGATGACCAGGACCTGGCCGACCGAGAAGCTTGCAACCAGCCACTTGCCCATGGCGTCGTTCAGCGAGAACATGAAGTCCCCAAGCAGCATCAGCAGCACGCCGACGAGCACCACATTAACGCCCAAAGCAGAAGGAACTCTCTTTTCCATGATATCCGAGCGCCCCTTCGATTCTAAGCTGTAATACTAATTGTCGCTTATCCCGCGAGTCGGCCTCCCTGCAAGGGGCTTGGAGCGCCGGTCGTGGTCGGAAAGCTGATCGGCAGACCCCGCAGGACACGGACTGCAAGAAATGCGAAGCATTCCGCCTCGACCGCATCGCCGCGCCAGCCGAACTGGTCGGCGGAAACGGCGGTCACGCCCGCGCGGCTTTCGAGCATCGCCATGATCGTCGGGTTGCGGCGGCCGCCGCCGCTGACGATCAGCCGTTTCGGGCGGTGCGGCAAAAGGTCGAGGGCCTTGCCGACGGCGGATGCCGTAAAGGCTGAAAGTGTCGCGGCCCCCGTCGCGTCGTCGAGTCCCTCCGCCATGGCGGCCGTGAAATCGAACCGGTCGAGCGACTTCGGATAAGGTGCCGTGAGATACGGGTGCTCCAGCAGCTTTGCGAGGCGTTCTTCATCCACCTTGCCGGAAGCGCCCAGTGCGCCGTCGCGGTCCATCTCGCCCAAACCGCGCATCTTCATGAAATCGTTGAGCGGCGCGTTGGCCGGGCCGGTGTCGAAGGCAATCACCAGATCCTTGCCGTCCCACCAGGTAATGTTGGCGACACCGCCGAGATTGAGCACGGCCGTATCGCCCGACGTATCCAGACTGCGCAGCAGGGCTGCGTGATAGGCGGCGGCGAGCGGCGCGCCCTGGCCGCCGGCCCGCACATCCGCCGTGCGGAAATCATAGGCGACCTTGGTGCCGAGGATCGAGGCCATGAGTTCGCCATCGCCAAGTTGGCGGGTGGCGCCGATCCGCTCCCTGGTCGGCGCACGGTGCAGCACGCTCTGGCCATGGAACCCGACGATGCCGATATCTGCCATGGTCAGTCCGGCGCTTGTCACAAGGTCTTTGACGGCCTGCGATTGGGCGCGGGTCAGAGCCTCTTCGGCCTTGCTGAAAATCGCTGGCTCCGGACCTTCGAAATTCCAGGCACGGGCCTGTTGCAAGGTCTCTTCGAGCAGCGAACGGATTTCCGGCGGGTAGGGGGCGAGCGTGTAGGCGCCAAAGGTGTCGATCGCTTCGCCGTCGGTGTTTAAGAGTGCGACGTCGATATTGCCATCGAGAACGGTTCCGGTCATCAGGCCTACAGCCCAGATTGGTTCCATGGCAGAATCCTCACGCTTGATTAATGAGATCGCTGACAGTCTGGCGAAGCGCCAGTATGCCGCTATCGGAATGGCGGGTCGGGTGGACGCGATTGGTGAGCAGTGTCCAGGCGCGACCCTTTTCGAAGTCGATCCAGAGGCCGGTGCCGGTGAAGCCTGTATGCCCGATCGTCGCGGGGCTGCAGGCATTGCCGCCCGACCAGTCGGGATAGGGGTGTTCCCAACCATGGGTGCGGCGACTGGAGAGAGGCGTGCGCATGAGGGCGATGGCGTTTGCGGAAGCGCCGGTTCCATTCAACAGGCTCTCGGCAAAATCGAGGACGGAAGAGACGGTGCCGAACAGGCCCGCATGGCCGGAGCCTTGCAGGGCAAAGCAGTTCTCGTCATGTACCTCGCCGCAAAGCACGCGATGCCGGAACTGGCAGTCCTCTGTCGCGGCCGTATTCTCCGGGTTGCCGGACCATGCAAAGCCCTGACCGGGGTCGAGGTTGCGGATTGTCTTGCCTGCCAGCCGCTCCAGCACGAAGCCGAGCAGGATAAAGTTGATGTCCGAATAGAGTGGTGGACCGGCCCGCCACTCCCGCTGCAGGACGAAGGCGCGGAGGAGATCGGGATCGCGGCCATAGGTGTAGATCGGCTCGACGCCGGGGAAGGGCGTCTGGTGGCCGAGGCATTGGCGGAAGGTCACTTTCCGTTCCCAGGCATCGGCATTGTACTGGCGGAAATCCGGCAGCAGCGCGGTGAGCTGCGCGTCGAGATCGATCACGCCTTCATCGGCAAGTTTCAGGATACGCGGCGTGGTGAAGATCACTTTGGTGAGCGAAGCGAGGTCAAACCAGGTGTCGAGCGTCATTGGCCGGACGGCCGGAACGATCTGCGCCGAGCCGACCGCGCGCGTCACGCGGCCGTGTTTCAGGTCAACGACGCCGAGCACTCCGCCCGGGATGCGTTTCTCCGCGACTGACTTTTCCAGCGGCGCGAAGGCACGCTCGAAGGTGGCGATCAGCTTTGCATTGGCTGTGGTACCCATCCGGTCGTCCATGACCCTCTCCTCACGCTTCCGCCCGTGCGCTGTGGTCCGGCCCGAAACTGCGCCATTCGGCAGGCGGCGGCTCGAAGCCCGGCGGCCGGACAAGCGAGGGGACCTGGCGCGTGTCGATCTCGAAATGCTGGTTGCGGTGATCGATGCTCGGCACGGCGGAAATCAGCCGCTTTGTATAGGAATGCCTGGGATTTGAAAGCACCGAAGCGGCATCGCCGATCTCGACGATCTCACCGGCATAGAGGACCGCAATCCGATGTGCGATGCGTTCCACCACCGCCATGTCGTGCGAGACGAAGAGATAGGCAAGCCCATATTCGCGCTGGAGATCGACCAGCAGTTCGAGAACCTTCGCCTGCACCGAAACGTCGAGCGCCGAGACAGCTTCATCCAGTACCACCACGGAGGGATTGAG
Source organism: Rhizobium sp. YS-1r (assembly GCF_000757525.1). Taxonomy (NCBI): domain Bacteria; kingdom Pseudomonadati; phylum Pseudomonadota; class Alphaproteobacteria; order Hyphomicrobiales; family Rhizobiaceae; genus Rhizobium; species Rhizobium sp. YS-1r. The sequence goes on along the minus strand of NZ_JPYQ01000006.1, from coordinate 565,913 downwards.
CATCAACGCGCGGGCGATGCAGAGCCGCTGCCGCTGGCCGCCGGAGAACTGGTGCGGATAGCGCTCAAGACTGTCTTCCGGAAGACCGACGCGCTTCAGGAGCGCTTTCATCTTGTCACGCGTTTCGGCATCGACGCGGCCGCCGGCGGCGATCACTGGTTCGGCGAGAATGCTGTCGATCCTCAGCCGCGGATTGAGCGAGGCATAGGGATTCTGGAACACCATCTGGACGCTCGGATCGGTCGCATCGGCGATGCTGCCCGTGTTGCTCGCGAAGCTGCCGCGGGTCGGCCTGACGAGGCCGAGAATGGCGCGCGCCGTGGTGGACTTGCCCGAACCGCTTTCGCCGACAATCGCCAGCGTTTCGCCGGGCATCAGGTCGAAGCCGACGTTTTCCACCGCGTGGACCGAGCCCGGCGAGCGATTGAGCAGGCCGCCCGTGACCTTGAAGCGCACCGTGAGGCCATCCACTGTCAGGGCAGGGGAACTGGCCTCCTCTCGGTGAAAATCGGACCGGACGGCCCGGCCGGATTCAAAATGCGGCACGGCACTCAAGAGATGCTGCGTATAGGGATGCTGTGGCCGGTCGAGAACATCATTCAGGGAGCCTTGCTCAACCGCTTTGCCAGCCTGCATGACCATGATCTTGTCGGCAATGCCGGCAACGAGACCGATGTCGTGGGTGATGAAGATCATCGCCATGCCGGTCTCGCGCTTCAATTCGCCGAGCAGCGCCATGATCTGCGCCTGCACGGTCACGTCGAGCGCGGTGGTCGGCTCGTCGGCGATCAAGAGGCGCGGATTGCAGGCGAGCGCGGTCGCGATCATCACGCGCTGGAGCATGCCGCCCGAGAGCTGGTTCGGGCAATATTTCAGGCGCCGGGCCGCGTCGGGAATGCGGACCCGGTCGAGCGCGTCCTTGGCGGCGGCCGTCGCCTGCCTACCGGTCAGGCCGTGATGAAGGCGAAACGATTCCTCGATCTGCGTGCCGATGGTCAGCACGGGATTGAGCGAGGTCATCGGCTCCTGGAAGATCATGCCGATCTCTGAGCCTCTGATCTTTTCCAGCGCGGGTTCGCCGGCCTGAGCGAGATCGAGGACGCTGCCGTCACGCCGTCTGAGGTTGATCGAGCCGTCGATGATGCGGCCGCCTCCGAAATCGACGAGACGGTTGATGGAAAGGGCCGTTACCGATTTGCCCGAGCCGCTTTCGCCGACGATCGCCAGCGTTTCTCCGGCATCGAGGTTGAAGCTGACGCCCTTGACGATTTCGTTTTTCATCGGGTCCCGCCCGAAGCCGACGCGCAAGGCCGAGACGGAGAGAAGCGGTGTCATGCAGGCCTGCTCCGCGTCTTGGGGTCGAGGATGTCGCGCAGCGCGTCGCCGAGCAGGTTGAAGCCGAGAATGCTCACCATGATCGCCAGCGCCGGGAAGATCAGCAGCCAGGGGGCCGTCTCCATGAGATTGCGGCTGTCGGCCAGCATCAGGCCGAGCGAGGAGGCGGGCGGCTGGGTGCCGAGACCGAGGAAGGACAGGCCGGCTTCCGTCAGCAGCGACCAGGCGAGCGCCAGCGTGACTTGCACTGTCAGTGGCGCGACGAGGTTCAGGAGAAGGTGGCGGGTCAGGATATAGTATCGGCTCGAGCCGAAGGTGCGGGCGGCATCGACGAATTCGCGCGACTTGATGGAGAGCGCCGGGCCACGCACCACGCGGGTAAAGATCGGCGTATAGACGATCGCGATCGCCGCGATGCTCGTCCAGGTGCCGGGGCCGACGATAGCGATGATCAGGAGCGCCAGCAGAATCGCCGGAAAGGCGAGCAGCACGTCCATGACGCGCATGACGAGACCATCCCAGGCCTTGCCGAACCATGCTGCGGTAAGGCCGAGCACGGTGCCGGCAAGCGTCGCAAGCGTCACCGAGCAGAAACCGACGAGGAAGGACTGGCCGACGCCTTTCATCAGCCGGCTCGCGACGTCGCGGCCGAAGAGATCGGTACCCATCCAGTAGACCGCGTTCGGTGCATGCAGCCGGTCGATGCGGAATTGCTGCAGGGGATTGTGCGGAGTGACATCGAACATGCCGAGCAGTGCGACGACGATGTAGATCACGACGATGGTGCCGCCGATCCTGCCGCTTGCATGAGAGAATATTGCACGCAGCATCGCCATCAGCCGCCTTCTCCGAGACGGATGCGGGGATCGAGCGTGGCATAAAGAAGATCGACGAGCAGGTTGATCACCATGAAATTGAAGGCAATGAAGAGCACGCAGCCCTGCACCAGCGCGTAGTCTCGCTGCAGAATCGCGTCGAGAACGAGGCGACCGAGGCCGGGCAGGGCATAGATCTGTTCGACAAGCACGGCGCCGCCGAGCAGGTAGCCGAATTCGACGCCACTCAGCGTGACAACCGGGATCAGGGCGTTCGGCAGTGCATGGCGCCAGATGACGCTGCGCTTCGGTACGCCCTTGCTGCGGGCCGTGCGCACATAGTCGTCGCTCAGCACATCCAGCATGGCTGAACGGGAAATGCGAGTGACGGAGGCCGCGAAGGCAAAACCGAGCGTCACGGCCGGCAGGATCATCTGGCCGAGATTGCGCAGCGGATCCGTGAAAAGCGGTGTGAACTCTCCCATGGTCGGCAGGATGCCGAAGCCGGCCGACAGCGCATAGATGATCAACAGGCCGACGACGAAATTGGGTGTCGACTGGCCGATCATAGCAAAGATGCGAACGCCGAGATCGGACAGCTTCTCATTGCGAGTGGCTGCGAACACGCCGGCCGGCAGGCCGACGGCCAACGCGATGCACATGGACATCAAGGCGAGCTGCAGCGTCAGCGGAAAACGCTCCAGGATGACGCCGAGCACCGGCTTGCCATAGGTGACGGAAATGCCGAGATCGCCCTGGAAAACGCCGAGCAGCCAGTGCCAATATTGCACCAGGATCGGCTGATCGATGCCGAAATAGCTCGCCAGGGCGTCTCTTTGAGCCGGTGTGAGAAGGCCGGCCTCCGTGCCGAGCATGGCGGTAATCGCATCGCCCGGCACCAGACGGATCGCCACAAAGACGAGGATGGAAACTCCGAGCATGACGAGCGGAAAGGTAAGCAGCCGTCGCGTCAGGTAACTCATGGGTGGGCCAACCTCGTATTCGTCGTTGCAGGCATCAGGGCTGGATGCTGACCTTGCTCAGGCCGAACAGCGAGCCCTCCGGCGTCGGAACGAAGCCCTGAACGTTCTTCTGTTGCGCCGTATAGCTGTAGGACGTGTAGAGCCAGACCCAGGGCGATACCTCAACGAGGTGCTTCTCAAATTCTGCGAAGATTGCCTTGCGCTTGGCGGGATCGGTTTCCTCGCGTCCTTTCTGCATCAGGCTGTCCAGCGTGTCATCGATATAGTTGGCGACTTTCTGCAGATTGCCGGCCTTGGTCCAGTAGCGGTTGTACATGGAGTAGGGATCGGCACGCCCGCCGTTCAGAGCGACGGCCATATCGAAATCGCCCTTCAGCCAGGCGTCGACATAGACGTTCAGTTCCATCATCTTGATGTCGAGCTTGACGCCGATCTCTGCGAGCTGCGACTGGATGACCTGCGCTTCGGCAGCCGCCGTCGCGGGTTCGCCATTGGCGGCGATGACGGTTGCCGAGAAGCCCTCCGCAAAACCCGCGTCGGCCATCAGCTTCTTGGCCTTTTCAACGTCGCGCTTGTAGCAGAAGAGCTGGCTGGCGTCGGTCGTGTAGCCCGGCATGGTCAGCGGGCCGGTCACTTTGCCTTCGCCGACGGAGGCCGTGTCGAGGACGTCCTGGCGGTCGATCGCGCAGGAAATTGCCTGCCGGACGGCAAGTTCGTTCATCGGCTTGCGGGACGGGTTCAGTTGGAGAACGTGATAGGCCAGCACCGGGGTGCGGTTGAGCGTCAGGTTTGCTTCCTTCGGCACGAGGGTGGCGACAAGCGGATCGTTCAGAAGCGCGAAATCGATCTGCTTGGTGCGCAGGGAAGCAAGAATTGCCGTTTCGTCCGGCAGGACGCTGATGTCGATGCCGTCGACTGCCACTTTCCCGCCGGCCCAATCCTTGTTGGCGGTGAGCATTTCCTTGGAGTTGGGGTCCCACTTTTCCAGCTTGAAGGGGCCGGAACCGAGCGCTTTCGTGCCGATCGAACCGGCAGCGATCTCGGCTGCAGGAACGATGGCCGCGTTGATGCTGGCCATTGCGGTCAGAAGCGGCACATCCGGCTGCGAGAGCTTGAAGACGACCGTCTTGTCATCGGGCGTCTCAATACTGGCGATGGACCGGAAGTTGGCGCGTGCCGCGGCGGCCGTTTTCTCGTCGAGGACACGCTCGAAGGAAGCCTTCACGTCCGCGGGGGTGACGGGGTTGCCGTCCTGGAATTTGGCATTCGGGTCGAGCTTGAAGGTCAGTTCCTTGCCGTCGGCGGAAAACTGCCACGAGGCTGCAACCGCAGGAACGAGCTGCAGATCCTTGTCGAAGCGCACCAGCGGCTCGTAGATCAGTTCAAGCAGGCGGATCGAAGAAAATGCAGTCTGCTTGTGCGGATCGAGGCCCGTCGCGTCCTGCGACCAGGCCATGCGCAGTGTGGCCGCCGAAGCAGGAGTGGTTACGATCGCGGTCCCCAGTGCCGCAGCGAGTGCCAGGCCGGAAACCAGTCTTGTCGAAAAAAACCTTCCCATTTCAATTCTCCCTCTCGATATTGTTGCCTTCCGCCGACCCGCTGCAAGCGATCGCGGCCTTCATTCAGCAGCTTTACGCTGTCTTCCCATTTATTGCTTTCCGAAGGAAGCCTCCGGCATTGTTAAGCGCTGTGCGAGCCGCATCGACATCCATTCCCGTAAGCTGGATCAGGATCGCCAGCTTGACGTCATTGCCGGTCAGGTCGAGGACGCGCCGCGCCTCTTCCGGTTCACAGCCGGTCGCCTGCATGACGATACGCGCGGCGCGCGCGACGAGCTTCTGGTTGCTCGCGTGCACATCGACCATCAGGTTCTGGTAGGTCTTGCCGATGCGGATCATGCTCGCCGTCGTCAGCATGTTGAGCACGAGCTTCTGCGCCGTACCGGATTTCAGCCGCGTGGAGCCGGTCAGGATTTCAGGCCCGACCACCGGCGAGATGGCGATATCGGCGATTGCCGCGATCACCGACACCGGATTGCAGGACAGGGCAACGGTCTTGGCTCCAATTTCCCTGGCATAGTTCAAGGCACCGATGACATAGGGGGTACGACCGCTCACAGCGATGCCGACCACGACGTCGTCCGCAGTCAGCCCGATGTCGACAAGGTCCCGACGGCCCTGATCGGGGTCATCTTCTGCTCCTTCGACGGCGTGCTGAAGGGCATGCGTGCCGCCGGCAATCAGGCCGACGACCATGCCCTCCGGCACGCTGAAAGTGGGCGGGCATTCCGATGCATCGAGGACACCCAGACGTCCGCTGGTGCCGGCGCCGATATAGACGAGCCGCGCGCCTTTCTGGAACGCTTTGACGATCTCATCCACGGCCTCGGCAATCTCGGGGATTACTTTTTCGACTGCGGCAGGGACGCCCTTGTCTTCCTCGTTGATCTCCCGAAGCACGTCGATCGTCGGCAGGAGATCAATATCCATGGAACGGGGGTTGCGGCCTTCCGAAACGAGTCTCTCCAGTTCGGATATCAGTCGTGCGTCCGTCATGACCCTGCTTTCGAGATCCGGCCGAGGTTTTGCATTCCGCAATATCTGCGTCCTGCCGTCTCCTCGTCGCCCTTCGTTACGTTTCGTAAACGGTTAGGATTATCCATTCCTGGAGTCAATCGAAGAATGGAATATATTATTCCATTCTGGGCGATAAATTTCAGATCGGCAACGGATCGCTCAGAGCGCTTCGGCGGCCTTGCGGGCGAGGATGATGGCGCCTGATACGGCATCGCCATCGGCAGGCTTCAGGCGGCGGCGGACGTCGGGCGCCAGCCAGGGTTCGAGCGGGGTCGAAAGGCCGCCAAGCAAGGTCACGCGCGGGGCACCGAGATCGAAGAGGGTGCGTACCAGCGTGTCGATCTGTTCCGCCGCACTCTGGACGATCCGGCGGCCGACGGAATCCCCCTGGTCCGCATGGCGCATGACCATGGGAGCGAGTGCTGCATAGTCCGTCGCGGTGGCGCGATCCATCCAGGCAACGGTCTCCATGGGATCGTCATGGAAGCGTTGCATGATCTCCATTAGAAGGGCAGTCTTCTCGATCCGACCGTCATTGGCACGAAGCGCAAGCTGGATTGCCTTCAGTCCCAGATCCGCGCCGCTACCCTCGTCGGAGATCGGAAAGCCGTAGCCGCCGATGCGCAGGTTGCGTCCTTCCACAAAGCCCAGGCCGATCGAGCCGGTACCGGCGATCACGATCGCGCCGTCGCGGCCCGAATGCGCGCCGAGGCAGGCGCTCATGCCGTCGTTGACGAAATCCAGACTGGCGAAGGGGTGAGGGATCGCCTTCAGGGCCTCGAATATATCCCTGCGGCTCGCTCCCGCCAGGCCTATGCCGACATGGGTATAGGCGATCTCATCCTGGCCGAACCCGGCCTCATCAAGGGCGGCGTTGAAGGCGCGAGATATCGATGCCCAGGCCTCCTCGATGCCGAGCCGCGTGGTGGCGGGGCCTGAGAGACCTTGACCCAAAACCGCGCCGGAACCGTCCTCGACGCGGGCTCGGCAGCCGGTGCCGCCGCCGTCGACTCCCAGGAAATAGTGCGGAGTACCCGTCATTCGCTCAGCCGCTCGATGTCGGCGCCGCAAAGGCGGAGTTTGCGATCGAGCTGTTCGTAACCACGATCGAGATGATAAACGCGGTTGACGACGGTTTCCCCCTTGGACACGAGCCCAGCGAGAACGAGAGAAACGGAGGCGCGCAGGTCTGTCGCCATGACCTGGGCACCTTTCAGCGGTGCGCCACCGCGCACCAGCGCCGTCGTGCCCTGCAGTGCTATATTGGCGCCAAGCCGCATCAGTTCAGGCACGTGCATGAACCGGCTTTCGAACACGGTTTCGCGGATCAGCGAAGCGCCTTCCGCGCAGGCAGCCAACGCCATGAATTGTGCCTGCAGGTCGGTCGGGAAGCCCGGATAGGGTTCCGTGGTGATGTCGGTCGCTCTCAAAGGTCCGTCGCGCGAGACGACGAGACCGCGGTCGCTCGGCCAGACGCTGACGCCCATGGCCTCCAGCACCTGCACGACCGAGGCCATGTTCTCCAGCCGGGCGTTGATGAGCTCCAGCATGCCGCCGGTGATTGCTGCCGCCACCGCATAGGTGCCCGCTTCGATGCGATCCGGGATGCTGTGATGCTTGGCTGGCTGCCAGCTCGTCGAGCCTTCGACGAGTATGCGATGAGTGCCGGCACCCTCAATACGTGCACCCATGGCGATGAGACAGGCGGCGAGGTCGGCGACTTCCGGCTCCCGCGCGGCATTCAGGATCTCCGTTTCACCCTTTGCAGAGGTCGCCGCCATCATTGCGGTTTCGGTGGCGCCGACGGAAGGCGAGGCGAGCACGATGCGCGCTCCCTTGAGCCCGCCTGGTGCCGAAGCGACGATCAAGCCGCTTTCTACGTCGATATCCGCACCGAGCGCTGCCAGTGCCTTGATATGCATGTCGACTGGCCGAGCGCCGATGGCGCAGCCGCCCGGCATCGACACGCGAGCATGGCCGAAGCGGGCGAGTAACGGCGCAAGGACGAGCACAGTGGCTCGCATCTTGCGCACGGTATCGTAGGAGGTCTCCTTCGAGACAATTGCCTTCGGGTCGATAATAGTGAAATGGGGGGATCGGGTTATCTCGGCGCCATGCAGGCTGACGACGCCCAGCATGTTTTCCACGTCGCTCACCAAAGGAAGGTTGGTAAGTTCAACGGGATAGGGGCTGAGCAAGGTGGCCGCTATCTGCGGCAACGCGGCATTCTTGGCACCCGCAATGCTGACGGCGCCTTCCAGTCGATGCCCCCCCACAATCCGCAATCTGTCCATGACGAAACCTGCCGAAAAGGCGCGTAGAGCCTGAGTGATCCTATCCAGTTTCCGAAACTAAACCTCCGGGCGCTTCTGTCAATCATTTGGAATTTTTTATTCCCAAGTATGATGTAATCTGTGGTAATTCATGATGCCGTCGGTGGCAGAAAGGGTGTTGCAGCGGGATGCTGCGGTGTTATCTTTCGCGGCCTGATGGACAGGGTCGGTATCGCGAGGCTTTCGAAGAACGCATGTCAATCTTAAAGAAGATCAACGCGCAGCTTGATGCCATGGCGCCGGCAGACCGGCAGATCGGCCAGTTCATTCTCGACAATCCGGACCAGATGCTGAGGCTCTCTTCCGCAGCACTTGCCGCCGAGACCGGCCGCAGCCAGTCGAGCGTGGTGAAGTTCAGCCAGAAGCTGGGTTTTGCCGGATATCAGGAGCTGAAGCTCGCCGTCAGCGAGGCAAAGGCCCAGGAGTGGCATGCGCCGCCCGGCATGATCCACGGCACGATCGAGGTCGGCGACAGCTATCTCACCATCCTGCAGAAGTTGATTGGCAGCAAGATGCTGTCGATGCAGCAGACACTCGCCGTCAACAGCGAGCCAGAGATCGAGCGGGCATTGACGGCACTCGACAAGGCGCGTCGCATCCATATGGCGGGCGTTGGCGCATCCTCGCTGGTTGCGCGCGATTTCTCCTATAAGCTGATGAAGCTCGGCCGCAACGTGTTGCATGACAGCGATAGTCACGTGCAGATGGCCAATGCCTCAACGCTCGGCAAGGAAGATGTGCTCTTCGCGCTCTCCTATTCGGGCACGAGCATCGAGACGTTGCGGATCGCCGAACTGGCGAGAGAGCGGGGAGCGACCGTCATCGCGGTCACCGGTCTCGACGGCGGCCCGCTCACGCAGGTGGCCAATATCCGGCTCTATACCGTCGCGGACGAGGAGCGCGTCCGCTCGTCGTCGATCACAGTGCGCGACGCGCAACTCATGCTGACGGACCTTCTATTCATCCTGCTCGTCCAGCGTCAGCCGGATGCCAACGAATATGTCCACAACAGCGAACTCGCGGTCTCGGTTCTGAAAGCTCGCTAACGGTTCTTAAAGCGTGTCGCAATCTTTCAGATTCGCTTGACCCGCTTTAAATTCTTGTTTTCACGCATGTCGTTATCGGAAAACCGCTGCACACTTTTGCGCGACATGCTTTAGGCATTGAGTCGATGCTTCACGCGCATGACCTTGAAGAAGCCGTTCGGGAAGACGCGACGGATTTCCGCCACTTCGAAATCGCCACGGCGTTCAGCCCATTTGCAAATCCGGCCAATGCGGAAGGCAGAGCTCCAGCCGACCCGGTGAACGAGCGGAGCAACCGCTTCCTCGATCGCTCCTTGAAGGCCGCGCCCGTCGCCGAGCTTGCTGGCTATAATGATCTCTCCGCCGGGCCTCAGCACGCGGGCGCACTCATCGAGTGCCCGTTCCGGATCCGGGATCAGCGTGATGACGAAAGGCAGGCAGACGACATCGAAGGACTGGTCCGCAAACTGCAGCCGGTGCGCGTCCATCACATACAATGCACGGACATGGAAGAGCCGGCGACGGGCAACCTTTTCGCGTGCCTTGGCGATCATGTGTTCGGACAGATCGATGCCGGTGACGTTGCACTGTTGCGGATAGTAGGACAGGGCAAGTCCGGTGCCGACGCCCACTTCGAGAATATCGCGTCCGGCTTCGCCCGCAAGTTTTGCGACCGTTCGATGTCCGTCCCTCAATAGCCCTCGATAGACCCGGTCATAAACCGGAGCCCAACGTTCATACACTTTCTGCTGATGTTCGGCACTGTTGCGGATTGCACCCAAGATCGTCCCCTCCCGATAGCCCCTATTTCGGGTAAACTCAGGAGGAGAACGATAGTTCCGCGCCGCGGGCCCCGCGCTGGTATCCGCGACTGTCTGCATCATTCGGCGCGCATGGCCTCGATGAATTTCCTCGCCTTTTCTGCGACGGATGCGATGTCTGTACCGGGTTTGTAAAGGGACGATCCGATGCCGAAACCGGCCGCACCTGCCTGAACGTAGGCGGGCATGTTTTCCGGCGTCACGCCGCCGACGGCAAGCACGGGAATCTCTTTCGGCAGCACGGCCTTCCAGGCCTTGATGATCAGCGGCGGGATCGCTTCAGCCGGGAAGGCTTTGATGCCGGTCGCACCGGCTTCAATTGCCGCGAAGGCTTCTGTCGGCGTTGCGACTCCAGGGAGGCTCACCATGCCGGCCGCACGCGAGGCCTTGATGACGGCCGGGTTCGCGTTCGGAGAAATGATCACCTTCGCACCGGTTGCTGCGACATCAGTAACCTGAGTGGGGGTCAATACCGTGCCGGCACCGATCAGCGCCTTGTCGCCGAAACGCTTGACGAGCCTTTCGATGCTCTTCAGCGGTTCGGGAGAGTTGAGCGGCACTTCGATGATCCGCCAACCGGCCTCGATCAGGACTTCGCCGATGCTTTCAGCCTCTTCCGGCTTGATGCCGCGCAGGATGGCAACGAGATTGCAGGCCTTGAGCGCCTCTTCGAAGGTCATGTCGGGACTCCTTGTCACTTGGCGGCTTCGGCCGCAATCAGCAGGATACCGCGCTTGGCGGCATTATCGGGGCCAGGTTCGACGGTGAGATCGAAGAGCGGCGCGACGCGGCCGTAACGACTGTTCAACACATTGTTGCCGACGATGCCGATCGTCTCGCCGGCCTTGAACCAGCCGGCGGCGCGGGCCTGGCGGAACTCCGAGCCGATGATAAGGCCGGAGACGTAATCGAGAATGTTTTCGGGCTTCAGCCTACCGTCGAGGACGCCGGTGCGGGCGCTGAAGATCGCCGAGAGGAAGGCGTCGGCAGCAGCACTGTTGCTCGCTGCGAATTCCACGCCGCGCCCGAAGCTCTGCCAGTCGGGCTCAGCGCCGGGCACGGGATCCTGCGCCTTGGCAATGAAGGAGTGCTTTGTCAGCAATGCGAAGACCTCGCCGGTCGCATAGGTCTGGAAACTGTCGATACGGCCCGCCTTGATCCGCGCCCATTTGCTGTGAGTGCCTGGAAGCACGAGCGTCCGATCGCGATCTAGGCCGAAACCGACGATCTGGGTTTCCTCGCCGCGCATGACATCCGGAAAAGGCTTCGCCGCCGGATCGCGCATCCCCGGTAGAAAGGTGATGACAGCGCCGTTCTGCAATGTCAGCTTGCGCGTGCCAGCGGCGAGTTCGGCGACGCCGCCCGGCGTGTCGACATAGGGCACCTCGACCCAGCCGTTGCGGCTGGTGATCATGCCGGTTGCCAGTACCGGCAACGGGCCGTGGGCGGAGAACCATTCGCCGACCGCCTGCATCAGCGCCGCCTCGAATGCGCCGTCTTTGACGAACTGGATGCCGCCACTCGACGATTCCCGAGTATCGAGCGTTTCACCGGTTTCCGAGACCAGCATGGCGCGCAGCGAACTCGTTCCCCAATCGAGGATGATCGAGGTCGGTGTAGGCATATCAGATTCCTCCGGAAGCGATTTTCGCCTCCTCGATAGCCTGTGCCGCATCACCCTGTCGAGAGGCGATGCGGCGAAAACCGGCAGCAATGTCGGGTGTTACGAGAGTCGCTTCAGCACCGAAAAGTTCAAGCGCAGTCTTATAGCGTCCGGCGAGCGGCGTGTGGCCGACAATGCTGATCTTTCCGGATTCGTCTTCGCCCAGCGCTTCGGCGATTTCCGCGCCGATCATGAGGCCTGCGAGGTAGTCTGCGATCTCTTCAGGTCCAAGCTCGTCGAAGAGCACGAGGCTGCGGGCAGAGAAAATACGGGCGAGAATACGGCCGGGTAGGGCGCCTTGTTCACAGGCGGTCTGAACGCCGCGACGGAAAGCGTCCGGCTGTTCCTCATAGGTCGCAGGGATGAGCCGCGAGACAAGCGAATCCTTTTTCAGCAGATCAAGGATTTCGCCGGACATATAGGTCGTAATTGCACTGATAAGGCCGCCTTCCATCGTCACCCATTTGGCATGCGGGCCTGGCAGCACGAAGAGGCCGTCCGTTTCCGTGAGCCCGAAGAGCGACATTTCCTCGCCGCGCATGACGTCGGGCAAGGGTTTCGTCTGGGCGATGCCGGGCAGAAAGACGAGCGGCGGCAGGCCCTCCACGTGATGTGTGACGGCCTGAACGGAGAGATCGGCAGGCCCGGCCGGAACCGGTGCGAAGGGGCTTTCGATCCAGCCGTTGCGGCTGGTGACCATACCCGAAAACAGGATCATTTCCGCCTTTTCGACCCAGTCGCCGAGTTCTTCACGGAGTGCCGCTTCGAAAGCGCCGTTTTTAACCCTGTTCGTACCGCGCGCGCTCTTCTTTTCGCCGAGCACGGTCTTGTCGTTGAGAAGCAGCGCGCGAAAGGCGGCGGAAGTCCATTCGATGGCAATATACATGGGGGAATGATCCTATAGGCGAGCTTGAGGTCAGTAGGCGGGTTTCACCGGGAACCAGTCCCTGCGTTCCGTATCGAGGTAGGCGCCGGCAATACCGGTGACACGGTATTTTTCGAGCTCACCGACATCCACTTCGACGCCGAGCCCTGGACCTTCCGGTACCTGAAAGCGACCATTCTTCAAGGCCGGCGGATTGGGGGAGATATCCCCGCCGAGATAGGCGCGTTCCGTGTCGATGGCGATCGACATATTCGGCAGCGAGGCGGCTAAATGGATATAGGCCGATTGGGAGAGCGCGAGTTCGGCGCCGGAATGCAGCGTCACGGGAATGCCGACCGATTCACAGATTGCCGCCGCTTTGATCGTCTGCCAGAGGCCGCCCGCCTCGTGCGGGTCGAGCAGTACCACATCGGCCGCGTTCGCCCGGACGATGTTGCCGACATCGGAGAGCGTATAGGCGCTCTCATCCAGCGCAATCGGCACGGCAGATCGGGCCACCAGTGCCGCATGGCCGGCGAGGTCGTCGAGTTCCAGCGGCTGTTCCACATAGGCGGGATCGAAGGCCTTCAGTTTTTCAAGCTGGCGCTTGGCGGTCGCGGGATTCCAGGCGCCGTTGACGTCGAGCCGCAGCGGATGGTCGCCGATCACCCTTCGCGCGGTTTCCGCGAGTGTGATGTCGCTTTTCTCGTCGAAGCCAATCTTTACCTTGAAAGTCGTATAGCCGAGATCGAGGAAGCGCTTCAGCCGTTCCGACAGGCCTTGCGGGTCGTTGGTGAAGAGATAGGCCGCAGCCTCGACATCCTGGCGCCAGCGACCGCCCCATAGGCCATACAGGGGAAGACCGGCCTGCTTGCCGAGCGCATCCCACATGGCCATTTCCATGGCGCAGATCGCCATCACTGCGGCACGCTTGTGATGATAGAAGCCGGCGCCCAGCACATGCCGGTGGAATCGCTCGGCATCGGCGATCGGATAGCCGATTGCCAGAGGCGCGACGATATCGGCGAAAACGGCTGGCACATTGGCTATCAGCGAAATCGTTTCACCCCAGCCGATGATCCCTGTGTCTGTCTCGATTCGGCAGATCAACCGGGTCGTGCCGAACCGCCGGCCCGAACCCCAGAGGATATCCTCGGTGAAAGGCATACGGACCAGCCAATGGTCCACTTTGGTAATACGCACAATATCCTCCCGTCCGGGCCTCTTCAGCGGCCGCTTCAGTTTCGTTATTGACATGGAACTTAGTTCCAAGATAACTCTCTTGGCAAGAGCGAGGCGGCATGCTGTGCGTACAGGCGAGCGACGGCGCTGCTTGGGAGAGGACATGGCCAAGGTACAATTGGAGACGATCGAGAAGGATGTTGCGAACGATACGCAGGGCGTACCTGGCGTCCAGGCGTTGACGCGTGGCATCCAGATCGTCGATGCGGTGGCGGCTGAAACCCGCGGGCTGCGCTTCACCGAACTGCTCGACCAGACCCAGTTGCCGAAGGGCACTCTGCACCGGCTGCTTCAGGCGCTTGTCGATGAGCGGCTGCTCGCTTTCGACGCGCGCGACCAGGTCTACAGATTGGCCCCGCGGCTTTTTCAGTGGGCGCATAAGGTATGGGACAATTTCGATCTGCGCGGCGCGGCCGAACCGGAGCTGGCGCGGCTTCGCGATCTTACCGGCGAGGCGATCCGCCTCGGGGTGCTGGATGGCGATAGCATTCTCTATATCGACCAGCGGGAGGTGCCGCAGCCGCTCCGCCTCAACAACGGCGTCGGTTCGCGTGCCGCGCCTCATGCGAGCGGCCTCGGCAAGGCGATCCTGGCACATTTGTCGCTTGAAAAGCGCCGGGCGCTGCTCGACGGTATTGAGCTCGAACGCTTGACGCCGAACACGATCGTCAATCCGGAGGAACTCAGCCGACAGCTCGATCTCACCAAGGCACGCGGCTACGCGGTTTCGGTGGACGAGCAGCATATCGGCATTTCCTCGGTCGCGGCTCCTGTCCTCAACCATCGCGGTGAGCCGATCGGCGCGATCGGCATCATCGGGCCCTCGTTCCGCCTTCCCGTCGACCGACTGCACGCCTTCGGCCGCGACGTCATCGAGGCGGCACGCCGCACCTCCGGCAATTTTGGAGAATTCCCCATGTCGCTTGCGGTCAAGCCGCGCCCTCTCGGTCCCGATCGCGCCGATGTGCGCTGCGTCATTCCGGCAAGCACGTTCCTCGGCGAAGGTCCGCATTGGTCGCCGGAGCACAAGAAGCTCTATTTCGTCGATATCCTGGCGCCTGCGATCCATATCGGCGATCCGGCTAAAGGCACCTATACCTCCATGCAGGTGCCGGAACTGATCGGCTTCGTGATCCCACGCTCGCGGGGCGGATTTGTCGCTGCGATGCATGGCGAGATCCGAGGTATCGATCTTTCAACCGGGGACATCACGACGATCGCGCGTCCGGAGGCGGATCGCCCCGGTAACCGGTTCAACGACGGCAAATGCGATCGTCGCGGGCGACTTTGGGCGGGCACCTTGGCGATCGATACGACGCCGGATCAGGGCCGGCTCTGGCGCATCGATCCGGACGGCCGGGCGCGTGAGATGGATCGCGGTTTCCATGTCTCGAACGGGCTCGGGTGGAGCCCGGACGACCGCATCTTCTATTTCACGGACACCAACCGCCAGACCATCTATGCCTATGATTTCGATATCGAAAGCGGGGAAATCGCCAACCGGCGGGTGTTCATCACCGTGCCGGAAGCCGAAGGCAAGCCGGACGGCATGACCGTCGATGCCGAAGGTTTTCTCTGGATTGCCCATTGGGACGGGTGGTGCGTCACTCGCTACGATCCCGAGGGCAAGGTGGAGCGGGTCGTCAATCTGCCCGTGCCGCGCCCGACGAGCTGCGTTTTCGGCGGACCGGACATGCAGACCCTGTTCGTCACCTCGGCGCGCATCCGGCTTTCGGCTGCGCAACTCGGCGAGGCGCCGCTTTCCGGCAGCGTGTTTGCCATCGATACCGGCATTAAGGGCCAGCCTGCGCAGATGTTTGCAGGCTGAACAGGACGACATGGGAAGAGATTAGGAAAGAGGAACCCATGGCCAAGCTTGAATTGAAGAATATCCGCAAGTCCTTCGGCTCGGCCGAGGTGCTGAAGGGCATCGACCTGACGGTCGAGGATGGCGAATTCGTTGCCTTCGTTGGCCCGTCCGGCTGCGGAAAATCGACGCTGTTGCGTCTCATCTGCGGCCTTGACGAGATCACGTCCGGCCAGATGGCGATCGACGGCGAGCTGGTAAACGATGTGCCGCCAGCCAAGCGCGGCATCGCCATGGTTTTCCAATCCTATGCGCTTTATCCGCACATGACGGTGGCAGAGAATATGGGGTATGCGCTGCGGCTTGCCGGCATTTCGAAAGAGGAGATTGCCACCCGCGTCGCCAAGGCGGCTCAAAAGCTGCGTATCGACCCTTATCTGGAGCGCAAGCCACGCCAGCTTTCCGGCGGTCAGCGCCAGCGCGTCGCGATCGGCCGCGCGATCGTACGCGAGCCGCGCATCTTCCTGTTCGACGAGCCGCTGTCGAACCTCGATGCGGCGCTGCGCGTCGAGATGCGCATCGAGATCGCCCGGATGAAGGAAACCCTCGGCACGACCATGGTCTACGTCACTCATGACCAGATCGAGGCGATGACGCTCGCCGACAAGATCGTCGTCCTGAATGCCGGACGTGTCGAGCAGATCGGTTCGCCGCTTAACCTCTACAACAAACCGGTCAATCGCTTCGTGGCGGGCTTCATCGGCAGTCCGAAGATGAATTTTCTGAAACTCGAAGCCAGAAAAGCCGAGGGCATCTTCAGCGTGCCAGGGGGCGACGTGCGTTTGCCGCGCAATCTCAATGCTGCGCCCACCGAAATCGGCATCCGGCCGGAGCATGTGGAACTCGTGAGCCGCGGTGCACCGGATTCGCTGGCCGGCACGGTCACCATCACCGAACATCTCGGCAGCGATACCTACGCCTATGTGGCGCTGGAAGGTTCGGAAGAGATGGTCGTGGTGCGGCTTTCCGGCGACCGGGCCGTCAACCGCAACGAGCCGATCGGCGTTCATGTCGATCCGGCGATGGTCCATGTCTTTTCCGCCGATGGCCTGTCGCTTGCGTCTGCACGTCCCGTCGCCCTGGAGGCCGCATGACCGTCCACCCCGAACTCATCGAAAAGGTTCATGTCGAGGCCGCGACCTATCCGAGCCTCAGGGGCAAGGGCGTGCTGATCACCGGCGGCGGCTCGGGCATCGGCGCCTCGCTGGTCGAGCATTTCTGCGCCCAGGGCTGCAAGGTCGGCTTCCTCGAACTGAACGCCGATGTGGCAGCCGAGACGGCGGAAAAGATCGGCGGGAAGATCGGCAATGAACCGCTCTATCGTGCGGCGGATCTGCGCGACATCGATGCGCTGAAAGCGGGCGTCGAAGTGCTGCGGTCCGGGATCGGGCCGATCCGGGCTCTCATCAACAATGCCGGCAATGACGACCGCAGGCCGCTGGAAGAGGTGACGCCGGAATATTGGGATGAGCGATTCCAGACCAATCTACGCCATCAGTTTTTTGCGGCGCAGGCCGTCGTGCCTGAGATGGCGGAAACCGGGGGCGGGTCGATCATCAACATGGGCTCGATCTCCTGGATGCGCGGTGCAGCAGGTCTGATCTTCTACACGACGGCCAAATCCGCCGTCATGGGCATGACCAAATCGCTCGCCCGCGAGCTCGGCACCCGCAACATCCGCGTCAATTCAATCGCGCCCGGCTGGGTGCTGACCGAGCGCCAGGTGGAGCGCGCCAAGCGTGTCTATCAGGGTAAGTTTTCCGAATACCTCGAGGTTCAGTGCCTCAAGGAGCATCTGCTGCCGCCGGATATCGCCCGTATGGCGCTCTTTCTTGCGGCGGACGATTCCCGCCTCATCACAGGGCAGACATTCATTGTGGACGGGGGCGTCGTATAGGGGAGCCACGCGGTTGCCGGCGCTCGCCGCTTGACCTTTTTTGAGTTGAAACAGAGTTCCATCATCGTTTCATTGGGAGGATCTGATGAACAGCATAACCAGACTGATCGGTACTGCGGCAATCGCACTTGCGCTCGGTACCGGTGCCGTCAAGGCAGCCGATCTGAGCTTCATGAGCTTTACCTATGCGGAGGAGGCCAACAAGGCGATCGTGCAGGGCGTCCTGGATGATTTCCAGAAGACGGACAAGCTGACGGTCGAGCCGCTCGGCTTCGCCTGGGGCGACATGCAGAAGAACATCTTTTTGCGCGCCCGCTCCAAGACGTTACCCGATATCGCCCAGCTCTCCGAACGTTGGCTGCCGACCTTCGCGAGCCTCGACAATCTGGTCGACCTGAACACTGTCTACGGCAAGGACAAGCTCGAAGCCGCCTTCGCTCCGGATGCGCTCGCCATGGGCAATATCAACGGCAAGCAGTTGGCAGTGCCGCTTCTGTCCGGTTCGATCGGCATGGTCGCCAACAAGGAAGTGCTCGCCAAAGCCGGCATCAACGAAGCGCCGAAGACCATCGACGACTTCAAAAAGGCGCTCGTTGCGGTGCGAGACAAGGTGCCGAACTCGGTCCCTTACACGATGGCGACCAAGAACAATGGTTCGATCCTGATCGACTTCATGGTCTGGAACTGGGTCCACGGTGGCCGCATTATCGATGACGCCGGCAAGGTCGTGGTCGACAGCCAGCAGGGCCGCGACGCGCTGAACTTCATGGTCAGCCTGATGAAGGATCGCTTGGCCGCTCCGGAAATCGATCGCCCGGATTCTCGCCGCCTGATGGCGCAGGGCGCCTCCGCCTTCTATCTCGACGCGCCGCAGACCCGCACCTTCCTTCGCGATTTCTCCGGTAAAGGGGAAGCATTCGACGCCAATGTCCTGCCTATGCCGACGCCGGTTCTGAAGGCGGGCGACAAGCCGGTGTCTGTTCAATGGGGCCATCTCCTGGTGCAGTTCGCGGCCGGCGGCAAAGCCAAGGCGGATGATCCGGCCGACAAGTTCCTGACGTACCTCCTTTCGGACAAGGTACAGACGGACCTTCCGCTGAAGATGAGCGCGCTGCCGGTCACCAAGTCCGCACGCGAGGCGGTTGCCAGTGACGCCTATCTCAAGAACTGGTCGGCGGCGACGGGGGATGCCCGTCGCAACGAGGTCGGCATCTGGTCGAATGCGGCGGAGCTTACGCAGATCATCGGAGAGGAAGTGCAGGGCGCGCTGCTTGGCCAGAAGTCCACCGACGATGCCGTCAAGTCAATGCAGGCGCGTCTGACCACCAGCATGGAAAAGGCCAAAAAGTCGGAATAGTTGCCCGGGGTTTGTCCCTCACCCTAACCCTCTCCCCGCCTACGGGGAGAGGGGACGTGCTCCGAGCGGCGCTGGAGAACGATGGAAACAGTGCGGCATATGTCCTTGTCCCCGCGAGCGGGGAGAAGGTGGCGGCCGCCGGATGAGGGGCGCTTCATGCGCAACCCGCTGGCAGCCAGATACAAGACCAACAGGAAATGACCTCATGGCCGTGATCGAAAACAATCTCGAAGCCTATCCGGTCTCGCCGCATGCGAACCGGGGAGGCTTGAAAGCCGGGCAGAGCCGGATGGGTCTCCTTTTGCTCCTGCCGGCGGCGATGGCCTTCTCGGTGGTTATCCTCTATCCGTTCCTTTCCGCGCTCGGCCTGTCGCTCTTCGAATTCACCGTCGAGATGATGGAGCCGCGCTATATCGGCTTCGAGAACTTCGCGAAAATCGCGAGCGATCCGGACGTATGGGCGGCCTTCTGGACGACGGCGATCTACGTGACGCTGACGACGCTCGGCACGCTGGTTGCCGGACTCGGCTGGGCGCTGATCATGAACCAGCCCTTTGCCGGTCGTGGCGTGTTGCGGTCGCTGTCGCTGTTGCCCTGGGTTCTGCCCTCGACGGTCAGCGCCTTCGTCTGGGGCTGGATTTTCAACGCACGCTACGGTGTGCTGAACGCCTTCCTGATGGAACTCGGCCTCATCGATTTCCCGCAGGCCTGGCTCTCTACGCCGCAAGGCGCCATGCTCGCGGTGGTGCTGACCAAGGTCTGGCTCTCCATCCCCCTCTTCATGTCCTTCTTCCTTGCCGGGCTGCAGAACCTCGACAAGGAGCAGATCGATGCGGCCAGGGTCGACGGCGCCGGAAACTTTGCAGTTCTGCGCGACCATATCCTGCCGCATCTGCGCCCGGTGCTGATCATCGTCGTGGTGCTCGGGGTGATCGGCAATCTGCAGCAGTTCGACACCGTCTACGCGCTGACCGGCGGCGGTCCTGTGCGTGCGACGACGGTGCTTTCCGTCGAGGTCTATCGCCGGGCCTTCGAGCAATGGGACATCGGTTATGCCTCCGCCGTCGGCGTGCTCTGGGTCGCTTCTCTGCTGCCGCCGGCCTTCCTCTATCTGCGCATGCTGGTGAAGGGAAACTGATATGTTCGACCTCTCCTCACGCTCCGCAAGGATCGTCTTCTTCGCTGCTCTCGCGGTGATCGGCTTCTTCCTGTTTTTCCCGCTCTATTGGCTGGTGATCTCGTCGCTGAAGGCGAATGCCGAACTCTATCAGGTCGTGCCGACGCCGTTCCCGACCGTGCCAAGTCTCGAACATTTCATCCGGGCGCTGACCACCGGCAGGCTGCCGATGTACCTGATGAACAGCCTGATCACCTCGACCTGCAGCGCCGCGCTGGTCACGCTTCTGGCGCTTTATGCCGGGTTCAGCTTTGCCAAATACCGCTATATCGGCCGGCAGCCGGTGATGCTGTTCATGCTGTCGGCGCAGATGTTTCCCTTCGGTCTGCTGCTGATCTCCATCTATCCGCTGATGAGCGAACTGAACCTGCTTGATACGCGACCGGGGCTGATCCTGAGCTACATCGTCTTTGCGCTGCCGGTCTCGACGTATATGCTCTACAGCTATTTCTCCCAGGTGCCGGACGAGCTGATCGACGCCGCTCGGGCCGACGGCGCAAGCGATCTCCGTATCTTCCACACGATCGTCATTCCGATCTCGATCCCGCCGATCGTCACCGTTTTCCTCTATTCCTTCATGTGGTCCTGGAACGACCTTCTCTATTCGATGACGCTGATCGTCTCGGAGGACAAGCGCACGATCGGGCCGGGCCTGCTTCTCACCTATCTCAACGAGGTCAATTCCGACTGGGGCGGCGCCATGGCGGCATCGCTGATCGCATCCGCACCCATTGTAGCGGCCTTCATGTTCCTCCAACGTTACTTCATTCAAGGCGTCACCGCCGGAGCAGTCAAATGACCAAACCTTTAGCCGGAGCTTTCCCCGTTCTTCCCACGTTATTCCGCGATGACGGTTCGATCGATGAACAGGACTTTCTGGCGATCATCGACTTCGCGCTCGAAAGCGATGTCGACGGCGTCGTTTATCCGGGTGTTGCGAGCGAGGTGGATACGCTGACGCCCGAGGAACGCAAGCGGCAGGTAGAACTGCTGGCGGAACGGATCGGCGGGCGCATTCCGATCATCATCGGTGCCAGCGATCCGGATCCGAAGGCGGCGGCGAAGCATGTGGCGCAGGCGGCCGAGATCGGGGCAGGGGCAGCCATGGTGATGGCACCGCTGTCGCTTGGCAATGACATCGCCGCGCAGATCGCGTATTTCAGAGAAGTCGCAGCCAACGCCGGCGTGCCGATCATGCTGCAGAACCAGCCGAAGCCGATCGGGGCGGGCCTGACGCCGGAAGAGGTGGCGGCGATCGCCCACGCCGTTCCGGAAATCCGCTACGTGAAGGAAGAGACCGCCCCCTGCGGCCAGCATCTCACCCGCATCAAGGCGGCCGCCAACGGTTCGCTGGATGCGATCTTCGGCGGGGCCGGCGGGCGCTACATCACCGACGAGCTTGCGCGCGGAGCGGCGGGAACCATGCCGGCTGCCGAGCTTGCCGATATCCATGCGCAGATGATCCATGCGTGGCAAAAGGGCGACGTCGCGACGACGCGAAAGCTCTACAATGTCTCGCTGCCGCTCCTGAATTTCCAGGCGATCTTCCGCATGCACATGACCAAGGAAGTGCTGCGCCGCCGCGGCGTCATCAGACACACGTTCGTGCGCGGCAAGGGGCCGAAATTCGACGAGGGCGACGCGAAGGAACTGGCGCTGCTTCTGGCCGAGGCCGATCTGCCCTATACCAATCACAAGCCGAACTGAGCCGGGACCATGCCGAAAAACGTCGTCGATGCGATTGTCTCAGTCGAGACCTTCATCATCTCCATTCCGCGCGAAGTGCCCTATCTGGGACCGCTGAAGGAAGGCGAGGCGATCAACGAGCGTGGCTATCTGATCCGAAAGGGCAACCGCACCATCTATCCCTCGACCGATATGACGCTGCTCATCAAGGTGATCGGCGAAAGCGGCAAGGTCGGCTGGGGCGAGTGCTACGGCATCGTGACGCCCGAGGCGACCAAGGCGATCATCGACGACGTGCTCGGGCCGGTCATCATCGGCCGCGATCCGGGCGATGCGGCGGTCATCCACGAAGATCTCTACGATCTGATGCGGGTGAGGGGTTTCTTCGGCGGTTACTATCTCGATGCGCTGGCGGGCGTTGACATTGCACTCTGGGACCTTGCCGGCAAGAATCTTGGTGTGCCGGTTTCCACGCTGCTCGGCGGCAGGCGATACGACACGATCCGCGCCTATGTCTCCGGCCTGCCGAAGGCGACGCTGAAGGAGCGTTGCGATCTTGCTGCCTATTGGGTCGGCAAGGGTTACAAGGGCATCAAGTTCGCGGCGGTGGTTTCCGAAGAGGATCTCGTCAAGGAGATGGCGGCGTTGCGCGAGGCCGTCGGCCCGGATATCGACCTGATGGTCGACCTGCACTGGAAATTCGAGGCGGGCGAGGCGATCCGCATCATCCGCCGTCTGGAGCCCTATAATCTCTATTTCGCGGAAGCGCCGGTGCAGCCGGAAAATCTCGAGGGCCAGGCGCGGGTTGCGGCCGGCATCGGCGTGCCGCTGGCACTCGGCGAGGAGCTGCGCACCACCTATGAATACCGGCCGCGCTTCGAGGCGCGTGCCATGAGCATCGTGCAGCCGGAAATGGGCCATACGGGCATCACGGAATTCACCCGCATCGGCCAGATGGCGCAGGCTTTCCACATGAACATCATGCCGCATGCCTCGATCAGCGTCGGCATTTTCATGGCCGCCAGCCTGCAGGCCTCGTCGGCGCTGCAGAGCGTGCCCTATCACGAGTACCAGCACTCGATCTTCGACCGGAACCTCACCTATACGAAGGGCGACATGGCGTCAGGCGAGGGCACCTATATCGTGCCGACCGGCGCCGGCCTCGGCGTCGAGCCGAAGGAAGACGTGTTCGAGTTCGCCATCCGACGGTGACGGCCTCTTCACTGGCAAGACGACATTGAATTCCCGCCTGCGGAGCGCCATTTTAGGGGCAAATCCCAAACCGAAGGAGGAAAGCATGACGACGACTACCGAACGGGCCGTCCTGGCAGGCGGTTGTTTCTGGGGCATGCAGGACCTGATCCGACGTATGCCGGGCGTGATCTCGACGCGCGTCGGTTATAGCGGCGGCGACGTGCCGAACGCGACCTACCGTAATCACGGAACCCATGCCGAGGCGATCGAGATCATCTTCGATCCGGCCAAGACGAACTATCGCGATCTCCTGGAGTTCTTCTTCCAGATCCATGATCCGACTACCAGGAACCGCCAGGGCAATGACATCGGAACGAGCTATCGTTCGGCAATCTTCTATGTCAGTGATGAACAGAAGCGTATCGCAGAAGACACGATCGCCGATGTGAACGCCTCCGGTCTGTGGCCGGGCAAGGTGGTGACGGAAGTAGAGCCGGTCGGCGATTTCTGGGAGGCGGAACCGGAGCATCAGGACTATCTGGAGCGCTATCCCAACGGCTATACCTGTCATTTCCCGCGCCCGAACTGGAAGCTGCCCAAGCGCTCCAGTGTCGCTGCCGCTGAATAGCCGGTCATATCCGAACAAGAAAAGGCGCTGCCGTTTCGCGACGGCAGCGCCTTTTTGTTTGAGCCGATTCTATCAGGCGAGCGTGTATGCAGTTTTCACGACGGTGAAGAACTCGGCCGCATATTTGCCCTGCTCGCGCGGACCGAAGGAGGAAGCCTTGCGGCCGCCGAACGGCACGTGGAAATCGACACCGGCCGTCGGCAGATTGACCATCACCATGCCGGCTTCCGAGTTGCGCTTGAAATGGGTCGCGTATTTCAGGCTCGTCGTAGCGATGCCGGCCGAGAGGCCGAACGGCGTGTCATTGGCGACGGCCAAGGCCTCTTCATAGTTTTTCACCCGGATGACCGATGCGACCGGTCCAAAAATCTCCTCGCGCGAGATGCGCATCTGATTGGTGGCCTCGGTAAAGAGGGTCGGCTGCAGATAGAAGCCGGGCGTGTCGCGCTTGATGACCTCGCCGCCATAGGCGAGCCTGGCGCCTTCCTGCTTGCCGATCTCGATGTAATCGGTGTCCTGCTTCAGCTGCTTGTCGTCGACGACCGGGCCGATATGGGTACCGGCCTTCAGCGCGTTGTCGACGTTCAGCGTCTTCAGTTTTTCCGTCAGAGCCGCCACGAACTTGTCATGGATACCTTCGGTGACGATGAGACGCGAGGAGGCGGTGCAGCGCTGGCCGGTTGAGAAGAAGCCGGAATTGGCGGCGGCTTCGACGGCGACGTTCAAATCGGCGTCATCGAGAACAACCATCGGGTTCTTGCCGCCCATTTCGAGCTGGAACTTGCGGTTATGTTCGATCGAGGCCATGGCGACGCGCTTGCCCGTGCCGGTCGAGCCGGTAAACGTGATGCCGGCGAGGTCCGGGCTGTCGAGCATCGCCTGCCCGACGACCGAGCCGCGGCCCATGACGAGGTTGAGCACACCCTTCGGCAGGCCGGCGCGGTGCAGGATGTCGACGATCGCCCAGGCGCAGCCGGGCACGAGATCGGCCGGCTTGAAGACGACGGTGTTGCCATAGCAGAGTGCCGGCGCGATCTTCCAGGCCGGAATGGCGATCGGAAAATTCCAGGGCGTGATGATGCCGATGACACCGAGGGGCTCACGGGTGATCTCGACGCCGATGTTCGGACGGGCGGAGGGAACCACTTCGCCGGTCAGGCGCAGCGTTTCGCCGGCGAAGAAATCGAAGATCTGGGCGGCGCGGATGACTTCGCCGGTGGCTTCGGGAAGCGTCTTGCCTTCTTCACGGGCGAGCAGGGTTCCGAGTTCGTCCTTGCGGGCGAGGATTTCGTCGGAGGCCTTTCTGAGGATCGCGTGGCGCTCGAGAATGCCGGAGCGCGACCAGGCCGGGAAAGCAGCCTTGGCCGCGGCGATCGCTTGTTTCGCGTCTTCCGCGCTGCCCTGGGCATACATACCCACCACGTCATTGGTGTCCGACGGGCTGATGTTCTTCGATGCCTCGGAGCCGACCCATTCGCCGGCGATCAAGTTCTGGTAGATGGTCATGGACCTCTCCTTTCATGTGAAAGGCCCCGCCTGGGGCGGGACCGGCAGGAAATGATATGCTTCGCGCTTATCTGAACAGGCTCGGCAGCCAGAGCGAAAGAGCCGGGATGTAAGTCACTGCCATCAGTACAGCGATGCTGGCGCCGAAGAAAGGCCAGATCGTTCGCATTGCTTCACGGATCGTAATGCCGCCGACAGCGCAGCCGACGAACAGCACCGTTCCGACAGGCGGCGTATTCAAACCGATGCCGGCATTCAGGATCATGACGACGCCGAAATGCACCGGGTCCACGCCGAACGCCTTGACGACCGGCAGCAGGACAGGTGTCGAGATGATGACCAGCGGCGCCATATCCATGAAGGTGCCGAGAATCAGAAGTGCGATGTTGATGACGAGAAGCACGATGATGGGATTGTCCGATATGGCGCGGATCGTGCCGATCATCAGCGTCTGCACCTGCAGGAAGGCCATCAGCCAGGCGAAAGAGGCGGCGGTACCGATAACGAGCAGGACCATGGCAGTGGTGCGCACTGCGCCCATCACCGCTTCGATGAATCCTGCCCAATCGAGCTCCCGGTAGACAAGCATGGCGACGAGAAAGGCGTAAAGGACCGCAATGCAGGAACTTTCCGTCGCCGTGAAAACGCCGGAGCGGACTCCTCCGAAAATGATGCCGATCAGGAGGATGCCGGGAAAGGACGCGAGGAGATAGTAGCCCAGACGCGCGATACCCGGAAAGGGTTCGGATGGATACCCCTTGCGGCGTGCCACGATATAGGCGGTCACCATCAGCGCGGCCGCAAGCAGCAGGCCCGGTACAATTCCGGCCGTGAAGAGATCGGCAACAGAAACATTGCCGCCCGCTGCGATGGAGTAAAGGATCATGTTGTGGGATGGCGGGATCATCAGCGCGATGATCGCGGCATTTACCGTCACGTTTACCGCGTAATCCCTGTCATAGCCGCGTGCTGCCATCTGCGGAACCATCAGTCCGCCGACGGCGGAAGCATCCGCGACGGCAGAGCCGGAGATCCCGCCGAACAGCGTCGAGGCGACGATGTTGACCTGGCCCAAGCCTCCTCGAAGGTGGCCGACGAGGCCCGCCGCAAAGCGGATGAGCCGGTTGGCGATGCCACCGCGCACCATCAGGTCGCCGGCGAAGATGAAGAACGGGATCGCCATCATCGCAAAGACATTCATGCCGGAATTCAGTTGCTGAAAGACGACGATCGGCGGCAGACCCAGGTAGAGCACGGTTGCGAACGAAGCGATGCCGAGGCAAAAGGCGATCGGCATGCCGATCAGCATGAGGGCCGTGAAGGACCCGAAAAGAATAGCATAGGCCATCACACGGCCTCCTGAACAACGATATCAGCCGGGATTTCTTCGCCGATCGCGATGTCGACGAAACGTTCGAGGGAAAAGAGGGCGATCATCGCGCCGCCGACGATCATGGGGAAGAAATCGGTGCCACCCGGCCAGCCGAGGACCGGAATCGTGGCGGACCAGGTGCCGATTGCAAGCAGCGCCGAATAATAGGTCATGCCAATGCCAAACAACACGATCAGGCCGAGGCTTATGAGGTCCATGGTCTTCTGAATCGCCGGCGGCATGGCATAGCGCACGATATCGAGCCCAAGGTGCACGCTTTCCCGCACACCGACAGCGGCACCCAGCATAATGAACCACGACATGAGGTAGAGCGAGAGCGGTTCAGACCAACTTGGCGAGTCGTTCAGGACGTAGCGGCCAAAGACCTGCCAACCGACGATGAGAGTCATTGCGACGATGCCGAGACCGGCGATGTAAAGCGATAAACGGCTGAGCACGCCCAGAACGGGTCGGATAGTCAGCATGAAATTCCTCATGGTCCTTCCTCCTTGCCAGCTGTCCGCTGACCGCCGGCATGCAAAAAGGCCGGCCCTCATGTTGAGAGCCGGCCTTCAGTTCTGGATTACTTCACGTCCTGGATGCGCTGCAGAAGATCCTTCATTTTCGGATCTGTCACGAAGCGGTCGTAGACCGGCTTCATTGCCGCGGCGAACTCGTCCTTGTTCACCTTGATGACATTTGCGCCACCGGCGCGGACCTTTTCTTCGGACGACTTTTCGCGGGCCGTCCACAATTCACGCATCTTGCCGACGGAATCCTTGGCGGCCTGGCGGACAATCTGCTGATCTTCCGGCGAAAGCTTGTCCCAGGAGAGCTTCGAGATGACCAGGATTTCCGGGTTCAGCGAATGTTCGGTCAGCGTGTAATTCTTGGCCACCTCGTAGTGACGCGCCGATTCATAAGACGGCCAGTTATTTTCAGCGCCGTCGACAACTCCGGTTTCCAAAGAGGAATAGACTTCGCCCATCGGCATCGGGGTCGGGTTGGCGCCGAAAGCCTCCATCATGGCAATCCAGAGATCGGACTGCTGGACGCGGATCTTCATGCCCTTGAGATCGGCAAGCTTCTCGATCGGCTTCTTGGTCGTGTAGAACGAACGCGCCCCGGAGTCGTAATAGGCAAGACCGATCAGGCCATGCGGCTCGAAAGCCTTGAGGATTTCGTCGCCGATCGGGCCGTCCACGACATTGTGCATATGCTCGGTGGAGCGGAACAGGAAAGGAAGACCGAGGACGGTCGTTTCCGGTACGAGGTTGTTGAACGGCGCAGCGTTGACGCGGTTCATGTCGATGACGCCGAAGCGGGTCTGTTCGATCGTATCCTTTTCCTGACCGAGGACGGCGTTGTTCATGACCTGGATCTGGATGCGGCCGTTGGTGCGTTGAGAAACCAACTCACCCATATATTTCACTGCATCCACGGTCGGATAGCCATCCGGATGGATATCGGCCGAGCGCAGCGTGATCTCCTGTGCATGGACGGTGGTCGCAGCCAGCGCAAGGCCAAACGCCAAGCCCAGCATTTTGGTGAGTTTCATGTCTTCCTCCTCTGATAAAAAGATTCCGAAGCGCTCTGCTCCGGTAAGGTTCGGCTATTCCGGCTTCCAGCCGGGAAGGCCGTAAAGCTCTTGCGGGTTTTCCACGAGGGCTCGATAGCGTGCCGCTTCGTCCGGAAGCCAGCCAAGCACCGTGTCGGTCAGTGCCGCGTCATCCGGGTAATCTGCCTGTTCGCGGGCAAGATTGTGCGGCCAGTTGGTGCCCCAGACGATGCGGTCCGGTGCGTATTTGGCGATTTCGCGGGCAACGGCTGCGACATCGGCATAATCCGGGCCGCCAGCCTTCGAAGATTCATAGACGCCGGCGAACTTGAACCAGCAGTTGCCGCCGTCGATCAGACGCTTGACGGCGTCGATCTGCGGACTGTCGGGCGTTACGCCGGAGAAGAACTTGCCGTGATGGTCGAAGACCCAGCGGGATTTCAGTCTCCCGAGGCGCTCCTCATGATCGAGGATGTGGCTGCCGTCGAACTGGACCGCTATCATCCAATTCCGCGAGGCGGCCTTGGCATCGACCGCTTCGAGCTCGCTCAAATCTACGGCGCCACCCGGCAAATCCATGATGCGCGCGCCGACATTGCCGGCGGCAGAGAGGCGGTCGAGTTCCTCTTCCGACGTTGTGCTATCGATGACACAAACGCCGCGGGCGATCGAACCGAATTCTGCAAGGCAGGCGTTGAGATTGGAATTATCGCGCTGCTGGGCATCGCCCTGGGTGACAATGACCCGCTCGATACCGAGCCAGCGCATCAGTTCGAGATATTGAGCAGGCGTCGGCAGTTCTCCCGCCGGAAGACCCGGGCCGCCGGGCAGGGAGGGAAAGCCCGGCAAATAGGCATGCATCTGTGTATCGACCGCGCCCTTCGGCAGCCTGGTCTTGGGAGGATTGCCGGAAAGGGTGCGGACGAGCATCAGATGTCTCCCATGCGGAATTCTGCGAGCGCGTCGCGATTGATCTCGATCCCGAGGCCTGGGCCGTTCGGAATGTCGACCACGCCGCGCTCGTGTTCGATCGGCGTTTTGATCACCGCCTGACGGAATGGATTGTGGGTCCGGTCGAATTCGAGGATCGGTTCGATCGGGTTGACGCGAACCGGGCTCGGGATCATTGCCGCCATGAATTGCAGCGCGGCGGCGATATGGACGGCTGTACCCCAGACGTGCGGCACGACGCGAACGCCGTGAAGCGCCGCGAGGTCGGCGACCCGCTTGGCCTCCGTAAAGCCACCAACCCCGGCGAGATCGGGCTGGAGGATGTCGACGGCACGGGTCTCCACCGGTTCGCGCATGCCCCAGCGGCTATGCCACGTTTCGCCGCCGGCAACCGGGATCGGCTGCCTGGCCCGGACTTCGCGATAGGCGGCGAGCTGTTCCGGCACGACAGGTTCTTCAAACCAGTCGATGCCATATTTAGCGGCCGCGTTGCCGAGCTTGATCGCCTCGACTGCGTCATAGCCATGGTTAGCGTCGATCATCAGCCGCATATCGGACCCGGCCGCATTGCGTACGGCACGGATGACGCGCAAGTCTTCCTCGACACCGAAGCCGATCTTGATCTTGGTGGCGTGAAAACCCTCATCCCGATAACGGGCGACGTCCGAGGCATTGTCCTCCACACGGTCGACGCCGTCACGCTTGAAGCTACCTGTCGCGTAAGCCCTGACGCTCTCGCGGAAACGACCGCCGAGCAGGATCGATACCGGCACGCCGAAATGCTTGCCCTTGATGTCCCAGAGCGCAATGTCGACGCCGGAAAGAGCGGTCACGGCTAGACCGCGCTGGCCCTGGTCGCGCAACGCATTGTAAAGCCGCGCCCAGATCTTCTCTGTTTCGAGCGGATTCTCGCCGATCAACCAGTTTGCGTAGGTCGCAACAATCGCGGCATTCGGCCGGGCAGGGCCTAAGCATTCGCCCCAGCCGACCGTGCCGTCGTCGCACTCGACTTCGACGAGCACATGCGCGCGGCGATCAAAGCGCATGGAGGCGCTCTCGAAGGCGACATCGAGCTTATGTTCGAGAAGATGAGTGCGAACCGACGCGATCTTCATGGGGTCACCGCTTGTGAGAGCCGATAAGCTTCAGGAGCATCTGCTCCTCTTCAGCCGTCAGGTCGTCGAGTGGGGGGCGGACCTTGCCGGCATCGAAGCCCTGCAGGCGCACGCCGGCCTTGATGGCGGCGACAGCATAACCCTTGCGGCGGCTGCGGAGCGCCATGAAGGGATAGAAGAAGTCTATCAGAATTTCCTCGCAGCGTGTGCGGTTGCCGGCGCGCAAGGCCTTGTAGAACTCGACCGCAAGTCCTGGCACAAAGTTGAAGACGGCGGACGAATAGGTGGTGAAGCCGGCGCCGAGATAGGCTTCCGCGAAAAGTTCGGCGGTCGGCATGCCGCCGAGATACATCAGCCGGTCGCCCATGGTAGCGGTGATCTGCCGGACGAGCCCGATATCGCCGGTGCCGTCCTTGAAGCCGACGAGGTTCGGGCACTCGTCGCAGAGCCGCTTCAACGTGTCGACCTGAAGCACCGAATTGTCGCGGTTATAGACCATGACGCCGATGCCGACCGACTGGCAGATGCGCTTCACATGCTCGTAGAGACCTTCCTGCGGTGCGTCGATCAGGTAGTGCGGCAGGAGCAGAATGCCATCGGCGCCGGCCTTCTCGACGGCCTTGGCAAGCTCGATACCCACATGCGTGCCGAAACCGCAACCGGACACGATTGCCGTCTTGCCGGAAGCCTCCTTGGCCGCCTTGACGATTCCGGGAATTTCGCCGGGTGAGAGCGAGAAGAATTCGCCCGTGCCGCCCGCGGCAAACAGGACCGGCGCCTCGAAACCCGACAGCCATTCGATATGGCGTTGATAGCTTTCCGGCTGGAACTGGCCTTCCTTATCGAAATGGGTCACGGGAAAGGACAGAAGGCCGGTGCCGAGCACCGTCTTGATTTCTTCGGGCGTCATAGTGCGGATTTCCTCTGTAAGTGTCTCCTCCAGACAAAATTGTCGTACAGATTGTGCGGACTTGTGTCAACAAGTCATCTTACAGATTTCCTGAGCTCTCTGAGGAGTGCCCGATAGCGCAGTTGCGAGCCGCGCAGGTGCCGCCGCATGGCCTCGCGCGCGCCTTCCTCGTCGCCATTGGAAATCGCAGCAACGATGGCGTTGTGCTCGTCGTCGAGCAGCTTGATATAGGCGGCTTGATCGGTTTCCGAATCGTCGGGGCGAAGGGCTGCGCGGGGAATGAGGTTGCGACCGATCATGGTCAGAAATTCGCGGAAGCGGGGGTTGTTGGTCGCCTCGGCAATGGCGAGGTGCAGTGCAAAGTCGGCCTCGCTGGTTGGCTGCGAGGCTTCCAAGCAGGCTCGGACGGCGTAGTGACGGTCGAGGATGACCTCTTCCTGGGCTGGAGAGCGGCGGAGGGCCGCAAGCCCGGCGGCCTCGACTTCCACGGCTGTTCTCAGCTCCAGAAGCTCGATCATGGAGGAAACGCGCGCAAGGTCGATGTTCGACAAAGACAGCATGGGCGCCTTGGCGGAGGTGGGCGGTTCCAGCACGAAGACGCCTGCGCCCTGACGCGCTTCGACGAGACGGTCGGCGCGCAGCGCCGCGATCGCTTCGCGCACGACCGTGCGGCTGACGCCGTGGGCTTCTGTCAGCTGCGCTTCGCTTGGCAGGCGCGAGCCCGGTGGAAACTGGCCGGCGGTGATTGCCTGGCGCAACACATCCCCGAGCTTGGAGACCAGCGTCTTCGATCCCTTGCCGGTATCGGGTTTCGTTTCAACGCTCATCTGCCTTCTCCTTGCTCTGCGGCGCATGACACAATGGCACTGGCTCCTATGTCAAGTTGGGCATAGAGGGCGAACCGTGTCGGACTTGTTGACCGGTATTCATCGACATGTATGATAAGCGATGCGACTTGTCACGAACAAGTTGAATCGCAGCGGTCGACCTGCCGCTTTCGGAGGATTGATTCTTGAAGAGACTTTTGATCACCGGTGCAGCCGGCGGACTCGGCCGCGCCATGCGCAGCCGTCTTGCCGGTTTCGCCGAAACGCTTCGCCTGTCGGATATCGCCGATCTCGGCACTGCGGCCTCGCATGAGGAGCTCGTCACCTGCGATCTCGGCGATGCGGCTGCGGTCATGAAGCTGGTCGAGGGCTGTGACGGCATCCTTCATCTCGGTGGCATTTCCGTCGAAGACAAGTTCTCAAAAATCCTCAATGCCAATCTGCTCGGCCTTTACAACCTCTACGAGGCCGCACGCGTCCACGGCCATCCGCGCATTCTGTTTGCGAGTTCCAATCACGTGGTCGGCTTCTACCGGCAGGACGAACATATCGATGTCAAGGCTCCGATGAAGCCGGACGGTCTCTACGGCGTTTCGAAATGCTTCGGGGAGGCGCTGGCCCGCATGTATTTCGAAAAATTCGGCCAGGAAACAGCAGTTGTCAGGATAGGCAGCTGCTTCGAAAAGCCGGTCAACCACCGTATGCTGTCCGGCTGGATGTCCTATGACGATTTTGTGTCGCTGATCGGCTGCGTCTTCCGAGCCCCGATGCTCGGCTGCCCTGTCATCTGGGGCATTTCGAACAATGACAGCAAGTGGTGGGATAATTCCCATGCGGCCTATCTCGGCTGGAAGCCGAAGGACAATGCCGAGATCTATCGCGCCGAACTCGAAGCGACCATAGAGCGGCCGGCGCCGACTTCCGCCATGGCGGTCTACCAGGGTGGCAAGTTCGTCGAGGATCCGATTTTTGCCGAGGACTGAGCCGGTCTTGCCGGTTCTTGTTTCCGGCCTCTGAACCCACCACATCAGCTCCTTCTACGACCTTCTCCTTTCCGAGAGGGTGTTTTCCGGAGTTCTTGTCATGGGATTTATCGATATCAATCCTCCAGTCCCTGAGGATGGTGCCTTGCTCGACGCCTATTCGGAGACTGTCGCCGGTGCGGTCGACCGCGTCGGTCCCGCCGTCAGCCGCATCGAGCGGCTTGGCGATCAGGGACATGGATCGGGTTTCGCCATTTCGCCGGACGGCCTGATCATCACCAATCATCACGTCGTAGCCGATGCAAAGGCCGTGCGCATCCGCAGTGCGAATGGTGCAGTCGGGCAGGGCAGCGTACTCGGCCGCGATCCGGACACCGATATCGCGCTGGTGCGCGCCGACATGGACGTGCAGGCCTGGGCACGGCTTGGCGATTCCCAGAAATTGCGGCGCGGCCATATCGCGATCGCAATCGGCAACCCGCTCGGCTTCGACTGGTCGGTTACCAGCGGCGTGGTTTCGGCGCTCGGCCGGTCGATGCGTGCCTCGACCGGCAGGCTGATCGAAGACGTGGTGCAGACCGATGCGGCGCTCAACCCCGGCAATTCCGGCGGGCCGCTGGTTTCGGCTTCGGGCGAGGTCGTGGGCGTCAATACGGCGGTAATTCGCGGCGCGCAGGGCATCGCTTTTGCCGTCGCGTCCAACACCGCCAACTTCGTGGTGTCCGAAATCCTGCGCTTCGGCCATGTGCGGCGCGCTTTCATCGGCATCGTCGTCGATACGATCATGCTGCCGCGTCGGGTCGCATTGAAGGCGGGCATGACGCAGGAAACGACGGTGCGTATCCGTCGTATCGATCCCGGCAGTCCGGCCGATCGGGCGGGTCTGAAGGAGGGCGATTTCATCCTGGCGATCGACGGCCAACCCGTCGCGGGCGCAGACGACCTGATCCGTTTGCTCGACGGAACGCGGATTGGCCAGGAGATGCCGATCTCCGTCTACGATCTCGATTCGCAGATCGTCGGCCGGGTGCTGGTCCCCGCGGCGCGGCCCAAGAACTGATGCCTCCGGTTCAGGACAGGCGATTCCTGAGCCGCTCCGTCATGGTCGGATCGAAGCCAAGTGCGCTCATATAACCCTGGATGCCGCCATAGTTCGTGTGAATATGGTCGAGAGTCCGGCGCATGCTGCGCGGCTCCGAGGCCAGCACGATATCGAGCAGGGCAGGTGCCGCGCCGTGGCCGAGCGCGCGCTCCCGAAGCCGGCCGATGAGCGGGCCGGATATGGTCGCCGTCAATGCATAATCCTCGATGATGGTTGCCTCGTCGACACCGGCATTGGCGAGCAGCAGGGCGGAGATAACGCCGGTGCGGTCCTTGCCGGCGCTGCAATGGAAAAGCACGGTGCCTTCCGGCGCATTGGCGATCGTCCCGAGCACTTCGGCGATCGCCGGCCGGCATTCGTCGATCGCCTGGCAGTAACGGTCGCCCATGTCGAAGCCCGATGCGGTATCCGCCATCATTTCCACCGGCGCCAGCGCGGAAAACAGCGGCGTGTTGTGGTAGCGCACTTGGGCATGTCGGGCGAAGGGATTGATCTCTGTTGCGAGTTCATGGGCGTTGCGCAGGTCGATGACCGTCGTCAGGCCGTGGTCCAGCAGAATTCCGATGTCCGCAGGGCCCAGGCGATGCAGCGCGTCGCCGCGCAGGATGGAGCGCCAGCGGGTCAGGCTGCCGGTCACCGTCGGATAGCCGCCGAGGTCGCGGACATTGTGGGCGCCTTCCAGCGCGATCAGGCGTTCGCAAGCAAGCATATCAGCGGATTCCGGATTTCATGAAGGATTCGATGACGTGACGCTGCAGGATGAGGTAGATGACCAGGATCGGCAGGCTGGCGAGTGCTGCGGCCGCCATCAGCGGCCCCCAGAGATTGCCTTCCTGGGTCATGAACATCTGCAGGCCGATCTGGACGACCGAGTTTTCCGGTTTGCGCGAGAGAAGCAGCGGCCAGAAATATTCGTTCCAGGCCGAGATGAAGGCGATGATCGCAAGCGAGGCGATCGGCGCCCCCATGTTCGGCGTGACGATCTGCCAGAGGATGCGCCAACTCTTCGCCCCATCGATCCGTGCCGCCTCCAGGATCTCGGTCGGGAAGGAGCGCATGGAATGGTAGAGCAGAAGGATCGCGAAGGCCGCCACGGCATTGGGCACGACGAGGCCGGTCAGCGTGTCGAGCAGGCCAAGCCGTGAGGCAAGCACGTAGTTCGGGATCATCGTCACCTGAAAGGGCACGAGCCAGGAGAGCGCGATGAGGCCATGTACGAGACCGGCAAGCCGCATGCGCCAACGCACCAGCGCATAGGCCGTCAGCAGGCCGGTGAGCACCTGCAGCGCCGCCGTCGCCGCCGCGACGATCGTGGTGTTGGCGAGCATCTGGAGCATCGGAATGCGGGTCAGCACGAAGACGTAGTTTTCGAGAGACGGGTTCGACGGCCAGGGCAGGGTTGAGAAAATCTCGTTCTCAGGCCGGAGCGAAGTGACGATCATCCAGTAGATCGGGAAGATCGACAGGGCCGACAGCAGGATCATGATGCCATGCACGGCGATCCTGCGCGTGGTCCCTTCATTCGGCGAAAGGGGCATAGGAGGCTGGTTGTCGCGAGCGTCAATTGTCATAGACCGCAAACCTCTTCATGAGCCACAGGCAGCCCGCCGCGATGACTGCGAAACCGGCAAAGGCGATCATGCCGGCCGCCGAACTCCAGCCGGCCGACAGGGTCTGGAAGCCGTATTCCCAGAGCAGATAGAAGATGTTGGTGGTCGTTTTGAGCGGGCCGCCATTGGTCAAGACGTTGATATAGGCGAAGCTCCATTGCGCGCCGAAGAGGATCGTCATCATCGAGAGGAGCAGGATGGTCGGCGACAGAAGCGGCAGGCGGATATCACGGATGATCCCCCAGCCGGTGGCGCCATCGATACGGGCCGCCTCGATATAGGAGGGGTTGATGCCGGCATTCGCTGCGGAAAAGAGCAGTGTCGAGAAACCGATCAGCTTCCAGCCGGTGATCCAGGTGAGGGTCGCCAGCGCGTATTTCGGATCGGTCAGGAAGCCGATGCGGCCGAAACCGAGCTGTTCGAGGCCAAGCGTGACGAGCCCCTGGTCCTCGTTGAGCAGCCAGCGCCAGAGCACGGCGGCGACCACCGGGGCTACGATCATCGGCACGAAGATCAATGCGCGGTAGACCGTCCGGGCGCGGCCGGTGAGATCCTGCGTCCAGATCGCCACAAAGAGCGGGATGACCACCGACATGGGGAAGAGGCCGAGGATATAGAAGAGCGTATTCCAGAGTGCCGCGCGCATTTCCGGAAGCGCCAGCAGGCGTTGATAGTTGGCGAGGCCG
The DNA here is from genome assembly GCF_000757525.1 of Rhizobium sp. YS-1r. Taxonomy (NCBI): domain Bacteria; kingdom Pseudomonadati; phylum Pseudomonadota; class Alphaproteobacteria; order Hyphomicrobiales; family Rhizobiaceae; genus Rhizobium; species Rhizobium sp. YS-1r. Next base: position 529,829 of record NZ_JPYQ01000006.1, on the reverse strand, counting down.
ACATAGCGCTGCGGCGCGGTCGGCAGCATGTTCCACTGGTAGAAGGAAAGCTGGAAGGCCTCGACCAGCGGCACATAGGTCCACATCATCAGGAGGATCAGTGCCGGTGCCAGGTAAAGCCAGGGTAGAACGGTGAAGACGTTTTGCTCGCGCTTCGTCGGAGAACTGGGCGCAAGGGCGAGCGGCCTTGCGAGATCGGCCTGGATATCGGTCATGACACGTGTCCGTATGCAGTTTGTGGTGCCGGGCAGGCGTGAGAACCGCCCGGCATCTCCTGGTATTCGCCTGCTGTCAGGGCATCAGGCTCTGGCCTTCGTCCTGTGCGGCTGTAAGCACGGCTGAAGGATCGCCGGTGCCGAACACGGCTTCGCGCACCGAGTCCATCATCATCTTCTCGACCTGCCGGTAATTCGGGCCGGGGAAAGCGATATTCGCCGTCAGGTGATCGAGCTGTTTCAGGTTGGCGCGGAACATCGGGTTTTCCTTGACCCAGGAGGCGAGATAGTTCGGGTCGTCGACGATATCGAGGCGCAGCGGCAGATAGCCGATCTTGCTGGTGATAACCGTATAGGCCTCCTTGCTCGTCAGGAATTTCAGGAGTTCATAGGCAGCACGCTGTTTCTCCGGATCCTTGCTGAAGACGTAAAGCGCGCTGCCGGAATTGGTGGGTGCGGTCGGCTTGTCGCCGAAGGAGGGCATCGGCGCCATGCGCAGGTCGAACTTGTCCTTGGCCGCCTTCTTGTAGCTGCCATAGACCGCGCTGGTATAAAGGAACATGCCGAGATTGCCGGCGGCGAAGGTGTCGGAGGGGCTTGCGACGTCGATCTTGGCGTGCGCACCGCTTTCGACCATGCCGCGCAGCATCTTCACGGCATCGGCGGCATTCGTATCCGCGAAGGTGAGCTTGTTGCCGTCGCGCACCTTGCCGCCGTTCGACATGACGATCGCCTGATAGACGAAAGTGCCGTCGACCGGGCCGTAGGCGCCCGGGAAGAAGCCGTTCTTGCCGGTCTTCTCCTTGATGGCACGCCCGGCCGCATCGACGTCGGTCCAGGTCTTCGGCGGATTATCCGGATCGAGGCCTGCCTGTTTGAAGAGGCCGGCATTGTAATAAAGGATCGGCGTCGAGAAAGTATAAGCGAGACCATAGGTCTTGCCGTCGACCTTGCCGAGTTCCAGGCCTTTCGGGATCATGCCGGCGAGGTGGGCCTTCAGTTCTTCGGAGCTCACCATGTCTTCGAGCGCATTGGCGCCGAGATCGCTGGCGATGTAGATCAGGTCGCGGAAAACGAGCTGGGCGACGTCCGGCTGGCGGCCGGCGACGATATCGGCCTGCACGCGGGACATGATCTCGTTCGAGGGAACGGCGATCGTCTCGACCTTGATGTTCGGGAACTTCTTCTCGAACGTGGCAAGGAGTTCCTTGGTGGCATCGGCACCGGCGCTCGCCGAAGCAAGGTTGTAGTTGTAGAAGCTGATCGTCACAGGCCTGTCGATCGCGGCCGGCATCTCGGCCAAGGCGCCGAGCGGCGTCATGGCAACGCTTGCGAGCGTCGCCATGAGCTTGAGTGTGGTTCTGCGCAGCATTTGGGTTTCTCCCGGGTGAGGGTTATTCCGCGGCGACGGGTGTTGCCCGCGCCATCAGCATTTCGAGCGGATAGGTGTTGAGTTCGGCGCGGTCGGACGGCAGCGGCACGAAGGCCATGGTGAGGCCGGACGACCGGATCGTGCCGATGCCGAAGGAGGCGCCGCGCACCATGCGCAGGATGTCCGTGCGCAGGATATCGGTTGCAGCATGTTGGCCGGTGCCCACCACGACCGGTATGCCATGCCAGAAGGAAACGCGGTCGTGATGGATATGGCCGCTCAGGATGCCGATGATATTGCGTCCTTGCAGCAGTTTCCGGAAGCGTTCCGATTGCGGGAAGTGGATTGTGCGCCAATGTGTTGCGTCTGGTTCCTCACCCAGAGAGGGAGGATGGTGGACGACGATCAGCTTCGGCAGGTCAGGATGGCTGTCGAGCGTCGAGGCGAGCCAGTCGAACTGTTCCGGATCGATCGTTCCGCCGATGAGGCCCGGCGTGGACGAGTCGATCGTAACGATATGGATGCCATCGACGACGGCATCGTGATCGTAAGGTGCATCCGGATCGTCGGTCTCGATGCCCATGCCTTCGTAGAAACCCGGTCGGGTATCGTGATTGCCGAGTGCATAGATGACCGGCATGTCGAGTTTCGCGGCGATGATCTCCTTCATCCGGCGGTAGCTTTCCGCATCGCCGCGATTGGTGAGATCGCCGCTGGCGATCACGAATTGCGGTTTCGGTGTCACGGTCACGACGAGGTCGAGGATCTGGTTGAGCGTTTCCATCGTGTCGCTGTGCAGGTGGTCGTCGTCGGCGGTGCCGATATGCAGATCGGTCAGGTGAATGAATGTGGTTTCGCGGCGCATCGGATGCCTCCATGGATGACGTCTCGGCAGCGGACGAGGGAATGCCCGATCGTTTCCGCCTGTGGGAGGACCGATAGAAGGACTTTGTTTCGCAGGAGTGACGGAATTCGAATGCCGTTCGAAACGGGAACAGGAGGCGCGGCGGCGGTAGGCTCGAAACTTCAGGCTATCCGGCGAAACATCGGGGCGATCACCTCGACCATGCGGGTGATGACGATTTCGGGATCGTCGAGGTTCATCCGGTAGTTGGTCAGCACCTCGGTGCGCGAGCGGCTGCGGGTGACCTGCGAACGAATTCCAAGGGCGCAATTGAGCCGCCAGCCGATATCCACTTCGTCAAGCCAGGGCGCGATCCGCTTCAGATGCGGAATGAAAGCCCGATGATGCTCCACATTGTCGATAATACGGCGATAATGCGGAGCCTGCTCCCGATGTGTCTTCGCCATCGAGGTGAAATGAGACAGGACCGGATAGCTGGAGGTCGGGTCGAGGCTCCACCGGATAGAAGGGCCGACAAGCGCCGCGATGACTTCTTCGAGATTGGGCGGATCGGGCGCCCTGCGGTCAATCGCCTTCTGAAGCAGTCTGAGCCGCTCGGCATTCAGCCGGCGATAGACCCGTTCCGCGACGGCGGCAACCAGCTCCTCCTGCGAACCGAAATGATAGGCAATGGCAGAGGGCGTTGCGTTCGCCTCGATGGCAATGCGCCGCGCAGTCAGATCCTCCAGGGCTTCGGCTTCGCAAAGCAGATGCTCGCAGGCATCCATCAGCCTCATGGCGGTAAGATTGGCGCGGCCGTGCATGAACGATCACCCTCGACTACGCCAGCTTAGGCATGGTTTGTGTAGGGTCGATGACAGCGAAGCGTCATGCTGGTATCTGAAGTGGAACTTTAGCTCTCCGCCGCTATTCATTCTGACAAGAGCTTTCGAGGATCTTGTGAAATCAAGCATTCGACTTCATTGGCTGGTCGGTTATCTGGTGTTGGCGCCGCTATCCGCTTTGGCGCAAACCACCTGGCAACCGATCGAACAGATCCAGACCTATCCGATCACCGGCGATTCCGGAATCGACCTTTATGCCTCGATCGGACAGCGTGGCCCCAAAGTGGGCAGAGAGGTTCGTGCCATCGCGCATACCAATTTCAAACTCACCTGGACGCGAAAATACGAACCGCAACCTGGCGGCGCCTGCACCCTGGTTTCAGCAAAGCCGAAGCTGATCATTACTTATGTATTGCCCAAGCCTGCTTCGCCGCTTTCGCCGGATCTCAAGCGGAAATGGGATATCTTCATCACCGGTGTCCGCAAACACGAACAGGTACACGGTGTCACCATCGTCGACATGGTGAGGGAGATCGAGCGGGTTAGCGTCGGCCTGAGCGCCGCCAATGATCCAAAATGTTCCAAGGTGAGGGCTGATCTGCAGGCGAAACTCGGCGAGATTTCCAAGGCGCAACGAAAGCGCAGCAGCGATTTCGACCGAATGGAGATGAGCGAGGGCGGCAATGTTCACCAGCTCATCCTCAACCTGGTGAACGGGCGCTGAGGCGGTCGCGGCGGGCTCTTTTCGCATCGGGTTGACGGCCTGTACGCAAAGAGGTCAGGCGACTTTGTTCTGCAGGTAATTGATGACCGCGTCGGCGATCAGCGTCTTATGGCGTTCCATCGTCGCACGTTCCGAAAGGTCGCGGCGGAAGATGGTGCCGAACGTGTAGCGGTTTGAAACCCGAAAAAAACAGAAGGCGCTGATCAGCATGTGAATGTCGATCGGATCAGCCTTGCGGGTGAATACGCCTTCGGCAATGCCGCGCTCCAGGATTGCGGCGATGGTCTCGATAACCGAGACGTTCAGGTCGCGGATCGCTTCCGAACGCAGCATATGGGCGGCGTGGTGAATATTCTCGATGCTGACGAGGCGCACGAAATCCGGATTGGCCTCGTCATGATCGAATGTCGTTGAGATCAGCACCCGCAGAGCCTGTTCCGGCGGCAGGTTGGCAAGTTCGAGATCGGCCTCCAGCGTGCGGATCTTGCGATAGGCCCGTTCCAGCACCGCGAGATAGAGACCTTCCTTGCTGCCGAAATAGTAGTAGATCATCCGCTTCGAGGTGCGCATCTTTTCCGCGATCGCATCGACACGTCCGCCAGCGAGGCCGTGGGTTGAAAATTCCTCCGTCGCGACCTCCAGGATATCTTCCTGAGTTCGTTGCGGATCGTTCTTCCTACGGTTTTCGTGTTTCGACGCCATCCCAAAAAGTCGCTTTCATTACCCTTCTGTACCGCCTCTCCATGCGAAGCGCATTCCAAGGGTCTAGGTTGTCCACACCGGATTTCCGTATTTTTCCAAAGTCATAGCGAGCTTGTTCGCCACTTTCAATAGATCGAACTTGACATACTCACTAGTTCGTACATTTTAGCGATCGTGTCAGTGACCCCTGAGGAGGCGGTTCTGGCAAAGGCTCTTGCCAAGCTCAACGATCGGGTAACTGCTATGTCGGTTTCCCCGATGCCCGTCGCGACAAGGCCTTGGGAGGATTGGAAATGACACGGATCATCGATTTCTACTTTTTTGCGCTGAAGGTCGTCATCGCTCTGCTTCTGGCGGGCATGGTCGTACTGGTCTTCGGCAATGTTGTCCTGCGCTACGCCTTCAACCAAGGCATTACCGTCTCTGAGGAGCTGTCGCGTGTCTTCTTTCTCTGGCTGACGTTCCTGGGTGGCGTCGTTGCCATGCGCGAGCACGGCCATCTCGGCGTCGATTCACTCCTGAAGCGCCTGCCGCCGGCGTCTGCGAGAATTGCAATGCTTCTGGGGCAGGGACTGATGCTCGTGGCGACCTGGCTGATGATCAGCGGAAGCTGGACGCAGACGCTGATCAACCTGCCCACGACCATGCCCGCAACCGGCATATCCATGGGCTGGTTCTACGGCGCAGGCATCGCCTTCGGTGTCCCGACCTTCCTCCTCATCCTCTGGGATGCGTTTCAGGTGGCGACCGGCCGCATCGATATCGCGACTGCGCAGCTCGTGCGCGACAGCGAGGACGAGATCGCTCTCGACAGTCATCCGGAAACTGCCGTTGCCGGTAGCGGGACCAAGGCCTGAGGAGAGGATTGATGACGCTCACGATTTTCCTCGGCGCGCTTCTCGGCCCCATGGCGCTTGGCGTGCCGATTGCCTTCGCTCTCATCCTCAGTGGCGTGGCGCTGATGATGTATATGGATATTTTCGACGCTCAGATCGTCGCACAGAACGTGCTGAACGGTGCCGATAGCTTCCCGTTGATGGCAGTCCCGTTCTTTCTGCTGGCTGGCGAGGTCATGAACACCGGCGGTCTCTCGAAGCGCATCGTCAATCTCGCCATGGCAATGGTCGGCCATGTGCGCGGCGGTCTTGGTTTCGTGGCGATCTTTGCGGCTTGCATACTCGCAAGCCTGTCCGGTTCCGCGGTGGCGGATGCCGCAGCGCTCGGCGCGTTGCTTTTCCCTATGATGCTGAAATCCGGCCATGATCCTGCCCGCGCAGGGGGGCTTCTGGCATCGGCTTCGATCATCGGCCCGATCATTCCGCCATCGATCGGCTTCATCCTCTTCGGCGTCATCGGCGGCGTGTCGATCACGAAGCTCTTTCTCGCCGGTATCGTTCCGGGGCTTCTGATCGGGCTTTCGCTTTGTGTCACGTGGCTGATCGTCGCCCGCAAGGAGCAGTTCGAACTGCCGCCCAGGCAGAGCCGCGACGTGCGGATCAAAGCCTTCGTCGACAGCATCTGGGCGCTGCTGCTGCCCGTTTTCATTATCGTAGGCCTGAAGTTCGGCGTCTTTACGCCGACCGAAGCAGGAGTGATTGCGGCCGTCTATTCGCTGTTCGTTTCGATGGTCGTCTATCGCGAGCTCAAGCCGTCGCAGCTTTTCCATGTGTTTGTCTCGGCGTCCAAGATCACCGCCGTGGTGATGTTCCTGGTCGCCTGCGCGGCGGTTTCCGCCTGGCTCATCACCGTCGCTGACGTGCCGGGTGATCTCGTCAGGCTGCTCGACCCGTTGATGGATAATCAGACACTACTCTTGATTGCCATCATGGTGATGGTCGTCCTCGTCGGCACGGCTATGGACATGACGCCGACCATTCTCGTCATGACGCCTGTTCTGATGCCGATCATCAAGCAGGCGGGCATCGACCCGGTTTATTTCGGCGTATTGTTCATCATCAACAATTCGATAGGTCTTATTACGCCGCCGGTCGGCACGGTGCTCAACGTCATCTGCGGCGTGTCGAAACTTTCCATGGAAAAGCTCGTGAAAGGCGTCATGCCCTTCATGATCGCGGAACTCATCGTGCTTTTTCTGCTCGTCCTGTTTCCGGAACTGGTGACCGTGCCCGTCACCTGGTTCGGGCATTGAGGCGAGCGATTTTTTCAAAGTGCATGTCAACCGGCCGTGGGGAGGTCCCGGCCAATAGTGGGAGGAAAGCATGTTCAACAAGATGATGAAACTGGCGCTCGGAATCACCATTCCGGTGCTTCTGTTCACCGGCACGGCTTCTGCCGAAATCCGCTCGCATACGCTGAAATTCGCCGCGGCCAACAGCAAGGGCCATCCACAGGTCACCGGCATGGAAAAGTTCGCCGAGATCGTCAAGGAGAAGAGTGGCGGAAAGATCGAGGTCAAATTGTTTCCCGGCGGCGTGCTCGGCGGCGATGTACAGACCGTGTCGGCGCTGCAGGGCGGCGTGGTTGAGATGCTGGTGCTGAATGCCGGCATTCTGGCAAGCAATGTGAAGGACTTCGGCGCAGTCGACCTGCCGTTCCTGTTCAACAGTGGCGAAGAGGCTGACAAAGTCATGGATGGCCCTTTCGGCAAGAGCCTGATCGACAAGCTGCCACCGACCGGCCTTGTCGGGCTTGCCTATTGGGAGCTTGGTTTCCGCAACCTCACCAACAACCGCCATGCGGTTGCCAAGCTTGAGGATATCAAAGGGCTGAAGATCCGCACGCTACAGTCGCCGATCCCGATCGAACTGTTCAACAGCCTCGGCGCGAACGCCGTGCCGCTGCCTTACACCGAACTTTATACGGCACTCGAAACCGGTACCGTGGACGGGCAGGAAAATCCGTTCGCGAACATTCTCAATGCCAAATTCTATGAGGTGCAGAAGTACCTGACCGTCACCCGCCATCAGTACAATCCGCAGATCGTGCTGGTCAGCAAGAAGTTCTGGGATGGCCTCAATGACGAAGAGAAAGCGGTCCTCCAGTCCGCCGCTGTGGAGGCGCGCGATTTCCAACGCAAGGTTTCCCGTGAGGCCGATGCCAAGGCACTCGATGAAATCAAGGCGACGGGCATGCAGGTCACCGAGCTCAGCCCCGAAGAGACGCAGAAGCTGCGTGATGCGGTGAAACCGCTGATCGACAAGTTCAGCGCCGATATCGGGGCGGATAGCGTTTCCCTGCTCTTCAAGGAACTCGAAGCCGCCCGCAAGTAACGCGATCCGCCGGCTCGTTTCGCGGCGAGCCGGCTCATTCATCCACATGAGGCTTGAGTGCTATGGCTGAGACACTGCTGAAATCTTTGAAGGCCGGGCTGATCGGTTCCGGCATCCAGGCTTCATTGACGCCGGCGATGCATGTCAAGGAGGGGGCGGCTCAGGGCCTTCGATACGAGTACGAGTTGATCGATCTTGCCCAGCTCGGCCTGACGCCGGCTGCCTTGCCGCAACTGCTGAACGATGCCGAGGCGAGGGGACTCTGCGGCCTCAATATCACCCATCCCTGTAAACAGGTGATCATTCCTTATCTCGATGAGCTTTCCGACGAGGCGCACGCGCTCGGTGCCGTGAACACGGTGGTGCTGAGGAACGGCAAACGCTTCGGTCACAACACGGACTGGTGGGGTTTTGCCGAGAGTTTTCGTCGCGGCCTGCCGGGAGCCGATCTCGACGCCGCGCTCCAGATCGGCGCGGGCGGCGCCGGTGTCGCGACAGCTTTTGCCATTCTTTCACTCGGCCTTAAGGCCCTCACGGTGTTCGATCGTGAACCGGAACGCGCCCTGCAACTGGCTCAGAACATGTCGTTGCTTTTCCCGGAGGCGACAATCCGGGCTTCGGATGATATCAGCGACGCCATGCGAAACTCAGCGGGTCTCATTCACGCTACACCGACCGGCATGGCAAAATATCCCGGTATTCCACTGTCGCCGGACCTTCTTCAGCCCCGTCATTGGATCGCCGAGATCGTTTATTTTCCGCTTGAAACGGAGCTTCTGCGGGAGGCGAAAAAGCGCGGATGCCGCATACTGGACGGCGGCGGCATGGCTGTGTTCCAAGCCGTCGGGGCGTTTCGCCTGTTCACCGGTATCGAGCCGGATGCGGCTCGCATGCTCGAACATTTTCGTAGCATGACGATTTGACGGCGATATGTTTCAAGCCTTGCCGGCCACGTAATCGCGCATGACATCGCCGAGCTGGGCGAGGTTGGCTTCCCCCGGCACCGAGAGATGCCCGCGCAGAGACTTTTCGCGATTGTTCGGGCATAGGATCTAGCGATCCTTGTCCGGCTCACTATAGTGGCCGGGCTACGCTTCAGCGGCATCATCCTCCGCTCGCCAGAAACGCCCAAGGTAATTTCCCATGACGCTTGCCACTTCCGCCCAGGACATAGACGACGAGGCCCTGATCGAGGAGCTGAAACGCTGGGTCGAGATCGAGACCCCGACCTCCAATGCTGAGGCTGTCAATCGGCTTGTCGATCGCGTCGAGACCCTGGGAAGGGAAGCCGGTCTTGATACGGAACGGCTGCCGGGCACGCTCGGCTTCGGCGACATCCTCGCGGTGCGCTCGCCGCGTCCGGCCGGCAGCAACGAAAAGACGGTGCTCATTCTCGCGCATCTCGATACGGTTCATGCCGTCGGCGTCATCAACAATCAGCTTCCGCTGCGGCAGGAGGGCGACAAGCTCTATGGCCCCGGCATCTATGACATGAAGTCGGGGGCGCTGATGGCGCTCGAAGCCATGAAACTTGCGGTCAGGAAGGGAAGCAAAATGCCGATCGACCTGATCTTCGTGCCGGACGAGGAAATGGGAAGCCTGTCTTCTCGTACCTTCATGGAAACCGCGGCGAAGAATGCAGGCTATACTCTGGTAGTCGAGCCTGCGCGCGATGGCGGCAAGGTCGTCGTCGCCCGAAAGGGAGTTGCCATGTATGATATCACCGTGCAGGGACGTGCGGCGCATGCGGGCGCGAGGCCGCAGGATGGACGCAGCGCGATCCGCGCCGCTGCACGGCTGGTGCTGGAACTCGAGGCGCTCAACGACACAGACCGTGGCGTCACGGTCACGGTCGGCACGATCCAGGGCGGCACGGGCCGCAATACAGTGCCGGCCGAATGCCGGCTGCAGGTCGACGTCCGTGTGCCGAACGATCAGGTCGCCGAGGAGATCACCGGCAAGATCGAAGCCATGAAACCTGTCGATCCGGATATCACCTTCGAGATTGCCGGCAAGATGAACAGGCCGCCCTTTGCTCAATCGGAAGAGGGGAAGCGTTTGTTCGAAGCGGCGGCCAAGATTGCGAGCGACCTCGGCATTGCTCTGGAAGGCATGGCGACGGGTGGTGGGTCGGACGGCAATTTCACGGCGGCACTCGGCGTGCCGACCCTCGACGGCTTGGGGGCGGACGGTGCCGGACCGCATACGTTCACCGAGCATATTTTCGTGAGCAGCGTTGCGCCGCGCACGGCGCTGCTTGCCAATCTGATGATCTCACTCGAAGCGAAGTAGATCTATGCCGGCAGCTTGACGTCAAGCGAGTTGCGAATGCGGCCTTTGCCGATCTCGATGACGTGCCGCATCGCGATGATTGCCTTTTGCGGGTCGCGTGAGGCGATGGCGTGCGCGATCCTGAGATGATTGGAGGCGACCTCATCGATCATCTCGGGTGAGGATGCCGGTGACGAGAGCTGGAAGGATATTGCCAGCGCCGCCTCGATCAGCGCGCTTGCCGAACGCATGAACGGATTGCCGGACATGCGGGCAATGGCGAGGTGGAATTCCAGGTCCACCTTGGCGATGGTTTCCGGCGTATGCGAGAGATTGTCGAACTTCGCTGCAATCGCATAAAGTGCGACGATATCGTCACTCGTGGCGCGTGTTGCCGCCGCAGCGGCGGCGGCTGGCTCCAGAGCCATACGCATTTCCGCAAGATGTTCGATGAACTCGAAATCGAGACCTGATTCGAAGCGCCAGCCGAGCACGTCCGAATCGAAGAAATTCCAGCTCGCCTTGTCCAGCACGCGGGTGCCGACCTTGGCTTTGGGCTCTACCAGGCGTTTTGCGGCGAGCGTCTTCATGGATTCGCGCAACACCGTGCGGGAGACACCAAAGCGGGCGGAAAGTTCCGCATCACCTGGCAGCAATGAACCTTCCGGTATCTTGCCGGATACGATGCCGCGGCCGAGTTCCGCCACCACATGCGCGTGGTTGCTGCGGCGCTTTCGCCCACTGATCGTGGTTTCCAGAAGACCCAATCAAACCCCCTTCAGCCGGCCCTCGGCCAGCTTCCTGTTTGAATACCAGATGATCGCACGCTGCAAGACGATGAAGACGAAGAGCAGGAAGCCGATGACGATTTTCGTCCACCAGGACGACAAGGTGCCATCAAAGACAATGTAGGTTTGGATCAGTCCCTGGATCAAGATACCCACGAACGTGCCTGCAACAAGGCCGACGCCGCCCGTCAGCAGCGTACCGCCGATCACGACGGCTGCGATCGCATCGAGCTCGACGCCGACTGTCGCCAAGGAATAGCCGGACGAAGTGTAGAGCGTGTAGGCAATGCCGGCGAGGCCGGAAAGAAAGCCCGAAAGTGCATAGATGCCGACGGTCGTTGAACCCACCGGCACGCCCATCAGCTCCGCCGATTGCTGGTTCCCGCCGATCGCATAGACATTGGCGCCGAAACGGGTGCGTCCGGCGACGAAAGTGCCGACGATGAAAACCAGCAGCATCAGCATGGCAAGCGCGGTCAACCGGCCGCCTCCCGGAAACCGGTAATAGAAGCTCTGGATGGTGTCGATAAAGGGGTGCGAGATCGGCACGGATTCGGTCGAAATCAGGTAGGCGGCACCGCGCGCGAGAAACATACCTGCGAGCGTCACGACAAAGGGCGGTATGCTGAGATAGCGGATCATGGCGCCCATCAGACTGCCGAAGAGCGTCGAGATGACCAGGACGGCCGCGAAGGCGGTAAGCGGATGAACTCCCAGCGTGCCGACCATGACTGCCACGAATACGCTGGTGAAGGCGATGACCGAACCGATCGACAAGTCGATCCCTCCGGACAGGATTACGAAGGTCATGCCGACAGCGGCGATCCCGAGAAAGGCGTTATCGGTAAGCAGATTGCCGATCACGCGCGTCGACAGCATGTTTGGGAATTGCAGGACGCAGAGCGCATAGGCGATGACGAAAATGCCGAGCGTGGCAACAAAAGGGAGGTTGCGGGTGTGGATCATCGCGCCGTTCCTTCGGCCTCGTTGGTTGCGGCCTCCGGTTGCCGTCCGGCAGGCTTCACGAAGTGAAGTAAACTCAGTATCGTCGGCGACTGCAACGTCAGCACAACGATGATGATGCCGGCCTTGATGATCAGGTTGAACTCCGGCGGGAAGCCAGAGACGAGGATGCCGGTATTGATCGACTGGATGATCAGCGCGCCGATCAGCGAAGCGGTGATCGAGAATCGCCCGCCGTTCAGTGAGGTGCCGCCGATGACGACGGCGAGAATGGCGTCGAGTTCCAGCCAGAGGCCGGCATTGTTGGCGTCGGCACCCCGGATATCGGCGGTGACGATGAGGCCTGCAACGGCAGCGCATATGCCCGAAACCGCGTAAACGAAGAAGAGCAGGAAGCGGGCGCGTACCCCGGCGAGAGTGGCAGCGCGACGGTTGATGCCGGTCGCTTCGATCAGGAAGCCGAGTGCCGAGCGGCGCACCAGCAGGCCGATGAGCAGGCCGGCACCCACCCAGAGATAGATGGGGATCGGAATACCTGCGAAGGAGCCGGATCCGAGGGCAGCAAAGGTATCGTTGTTGAAGGTGAGAATAACGCCTTCTGTAATGAGTTGAGCGACGCCACGACCGGCGACCATCAGGATCAGAGTGGCAATGATCGGCTGGATATCAAGTATCGCCACCAGGACGCCATTCCAAAGCCCGCAAAGGAGGCCGACACCCAGCGAGATCAGGATGACGGCCGGCAGCGGATAGTCCTTGCTGATGAGTGTCGCCGCGACCGCACCGCAGATGGCAATGACCGCACCGATCGAAAGGTCGATACCGCGCGTGGCGATAACGAGTGTCATGCCGATTGTCAGCAATGCGACTGGCGCGGCGCGCACGAGGATGTCGATCAGGCTGCCGTAAAGGCGGCCGTTCTGGACGGATATCGTCAGGAAGCCCGGTGCGATTGCGGTGATCAGTGCGAGGATGATGGCGAGCGCGATGAGCTGAGGAGCGAGACGGCGCAGGCGGCGGGTTACGCGATACATCAGGCGGCCTCCGTGCGGGCGGATGCGGCGATCGCCTGCATGATGTTGTCGGCGGTCAGCTGATCGCCGGCGAGTTCGGCGATGTGGCGCCGATCGGAGAGCACGATGATGCGATGGGCGACGGCCGTCAGTTCCTCCAGCTCGGAGGAGATCACGACGAGCGACATGCCTTGGGCGCAGAGCCGCTCGATCATCTTCAGGATTTCCGCATGTGCTCCGATGTCGATGCCGCGCGTCGGTTCATCGAGAATCAGGAGACGCGGTTCGGTTGCGAGCCAACGGGCGAGGATCGCCTTCTGCTGATTGCCGCCAGAGAGAAACTTGATCGGCCGTTCTGCATCGGCGGGACGAATGTCCAGCGACTTGATGAAGTTTTCGGCGATCGTCCGTTTTTCGCGGGATGAGATTGGCTTGGCCCAGCCTTGACGAGCCTGCATTGCGAGCGCGATGTTATCGGCGACAGAGAAATCGCCGATAATGCCGTCCGTTTTGCGCTCCTCAGGACAAAAGCCGAAACCGGCGGCAATCGCCGCCTCGGGGGAAGAGAGGGCGATCTTTTCCCGGTCGATGATCGCCGTGCCGCTGTCGGCGCGGTCGATGCCGAAGAGCAGGAAGGCGGTTTCAGTGCGGCCGGATCCGAGCAGGCCGGCGATACCGACCACCTCCCCGGGACGGATATCGAGGTCGAATGGCGCGACGCTGCCGCGCTTGCCGTAACCCTCAAAGCGGATCGTAGCCTCGGCTGCGTCCTTCACCGTTTCGTCCTGTGCCTGATGATCACGGGTGATGTGCTGCAGTTCACGACCGAGCATCATGGAGATCAGCTCAAGTTGCGGCAGTTCCGCCAACTTGCGCGTACCGACGAGCCGGCCATTGCGAAGCACGGTGACCCGATCGGCGACGGCATAAACCTGGTTGAGGAAGTGGGTAATGATGATGATGCCGAGGCCGTCTTCGCGAAGCTTGCGCAACACGGAAAACAGCATCTCGACCTCATGGGCATCGAGGCTGGCGGTCGGTTCGTCGAGCACCAGGACCTTGCCGGAAAGATCGACGGCGCGGGCGATCGCGACAATCTGGCGGACCGCAACGGAATAGGAGGAAAGCAGGGCATCGACGTCGATGTCGAGCCCGTAGCGGGCAAGCAAGGCCTTCGACTGGCGGCGCATCTCAGGGCGGTCGATCAGTCCGAGCCGGCGGGGTTGGCGGCCAAGAAAGAGGGTTTCCGCCACGGTGAGATTTTCGAGAAGGTTGACTTCCTGGTAGACGGTGCCGATGCCGAGTGTCTGGGCTTCCGCTACATTGGCAGGTGAGACTTCAACGCCATCGAGATGGATAGTCCCGCGGTCACGGCTATAGACCCCGGTCAGAATCTTGATCAGTGTCGACTTGCCGGCGCCGTTTTCGCCGAGCAACGCATGGATCTCACCCTGTTCCAGCGTGAAATCGACACCATCGAGCGCCACATTGCCGAGGAAGGCCTTGCCGATACTTCTGGCTTCCAGAAGTGTATTCGAATCCGACATGTTCACGTCCCGGGTCTATCGAAGAACCGGAGCGGCAAGGGGGCTCCGCTCCGGTTGCTGTTGGCGCCCGCCCCTGAAGAAGGAGCGGGGCGGGCGGCGGGAGATCAGTAGCCGAGACCCTTCTTTGCTTCGTAGACCTTCATCGGATCGTCAGCCGCGGTGTAGAGCTTCGATTCCGTCTGGATCCACTTCGGCGGCTCCTTCTTGTCCTTGAGATAGGCTTCGAGCGCGTCGAAAGCGGGGCCGGCCATGTTCGGGGTCAGCTCAACTGTGGCATTGGCTTCACCCTTTGCCATGGCCTGAAAGATATCCGGCACGGCATCGATCGAAAGGACCTTGATGTCGGTGCCGGGTTTCAGGCCAGCTTCCTTGATTGCCTGGATGGCGCCGACGGCCATGTCGTCGTTGTGGGCATAGACTGCGCAGATGTCCTTGCCGCCGCCTTCGGCCTTGATGAAGCTTTCCATGACTTCCTTGCCCTTGGTGCGGGTGAAGTCTCCAGTCTGGGAGCGGGCGATTTTGATGTTCGGATGCGCTGCGATCGCCTGCTCAAAACCTTTCTTGCGGTTGATGGCGGGCGAGGAACCGGTGGTACCCTGGAGCTCCATCACCTTGCAGTCCTTGCTGCCGATTTCCTTCACCAGCCAGTCGCCGGCGACTTTGCCTTCGAAAACGGTGTCAGATGTAACGGCGGTCAGGTAAAGGTCCTTCGGTGCATCGATCTCGCGATCGAGCAGGATCACCGGGATATCTTCCTCCTTGGCTTCCTTGAGAACCGCATCCCAGCCGGTGGCAACGACGGGAGCGACGAAGATGGCGTCAACACCTTGCGCGATGAAGCCACGGATCGCCTTGATCTGATTTTCCTGCTTCTGCTGAGCATCAGCAAATTTCAGGTTGACGCCACGCTTTTCCGCTTCCTGTTTGGTGACGGTGGTTTCGGCGGCACGCCAGCCGGATTCGGAACCGATCTGCGAGAAGCCGACCGTAAGCGATTGAGCGGAAACGCCCGAAGCCAGGGACATGCTGAGGGCGACGGTGACCGCCGCAAGTGCTCTTTTCATCTTAAATCCTCCCAGAGATGAGAAAGCAAACTGACGGCGGCAAGGATTGGCATATAATATTACTTTTTCAAGCGATAATTTTGATAATTTTCAAAAATGCCCGAGGTGAGTAGGGCTATCTTGCGAGTTTTCATTGAAAATCAATTATTTATTTTCAATCACAGAGGGCGGCTGCGCGCATCAGGTGCCTGCTTTCGCATTCTTGACAAGCAGGAGCGCAATCCAATAGTCGTATTAATGACCGTATCGGAACTCAGGTATTCCGACGGGAGGAACCGCATGGCTTTGGAAGCGACGTGCGGGTTATGGAAGCATTTGGGTGACGAAATCGATGTTGCGTGTTCTTCAGGTTCGTAATGGCGCCGGCCAGTTGCAGGTTGTTGCATGGGAAGGCGAAGGTCCGGCCCGTGTCGTCACGGGCGTTTCGTCCACCTATGAGCTCGCGATGCAGGCGATCGCGGCCGGCCAGACGCTTTCACAGCGAATCGATGCAGTCGGGCTTGGCGAAACAATCGATCTGAAAAGGGCCGCGGACGAGGGGCGTCTCGCTTTGCCGATCACGCATCCGGATCCGGCGCATTTCGTCGTTGCAGGCACAGGCCTCACCCATCTCGGCTCTGCCGACGGTCGCGACAAGATGCACAAGGCGGCGCAATCGGCAGAGAAGCCAACCGATTCCATGCGCATGTTCCTGATGGGCGTCGAAGGCGGCAAGCCCGGGCCGGGCCAGGTCGGCGTCCAGCCGGAATGGTTCTATAAAGGTAACGGATCACAGCTTCGGGCGACTGGCGAGGAACTTGTTTCGCCGTCCTTCGCCCTCGACGGCGGCGAGGAGCCCGAGCTTGCGGCGATCTATCTGATCGGTCCGGACGGCACGCCCTTCCGGCTGGGTTTCTGTCTTGCCAATGAATTTTCCGACCATGTGACCGAGAAGGGCAACTATCTCTGGCTTGCCCATTCCAAGCTGCGCCAGGCTGCGCTGGGGCCGGAACTTCTGGTTGGCGATCTGCCGGATCACGTGGAGGGGACCTCGCGGGTGCGCCGTGGTGATCGGGTGATCTTCGAAAAGCCGTTCCTCTCCGGCGAGGCGAACATGTCCCATACCATCGCCAATCTAGAGTATCATAACTTCAAATATGAGTTGTTCCGCCAGCCGGGCGACCTGCATGTGCATTTCTTCGGCACGGCGACGCTTTCCTTCTCCGAAGGCGTCAAGACGGAAGCCGGCGACATATTCGAGATTTCGGCGGCCCCTTTCAAGCTGCCCCTCGTCAATCGGCTGACCGTCGCCGCGGATAAGCCCGTCACAGTTAAGAAGCTCTGAGAGGCGGCCATGGCTCCCATCCGTCTTGCTATTGTCGGGCTTGGAAAGATCGCCAGGGACCAGCATCTGGGCGCGATCGAGGCCACCGACGGCATCGAACTTGTGGCTGTCGCCAGCCGCCACGCCAGGCTCGATGGCGTTGCATGTTTTCACGAAATCGGCGATCTGCTTGATTCCGATGTGGAAATCGACGCCGTTTCGCTCTGTACGCCGCCGCAGGGGCGTTGCAGCCAGGCAAAGGCCGCGCTTGATGCCGGCAAACATGTAATGCTTGAAAAGCCGCCGGGCGCCACGCTCTCGGAGGTTTACGCGCTCGAGGCTCTCGCCAGGAGGAAGGGTTTAACACTCTTCTCCACCTGGCATTCGCGGGCTGCCGCCGCAGTCGAGCCAGCGCGAGCGCTGCTGGCGAAGCGGAAAATCCGCAGCGTGGCGGTCGAATGGAAGGAAGATGTCCGCCACTGGCATCCGGGGCAGGCGTGGATATGGGAGCCCGGCGGTCTCGGTGTCTTTGATCCCGGCATCAACGCATTGTCTATCGTCACCCGCATCCTGCCGGAAGAATTCCATCTGACCCGCTCTGAACTGACTTTCCCTGCCAATCGCGCTGCACCGATCGCCGCAAGCCTTGTCTTCGAGACGGATAGCGGCGTGCCCGTCTCGGCGGAATTCGACTGGCGTCAGACCGGTCCGCAGACCTGGGACATCCGCGTCGAGACCGACGAGGGTTCGGTGGTGCTGACCCATGGCGGCAGCCGGCTTTTCGTCAATGGCGAAAGCGTGATTGTCGAAGAGGACAAGGAATACCGCAATCTCTATCGCGATTTCGTGGCGCTTGTCATGAAAGGCGCAATCGATACCGATTTCTCGCCGCTGGTGCATGTCGCCGATGCCTTTATGCTGGGCCGGCGGATCCAAACAGCCGCCTTTGAGGATTAATGATGAGCAACACCGAAAATACACCCTCCACCGAGATCGCCGAAACCGACCAACGCCGCCAGGAGGTGAAGAAACTCCGTTCGCGTGCCTGGTTCGACAATCCGGCTAACGTGGACATGACGGCGCTTTATCTTGAGCGCTACATGAATTTTGGCCTGAGCCAGGCCGAATTGCAGTCGGATCGGCCGATCATCGGCATCGCTCAGACCGGTTCCGATCTCTCTCCCTGCAACCGCCATCATCTGGAGCTTGCCCACCGTCTTCGCGAAGGCATCCGCGAGGCGGGCGGCATCGCCATCGAATTCCCGGTCCATCCGATCCAGGAGACGGGCAAGCGCCCGACTGCCGGCCTCGACCGCAATCTTGCCTATCTTGGCCTCGTCGAAGTGCTCTATGGCTATCCGCTCGACGGTGTTGTGCTGACGATCGGCTGCGACAAGACGACGCCGGCCTGTCTCATGGCGGCGGCCACCGTCAACATTCCGGCGATCGCGCTGTCGGTCGGGCCGATGCTGAATGGCTGGTTCCGTGGGGAACGCACCGGCTCCGGCACCATCGTCTGGAAGGCGCGCGAGCTGCTCGCCAAGGGCGAGATCGACTATGCGGGGTTCGTGAAGCTCGTCGCATCCTCGGCGCCATCGACAGGCTATTGCAACACGATGGGAACGGCGACGACGATGAATTCGCTTGCCGAAGCGCTCGGCATGCAGCTTCCCGGTTCGGCTGCCATTCCGGCACCCTATCGCGACCGTCAGGAAGTCGCCTATCTCACCGGCCTTCGGATCGTCGAGATGGTCAAGGAGGATCTGAAGCCCTCCGACATTCTGACCAAGGAGGCCTTCATCAATGCAATCCGCGTCAATTCGGCGATCGGCGGTTCCACCAACGCACCGATCCATTTGAACGCTCTCGCGCGCCATATCGGCGTGGAACTCTCTGTCGACGATTGGCAGACTTATGGTGAAGAAGTGCCGCTGCTCGTCAACCTGCAGCCGGCCGGCGAATATCTCGGCGAGGACTATTATCACGCGGGTGGCGTGCCGGCGGTCGTCAACCAGCTCATGGAACAGGGCCTCATTCATGAGGACGCCATGACGGTGAACGGCAAGACGATCGGCGAGAATTGCCGCGGAGCGATCATCGAGGATGAGAAGGTCATCCGTCGCTATGAGGAGCCCTTGAAGGCCGCCGCCGGCTTCCGGGTCCTGCGCGGCAACCTGTTCTCGTCGGCGATCATGAAGACCAGCGTCATCTCCAAGGAGTTCCGCGACCGTTATCTGTCGAACCCCGACGATCCGGAAGCGTTCGAGGGCAAGGCAGTCGTTTTCGACGGCCCGGAAGACTATCATCACCGCATCGACGATCCGTCGCTCGAAATCGACGAACACACGATCCTCTTCATGCGCGGCGCCGGGCCGATCGGCTATCCGGGGGCTGCAGAAGTCGTCAACATGCGTGCGCCGGATTACCTGCTGAAGAAGGGCGTCACCTCGCTCGCCTGCATCGGTGACGGCCGGCAGTCCGGTACTTCGGGCAGTCCGTCGATCCTCAATGCCTCGCCGGAAGCGGCGGCAGGCGGCGGTCTCGCACTTTTGAAGACGGGTGACCGGGTCCGGATCGATCTCGGTCGCGGTACCGCCGACATCCTTATTTCGGACGAGGAACTCGCCGAGCGCCGCAAGGCCTTGGAAGCCAGTGGCGGCTATCATTATCCCAAGCACCAGACACCCTGGCAGGAAATCCAGCGGGGCATCGTCGGGCAGATGGAAACCGGTGCGGTGCTCGAGCCGGCGGTCAAGTACCAGCGTATTGCCCAGACAGCCGGACTGCCGCGCGATAATCATTGATCGGTAACGATCCCCAGGGGCGGCGGGGGGCCGCCCTCATCCCGAACCAAGGCGGCTCAAGAGAAGCCGGCCTGAAGGAGGAGCAGTACATGAGCATCCTAAAATATCTGACCACGGCAGCGATGCTGACGGGCCTGGCTTTCGCCGCACCGGCCGGAGCCCAGGACAAGGGCCTTGTGGGCGTCGCCATGCCGACCAAGTCTTCGGCCCGCTGGATCGCCGACGGCGACAACATGGTGAAGGTTCTCAAGGAACGCGGCTATGACGTCGACCTGCAGTATGCGGAAGACGACATTCCGAACCAGCTCGCGCAGATCGAGAATATGGTAACCAAGGGCGCCAAGGTGCTCGTCGTTGCTTCGATCGATGGGACCACCCTGTCGGACGTACTGGCGCAGGCTCATGAGCAGGGCATCAAGGTCATCGCCTATGACCGCCTGATCCGCGACACGCCGAATGTCGACTACTACGCCACCTTCGACAACTTCCAGGTCGGCGTCCAGCAAGCGACTTCGCTCGTCACGGGCCTCAAGGCCGACACCGAAAAGGGTCCGTTCAACATCGAACTCTTCGGTGGCTCGCCTGACGACAACAACGCCTTCTTCTTCTACAATGGTGCGATGAGCGTGCTGCAGCCGCTGATCGACAAGGGAACGCTGGTGGTTGGCAGCGGCCAGACCGGCATGGACAAGGTTGCGACGCTGCGCTGGGACCCCGCAACGGCCCAGGCCCGCATGGACGCGATCCTTTCCTCCACCTATTCCGACAAGAAGCTGAACGGCGTGCTGTCTCCCTATGACGGCCTCTCGATCGGTATCCTTTCTTCCGTGAAGGGCGTCGGTTATGGCAGCGGCGACATGCCGATGCCGGTCGTCACCGGTCAGGACGCAGAAGTCCCGTCCGTCAAGTCGATCATCGCCGGCGAACAGTATTCGACGATTTTCAAGGATACCCGTGATCTCGCCAAGGTCACCGTCGACATGGTCGACGCGGTCATGAGCGGCAAGGAGCCTCAGGTCAACGACACCGAGACCTATGACAATGGCAAGAAGGTCGTACCGTCCTATCTTCTGAAGCCGGTTGTCGTTGATAAGACGAACTGGAAGCAGGTTCTGGTTGACGGCGGTTACTACAAGGAATCGCAGCTCAAGTAGTAGGCTTTTTGCTCCGCGCGGTGGAAATCTGCCGCGTGGACCCAAGCAAATCCGGGAAAAGTGCGCAGCGATTTTCCGTCCGGAATTGCGCAAGACAAGGATATGGAGCGTTTCCCGCAGGAAACGCTCTAATTTTCGGAGTGATCATGCTCGATCCCGTTCCGCCGGCCGAAAGGCCGCCCATTCTCGAAATGCGAGGCATTTCGAAAAGCTTTGGCGCCGTAAAGGCGCTTTCCGATGTCAGCTTCACCGTTCAGGAAGGTGAGATCCACGCGCTCGTCGGCGAAAACGGCGCCGGCAAGTCGACGCTGATGAAGGTGCTTTCCGGCGTCTATCCGCACGGCTCCTACGAAGGCTCGATTCTGTTCGCGGGGGAGGAGCGTCATTTCCGCGACATCAACGATTCTGAAAAGCTCGGCATCATCATCATTCACCAGGAGCTTGCGCTCATTCCGCTGATGTCGATCGCGGAAAACATCTTCCTGACCAATCCGCCGGCACGGCATGGCGTGATCGACCGCAGCGAGAGGCACAAGCGCACTCAGGCGTTGCTCGCCAAGGTGGGGCTCACCGAACAGCCGGACACGCTGATCACCAATATCGGTGTCGGCAAACAGCAGCTCGTCGAGATCGCCAAGGCGCTGTCGAAGGACGTACGGCTGCTGATCCTCGATGAGCCGACTGCATCGCTCAACGAGACGGACAGCGCGGCTTTGCTGGAACTTCTCAAGGAATTCCGCCGCAACGGCATTACCTCGATCATGATCTCCCATAAGCTCAACGAGATCACGGAAGTCGCTGACCGTATCACGGTGCTTCGCGACGGCCGCACGGTCGGCACGATGGATTGCCATGCCGGCCCGGTCGATGAGGACGAGATCGTCCGGCGCATGGTCGACCGCGATCTTGAGAGCCGTTACCCGAAGCGCGATCCGAAGATCGGTGATGTCATCTTCGAGGTCGAGAACTGGTCCGCCTACCATCCGCAGCATTCCGACCGGCAGGTGGTCAAGAATGTTTCGCTGAAGGTCAGGGCCGGCGAGATCGTCGGCATTTCCGGGCTGATGGGCGCAGGGCGCACCGAATTTGCCATGAGCCTGTTCGGCCGGTCCTGGGGACGTCATGTCACGGGCACCGCCAAGATGCACGGCAAGGAACTCGACCTTTCCGACGTCCACAAGGCCATCAAGGCGGGTCTCGCCTATGTGACCGAAGACCGCAAGCAGCTCGGCCTCATTCTGCCGGAGGATATCCGCAAGAACGTCTCTCTCGCCCATCTCGGCGGCGTGTCTTCGCGCGGTGTCATCGACGATATCGCAGAGATGAAGGTGGCGCAGGAATTCCGCGCTCGCATGCGCATCCGCAGCCACAACGTCTACCAGGAAACCGGCAAGCTCTCAGGCGGCAATCAGCAAAAGGTGGTATTGTCGAAATGGCTCTTCACGGGGCCTGAAGTGCTGATCCTGGACGAGCCGACACGCGGCATCGATGTCGGCGCGAAATATGAAATCTACACGATCATCAATGAGCTCGCCGACGCCGGCAAGGCGGTGGTCGTCATATCGTCGGAAATGCCCGAACTGATCGGCATTTGCGACCGTATCGTGGTCATGCACGAAGGTGCGTTTGTCGGCGAAGTGTCCGGCGAGGAAGCCACGCAGGAAAATATCATGCGCGCCATCATGCGGCGCAAAGGGAGAGAATAATGAGTACGCCCCAGGAAGCAATCACGGCGCCGCCGAAGGCGACCAGTTTTCTGAAGGACAATCTCCGCGACTTCGGCATGCTGATCTCGCTGGTGGTGATCGTCATCTTCTTCCAGATCGCCACCGACGGTGTTCTCCTGAAGCCGCTCAACGTCACCAATATCGTGCTGCAAAATAGCTATATCGTCATCATGGCGCTTGGCATGCTGATGGTGATCGTCACCGGCCATATCGACCTGTCGGTCGGTTCGGTCGCAGGCTTTATCGGTGGCCTTGCCGGGCTCATGATGGTCTCGTGGGGGATCAATTTCGCTGTCGTCATCGTTGCCTGCCTTGCGGTCGGCGGCCTGATCGGCGCGGCCCAGGGCTATTTTGTCGCCTATCTCAAGATACCGTCCTTCATCGTGACACTCGCGGGCATGCTGGTCTTCCGTGGTCTGATGATCGCCATCCTCGGCAGCCAGGCAATCGGCCCGTTCCCGCCGATATTTCAGAAGCTTTCGTCCGGTTATGTTGTCGAGCTGATCTCCTCGGCCGGTGGCCTCTACATCACTTCGTTCGTGCTTGGCCTCATCCTTGCAATCATCCTCATCGTGCAGAATGTCGCGAGCCGCAAGCGGCGCATTTCGCATGGCGTCGAGACAGAGCCGTTCGGCTTCTTCGTCGCCAAGAACCTGCTGATCCTTGCCGGCGTCGGTTACATTGCCTTTCTGATCTCGTCGCATCGCGGGATGCCGAACGTGCTGATCATCATGGCGGTGCTGATTGCCGCCTATAGCTTCCTGACCACGCGCACCGTGGTTGGCCGGCAGATCTATGCAGTCGGCGGCAATGCCCGCGCGGCCGAGCTTTCCGGTATCAAGACAACGCGGCTGGTTTTCCTTACCTTCGTCAACATGGGCATGCTTGCGGCTCTCGGCGGCCTCGTGGTCGCTGCGCGCCTCAACAGCGCCACACCGAAAGCCGGCACCGGCTTCGAGCTCGACGTCATCGCGGCATGTTTCATCGGCGGGGCATCTGCCTATGGCGGCGTCGGCAAGGTGACGGGCGCGGTGATCGGCGCATTTCTGATGGGCGTGATGAACAACGGCATGTCGATCCTCGGCATCGGCATCGACTATCAGCAGGTCATCAAGGGCCTCGTGCTTCTCGGCGCCGTCTGCGTCGACGTCTACAACCAGCGTCGATAAGGCTCCTGGGGAAACAATGTTTCCCTCGCGTGTATTCGATCTATCGCCCGGCAGCTGACCGCTTCCGGGCGATAGATCTTTCAGGTCGCCGAATCGGTAACCGCTTCTTCGATGATGTCTTCGGGGATGTCGTCGAATGAGGAATAGTTGAGATTGTAGAGTTTCGAATAGAGCTTGCCGTTTTTCATCAGCTCGCGGTGATTGCCGCTTTCGATCAATTCGCCGTTCTGTAGCACGATGATCCGGTCGGCCTCGCGGATCGTGGCAAGGCGATGGGCGATGACCAGGCCGGTGCGCCCTTCGAGCAGCTTCACTAATGCCTTCTGGATCAGCATTTCCGTATAGCTGTCGATATTGGCAGTCGCCTCGTCGAGCACCAGGATCTTGGCATCTGCCACCAGGGCGCGGGCGAAGCTGATCAGCTGCCGCTGGCCGAGCGACAGATTGCCGCCACGCTGGCCGAGCAGGCTGTCATATCCATCGGGCAGGCGCATGACGAAGTCGTGGGCGCCAACGGCCTTGGCCGCCTCAATCACCTCTTCGCGTGTCGCATCCGTCTTGTGATAGCGGATGTTGTCGAACACCGTTCCGGTGAACAGGAAAGGTTCCTGGAGCACCATGGCGATCTGTCGACCGAGCGAATCCTGCGTCAATTCGCGCACGTCGTGGCCGCCCACCAGAACCTGGCCACCCTGCACCTCGTAGAAGCGATGGATGAGCGACATGCAGCTCGACTTGCCGGAGCCCGTCGGGCCGACGAGCGCGACCGTTTCGCCCGGATTTACCTTGAAACTTACGTGTTTCAATACCGGATGTTTGGGGTTGTAACCGAAAACGACATCGCGGAATTCCACGGAGCCGTCCATATCCGGCGACAGAACCTTGGCGTTCGGCGCATCCTTGATATCGACCGGCACGTCCAGCACGTCCGTCAGGCGCTGACCCGAAGCCATGGCGCGCTGCATGACCGAATACTGCAGGGTGAGTGAACGGATCGGGTCGAAGAAGCGCTGGATGTAGAACAGGAATGCGACCATCACGCCGACATCGAGCGCCTGGTTCAGCACGCGGGCGCCACCGACCACGACGACGAGCGCCATGGCGAGGCCGGTGAGTGAATCCACGATCGGCACCATGACCTGAGCATATTTCGCTGCCGTCAGATGGGTCTTGAGGTTGGCGCGGGCCTTGTCGTCGTAAAGCATGAAATTGACCCGCTCGCGGTCCATGCTCTGTACAGCACGGACGCCGTGGATCGCTTCGGCCAAAGCACCGTTCGCCACTGAATTCGTCTCATGCGCCGCCATGAAGGATTTCCGTGCGCGCGGCAGCCAGAAGATGCGGACAATGAAGAGGACGGGAAGGGCGGAGAGCGTGAGCAGGCCAAGCTTGAAATCGAGATAGAGCATGACGAAGACAATACCGAAGAGCAGGACGATATCGCCAACCGAAAGCACCGAGGTTTCTAGAAATTCCTGCATGGAGTTTACATCGCCCTGCAGGCGGGACATGAGCCGGCCGACCTCCGTCTTGTCCATCCAGGAGAGCGAAACGCGCTGCAGATGGGTGAACATTGCCTTGCGGATGTCGAAAAGCACATCTTCGGCCACATTGCCGACCAGCATTTCCTGTGCGTAGCTGGCGCCGAAATTGATCAGGATCGCTGCAAGAAACACGACAATCAACCAGATGAGCACGCTATGGTCGATGCTGCCGGGATGCATGCCGTGGTCGATCGCATAGCGGATGATCAGCGGGATCAGGAGCTGCATCGCCGTGAACGTGAGGACGGCGGCAACGGCCCAATAGATCTTCACCTGATACGGGCGCACGAAGGCCCATATGCGCTTGATGATATTGCCGTCGAAGACCTTGCCGAAGATCTCCTCTTCGATGCGGTGCGAGCCGACGACCGCGCGGGGCGGGCGCCTGCCGTCGTCGCGAATGTCGGCGCGTTCAGTTTCCAGTTCTTCGGCCATCAATCCCTCCCTCAGGCCGTCAGCGCTTCGTCGCCGGGACGCACCTGCAGATCGTAGAGCGCTTTGTAGCGTCCGCCCAAGGCGAGAAGTTCTTCGTGCGTGCCACTCTCGACAAGCCTGCCGTTTTCCATGAACAGGATGCGGTTGGCATGCATCAGCGAGCTCAGGCGATGCGCAACGATGATGGTCACCCGGTCGGCGGCATATCTGCGCATGGCGCTGCGGATGCGCTGTTCGGTCCCTGCGTCGATGGCGGCGGTGGAATCGTCGAAGACCATCACCGCCGGGCGCAACATCAGGGCACGGGCAATCGACAAGCGCTGCCGCTGGCCGCCGGAGAGCGAGACGCCCCGTTCGCCGACGACGGTGCCGTAACCGGTCGGCAGGCCGAGCACGTAATTGTGGAGCTGGGCGCTCTCGCTGGCCCGTTCAATGCGGCTCTCTTTCGCCCAGGGATCGCCATAGGCGATGTTGTTTTCGATGGTCGTGGTGAACAGGAAACTATCCTGCTGCACGACCGCCACCGCGCGGCGCAGCGATTGCAGCGTAACCTTGCGGATATCCTGGCCGTCGATGGTGATCCGGCCGTCGGTGACGTCGTAGAAGCGCGGGATCAGATGGGCGAGGGTGGATTTGCCGCTGCCCGGCGGGCCAACGATGCCAATTGTTTCGCCGCGCTTTGCTTCGAAGGTCACATCGGTGAGGACCTGATGCTTTTCGGCGCCGGGATAGGCGAAATTCACATGCTCGAAGCGGAGCGTGCCATCCGTGGCTTCAAGGTCCCTGGCGCCCTTTTCGTCCTTGATGGCGATGTCGAGGTCGAGCAGTTCGAAGAGGCGGGCGCCGCAGGTGGAGGCACGGGCAAAGGCGTTGACCATCAGGCCGAGCTGGCGCACCGGCATCTGCAGGATGGTCATGAAGGTGAGGAAGGAGGTGAGGGTGCCGACGGTCATCTCGCCGGCCATCACCTTGGTGCCGCCGACCCAGAGAACGAGGCCCATAGAGGCGAAGAAGGAGAGCGTCATGGCGCTGGTATTCGCCACCCGGATGCCGACGCGCTGATGCGCCAGTGACACCGCGCTCTTCGACGCTGTCTCGAACTTGTCGAGTTCATGCTGTTGGGCGGCGAAGGCACGAACGACGCGGATGCCGCCGAGATTTTCCTCCATCACGCGGGTGAGCACCGAAAGCCGCTCCTGCAGGTCGAGCCAGGTGGCACGCAGCCTAAGCTGTGTGACGGACGACCGCCAGCCGACGAAAGGCACGAAGCTCAAAGCCAGAAGGCCGAGCACAATATCGGTCGAGATAAGCAGATAGGCGCCGATGCCAATCAGAATGGTGAGCAGGACCATGCGTACCAAGGCCGTCGAGAAGTACATGCGCACGCCTTCAAGATCGAGGAGACCGACCGTGATCAGATCGCCCGAATGCATGCTGTCGTGGAAGCTGAAGGAGAGGCGCTGGATCTTTTCGTAACACGCAAGGCGCAGCCGATAGCCCATATGGTGCCCGACGGCCTCGCTATAATAATTCTGGATCAGCGTGAAGATGCCGCGAAGCACGCTCGCACCGAGCAGGAAGAGAGCGGTCGTCAGGAGCGCATCCTGTGCCTGTTGTCCGGCGTCGCCTCCCGTCAGCACCACCTGCGTGTGGTCCACGGCCTGCCCAAGAAGTTGCGGAATCATCAGCTGGAAGGTTGAAGCGATCAGGGTTGCGACGATCGCAAAACCCGCTTGCCAGGGATGGCGGAAGGCCATGACGGTGATGCGGGTGAGGATCGAGAGGCCTTTGCCCCAGCCTGCCGCCTTCACCAGCGCCAACGAAGCCGACGGCTTCGCAACGCGAACTGTTGCATCGCTGCTCACGGTATTATTCCAAAAATGAATCAATCGGCCGGACAAATACTCGATACGGCCATTCTGAGACGGGGATTCTCCGCTTATCTAGGCAGCATAACCATGGTGATCAGTCAACAGATTTGCACCGAAAAGCATGCTCCTGGCGAAGGATTTTCGGCCGATGTTGCGCATGAATTTTCCGGATCGAATGAGTTTCGACATATCGTTGCTTGAGAAGGATAGCCGTATGCGCGAAAAGGCCTGACAGCGTGCCATCTATCGCGTGATGCTGGCACATTTTCCGGTCTCGGTTTGCCATGATCGGCATCCGGCCCTCTCGCTGGAATGGGAAAAGGTGACAACCAATCAGTCCGAAATCGCCGAACCGCTGCGACAGGCTGGCGTAGCCGCCCTGGCGCTGAAGGCGATCGAGGCCATTCTCGGTATGCTTGCCGCTACCGTCCTCGCGGGATTGCTTCTCGTCGTGCTGACCAGCGTATGCCTGCGCTATTTCTTCAGTACGGGCCTTATCGGGGCCGAGGACGCGGGTATCTGGATGCATGTGGCGCTGATTTCGCTCGGCGCGCCACTCAGTCTGAAAAGTGCGCTTGCCATGCGGCTCGATGCCTTCGTCCGGCTACTGCCAGAGCGTCTGGCGCCGGTCGCCGAGGTGCTTGCAGACGTCTTCACCGTGCTGGCTGCGTTGATCCTGATTTTCGGTGGTGCGGAGATCGTGGTCATGCTCGGCGGCGTTTCGCCGACCTTGGGTCTGCCTGAATGGATCCGGTTCGGTTTCCTGGGGGCGGGCGGCGGGCTGGTCCTGCTCATGCTTCTGCTTCAGAGGGCCATGGACGGCAAGGCGATTGCCGTATTGATTTCTCTCGCACTGGGTACGGCGCTCTATTTCGGCGTGCCGGAAGTTCTCTTCGATACGGTTCTGCCGCCGAGCCTGTTTCTCGCGCTGGTCGCCGGGCTTGGACTGGTGCTGGCGGCCCCGTTGGCGCACGCCTTTCTCGCGGCAGCTTATGTGGCGATCGCTTTCGGAAGCAGTTTGCCGGAGCCGGCTATCGTTTCGACGACCGTTACCGGCATGTCGAAATTCCTGCTGCTTGCCATCCCTTTCTTCCTGCTTGTGGGTGGGTTGCTGACCGCATCTGGCGCCGCCAATCAGCTTGTGCGCTTCGCTGCTTCGATGGTCGGGCATCGCCGGGCGGGACTGGCGCAGACGACGCTTTTGACCAGCGTGCTCTTTTCCGGTGCTTCGGGTTCTTCCGTCGCCAATGCTGCTTTCGGCGCTTCGATCTTCCAGCCGGAATTGGTCAAGCACGGTTATCCACCGGCGCAGGCGGGAGCGATCATCGCCGCGACCTCGGTGCTCGATAACGTCATCCCGCCTTCGATCGCATTCCTCATCCTTGCTGCCGCTACCAATCTTTCGGTCGGTTCGCTGCTGGTCGGCGGCTTTTTCGCTGGCGCGCTGATGGCGATCTGCCTTGCTGTCGCCATCCACCTGACGGTGCGCGAGCAGGTCACGCGGCCGCGCGCGACTGCCTCTGCGCGCTGGCAGGCAGCGGCTTCCGCCATTCCCGCCTTCGGGCTCGGCATCATCGTCGTGGTCGGTATCCGCGTCGGTATCGTGACGACGACGGAGGCCGCGGCCTTGGCTGCGTTCTACGCGCTCTTGCTGGGGCTCTGGGGACGGATCGCTTTAGGCACGCTCTTCTCGGCTTTTCGCCAGGCGGCGACGGAAGCTGCAGCGATCGGCCTTCTGATCGGCACGGCCGGTCCTTTCGCGTTCCTGCTGGCGGTGGACGATGTTTCCGGCTTGCTCTCCGATTTCGTGACCATTCTCGGGGGCAGCGCGCTGGCGGTCATCATCCTGTCGAACGTCATCCTGCTGGCGGTCGGGCTCGTGCTGGATATCGGTGCCGCTATTCTTCTTTTCGGCCCGATCCTGCTGCCTGCTGCCGTTTCTGCCGGTATCGATCCCATCCAATTCGGCGTCATTATCGTCGTGAATCTGATGATCCACGGCCTGACACCGCCGCTCGGCATGCTGATCTTTGTGGTCAGCGGTGTCACGCGCGTTCCGGCATCCGCGCTGTTCCGCGCCGTGTTGCCTTATCTCGTCGCTCTGCTTACTTCCCTGGCGATCCTGTGCGCTTGGGCCACCATCTTCTAACTCGGGAATTCCTGCCATGGAAAAATTCAACCGCCGTACGCTTTTGAAGACCGCAGCCGCAACCGGTGCCGCGCTTGCCGCGCCTGTTTACGTTCGCACCGCGGCAGCCCGCACCACGACGATCACGGTCGCTTCGCTTCTCGGCGACGACAAGCCGGAAACCAAGATTTGGGTGAGGATCGGCGAGCTTGTGGAGGCCAAGCTGCCGGGACAATTCAAATTCAACGTCGTCAAGAACGGCGCGCTCGGTGGCGAGAAGGAAGTGGCCGAAGGTGCGCGTCTCGGCTCGGTACAGGCAAGCCTTTCAACGGTCTCGTCGCTCTCCGGCTGGGTGCCGGAGTTGCAGATCCTCGATCTGCCTTTTCTGTTCCGTGACAGCGACCACGTTCGCAGAACGGTGGATGGAAGGGTCGGTGCAGATTTGAAACAAAAGCTCGCGAGCCAGAATTTCGTGATCGGCGGCTTCATAAACTACGGTGCCCGGCATCTGCTCACCAAGGAGCCGGTCACGCGTCCTGAGCAGCTCAAGGGCAAGACGATCCGCGTCATCCAGAGCCCGCTCCACACCAGGCTCTGGCGTGCTTTCGGTACGACGCCCGTCGGCATTCCGATCACCGAGACCTACAACGCGCTCTCGACCGGGGTGGCCGATGCCATGGACCTGACCAAGTCTGCCTATGCCGGCTTCAAGCTTTACGAGGTCGTGCCTTATATGACCGAGACCGGTCACATCTGGGCTTCCGGCGTGATTTTCTACGCTGCAAGCTTCTGGAACCGTCTCGATGACGAGCAGAAGGCGGTCTTTCTGGCTGCGTCGCAAGAAGGAGCAGTTTATTTCAACCAACTCATCGTCGAAGATGAGACGGCTTCCGTCGAACAGTCGCTCAAGAACGGCGGCAAGCTCTTGAAGCCGGAAGCCTTCGAGGAATGGCAGAAGGGCGCTCAAGGGGTGTGGCAGGATTTTGCCGGCATCGTCGGCGGCCTGGACCGGATCAAGGCTGTCCAGGCGGCCTGAATGCGGACTCCTATATCTGCACCGGCAATCGAGACGCTTGACGAATTGCAGGCGCGCGACGAGTACCGTTATCTGATTGGCATCAAAACGGTCTTCGTCCGTCAACAGAAGGATTTCATCAGCGTATGACCAGCGGCTTGCATCACATCACGGCCATTACCCGCAAGATCCAGGCGAATGTCGATTTCTACGTGGGCTTCCTGGGTCTCAGATTGGTGAAACGCACGGCAGGTTTCGAGGACGCGCAACAGCTTCACCTGTTCTATGGTGACGGGGCGGCATCGCCGGGTTCGCTCGTAACATTCCTTGCCTGGGAAGATGGTTCGCTGGGACGCGTCGGCCATGGCGCGCCGAGCGAGATCAGTTTTGTGATCGCGCCGGAGGCAATCGGTTTCTGGCTGACGCGGGCGCTGCAATTCAACGTCAAGCTCAGCGGGCCGGCACAGGAATTCGGCGAACCGGTGCTCAGGCTCGCCGACCCGGACGGAATCATCGTCAAGCTGGTCGGCGTGGAAGAGACATCACCCTGGATCTGGTGGAAAGGCGGCGGTATCTCCGAGACGGATGCAATTCGCGGGCTACGCGGTGCGACGATCCTCTCCGAAAAGCCGGTGGAGACTGCGGAATTCCTGATCCGGCATATGGGGCTGAGGTTCGGACCGAAGGAGGGCAATATCCAGCGGCTGGTTTCGGATGCGCAGGACATTGTCGATGTCCGTGATGCCCATGGTTTCTGGACCGCTGCGCCGGGCGCGGGCACGATCGACCACATCGCTTTTCGTGCGTCCGACAAAGCGCATGTCGAGGCTGCGCATGCCGCCCTCCGGGCTGAAGGCGACGGTGAGATGAACATGCATGACCGGCACTATTTCTATTCGCTCTATGTGCGTGAGCCGGGTGGCACTCTGATCGAGCTTGCAAGCGATGGACCCGGTTTTACGACCGACGAGACAGTCGAAACGCTTGGCACGCGGCTCTTCATCCCGAAGCATTTCAACGCGGATCACGATGCACTTCGGGTCATGCTGCCGCAATTCGGCCTGCCCGGGGAGGAGCGGGTTATTTATCGCGACCTGCCTTTCGTGCACCGCATCCATATGCCGGAAAGATGGGATGGCTCGACGCTGGTTCTGCTGCACGGAACCGGTGCCAACGAAACCAGCATGCTGCCTTTCGGACGCAAGGTTGCGCCGAATGCCATGCTGATCGGCATTCGCGGACGCTCGACGGACGAGGGCTATCCGCGCTTCTTCCGCCGTTTCGACCAGGTGACGTTCGACCAGAAGGAGATCTTTTCCGAAACGGAAGCCTTCGTCGCTTTCGTTGAGGAACTGGCTCCGGCTTACGGGGTGGATCCTTCCCGAACTGCTTTCGTCGGCTATTCCAATGGCGGCAATATGATCGGAGCGGTCATGCAGCTTCATCCGACCCTGATCCGCAAGGCGGTCTTGCTGCGGTCGATGAACGTGCTCGAGGAAAAGCCGGTGGTCGACCTCTCGGGGGCACAGGTCCTTTCGCTCAGCGCGACCGACGATTTTTACGGACCGCTTACGCCGGAGCTGGAAAACCGGCTTCGCGCGGCGGGGGCAGAGGTGGCGGCGAAAAAACTCGACGCAAATCATGGGCTCGGTCGCGAGGACGAGGAGATTGTCCGCAACTGGCTGGCCGAAAAAGGCGTCTGATCAGTCGCCGTAGTGGAGAGCGATCGCCTCGACGGCTGCGGCGATATCCGCCTTGAATCCCAATCGCCTGAGACCAATTCCATACGCAGTGACATTGCCAAGCACGATGTCGAAACGGGCCCGCAAGCCGGTGTGGTTGAGCCGGATCAGGCGGTTTGCTCCCGGTCCGACGCCGATCGAAAACTCCATACCGAGCGGAGCGGCTGCGGCAAGCAGCGCTTTGGGGTCGGCGGCCTCCGAAAGCTCGACCGCGGTGACGAGATGCGAACCTTTTTCCGGCTTCACCCAAGGCTCGGCGCCCAGCGCAATCAGTCCAGCATGCGCCGCCCTTGCAGCGCGGCCATGTCGTGCAATGACAGAAGCCAGACCTTCCGCTTCGAGCCGATCCAGAGCAGCGTCAAGCGCGAAAAATTCCAAAGGCGCCGTCGTGCCGGGAAGTGTGCCCCGGCCGGCGTCGAGCCAGGCCTTCTGGTCGAGAAGTGAAAGGATCGAGCTCGTCGGACCGCCGTCCCGGGAGATCAATTGCCAGGCGGCGGAACTGACGGAGAGTGCCGAAAGCCCGGCCGGGCCGGCCAGCGATTTCTGCGGACCGATGATGGCGATATCTACGCCCAGTTCATCGACATTCAGGGCGTGGCCGCCGACAGAGGCTACCGCATCAACGATCGTCACGATGCCGCGGGCGCGGGCGAGAGCGAGGATATCCTCCATTGGATTGAGGATGCAGCTTGCTGATTCCGCATGGCAGAGCGCAAGAACCTTCGTGTCCGGATGGGCATTCAAGGCCCGTTCCACGGCTTCCACGTCGATCGGACGGGCCGGCTCTGCCGCCAGCTCAATGACGTCGGCCCCGCCACGTCTCAGCCAGTTGCCGAACCAGAGGCCATAAGGACTGGTGACGATGTTGAGCACTTTCAAGCCGGGGCGCGCAAGGCTCGTCGCGACCGCTTCCAGCGCAACGACGGCTTCTGCCTGAATAAGGAGCACGTCGTTGCGCGTCCCGAGGACCTTTGCGATGCGATCGGCAATCGAGGCATAGCGCACGGCCGGGAACGGCGGCGCATTGCTCAATGGATTCCAGGTTTCAGACGTCATGGGCGGAGTCTCTCGTTGGTTCGATGACGAGGCGTGGCACTGCCGCAATCAAGGCTCTTGCCGCCTGAGATTGCGGATTCCCGATCATCTGGTCCGCCGGACCGCTTTCTACCAGCCGTCCGGCATCCATGATGGCAATCCGGTGGGAGACGGCGCGCAGCACGGCGAGATCGTGGGAAACGAAGAGATAAGCGATGCCCCGCTCTTCCTGCAACTCGACCAGCAATTCCAGAATCTTGCCGCGAATGGAAACGTCGAGCGCCGAGACCGCCTCGTCGAAAACGATCAGCGACGGTCGGGTGGCAATGGCGCGGGCAATCGCTATCCGCTGCCGCTGACCACCAGACACTTCGCGGATCGAGCGCGCAACGTAACTTGCAGGCAGGCCGACGCGGTCAAGCAATGCAGCGATCTCCTTCGGCCTTTCGGCTTTCGGCACGATGGCGTGGATGCGCAGCGGATCGTCGAGCACGGAGGCGACCGTGGCGCGTGGATTGAACGCGCCGAGCACATCCTGGAAGACCATCTGAATTTTCGCGCGACGACGGCGGAGTCCGGAGCCCGAAAGTGTCAACCAGTCCTCATCCTCGAAGCGGACCGTGCCCGCATCCGGTGGGATCAACCGCATGAGGATGCGCGCCAGCGTCGATTTCCCGCTGCCGGAAGCGCCAGCGAGTCCGAGCGTCTTTCCGTCGGCAATTGTCAGCGACACGTCCTTGAGCGCCGCGATGTCGCGGCCGCCGGACGAAAAGCGTTTCGAGAGGTTTTCGATCGAGAGCAAGGTCATGAGGCAGGCTCTTTGATCAGGGGTGGTGTGGAGAGGTCGCGATGGCTGGCGATCAGCGTTTGCGTATAGATCTCCCGCGGGGAGGAAAGGACCGCAAGGGTCGGTCCGGCTTCGACCAGGTGGCCATCCTTGAAGATTGCGACGCGATCCGCGAAACCTGAAGCCAGAGCGATGTCATGGGTGATGAACAGGAGCGTCATATCGGCTTCTTTGACCAGATCGCCGAGCAGCGCCACGATCTCCGCCTGCACCACCATATCGAGCGCGCTGGTCGCTTCGTCGGCAATGAGAAAGCTCGGCTTTGCAACTAGCGCCGCAGCGATCGCGACGCGCTGGCGTTGACCGCCGGAAAGTTGATGCGGGAAAGCTCTCAATGCCTTTTCCGGTTGCGGGATACCAACTTTTTCCAGAATCTTCAGCGCCTGGGCA
This sequence comes from Rhizobium sp. YS-1r, assembly GCF_000757525.1. NCBI lineage: Bacteria > Pseudomonadati > Pseudomonadota > Alphaproteobacteria > Hyphomicrobiales > Rhizobiaceae > Rhizobium > Rhizobium sp. YS-1r. Next base: position 495,087 of record NZ_JPYQ01000006.1, on the reverse strand, counting down.
TAGGCGGCCGACCACGGAAGGCCAAGATGCCGGCGAGCGCCCTCAGCCACCTGTTCGCCGATGGTCAGAACGGGGTTGAGGCTGGAAGACGGGTCCTGGAAGACGAAGCCGAGCTCGCGGCCCGGATGTGGTGGATGGCCGGCTGACCATTCCATTTCGCCAGTCACGCGCGCGCCGGACGGCAGGAGCCCGGCGATGGCGCGCGCCAGCGTGCTCTTGCCGGAGCCGCTTTCGCCGATGATCGCCAGCCGTTCGCCGGCAAGGATGTCGAGATCAACCGCGTCCAGGGCCGGCGCCGGCTGACTGGCATAGACAACCGAAAGGCCGCTGATCCTGCAAAGCACGGTCATGCTTCGATCCTCCGCCCGGCAAGAGCCTTGGTCAGCCCCTCGCTGAAGAGATAGACGCCGACGACCGTAATGACCAGCGCGATGCCGGGGAAGATCGACAGAAACGGCGAGGAGCGCAGGATATTGCGCCCCTCGGCAATCATGGATCCCCAGGTCACCGTGTTCGGGTCTCCAAGGCCGAGAAAGGAGAGGGCTGCTTCGGTCAAGATCGCCGCAGCGACGATGATGGCCGAAAGCGCCAGAACCGGCGGCAGCGCATTCGGCAGAATTTCCTTCAATGCAATCTCCACCGGGTGCATGCCAATCACCCCTGCAGAGGCGACGTAATCCCGTTCCTTGATCGACAGAACCTGCGCGCGCGTGAGCCGCGCCGGGTTTGGCCAGGCGCCAAGCGCAATCGCCAGCACGACAATGGGCACGGAGGCGCCGACAACGCTGACGAAAGCCAGGGCCAACAGGAAGCCCGGCACGATCTGGAAGGCATCGACTACACGCATCAGCGCTTCATCGAAGAGGCCACCTGCAAACCCCGCTGTCAATCCGACGCAAAGGCCGATGGTAATGGCGGCTAACGCGGCGGCGATGCCGACCAGGAGCGAGGTGCGCGTGCCATGGATGATGCCAGCCACGACATCGCGGCCGAGCCGGTCGGTGCCGAGCGGGAAATTCGGGTCGCTAAAGGGGGGCAGAAGGGCGCGTCCGGCGATATGCAGCGGATCACCGGGAGACAGCAGGGGGGCGAGAATTGCGATTAGCGCAAGGATAACCAAAATGCACAGTCCAACGGCACCTTCCGGCGTTCTGCTAAGATTTCGGATGAGCTTCATGGGCCCCGCTCCGAGGCACCGACCCGAGGGTCGAGTGCGGCATAGATGATGTCGATCACCAGGTTGACGCAGATAACCAGCACGGCACTGACGACGATGATGCCCATGAGCAGGGGCGCGTCGCGGCCGCTCACCGCTTCCTGGGCCAGTCGTCCAAAGCCCGGAATGGCAAAGATGCTCTCGATCACGACGCTGCCGCCGAGCATGGCGGCCGATTGCAGACCGAGCATGGTGACGAGCGGCAGGAGCGCGTTGCGCGCCACATGGCGCAGCACGATGCGGGTGCGAGAAAGGCCCTTGGAGCGGGCGAAGAGCACGAAATCCAGCGTCCAGGCCTCTGCCATGCCGGCCCGCATGACTCGCAGGAAGAGTGCCATGTAGATGAGCGCCAACGTGCCGACAGGCAGAACGAGGTGCGTGGCGATGTCACCGGCTCGGTCAAGTCCGGTCCTGCCGGAGGCGATCGTCTCTATGCCGGAGGTCGGCAACCAGCGGAGCTGCACGGCAAATATGATGCTCAGCACCAGGCCGAGCCAGAAGCTCGGGATTGCGTATAGAACAAGGGAGACGGTCGAGAGCGTTCGATCTGCGAGGCTTTCCGGCTTTGCACCGGCGACGATGCCAAGTGCAGAACCTAACCCGAAGGAGAGCACCGTGGCACTGCCCATCAGGAACAGCGTGTTCGGCAGGCGTTCGAGGATCAGGTCGAGCACCGGCCGGCCGAAGGCGACCGACCAGCCGAGATCGAGCCGCGCCAGCGAAGAGGCATAGAGCCAGAGGCGGGCGAACATGGACTGGTCGAGACCATAGGCTTGGCGCAGCGCTTGCGCGACCGTGGCATCTCCGCCGCCGATCGACAGGAGATAGGCATCGACGGCATCTCCGGATGCGGATTCGAGCAGCAGGAAGGTCAATGCGACGACGATAAGCAGCACGGGAATGCTGCTGATCGCGCGGCGCCTGATCAATCGAAGGGCACGGTTCACGCTGCTTGAAACCTCGGGACTCGGATTTCCAAGGCCAAGCCTATCACGATTGCAGCGCCGTATCCGCCCAGTTCGATACTGCCCAGCGCGGATTGTTGGAGACGTTGAGTACCGTGTCGCGCGCGACTGTGATGAAGCCCCATTCGGCGACGTTGATCAGCGGCAGGTCGGCGGCGACGATCTTCTGGAACTGTTTGTAGAGCTCCGTCCGCGCCGCCGTATCGATCGTCTCCGCCGCCTTGGAGATAATGCCATCGAGCTCCTTGCTGGCATAACCGCCCTGGTTGGAGAAGGGCACGCCCGCCGGAATGCCGGACTGAACGAGGATGGTGGTGGAAATCGCCGGATCGCCACGAAAGACGGGCGGGGCGACGGCCAGGTCGAAATCGTGATCCGTATAGACAGCCTTCTGGTGGGCGGCGGAATCCGCATTGACAAGCTGTGCATCGATACCGATCGCGGCGAGCGCCTGGCGCAGGTAATCGCCGAACTGCCTCGTCTCGTTGAAATAGGGAGCGGGCCGGAGTTTCAGCGAGAAGCGCGTACCATTGGCGCCTTTCGGATACCCGGCCTCATCGAGCAGGACATTGGCCCTGGCGACGTCGAAATCGTAGGTCGGCACGTCGGCGTCATAAAATTCCGGCGCGTTCTTCGGCACCGGCCCGGTCGAGGCGACGGCATATCCAAGGAAGATCGTGTCGACGACGAATTTCCTGTCGATCGCATGCGCGATCGCCTGGCGCACCTTGAGGTCGGCGAGCTCCTTGCGGCGATGGTTGATCTCCACCACGAGCTGATAGGTCAATGCCTCATAGCCCTTGGAGATGACCTTGAGGCCCGGCACTTTGGAAATGCGGTCGAGATCGGTCAGTGGAACGGCGGAGAAGGCGGCGAGTTGGATTTCCTCCGCCTCCAGCGCCGCGCCGGCGCCGGCGCGGTCCGGCAGCACACGGAAGATCACTTCGTCGAGCTTTGGTTCGCCCTTTGCCCAGTAGTTCTCGTTCTTGGTCAGACGGTAGTATTCGCCGGGCTTGTATTCCGCAAACTTGAACGGACCGGTGCCGATGAGCTTCGTATTCGCCGGATTGGTCGCAATGTCCGTGCCCTCATAAACGTGCTTCGGCACGACGCTGCTGACGACCGGCAGCGCGTTGCGGATGAGCTGCACCGGCGTCGGCTTCGAAAACCGGAAGATGGCAGTCGTCTCGTCCGGCGTATCGACGGTCTCCAGATTGGCGAAGACGAGGCGACCGAGATTCTGTAGCGGCTTCCAGATGTTGAGCGCGGAGAAAGCGACATCGGCGGAGGTGAAAGGCCTGCCGTCGTGCCACTTGACGCCCTCGCGCAGCTTGAACGTAACGGACTTGCCGTCCGGAGAACCTTCCCAGGAGGTTGCAAGCCGGGGAGACAGCCCGTCCTTGCCCTCGAACGAGGCTTCCGCGAGCGGTTCGATCACTTTGCTGGCGACGAAGAACACGCCGTTCGAGGCAACGATCGCGGGGTTCAGATTTTTAGGCTCCGAGTCGGCCGCGACGATCAGCCGACCACCGGACGGTGCGTTCTGTGCGCGCGCAAATCTCGGCAGGGCGGTCGAAGCGAGCAGCGCGGCGCCAGCCTGAAAAAGGGTTCGTCTTGAAAGGCTTGCGATCGACATTGCTCTCTCCTGCGTCCAACATTTTCGACGGATATTGCCAGCGAAATCGCCAGCCGCACAGGCAGGAAATTTCGCCGAGCCGCTTTCGTGAACAAATTCCCGGTCGAAACCGGGTCGTATCGATAAAAAAAGGGTCCGGCAGGACGTCCCGCCAGACCCCTCAAGGCCGGGAGGACCTTTACGGATAGATTTTCTTGGCAAGGTCCATCATCGGACCATATTCGTCCAACTCGCGGGTGCCGAGCAGTTTGGCGCTGGCGAAACGCTTCGACTCCGGATCGAGCTGGTCTTCGACGCCTTTGATCACAGGCAGCATCCAGGCCTTCGCGTAGGTCACCTGCGATTCCATTTCGAGGAAATGGTTGATGAAGAGTTTTGCCGCGTTGGGATGCGGCGCGTTCTTCATGACGGCGAAATGGATCGACACATAGGGAACGCCTTCCGGCGGCACGATCACCTTGATCGGCAGCCCCTTCAAGTCATTGGCGAAGGCGAACATCTGCGGGATGTAGACCGGATATTCGCCGCGGGCGACGCGACGGGCATCATTGCGGAGATCCCGACTGAAAACAGGCTTGTTTTCAGCCAGCTTTTCGTTGAACTCCTGGCCGAAAGTCTTGTTGAAGACCACGAACATGGTGCCGCCGGAACCGAGCGGACGCATGTCGTCGGAGAGGATCTTGCCCTTCCACTTCGGATCGGCGAGGTCCTTCCAGCTCTTCGGCTCATCCTCCGGTTTCACGAGGCCGGTGTTCACCAGGATGCCATAGGCTTGCAAAAAGCCGGGCACGTGATCGTCGGCGACTTCTTTTTTCATGTCGTCGCGAATCTTGGCGACGTTCGGAATCTCACCGAGCGGCTCGATTTGGATGCCTTGGTTTTTTCCCGTTTCAATCGAGTTTGCCGAATGCATCTGGATATCGGCGATGTAGCGGCCGGCAGCCTGTTCGGAGCGCAGGCGTTCGGTCAGTTCGCTGGCGCGCACATCGAGCGATTCGACCTTGATGCCGTATTTTTCCTGAAAGGATTCAACGACGGCGACGAAGTTCGGCGCGCCGAGTTGCGAGTTATAGACGGTGACGGTGCCTTCTTTCTTGGCGGCTTCCACCACCTTGTCCCAGTCGGCATCCTGCGCCAGCGCAGGTCCTGCGAGTATTGCGCCGAGCGCCAATACAGTGAATTTCTTGATAAGCGACATTTCTCCTCCCTGGAATATTCGCTGTGATTTCGGGCGTCATCAGATCTCCACGACGACGTAGTCCTCGTCGATGGAGACCGGAAAGACCTCGGCCTGATAAGGGCCTTCCGTGAGCGCTCCGCCTTTGGCGACGGTGACGTCGAAACTTTTCACACGGGTGCGCGCCGGATCGCACCAGGATTTCCCGGTGCGGATGTCGAACTCCCAGCCGTGCCAGGGGCAGCGTACCAGCTCGCCGTGCCGCGTCATGCGGTACTGGCCAGGCTCATCGGATTCAGCCAGCCCCACCATCTGGCCGCGGCAGAGATCGGCGCCCTCGTGCGGACAGCGGTTGGCGATGGCGAAGAATTCGCCCTTGACGTTGAAGAGGGCGATGTCGCGGCCTGCGACCTTCACCAGTTTGGATTTGCCGATATCGAGTTCATCGACCCTTGCGACGACGTGACGAGCCATTCTCAGTTCAATCCATAGAAGTTGACAGCATTTCCGGCGAAGATCGCCGCTTTCTCGGCCGCGGTGAGCGGTATCTTGAAAGCGTAACGAGGATCGTCGAAGTCCCAATGCGGATAGTCGGTCGAGAACATCAGCCGATCGGTCCCGATCCATTTCAGCGTGTCGGTGAGGTTTTTCGCCGGGTTCGGTTCTTCCATCGGCTGGGTGGTGAACCAGATATTGCGGCGCAGGTATTCAGACGGTGGCCGCTTCACATGCGGGACTTCGTCGCGCATCGTGCTCCAGGCCTTGTCCATGCGCCAACCGAAAGCGGGCACCCAGGAAAAGCCGCCTTCAACGAACGAGACTTTGAGCTCCGGAAAGCTCTCGAAGACCCCTTCGAAAATCAGGCTGGCAATCCCCGCCTGCATCGTCTGCACCTGACTATGGTGTTCTTCGATATAGTAGGATGGCCAGCCGGCGCCGGTCGCCGGATGCCCGCCGACGCCGCCGACATGCAGCGATATCGGCAGGCCGTGGCCCACGGCGGCTTCGAAGATAGACCAGTGACGGCGTTTTCCCAGCGGTTCGATGGAGCGCGGCGGCAGGAGAACCTGTGCGAACCGCTTGTCGGATGCGCGTCGATTGATCTCCGCAACAGCGCTCGCCGGGTCTTCCTGAGTGATGATGATCGAGCCGCGCAGTCGCGGTTCCGGTTCCAGGAATTTGCCGAGCTGCCAGTCGTTCAGCGCGGTCGCGAGCGCCACGGCGAAGTCCGGATGGCGCTGGCCGCTGGCATTGAAGCGCAGCGGCACAAGCACGCCGATATCGATGCCCAGCCCGTCGAGATGCTGTTCACGCAGGAAGGGCAAATCGGAACCCGGCGGACCGCCGGTCGGCGGCCAGGAATCGACGCGCGAGACTTCCGGCACCATGCGCGGATGGGAGAGCGTTTCAGCAAGCCCCTGCCGGGTATGGCCGCCATAGGTCGCCAGATGATCCTTCCACCGCTGCGCGAGATAGGGATGCAGTTCGGCCGGCGTCTTCATAGACGGATGAATGTCGCAGTCTATGAGGTTATATTTGGCCTTTGCCTCGACCGGGCGCTCCAGCGTTTGGGTTTCCGTCATTTCGCGACCTCCTTTCCGAAATCCGCGGCGATCCGCGAATAGGTGGCGAGCGGATTGTCGATCAGAATTTTCCTCGCCAGCGTTTCGCCGAAACTTGCGGAAAGCGCGTTCAGACCCTCGAATTGCGTATGCGGATAATCCGTCGAAAAGAGCAGGATGTCGTCGCAATCGATATGCTCGAGCGTGCGCGCGAGTGCGTCCGTTCCAATCGGGGCTTCGACAGGCTGCAGCGTGAAGCGCACATGCCTTTTCACGATATCGCTCGGTTGTTCCGTCACCCAGGGCGTCTCGGCGCGCACGCCGCGCCAGGTCTTGTCGGCCCGCCAGAAGAAGGATGGCAGCCAGGTGAAACCGCTTTCAGCGAAGACCACCTTCAGGTCGGGAACCTTGTGGAAGACACCTTCGGAAATGAGGCTCAGGAGCTGGCTTTCGAAGATCGATGCCTGAGCCACATGGGCCTCGACGAAATAACTTGGCCAGCCGGTGGCGGTTGGCGCATGGCGATTGCTTCCACCGGCATGAATACAGAGTGGTAGCCCGTTTCGCGCGGCGGCCTCGTAGATCGGCCAGTATCGCCGGCGGCCGAGAGGCTCGTCGTTCTGGGCGAGGATCAGTACCTGAACAAAACGTTTGTCGGCGGCGCGTTTCTCGATTTCCGCGACGGCGAGTTCGGCATTCTGGGCGGAGACGATGATGGAACCCCGCAGGCGTTGCTCCTTGTCCAGCCATTCCCGTGCCAGCCATTCGTTGACCGCGCCGCAAAGCGCCGCCGCCATATCGTCGGAATGCATGATCATCGAGCCATGCAGCACATTGCAGATGGCGAACCGTGTGCCGAACGGATCGAGCGCCTGGGAGCGCACCGTCTCCAGGGTGTCACCCGCAAAGCCGCTTGTCGCCGTCCAGTCCGAACGGACATTGATTGGCGCACGTGCCGGTGAGGACGTCATGGCAAGGCTCAGCCGATCGACGCCGCGCATGACAAAGGTCTCGCGCCAGTAGTCGTCCAGATAGGGAAGCAGCGTCCTGGTCGCCGGTGAGGCTGGGTGGAGATCGCAATCGATCCCCCCGACCGTCGAGAGGCCCGTCTCCTTGCCCAATGATCTGACCATTTCATTCATGCGATTACTCCGGGTCAGGCCAGACGGTAGACGTGCTTTGCGTTGTCGCGGAATATCTGCGCGCGTTCCGTCGGCGACAGCGGCACCTTGAAGGCAAAACGCGGATCGTCGAAATCCCAATGCGGATAATCGGTCGAGAACATCAGCCGGTCGGTGCCGACCCAGCGGAGCGTGTCGAGAAGGTGGCGGTTGTTTTCCGGCTCCTCGATCGGCTGGGTGGTGAACCAGACGTTCTCGCGGATATATTCGGACGGCGGCCGTTTCACATGCGGGACTTCGGAACGCATCCGCTCCCATTGCTTGTCGAGCCGCCAGGCAAGGGGTGCCGCCCAGGCGAAGCCCCCCTCGACAACCACGAGCTTCAGCTTCGGGAATCGCTCGAAGACGCCTTCAAAGACCATGCTTGTGACGACGCTCTGCAGGCTGTGCGAGAAGGCGTAGTGTTCCTCGATGTAGAATGAAAGCCATCCTGCGCCACTGTTGGTGTGCCAGCCGTAGGCGGCCGAATGCATGCCGATCGGCATATTGTAGTGCTCGGCTGCTTCATAGATCGGCCAATAGCGGCGGCGTCCCGCCGGTTCGATGGTGCGCGGCGGGATGGCAATCTGCACGAAGCGGCTATCGCCGATCCGCGCGTCGATTTCGGCCAGCGCGGACGGAGTATCTTCCTGGGTGACGCAGATCGAGCCCTTCAGGCGCGGTTCGGGAGCCATCCATTTGTCGATCTGCCAGTCGTTGGCGGCAGCGCACATGGCCGCGCCGAGCTCCTGGTTCAGCGTCGAGGAACCGGCCGCGAGCGGCTGCAGGATGCCGTATTCGATGCCGAGCGGATCGAGGAGTTGTTCCTGCAGATAGGCGAGATCGGAGGCAGGCGGCCCGCCATTCGGTGGCCAGGAGTCGCGCCGCATGCCGTTGCCGGGCGTCATGCGCGGGTAGGGCAGGGTGCCGACGACCGGATTGGCGCTGCGCGGTCCGTAGTCCGCCAGATGGTCGCGCCAGCGCGCGGGCAGGAATTTCGAGAGCTCGCTCGGCGTGCTGAGGGCCGGGTGGATATCGCAATCGATGACGCCGAGCTTAGCCTCGGCCTTGGCGTCCTTTTCCAGAACGGCTTGATTCATGGGTTAACCCTCCAGTCGCGGGTAGGTGGCGAGCGCGTTGTCCCGGACCAGGCGGTCGATCAGGCGTTCCGGGAAGCCCGCGGGAATGGCGGCATCACCTTCGAACTGCGGATGCGGATAGTCGGTCGAGAAGAGCAGCATGTCGTCGGCGTCGAGATGTTCGATGATGCGCTCCAGCTCCTTTGGATCACGTGGCGCGTCGAAGGGTTGCGTCGTCATGCGAATCTGGCGGCGGACCATCGCGGCTGGCGGTTCCTTCACCCACGGTATCTCGATGCGGGCGCCGCGCCAGTCCTTGCTCATGCGCCACATCTGGCCGGGCAGCCAGGAGACACCGGATTCGATCAGCACGATCTTCATGTCGGGAAATTTGCCGAGCACACCTTCGGCGACGAAACTGCCGACCTGGGCTGCAAAACCCTGGATCTGGTGGACGTAATCTTCGGCAAGATAGGAGAGGAAACCGCTTTGGCTGGGTGCATGGCGATAGGCGCTGCCGGCATGCACGCCCAGTGTGAAACCGTGGCGCTGGGCAGCCTCGTAGATCGGCCAATAGTAGCGACGGCCGAGCGGCATTTCGCCCTGGCAGAGCGCCAGCACCTGCACGAAACGCTTGTCGTCGGCAAAACGCTCGATCTCCTCGACGGCGGCTTCAGGATTCTGCATCGGCAGGACGAGCGAGGCGCGCAGCCGCGGGTCCTTGTCCAACCATTCCGCCTTCAGCCAGTCGTTGGTGGCGCGGCAGATCGCGGTGGCGAGATAAGGGTCGTAGATTGCGTGCACGCCGGTCACGCAGTTCAGGATCGCATATTTGAGGCCGAACGGATCGAGCAGGTTCTTGCGCAATTTTTCGACGCCCCTGCCTTCGGCAGCCTTCCAGTCCTCGCGGAAAAATGGCCTGGTGCGTGTCGGGAAATTGGTGAGTTCAAGGCGATCGACATCGCGCGAAACCACGATCTCCTGCCAGTAATCGTCCAAATATGGCAGCAGATCGGCGCGCTGGGGCGCATCCGGGTGAACGTCACAGTCAATCGCGCCCAATTGCGACAAAACCGGGCTCCGCTGGACCACAGCAGTATCCACCGCGCAAACCTCCCTTTTCTCGGCGGCCAGCTCTCTGTCCAGTGGCCCGCCCGCATCTCACTCCCGGGACGGTGCGTTTTAACGCGGCTACCGCCCATCGTATCCGTGATGCGTTTCCTCGATGTGAAAGGTAAGGGGCGCCGAAGCGCGTGAGAATACTCTTTTTTGTCGTAGCGGCTTTCGCAAAACGAGAAAGCCGAAAGGCATTCGGCTTTTCTTCCGCGGCAAAGATGCGGCTGGCTATGCGGCTCTTTCGCCGTGTACCAGTGACGCATGCATATGGATCTTCAGCCAATCCATCAGCGCCTTCACACTTGGCTTTCGGGCCTGCGTCTGGGGGATCAGCGCCTTCAGCCAGAGTTCCGCGACGGGATAGTCCGGCAGAAGTTCCATGAGCTTGCCTGTCCTGATCGAGTCTTCGGCCACATAGCTCGCCACCATGGCAACGCCGCGACCCCGCAACGCCAGATCATGCAGGATCTGCGTGTCGTTGGCGCTGAAGGCGGAACGCACCTCCACATCGATGGGTCCGCCGGGGCTCATGAAGGACCATGTCGAACCCGTCGCGTGGAAGGTCAGACAGATGTGATTGACGAGATCACGCGGATGTTTCGGAATACCTCTCGTTTCGAGATAGGAGGGGGCGGCGCACAGTTTTCTCGGGTAGGGGCAAAGCGGCTCGTCGATAACGTTGGAATAGGAGGCAGGCAACGCCCCGAGCGCGATGTCATAGCCCTCCTCGGCCGGATTGACGGATCGATCGACCAGCGCAAGATCCATGGTGACATTTGGATTCTCCTGCTGGAAATCGCTGAGGATACGGGCAAGGAAGGCGATCGTCACCGTCGTCGGCGCCTTTATCCGGAGATGTCCTTCAATACGCTGAGCGACTGCGGCAGCACCGCTGATCGCATCGTCGACTTCTTTCACCAGCGCCTGGTAGCGAGGCAGGTAACGTTCGCCGACCTCTGTCAGGATGAGCTGGCGTGTCGAACGGACGAAGAGTTTCACCCGCATCTGATCTTCCAGCCGGCTGATGCGCTTCGTCACCACGGACGGGGCAACACCGAGGTGACGGCCGGCGGCAGAGAAGCTGCCTGAGCGGGAAACTGCGATGAATGTACGGATATTTACGAGCGTGTCCAATGCCTTAGCCTCCCGATCCGCCTTCGAAAGACGGTCCTCCGTTTGAACCTTAACACAGTTTATCTTTCTGTTTTCGAGAAAAGTGAATGTAAAAAAATGGTGCTTTTCGACTGCATGGGAAAAGGTCAATGTAACAGAAGAGGGAATTCCGGTTCTCCGTGTGATGCCGTTCTGGCCTCTTGGGAAGAGGAGGGTAATCGACCGGAATTCGTAAACAGGGAGTTTCAATTGATATCGGGCGGCGTTGTCGGAAGGGAAGTTTCGCCGCGCCGCCGGGTGCATATCAGGGACCTTGTCAAATGTGGAGTACGTGCCAGATCATTTCCAGCCGATATCGAATTGAACGGCGAGTGAGAGTCTAGGGCACTGCCGCGGCCTTTCGGGCCGGGACGGGAGAAAGGTGGCGAAGCCGTTCGGGAAAACGGCTTGGTCGAAAGGAGATCGCGGCGGGACGGCCGCAGAGAGTTCGGTGTCGGATGCCGGGAAAGACCCGGACCAAACACCAAATCGTCAAGTTCCAGGGAGGAGAGATACGTGACGAAAACGATATTCGTGACTTCGGCCATGAGGAAATGGTCGCGGCGATTTTTTCTGACAGTCGCAGGCGGCCTGATCATGGCGTCGGCGGTGGGCCTGCCGGTTCAGGCACAGGACGCCGAATGGCAGAAGGTGATCGAGGCGGGCAAGAAGGAGGGCACGCTCGTCCTCTATACGGCGCTGGTCGGCCAGCCGAGTACGAAGGCGATCGCGGAGGCCTTCACAGAAGAGTATGGCATCGAGGTCGAAATCCTCGAAGCCCGCGCCAGCGAGATTCGCGAGCGCGTTCGCGTCGAGCAAGCTGCAGGCCGTTTTGCTGCCGACGTGATGTTCACCAGCGAAGGGCAGACCATGCTCTACAATACGCAGGACAAGTCGGTCGATCCGCTGCCCGTGACGCCGAACTCCGGCAAGATCAACGACAGGTTCAAGCTCAAGGTTCCGATGGCTTCGGTCATGACCATTCCCTACGGCATCATGATCAATACCAGCCTCGTCAAGCCGGAGGATGAGCCGAAGAGCTGGAAAGACCTCGCTGATCCGAAATGGCAGGGCAAGATCCTTTCCGACGATCCGCGCGCCATCGGCGCCGGCTATCTCTGGTTCTTCTCGACCCATGACCGGATTGGAGAGGATTACGTTAAGAAGGTCGCCGGACAGAAGCTCGTCTTCACCCGCGACCAGCGAGAATCCCAGCGCCGCACCGCGCGTGGCGAATATTCGATCTACATGCCGGTCATCCTGACCGACTTCTCGGATCTGAAGGGCCTGCCGGTCAAGTTCATCATTCCCGAGGAAGGCGTTCCCTACGTGCTTTATGGCAACGTCCTGCTCAAGAAGGCTCCGCACCCGAACGCCGCCAAGCTCTATCTCGACTTCATGCAGAGCCCCACCGTGCAGAAAATCTACGCGGGTCTCGGCTACGGTCCGGTGCTGGACGGCATGACAGAAGGCCTGCCGGCCGACGTCAAGGCGATTTCCGAAGCCAAGCTCTACGGAACGACGGATACGACGCGCCAGAACGAGATGCTCGCCAAGTCGAAAGAAATTTTCAAGTGACGTGACGCGCCGTCGTCGGCCTGGGGTTTCAACTCCGGGCCGATGCCGGCGCTTTTTTCATGACATCGGAGCAGCGAGGATCCCATGACGATTATCCATAATCGCTCCCTAGACGATATCACCGATAAAGCACCTGTTCTCGGTGGCAATGCCTTTACACGTGCTTTTTCGGGCGGTTCCCTGCCGCGGCTGATCGGCATGCTGGTCCTGATCCTCATCCTCGGCTTCCTGACGATCTATCCGCTCTCCATGCTGCTTTACGGCAGCCTGCATTCCACGCCTCCGGGCATGGCCGGCGAATTCAATCTGAACGGCTATCGTTCGATCATGACCACCCAGAACCTCATGATTCTGGCCAATACCGTCGGCATTTCGCTCGCCAAGACCATTCCGTCGCTGGTGATCGCGGTTTTTCTCGCCTGGATCGTCGCGCGCACCGACACGCCGTTCCGCGGCACGCTGGAAGTGCTGATCACATTGCCATTCTTCATCCCGCCGATTTTGACGGCTATGGCCTGGGGCATGCTCGGCAATCCGCAAGTCGGCGTTATCAACATGGTTTGGCGATGGCTGACCGGCGCGCAGGATCCGCTGGTCAACATCTACTCCTATGGCGGCGTCATCTGGCACATGTGTCAGTATTCGATTCCGTTCCTCTTCCTGTTCATGGTCGATGCGTTTCGGGCGATGGACCCCTCGCTCGAAGAGTCGAGCCGCATGTGCGGCGCCTCGCGCTGGACGACCTTCCGCAAGATTACGCTGCTCCTGATGCTGCCGGTGCTGACCAGTTCCTTCATGCTGAGCTTCATCAAAGGTATCGAGACCTTCGAGTCGGCTCTGTTCTTCGGCCTTCCGGCCGGGATCAAAGTCATCACCACGGATATCTACGAGTCGATCAACCACCGCGCCACGCCGGATTACCAATACGCGACCTCGCTTTCCTTCGCGATCATGGGCCTGATGTTCCTGCTCGTCATCGCGCAATGGGCGATCCTGCGCGGCAAGAGTTTCCAGACCGTCACAGGCAAGGGATTTCGTCCCAATGTGATGGAACTCGGCCCCTGGCGCTGGGTAACCTTCGCCTTCTGTCTGCTCTTCTTTTTCATCACCTTCCTGCTGCCGGTCGGCCAGCTGGCGCTCGGCTCATTCTTCCGGTTCTTCGGGTTCTACACCTACGACATGCTGACGCTGGAGCATTACAAGTCTGTCTTCTCCAATTCGGAATTCTGGCGGGCGGTGCGTAACACGATGATGCTCGGCTTGCTCGGCGCGACCGCCACAATGGCGCTCGGCGCCGTGGTGGCCTACATTTCCGTGCGCACCAAATGGAAGGGCCGCAGCCTGATCGACGGCATGGCCTGGTTGCCCTGGATGATGCCGGGTATGGTTCTCGGCGTCGGCTTCCTTTGGGCGTTCGCGATGCTGCCTGGGCCAATCCCGATCTATGGCACGGTCTGGGCGCTGCTGCTTGCCTATATCGCGCTGGGTACGCCGGTTGCTGTCCGCGTCATGACAGGCTCCTATCACCAGCTTTCCTATGACCTCGAAGAGTGTTCGCGCGTCCACGGCGCAAGCTGGGTTCAGACGATGTGGCGCATCCTGGTGGCGCTCGCCTGGCCGGCTTTCGCGGTCGGCTGGGTGCTCACCTTCTTCGGCATCATGCGCGAGCTTTCAGCATCGATCCTTCTCTATTCGGTCGGTTCGGAAACGCTTGCCGTCGTGCTCCTGAAGCTCTGGGCGAACGGCAATGCCGAGCAGGTGAGCGTCATCGGGCTCCTGATGATGTTGCTCGTTATCCTGTTCCGATGGGTGCAGCTCCGTTTCATCAAGGCGCGCATCAGCAAACTTTAGGCACGGCGGCTCCGGCCGCCGCCCTCTATCGTTTTTTTCAAGAAGCGGGTCCCGGGATTCGCACTCGACAAGGAAGAGAAATATGGCTTCGGTGACGCTCGAAAACGTGACGCGGATGTATGGTGCGATCACGGCCGTGGACCAGGTGAACCTGAAGATCAAGAGCGGGGAGTTCGTGACGCTGCTCGGACCCTCCGGTTGCGGCAAGACGACGACGCTGCGCATGGTGGCAGGGCTGGAAAAGAATACCGGCGGGCGCATCTCGATCGGCGACAATGTCGTTTCGGATGCGGACAAGGGTTATTTCGTGCCGTCGGAACGCCGCCGTCTCGGCATGGTCTTTCAGTCCTATGCGATCTGGCCGCATATGACGGTGTTCGACAATGTCGCCTATCCGTTGCGTATCCGCCGCAAGTCGGACAAGGAAATCCGCGATCGGGTGATGAACGCGTTACGTCTGGTCGAGATGGAGCAATATGCCGAGCGTCCGTCGCCGGCACTCTCGGGCGGTCAGCAGCAGCGTGTCGCGATTGCCCGCGCGCTGGTGTTCGAGCCGGAAGTGTTGCTGCTCGACGAGCCGCTCTCAAATCTCGATGCGCGGTTGCGCACCCAGATGGGCGACGAGTTCCGGGCGCTACAACAACGGCTGAAGATCACCGCGCTTTATGTCACCCACGACCAGTCGGAAGCCATGGCGCTTTCCGACCGCGTCGTCGTGATGCATGGCGGAAAGATCCTGCAGGTCGGCGCGTCTGAAGAGATCTATCGGCGACCGGAAAACCGGCAGGTCGCCGCGTTCTTCGGCACGCCCAACTTGCTGAATGCGAAGGTCAAGGATTGTCGCCCGAACGGTGGTCAGTATTACAAACTGGATGTCGAAGGGCAGGGCTGGTCCGGCGAATGTCATGCGGCGACCGAAATGCCGAGGGGCACGGATGTCACCGTCATGGTGCGCCCCGAGAACCTGCAGATTCGCGAAGCAGGCGCCATCGAGGAGGGGCTCTCCTGGTCGGGTGAAATCTCTCAGGCGATCTTCCGCGGCCCGCACCGCTCGATCATGGTCAAGACGCCTGCGCAGACGCTGCATGTGGAAACGCCGTCGCTTGCAGAGATCGGCATCGGCCGTCCGGTGACGGTCGCGGCACCCTCTGACGCCGCCTGGGCCGTCCGCAATTAACAACCTTGCCGATGTGTACACGTCCGAGGCTGATGTTTCTCGATTTCTTTCCGGATTGCAGGGAAGTTATGGCCTGCATCCATTTCTAATTGGCTGTCAGCCAATTTATGTATACATAGATGGTCTCGATATAATGCTCCGGGCTTCGTTTAATGTGGGCTCGGGAGTGCTGGCTCGATCGAGTGAGGAGGAGAAATGGCCAAGAATCTGACCCAGATCCTGAAGGAAAAGGGCAATACCGTCGAGATGCTGCGCAATTCGCGCATCGGCATGTACATCTATCCGGTCGTCGCCCCGGAGTTCTCGAACTGGCGCACCGAACAGGTCGCCTGGCGTGAATCGGCCGTTCTCTTCGACCAGTCGCACCACATGGACGAGTTGATCGTCGAGGGGCCGGATGCGGCAAAGTTCCTCGAAGGCCTGGCGATCAACAGCTTTGCGAATTTCGACACCAACCGCGCCAAGCACTACGTTCCGGTCACTCCGGCCGGTCATGTCATCGGCGACATGATCATCTTCCGCGAGACGGAGCAGAAATTCGTGCTCGTCGGCCGCGCGCCGACCGCCAACTGGCTGCGCTACAACGCTGCGCTCGGCAAGCACAACGTGAAGCTCACCCATGATCCACGCTCGCCCTCGCGCCCGGACGGGAAGCAGGTGACCCGTGTTCACTATCGCTTCCAGATCCAGGGGCCTGATGCGCCTAAAATCTTCGAAAAGATGAACGGCGGTCCGATCCCGGACATCAAGTTCTTCCATGTCGACTGGATCAATGTCGGCAACAAGAAAGTTCAGGCTTTGCGTCATGGCATGGCCGGCGCTCCCGGTCTCGAAATCTGGGGGCCTTATGCGGAGAAGGACGAGGTTCGCGACATCATCGCCAAGGCTGCGAAGGATGCGGGCGTCGATCTCTATCTCGTCGGGGCCCGCGCCTATTCGACCAATACGCTGGAATCAGGTTGGATTCCGTCACCTCTTCCGGCGATCTATACCGGCGAGGAACTCAAGGGCTATCGCGACTGGCTTACGGAAGACAGCTATGAGGCGACCGGCTCAATCGGCGGCAGCCTCGTCTCCGATAATATCGAGGACTATTACGTCAATCCTTATGAACTCGGCTACGGCATCTATATCAAGTTTGACCATGACTTCGTGGGCCGTGCCGCTCTCGAAGCGATGAAGGGCAAGCCGCAGCGCAAGAAGGTCACTTTCGAGTGGAATGCGGAAGACGTGATGAAGGTCATCGCGTCGAACTTTGTGCCCGGTGGCGAGGCCTACAAGTGGATCGACCTGCCGCAGCCGAACTATGCGTCCTCCAGCGCCGACAGGATCATGCACGGCAGCAAGGTCGTCGGCATGTCGATGTTCAACGGTTACAGCTACAATGAGCGGTGCATGCTCTCACTCGGCGTCGTCGATCACGACGTCCAGGAAGGCGACGTTCTGACGCTGATCTGGGGTGAGCCGAATGGCGGCACCGACAAGACGTCGATCGAAAAGGGTCACAAGCAGGCCGAAATCCGCGTCCGCGTTTCACCGACGCCCTATGCCCGCGAAGCGCGCGAGAACTACGCCGAAAGCTGGCGCACCAAGCACGCCTGATTCCACTCCCAAGGCCAACGCGGAAACGGTGCCCAAGGGCGCCGTTTTTCGTTGAGTCATGTAGGCGGAAAAGAGAGGTTTTGCCTTTGCGAAGTGCAAATCTGCCCTCTCGTCATACCTGTGACAAGCACAGGGATGACGGTAGATTATGCTGTGCCGGCTCCCGGTCGCTCGCTCGGAATGTGCCTCACGTTCCTCACCCGGCATCACCCATTTTGCCGGGATTCATGATGCCCAGCGGGTCGAGGGCGGTCTTGATGCGCTTCATCACATCAACGGCCTTGCCGTGCTCCCGGCGCATGAATTTCAGTTTCGCCATGCCGATGCCGTGCTCGCCGCTTGCCGTGCCGCCGACGACCAGGGCGCGTTCCACAAGACGATCGGCCAGTTCCTCGGCCTCTCTCAGATGTTCGGGATTGTTTGGGTCAATCAGGTAGGCAGTGTGAAAGTTGCCGTCGCCGACATGGCCGATGATCTGGCCTTTCAGCGATGATGCGTCGATGTCGGCGCGCGCGGCGACGATGCTCTCCGCCAGCCGCGAGATCGGCACGCAGATGTCACCGGTATAGAGATCATAGCCCGGAATGATCGCTTTCGTGGCCCAGAAGAGATCGTGGCGGGCCTGCCACAGCTTTGCCCGTTCGTCCGCGTCGGTCGTCCAGCGGAAGCCGATCGCTCCATGGCTCCTGGTAATGTCCTCGGCGAGACGAGCTTGCTCCTCCACCCAGGCGGGCGTCCCGTGGAATTCGAAGAAGAGGGTAGGGGCGACCGGCAGGTCGAGCTTGGAATAACTGTTGACGCCAGCGATCGCCACCTCGTCCAGAAACTCGACGCGGGCAACCGGAATGCCGTATTGCACCGCTTCAATGACCGCTTCCACAGCTTCGGCAACCGTGGGAAAAGCGCAGATTGCTGAGGATACTGCCTCCGGGATGGGATGGAGGCGGACGGTAAGTTCGGTGATGACGCCGAGCGTGCCTTCCGCGCCGACGAAAAGATGCGTCAGATCGTAACCGGTCGATGATTTCCGTGCCCGCGAACCTGTCCGGATCGCGGTACCGTCCGGTGTCACCACTCTCAGGGCCAGCACGTTTTCCCGCATGGTGCCGTAACGCACTGCAGTCGTGCCGCTGCCGCGGGTCGAGGCCATGCCGCCGAGCGAGGCATCGGCGCCTGGATCAACAGAGAACATCAATCCGGTCTCGCGCAGTTCCACATTGAGTTGCTTGCGGGTGACGCCCGGCTGGACGACGGCGAGCAGGTCCTCCGGGCGGATTTCGAGGACCTTGTTCATCTCCCGGGTGTCGAGCGTGATGCCACCGCGAACCGGGATGGTATGGCCCTCCATGGACGAGCCCGCACCGAAGGGGACGACCGGTACGCCATGAGCGGCACAGGCCGAAATGATCGCCTGGACTTCCTCTTCGGTGCGCGGAAAGGCGACGGCATCGGGGAGATGAGGCTTCAGCCGCGACGTGTCGTGGCTGTGGTGGTCCCGGACCGAGACCGATGTTGCCAGCCGGTCACCGAGAACGGTCTTGAGCTCCGCAATCGCCTTGCCGGCCGGTATAGCGAGATCGTCCATATGTTCTGTTCCTCCCTGATGTCTGCAATGACGAAACAAGCGTCCCGATACTCTGATCCGGGATGCTGATAGATATATCCAATCCAGTCGACTGCCGACTTTCCGCAGCCGGACCACCTCCACCCTTCGACTGGTCTTGACCCGTCCAACCGGCGAATTCCGCTGCACGTGTATGCAAGAACCGGTTGGTCTTATTCTAAGCTGTTTGAGATTCGGGTGAAGAGCCCGTCAAAAGAATCTCAGGTCGCCTGATTTTTTTGTATGCAAATTGAAATGACAACTTGTCGTTTCTGCGTGGATGTGTTGAACTTCGCCTACTCGGGTAGACGATATTCAGGGCAGTGGGATTCGTCTTGGGAGACCGAGTTGGGAGGAAATCGGTGTATACACGGCTGTTCAAGACAGTTGCGTCTGCCTTTGACTCGGCGGGCTCGATTTCGACTGCGGAGGCGGAGAACGCCTCCGTCTCCGCAGGTCCTATGGAGCATCTTTCCCCAGCCGCTCTTCGGACGCCGGCAATAGCTCCCTGCCGCGATTTTTGCATTGGCTGACCGACGATGTTGCGGGTTCTGCCTGCAATGCAGGTCTAGCAAAGACGTTCGGCCGGACGGGGAGGGAGCTTCGCCGGCCTTTCATTCAACGGGAGGAGAAAAGCATGAAACTGAAGGCATTGTTCGCTTCGGCCTGCCTTATGGTAGTGGGCGCATCGGCTCAGGCGGCCGAGGTGGAGTTGACCTTGTCGCACTGGGTTCCCGCGACCCATATGCTGCAGGCGGGTGGCATGGAGCCCTGGGCGAAATCGATCAACGAGGCGTCCGGCGGGCGCATCAACATCACAATTTATCCGGCCTCGCAGCTGGGCGCGGCGCCTGATCACTACGACATGGCGCGCGATGGTATCGTCGATATCGGTTTCATCAATCCAGGTTATCAGCCGGGCCGTTTCCCGATACTCGCAGCAGGCGAGATTCCGTTCCTGATTTCCGATGCCAAGAGTGGTTCGCGGGCGCTCGATGAGTGGTACCGCCAGTATTCGGCCAAGGAGATGAGCGACGTCTATGTCTGCATGGTGCATGTCCATGATCCGGGCACGCTGCACGGCACCAAGGGACCGATCCAGGTCCCGGCTGATCTCAAGGGCAAGAACATCCGGCCGGCGCATGCGACCATGGCGCGGCTGGTGAGTTCGCTTGGTGCGGCCTCAGTGCAGGTGCCGGCCGGCGAGATGCGCGAGCTGATCTCAAAGGGGGCGGCCGACATGACCGCATCTCCCTGGAATTCGATCTACACATTCGGCCTTCAGGACGTAACGAAGCATCATCTCGACATGCCCTTTTACGTTACGACCTTCGCCTTCGTCATGAACAAGGCCAAGATCGATGGTCTGGAGCCGCAGGATCGCAAGGTGATCGACGATCATTGCACATCCGAATGGGCGGAAAAAATGGCGAGCAAGTGGGCGGATGCCGAAGCCGCGGGCCGCCAGAAGATGATCGATGCCGGTGGGCATACCTTCTACAAACCAACACCCGATGAGGTGAACCTGTGGAAACAGGCGACGGCATCCCTGGAGGGTGAATGGGCGGCGGCTGCCACCAAGGCCGGTATCGATGCCAAATCAGCCTGGGCAAGTCTGGCAGAGACGCTGAAGAAATATGACGCCAACGTAAAATGATCGGCAGCCTGATCGATGGGCAGGCGCCTAGCCTTCGCCTGCCTTCCTATCATCCCGAGATCGAGTTACGCCATGCACCGATATCTCGAACGCTTCAGCGACGCTGTCGATGTGATCGCGGGCCTGTTGTTGGGCCTCTGCACGCTTCTGATCGTCGTCTCGACGGTCGGCCGTTACGTCTTCTCCTGGGCGATCCCGGATTCCTTCGACCTCTCCCGCTACCTGATCGGCGCCTGCATGATGTGGGGTTTCGCATCGCTCGGTTATCGCGGCGGCCATATCGCGGTGGATCTGCTCTACGAGCCCTTGGGGCCATGGGGCCGACGCGTTCTCGATTTCATCGCCTGGGCACTGCTGCTCGCCTTCACGGCAATGCTCGCGTACATGATGTTCTTTCGCCTGACAGGCGCATATCGCAGCAACGAAGCGACATTCGACTTGCGCATTCCCGTCTGGCCTCTCGTCGGCCTGATCTGGTTCGGTTGTGCCTCGGCCGTCGTTACTACAGCTGTGGCACCCTTCGTGTGTGGCAAGCACGAAGAAACCAATCCGCTTGAAGGCCATGGCGTATGAACACCGCTGATCTCGTTGCCATCGGCGGCTTCGTCGCCATGTTTGTGCTCATGGGCCTGCGTGTGCCGCTCGGTGTCGCCATGGGCCTTGTCGGGGTTTTTGGTTTTGCCGCTATGCGCGGCATTACGCCGGCCCTTAACCTTTTGACCACGTCGCCGATTCGCGTCATCACCGATTTCAACCTGACTCTGGTGCCGTTCTTCATCCTCATGGGGGTGTTTGCGACCAATTCCGGGATGTCGCGGGAATTATTCCGAACCGGCAATGCCTGGCTCGGGCAATTTCGCGGCGGGCTGGCGCTGTCCACGATTGCTGCCTGCGCCGGATTTGCGGCGATCTGCGGCAGTTCGATTGCGACAGCGGCGACCATGAGCCGCATCGCATTGCCCGAGATGCGCAAGGCCGGTTACGCCGACGCGACCTCGACCGGCGTTATTGCGGCAGGCGGCACGCTGGGGATCCTGATCCCGCCCTCCGTCATGATGGTGGTCTACGCCTTCCTGACCGAGACCGATGTCGGGCAGCTCCTGATGGCGGGCGTGGTTCCTGGTATTCTTGCGACGCTGATGTATATGGCGACCGTGCTGATTGCCCACGGCAAGCACCTGCCGTCCGGCAAGACATTCGATTTCAAGGAAGCGATCACCTCGCTTCGCGATGTCTGGGCGGTGTTGCTTCTGTTCATTGCCGTGATAGGGGTCATCTATCTCGGGATTGCGACGGCGACCGAAGCTGCTGCAGTCGGCGCGCTGCTCACCATGGTCATCGGCATTCTGCGCGGCCGGCTGAACACCAAGCTCATCATGTCAAGCCTCGTGGAATCGCTCCGAACCTCGGTCTCGCTGTTCAGCGTACTGATCGGCGCGATCCTGTTCGGCTATTTCCTGGCGATCACCCAATCGCCGCAGAAGCTGACGGCGTTCCTGGTTGGTCTGGACTTCGGTCCCTACGGCACGCTCGCCCTCATTCTCGTTATCTTCCTGGTGGCCGGCGCGTTGATGGATGAGATGGCAATGATCATCCTTCTGGTGCCGATCGTGTTTCCGGTCGTCATCCACCTCGGCTTCGATCCGATCTGGTTCGGTGTCATCATTGTCGTTGCCTGCGAGCTCGGCATGATCATGCCGCCGGTGGGCATCAACGTCTTCGTCATCAATTCCATCGCCAAAGACGTCAAGATAACGACGATCTACGGGGGCGTGATGCCCTTTATCCTGACAGATATCATCCGGCTGATCCTGCTCGTCGCATTCCCGATAATTGCGCTCTGGCTGCCGATGACGATGAGATAGGAGGGGTCATGAGGGCTCCCGCACTTCTACCGTTTTGCGAAATCCGCGCCGAACTCGGTCCGCCGATCGAAAAGGGAGGTGGCCCGGGCGGCTGCTGGCGGATCATTCCGATCATCGGCGGCACCGTGGAGGGGGAGCGCTTCTCGGGGCGCATCCTCAATCTCGGCGCGGATTGGCAGAGCATCTATGATGCCGGCTATGCAGAGCTCGATACGCGTTACGTTATCGAGACCCATGACGGCGCGATGATCGACATCCGCAACTTCGGCTTCCGGCATGGTCCGCCGGAGGTTCTCGCAAGGCTTGCTGCGGGGGAGGCGGTCGATCCGGCGCTCTACTACATGCGCACCAATCCGCGTTTCCAGACGGGCGATCCACGTTACCGGTGGCTCAACCATACCATGTTTATCGGCACAGGTGAACGCATGGCGAATTCCGTTCGGGTATCAGTTTTCGAAGTGCTCTGATCTACGATCCACCAGAGTGCGGAGAGAAAAAGGCCGCCGGGTTTTCACCCGGCGGCCTTTTATCGTGGCGATCAGACGGATGACGTTCAGGCCATGTGGATCGTCTTGACCTCGAAATAGTTTTCAAGCCCTTCAGGACCGCCTTCGCGGCCGATGCCGGACTGCTTGAAGCCGCCGAATGGATGGTGGATGTCGACAATCATGCCGTTGACCGTCACGCTACCAGTGCGCATGCGGCGCGCAAATGCGTAACCCCGTTCCGGATCGGAGGTGAAGACCGCGCCGGAAAGGCCGTACATGGTATCGTTGGCGATCTTCGCCGCTTCGTCCTCATCCTTGTAGCTGATGATCGACACGACCGGCCCGAAGATTTCCTCCTGGGCGATCTTCATATCCATCGTCACGTCGGTAAAGACCGTCGGCTCGATGAAGTAGCCCTTGCCAAGGCCTGCCGGACGGCCGCCGCCGCAGGCGATCTTGGCACCACCTTCCCGACCTGCGGCGATATAGCCTTCGACTCGTGCAAGCTGCCGGGCCATCGTGAGCGGTCCCATTTGCGTCGTCGGATCGGCCGGATCGCCGACCTTGATGTTCTTCACCGCGCCGACGAACATGTCAGTGAATTCCTGCTTGCGAGATTCCGGCACCAGGATGCGGGTGAGCGAGAAGCAGACCTGGCCGGTGATCGGCATGGAATAGACCATCAGGCTCGGCAAGGCCTTCCCGAAATCGGCGTCATCGAGAAGCACTGCCGCAGACTTGCCGCCGAGTTCCAGGCTGTAGCGGGCGAGGCGTTCGGAGCAGGCCGAGGCGATCGCCCGGCCGGCGATCGTCGAGCCGGTGAAGGAGACCTTGTCGATGCCCTTGTGGCGGACGAGATAATCCCCGCCTTCGCGGCCGGCCGGCACGAGGTTGAAGACGCCTTTCGGCAATCCCGCCTGTTCGATGCATTCGGCAAGGATATAGGCTTCCAGCGGCGTTTCCGGCGAGGGCTTGGCAACCACCGTGCAGCCCGCGGCAAGAGCGGCGGAGACCTTGTAGTTCAGCAGAACCATCGGTGCGTTCCATGGCGTAATCGCCGCGCAGACGCCGACCGGCTCGCGGACGACGCGGACTTCGCCGCCGTCGGCCCGCTTTCGATGGCTGACGAAATCGTCCTTTTCGATCAGGTCCGCATAGTAGGTGAAGAGACCTGGATTCTGGCCGACGAGCTTCTTCGTCAGGAAGATGGGCGCCCCGACTTGGGTCGTCCATGCGTTGGCAATGTCATCAAGGCGAGCTGTCAGCAGTTCGGCCACCTTGCGCAAGTAGCCTGCGCGCTCCTTGAAGCTCATGCGTGGCCAGGGTCCGTTGTCGAAAGCGTCGCGGGCGGCGGTGACGGCCTTGTCGATATCGGCATTGCTCGCTTCCGGATAACTGAGCAGCAGTTCCTCGGTCACCGGCGAGATGACGTCGAGCTTTCCGGTTCCGGACGGGGTCACCCATTCGCCGTTGATGAAGAATTTCTCGGGCGTCTTCAGTATCGTCTCGTTTCTGACAGCGACATTCATTTCAGTCTCCTCCTCTGATAGAATGACTTCCAAAAGACGCGGTCCTTTCATGCTGAGAAGGTACCGCAGGCACGATGCCAGTTCTTCTACCTTTTCGCAGCGCACCGCCTTGCAGCCCTGCGCTTCCGCGATCTTCACAAAATCCATGTGGCCGATGTCGACGCCGTCGATGCGGCCTGAACCGCTCCTTTCGGCGATCGCCTTCAGCACCTTGTAACCGCCGTTGTTCAGGATGACGATCAACAGGTTCGCATCGTATTCCACGGCAGACCAGATCGATTGGATGGAATAGAGGCTCGACCCATCGCCTATGACGGCGATCACCGGCTGTTCCGGCTTCGTCAAGGCGGCGCCGACAGAGCCGGGCAGGGCGTAACCGAGGCCACCGCTCGCCGTGGCAAAGAAGCCGCCCGGCCGTTCGATCGGAAAGAAATCGTGCAGCGCGTCGCGGCCGCCCGGCGCTTCTTCGAAGACGATGCTGTCCGGCGAGCGGACGTCGGCGAGCGTCTGATAGAAGAATTCCTGCCCGATGCCCTTCGGTGCTTTGAGCCGCGGAATGATGCGGGCGGGACCATCGGTACGCTGCGGCCGGCAGCGCAGGCGATAAACGAGGCCTTCGGTTGCTGCGCGCAGATTGGAGATCATCGCATTGCCGGCGATCGCGCTTGCAGCCTGCGCCGGGTCATCGGTGATGAGCCGGAGTTCCGCGCCTTCCGGGATATCGGGACCGGATCCGGCGAAGTGATAGGTGAAGGCGGGCGCGCCGAGGACCAGTACGAGGTCCGTATCGCCGAGGCATTGCGACAGCTTCGGCTGAAAAGCCGGCAAGAAACCCGCGAAGAGCGGATGCCGCTCCGGAAAGCTGCAGCGCGAGGAAAGCGGGCTCACCCAGACCCTTGCCTGCAGGATTTCCGCCAGCCGTACAGTCGAATCCCAGGCATTGTCGATGTCGACCCCGGGGCCGACGACGAGCACGGGTTCCGCCGCATCATTGAGTTCGCGGGCAAGCGCATCCAGCGCTGCGGCAGGGGCGCTGATCATCGTCTCGACATCACGGATGGCGATCGGTTTTGCCTCTGCCTGCCAATCGCTCAAGGGAACGGAGACCATGACGGGGCCGCGCGGTGCCTGCATCGCCATGTAATAGGCCCGCGCAATCGCCGCCGGCACGTCCTCGGCCCGGCCCGGCTCGCAGGCCCATTTCATGTAAGGTTTCGGGAACTCCGTCGGGCTCTCGGCAAAGAGGAACGGATCGTGCGGCAGGAGCTCACGGCTTTGCTGGCCTGTCGTGATGATCAGCGGCGCACGGTTGCGGTAGGCCGTATAGATGTTTCCGAGCGCATGGCCGAGACCGGCGGCGGAATGCAGGTTGACGAAGGCGGGCTTGCGGCTCACCTGCGCGTAGGCATCCGCCATGGCGACGACGATCGATTCCTGCAGGCCGAGCACATAGGAGAAGTCTTCCGGGATGTTCATGAACATCGGCAGTTCGGTCGAGCCGGGATTGCCGAAAATCCGGTCAATGCCTTTTTGCCTGAGAAAATCAAAGACCGCTTCGCTGACCGTCTGGCCGCGCAATTTCGTGCTGCCGGATAGAAAATCCCGCGTCATCCTGTTCATGCAGAGCCTCCTCCCGGCCCGCGAGCCCATAGCCCGCGCGTGCACTATATCCTTATCAGTGTCGCAGATAGCGCCCTGTCTTGGAATTGAAGAATATCCAAGAATCCATTACACCAAGGCATGACTTTGGATGTGCGTTCTGCCCAGATCATGCTGGAATGTGCCCGACGCGGGAGCCTGGGCGCGGCCGCGACTGCATTGAACATGACGCAGCCGGCCATCACCCGCATGCTGAAGCGTCTTGAGGACGGTTATGGTGTACCGCTGTTCGAGCGGACGACCCGCGGCGTGGTGCCTACCGTATTCGGAGATGCGCTGCTGCCTTATGCCAAGCTGGTCGTGTCGGAGATTGGCAATGCCTCCGATGTCATACAGCAGATGCAGGGAGCCAGCCGCGGCGTCGTGCGGATCGGCGGCGTGGCGAGCGTCGTCAGCGGGTTCATCATCACCGTCATCCGCGAGATGCGCAAACAGCATCCCGAAGTGCAATATCAGATCATCGAGGATCTCGAAGACCGGGTGCTGGAGGCGCTGAAGGGGGGGACGGTCGACATCGCGATTTCACCCGAACCCTACCTCGACGACGATATCGTCATCGCCACGCCGGACATCCTGCACGATACGGTGTCTGTCTTCGCGCGTTGCGACCACCCCATCGTCAGGCGGGACCATGTGACGCTTGCAGAGGCGGCGGATTTCGACTGGGCCTTGCCCCCGCCGGGTACTCCGACGGTGCGGGAATGGCAGCGCCGATTCCACGACAACGCGCTGGAACCGAATGCCCCATCGATCATCTCGCGCTCCGTGCCGGTGCTGAAGGCGGCGGTTTTATCGGAGTCGCTGTTCTGCTGGATGCCGTTGCCGCTGGTGCGCGAGGAGGTTGAACGGGGCGAGATGGCGCGCGTCAACGTGCCCGAGCTCGACTGGCAGCGGACATTCCGAGTCTACCGCCGCAAGAAGGGTCTGATGACGCCGCCGACTGCCAATCTTCTGCAGGCCATCCGCCGCATCAGCGAGACGTGGAGAGGGCAGGTGGCCTGAGCGGCCGCTCGGATAACCGCGGCGGCGGGTCAGCGATCTTTCGATCGTGCCGAAAGGAAGACCTGCGGCTCGTAGGAAAAATCCTTGTCGAAAGGATAGATCGGCCGCTTTCTGCGGGCGCACTCCAGCCGTTCGACGAACTGGTCGACAACACCGGGCGACAGAGCCATGAGGTTCGGGTTGGCGATAGGCGCCAGTTCCGGCGAGAGATAACCCGATTTCACGACGATGATCTTCGCTTTGTGCGGATCGAGGCCGAGCCGGGTGAAATCCAGGATATTGTGATAGGGCCGGCGCTTGGCCGAGAGCACGAGTTCGACGTCATCGATGACGACAACGGCCTGGCGGTCGGCGAGGTCTGCCGTCTCGTGGAGGAACTTGACCTTTACCTTGGCTTCGATCGGTTTGCTGTTGATCGCATCGAGCGAAGCCCCGATCGAGAGTTCCAGTTCGGTACCAACACCCGCTGCATAGCAGGCATCGGTTGCAGGCTTGTCGGCGATGCCGGCGAAGACGACGCCGGTGGCACCTCTGGCGATCAGTCGGGCCAGCACCTCGGCGCGGTCGCCAACGCCGCCGCCGGTCGGGTTGTCGCCGGACTCGGCGAGCACGACCGGGGCTGTCTTCGAGGCGATTGCCTTGTCGACGCATTCCTCGATCGAACCTGTCTCGCAGCCGAATACAAATTGTTCACGCGCATCCCAATAGGCCTTTGCGACGCGTTTGGCTTCCCGTTCCAGCACGGCGCGATCGGTGCCGGTCATGATCGCCGCGGCGGTGGCGCGCGGTTCGTCGGCCCAGACATAACCCACCATCAGCGAGGCGTCCCAGACGCCTTCAATGGCGTCGATTTCCGGCATCAAGGCGTAGAGGCTCTTCGCCGGCTCGTCGACCGTCGATGTACGCTCTCCGGGCAGTACGACCGGAATGGGTGCCCAGAGAAGCGTCGGCTTCACTCCGGTCGTCAGGCTTTTGACCAGCATCGTCACCGCGCGGCGCATGGTTTCCTCGACATCGATATGCGGCGCGGTGCGATAGGTGGAATACATGTCGAGCGCGTCGATGATCCGCTGGGTGACGTTGCCGTGCAGGTCGTAGCTCGCCGAGACCGTGCAGTCCGGGCCGACCAGATCGCGGGCGGCGGTGATCCAGTCACCCTCGGCATCTTCCATGCCCTCGACATACATCGCGCCGTGCATGGCGAGGTAGAGGCCGTCAAGCGGCAAGAGCGGCTTCAGGCGCTCCAGGAATTCCGACTTGAACTTTTCGTAGGTTCCGCGGGCGACCGGGCCGCCGGCAATCGCACGGGCATGGATAGTCGGCAGGAATTCGGCGTCATAATCCTTGAGGAAGGCGAAATAGGGCGCCGCCGTCAGTTCTCCGCCGCGCACGACGCGAAAATCCTTCTCCTTGTTCAGAACCGGATTGTAGGTGCTGCATTCGATATGGATGCCGCCGACAGCGATGCGCAAGGGCCTGGGCATGGAGGGAAACCTCAGTTGGAGTTGGGGCCGATCAGGAAATTATGGGCTGCGATGCTCGCAGCACCCTGTGCCCAGACGTCGCCATCGACGCGCTTGATGCGGATGGGCGTCTGGCCGGCGTAGCGGGGCAGCACGTTGGTTTCGACCGCCTGGTTGACCACCGTGCCAAACAGGCCGTCGAACGAGCCTTCGACATGGGTGATCAGGATGAGGCCGGGATCGTTTATCTGGATGAGGTTGGCGATTGCAAGCCCCAGTGCCGAGCCGGCACGATGCAGGATGCGGATCGCTGCCGCGTTGCCGGTCGATGCCTCATTCTCGATATCGGAGAGCGATGTGCATTCGAGCCCCTCGGCGCGCGACATTTCCTTGATCGCCTTCATGGACGCGACGGTATCGAGGCAACCGCGCTTGCCGCAGCGGCAGGGCACGCCGCCGGGCTCGATGGTGCAGTGAGCGATTTCGCCGGCGCCGCCGTGATTGCCACGATAGAGCTTGCCGTCGATAAAGTGGGCGCAGCCGATGCCGTCGCCCAACGAGACGACGCTGAAATTCTGTATCTCTCGGGCGCTGCCGAACAGTTTTTCGCTGACGGCAACGGCCTTCGCGTCATTCTCGATGAAGGTCTCGACGCCGGATCGCTCGCGGATGATCCTGGCCAGCGGCACGTCTTGCCAGTTGAGCAGCGTGGACTGCACGCAATTCGCCTGAGTCTCGTCGACGAAGCCGGAAAGCGCCACGCCGATGCCGGAGAGTTTTTCTACGGCCTCCGGATGGGATTCGAGAAGTCTTGGCAGGCCTTCGGTGATCGCTTCGGCGATGACCTTCGGATCGCGCGACAGAGGTATCGCCTGCCTTGCAATGATCCTGCCGTTCAGATCGCTCAGGATCATCGGCGCGGGATCTTCGAGCAACGATATGCCGACGAAGAAGGCGCATTCCGGATGCAGATCGAGCAGGATCGACGGCCGGCCCTGGCCGTAGACCGTCTCCGTCTCATGGAGCACTCCGAGATCGATGAGGTCGCGGGCGATGCCGCTCATTGCCGCTTTGCTCAAGCCCAGCATGCTTGCCATCTCGGTGCGACTGAGCGGACCGGCTTCACTGATGACGCGCAGCAACTGGCGCTGGGATGAGGTGAGCATGGCGTTCAAGGGACTGTAGGTTCTCGGTGATAGTGGCTTGACACTAAGTTCAGAAAATGAACAAATCAACGCCAATAAATTATAAAAATGATCTAAGGTGGTAAAATCCGCCCCATAAATCAACAAAACCAAGGGTGAACAATCATGACCATGTTTCTGAAAAGCCGTCGTTTTGCGCTTGCTTCCGCAGTGGCGGCGGGCCTCGTTTTTCCGATTGCGGCTAGCGCCGGCACGCTCAACGTGATGCAGACCGAAGCTCCGCGCTCCATGGATCCGGGCGATCAGACCGCGACCTATACAGCCGCTCTGCTTGATCCGATGTATGAAGGCCTCGTCAAGCGCGATCCCGATCTGTCGTTGAAGCCGGCGCTTGCTACAGAATGGTCGGCCGATGCCTCAGGACTCGTCTGGACGTTCAAGTTGCGCACTGACGTCAAGTTCCATGACGGCACGCCCTTCGATGCCGATGCTGTGGTCAAGAACTTCGCCCGTCATCTCGACACCAAGCGCGGTCTCGCCGCCAGCGGCCGCCTGCGCACGTTCCTCGAAGCCGTCACCGCAGTCGATCCGATGACGGTTCAGTTCAAGCTGAAGACCCAGTATCCGGCGTTTCTGGCGCTGTTGACCACTGGCCCTTGCCTGATCGTGAGCCCGACTGCTGACGCTGCCGGTACGATCGGCGCCAAGGCGGTCGGCACCGGCCCTTACAAGCTGCAGGAATACAAGTCCGGCGAATATGTTCTGCAGGTCAAGAACACCGAATGGTGGGGCGGCGCCCCGAAAGGCGAGGACGGGGTCAAGTGGACCTGGACGCCCGAACCGTCCGTCATGAACATGGCGCTGCAGACAGGCGATGCCGACGTCATCAACCCGTTCCCTTCCGCCTTCGCCCAGCAGGTCAAGGCCAACCCCGAAATGCAGCTCAGCACAACGGATGGCTCGGCCGTTTTCTGGGTCTCGCTCAACACCAGGATGAAGCCGCTCGACGATGTGCGTGTCCGTCAGGCGCTGAATTACGCGACAGACCGCGAAGGCATCGTCAAGGCTTTCATGCAGGGATATGCGACGCCGGCCAATTCGCCATTGGCGCCGGTGACGCCAGGCTATGACAAGTCGCTCGCGCCTTATACCTATGATGTCGAGAAGGCGAAGCAGCTCCTGAAGGAGGCCGGTTATCCGGACGGCTTCGCGATGACCACCATCGTGCAGGAGCAGGAAGCCCGCATCGGTGAACTCCTGCAGGCCATGTGGGCCAAGGCAGGCGTCAAGCTCGAAGTGCGCAAGATGGAAGGTGGCGTCTGGTCGAAGGCGGCTTTCCTCGACCCGGCAGGCAAGGAGAAGGACAATATAGGCTCCTCGATCGCGTCCTGGTCGTCCGGCGTCAACGGCGCCGACCTGCAGTTCCGTCCACTTTATTATTCGAAGAGCGCCTCGCCGGCCGGCGCCAATCTTGGCTTCTTCTCCGATCCAAAGCTCGACGAACTGATCGACAAGGCTGCCTCGACGCTCGACGATAAGGCCCGCAACGCGATCTATGTCGATGCCCAGAAGGTCGTGAACGAGCAGGCGCCCCATGTGCTGCTCTATACGAAGCAGGACCTTTTTGCGACGCGCGCCGGCGTCAAGGGCGCGTGGGTGATCCCGGGCGGCCTGATTGTCGTCAAGGAAGCCAGGAAGTAATACGAGGAGTATGCGGCGGGTGGGTCTGTCCCGTCCGCCATCTGCTCCGGTCAATTGGAAGGTGTCGGCCCTACTGTTCGTCATGCTCGGGCTTGTCCCGAGCATCTATCCACATTGGACGTGGTTAGATGCTCGGGACAAGCCCGAGGATGACGTCGGGTGGTGTGGCCATGTCGATAGATCGTGAAGCTTTCCGGTATGGGAGAGCCTGAAATGAAAATGTAGAAGGCGGATGAAAGCCTATATAACCAGGAAATTGCTGGCCCTGCCGCTGATCCTGATCGGCGTGTCGCTGCTGGTCTTCGTGGCGATCCGCGCGCTGCCGGGCGATCCGGCGCGGCTGATGGCAGGACCCGAAGCGACGCAGGAAGCGGTCGATAACATGACGGCACGGCTCGGTCTCGACCGCAGCCTGCCGGCGCAATACGCCTCCTTCGCCTATGGGGCTGTGAGGGGCGATCTCGGTGTTTCGATCAAATCCAAGCTGCCCGTCGTCGACGAGATCGCCGAGCGCCTGCCGTTCACGATCGGGCTTGCGATCACCGCCTATCTGATCGCCATCGGCATCGGCGTGCCAGCCGGCATGATCGCGGCGATCTACCGGCATGGCTGGCCCGACCAGATCGTCATGATCCTTGCCATTGCCGGTGCCTCGATCGCCAATTTCTGGCTGGCGTTGATGGCGATGAATACGTTTTCCGTCCAGCTCGGCTGGCTGCCGTTGCTCGGCGCCGCGTCCTGGAAGAGTTTTATCCTGCCGTCGATCACGCTTGCCGTGCTGCCGACCGCAGTGATCGCCCGCATGACGCGGTCCAGCATGATCGAAGTGATGTCGCAGGATTATATTCGCACTGCCTATGCTAAAGGGGTGGCGCCGCGGACGATCTACTGGAGCCACGCGCTGCGCAACGCGCTGATCCCGATCATCACCATCGTCGGCCTCAATTTCGGCAGCCTGATGGGGGGCGCGGTCGTCACCGAATCTGTCTTCAACTGGCCGGGCATCGGACGGTTTCTTGTCGATGCCGTGCGCTATCGCGACTATCCGGTTATCCAGGGCGTGACACTGGTTGCAGTCGCCGGTGTCGTCGTCATGAATTTCCTGGCGGAGTTGCTGATCGCCCTCCTCAACCCGAAGATAAGGTTCGACTGATGGCGACGATCGAAACCGGCAATGATATTCCCGAGGCGTCGCGCCGGCCGGTCTTGATCAGGGCCTTTCGCTGGGTCGCGAACCATCGCAGTATCGCGCTCGGCGGCTTCCTGATCGGCATCATCGTGCTGGCCGCGATCTTCGCGCCACTGATCGCGCCCGCCGATCCTTATGTGCAAGATCTGCTCGCGACCATGGAGCCGCCGTCCTGGGCGCATCCCTTCGGCACGGATGACAATGGCCGCGATATCCTTGCCCGCGTCATCTACGGCGCACGCATCTCGCTGATCGAAGTGGTCTTGAGCGTCGGGTTGGCGGTCGCCGTTGGTGTGCCACTCGGCATCCTTTCCGGCATGAGCGGCCGTTACGTTGATCAGGCGATCATGTGGACGATGGACATTCTCTTCGCCTTTCCGGGCATTGTGCTCGCCATCCTGATCGTCAGCGTGCTCGGCACCAGCCTCGTCAACCTTCTGATCGCCATTGCCATTTTCTCGGTGCCGGTCTACGCGCGTCTCAGCCGAAATCTCACGCTTGGCCTGAAGAGCATGGACTATGTCGAAGCCGCAATCTCGCTTGGCGTTTCGCGTCGCCGCATTATGACGCACTATATCCTCCGCAATGCGATCGGGCCGATCATCGTGCAGTCGACGCTGACGGCAGGGACCGTCATCTTGTCCGCCGCGAGCCTGTCCTTCCTCGGTCTCGGCGCCCAGCCGCCGTTGCCGGAATGGGGCGCCATGATGAGCGACGGACGCAATTATCTCGGCCTGAATATCTGGATGTCCCTGTTTCCGGGCCTCGCAATCATGATCACCGTGCTCGGGTTCAACATCCTGGGTGATGGGCTGCGCGACCTTCTGGATCCGCGTAAATGACGATCGCGACCGCCACGTCTCACACCACAGGCCGGACCGGGCCGGCCGGACCGGTCTTCTGCGTCGATATCGGCGGGTCTTTCATGAAGTTTGCCGTCTCGCCCGTGCCCGGTGCGCTGATGCAGCTCGGAAAGGTGGCGACACCTGCCGCGGATTGGGGCCGGCTCTCGTCTTTGCTGGCGTCGCTGGTCGCGCGCAACGCCCATGAAGGCGATCCGGCATCTCCGCTCGCGCTGTCGATCGCGGGCCTCATCGATCCGCGCGACGGTGTTGCGACATCGGCCAACATTCCCTGCATTACGGGGCGGCGTATTGGCGACGAGCTTGCGGAAATTCTCGGCCGGCCCGTGCTTGCCGCCAATGATGCCGATTGCCTGACACTTGCAGAGGCGAACGAGGGCGTTGGCCGTGGTCACTCGGTCGTCTTCTGCGCCATCATGGGCACGGGCATTGGCGGAGGGTTGGCAATCGACGGGCGGCTGGTGCGCGGCGCCGGCGGCGTCACCGGCGAATGGGGGCATGGCCCGATCTTGAACACGACCGTCGAACTCAACGGTGAGACGCTGCATATACCAAGGTTTTCCTGCGGTTGCGGCCAGTCTGGCTGCGTCGACACGATTGGCGGCGCACGTGGCATCGAGCGGCTGCACCACTTTCTGCACAGCCAGGAGGAGACGAGCTACCGCATCCTCGAAGACTGGCAGATCGGCGGGGCGAGGGCGGTGAAGACCGTTGCCGTCTGGCTTGAACTGATCGCCGACCCGTTGGCGCTCGCGGTCAATGTCACTGGCGCTTCGATCGTGCCGGTGGGGGGCGGGCTTGCTTCCGTGAGGCCGCTGATCGATGCGCTCGACAAGGCGGTGCGCAAACGCATCCTCAACCGTTTCGATCATCCGCTGGTGACACCCGCACTCCGCCAGGAAGACGGCGGATTGGTCGGTGCTGCCGTGCTCGGCCACCAGGGAGGCTGATTTGCCGGTGCTTCTCGAAGTCTGTGTCGATAGCCCCGAGGGGCTTGCCGCCGCCGTCACCGGCGGAGCGAACCGTGTTGAACTCTGTGCCGCGCTCGATGTCGGAGGCCTGACTGCACCGCCCGGCATGATGGCGCTTGCCGCAAGGGTACCGATACCGGTCTATGCGATCATTCGACCGCGTGCGGGCAATTTCATTTTCGATGCCGACAACGAAGCGGCGATGATGACCGATATAGAGGCCGTGCGGGCGGCGGGCCTGGCTGGTGTAGTGATCGGTGCGAGCTGCCCGGACATGACCCTCGACCTGCCAATGCTCAAGCGTCTGATGGCATGCGCCGAAGGCCTGGGTGTGACGCTGCACCGGGCTTTCGACCTGGTTCCCGACCCTTTTGAAGCTTTAGAACAGGCAATCGAGCTCGGGGCCGAGCGCGTCCTGACATCGGGTCTCAAGGTGAGTGGTCCGGAGGGGGTCGACCTTATCCGTCAGTTGATGGAGCAGGCGGGAGGGCGCATCTCGATCATGCCCGGCGGCGGTATCAACCTTTCCAATGTCGAGCGGGTCGTGCGCGAAACCGGGGTGCATGAAGTTCACAGCTCCTGCCGCCAGCCGGTCGAATGCAGGGACGAACGCGCGATTGCCTTCGGATTTCAGGCGCCTGTCTCCCACGAGACGAGTGGCGAGATTGTGCGCAAAATGCGGAGCCTGCTCGACAAGCTATGTTCAACGGGAATCTGATCGGCATAGGCGAGGCGATCTGCGGTGCTTTTTCCGCATGACGCCGGATATTGCTACTTCAGTTCATGCACAGAGACTGCGGAGCGTTTCGAGCTTCTTAAGTTCGACGCAACGAATGCTGCGCAGCTTGATCAGACCGGCCGAACGGAGTTTTGCGAAAACGCGCGACACCGTTTCGATTGTCAGGCCTAAATAGTCGGCGATATCCAAACGGCTCATCGGCAGGTCGAAATATTCGATCCCGCCCTGGCGATCCGCCATGTCGACCAGGAATCCGGAGATCCGCTCCACCGCCGTCTGGCGGCCGATCATCATGATATGCTCGTGGGCGCGCAGCATGCCGCGCAGCGCCAGCGTGAGAAGCTCCGGAGAGGCTTCGCCGTTTGCAGGGCGGCTGATGGCACGCAGCCCTGTTTGGGTAATGGCTTCGGCGAAGAAACTATGGGTCCGGTCCGCCTCGAACCCAAAGGTCTCCCCGGCCAGATGGAAGGCAATGACCTGCCTCCTTCCATCCGACAGCAGGCGATGCACGCGCACCGCGCCGAATTCGACCTGGTAAAATGTGCCGGCCTTGTCGCCGGGAGCATAGATTTCCGCTCCTGCATTGAAGGTGACGACGGAATATGTCGACGGGAAACCCGCTGTCGGAGATACGATCGACATGGGCCGGCCCGGTGCAAGTTCCCGTCGCATAGCATGAGCGGCTGCGGTCTGCATATCGTCCTGCATATCGTCGATTCTCCCCTTTGCGATCTCAGGATGCCTCACGACGGAGCAGGGATAAATTCGGTTGTATCACTAGGGGTATTTACGTAGTGGAGGGGGAGGAAGCGGTTCGGACAAATTGTCAGGTTGCTCGTGCGACGTGTTTCACGAGATCCACCAGATCGGCGCCATCAAAAGGCTTTGTGAGGGTGAGCCATGGATTGTTCTCCATAGGCGGAGACATGCCGTCGGTGAGCAGGATAATCGCATGGCCCGAAGCGAGGAGTTCCTGCCGGAGGTCGTGATGGCCACGCAGTATCTGATCATCGACGATCATACAACGCACTGGCGTGACGGGAACCCGGCCCTTGCCCCAGGAATCATAGGCTTCGACCTGATATCCCTCCACCTCGAGCGCGAATGTCAGCGATTGCCGGAGACCAAGATCCGGAGCGATAACGATGATTATCCCCGATGATGCCAGCACAGAACTTCCCGCGGATGGGACGGTCGAACTACCGCTTGCATCAGGCCTCTAGAGCCTATCGGAGTTATGCGCTTTGCGTTAGATCAAGAAATCCGAAATAATTTACGGAGCTCATTGCCAGGAGAAGCCCACGGCTATCGCCATGCGGACGAGCTGAGGCAAGCTCCTCGCCTTCATCTTGGCCATGACGTTTGCTCGATGTACCTCGACCGTTCGAGGGCTGATATCGAGATCATAGGCAATGGACTTGTTCGGAAGACCGGCAACGACGGCAGCCAGCACCTGCCGCTCCCGGTCGCTTAGGCTTTCAAGGCGCGTCAGCACTTCCGTTGTGCTGTCGACATCGAGCGGTTTGTCCGGTATCTGTCCGGCGGCACGCCGGATCGCTTCGATGATGATGATGTCTTCGAAGGGTTTTTCGATGAAATCGACAGCGCCCGCCTTCATCGCCTCCACGGCCATCGGAACATCGCCATGACCGGTGATGACAACTGCCGGGATCTTCGCACGGGTTAAAGTCAATCTGCGGATCAGCTCGACACCCGTCATGTCAGGCATGCGCAGGTCCGTCACCAGTATGCCATTGCGGATGCTGGGCGCGAATTGCAGGAAGGATGAGGCCGTTTCATGGACGCGCACGGCAAAGCCGTTCATGGTCAGCATGAAGGCAAGGGACTTCCTGACCGCCTCCTCGTCATCGACGATATGGACCGTATAGTCACCTGTCTGCATTCTCACGTTCCCCCATGTCGATCGGAAGCGTGAAACGGAACGTCGCCCCTCCAGCCGGATTGCGCGACACCGTCATCTCCCCGCCGTGAGCTTCAATGATGCGTTTGGAAATCGAAAGGCCTATCCCCATGCCGCCTGCCTTGGTGGTGACGAATGGTTTGAAAAGCTGGTCGGTAATCTCGCCAGAGATGCCCGGCCCGGTATCCTGGACGATCACGGCCATCATGTCATCGTTTTCCTGGACGGTCCGGATTGCGAGCTCGCGCCGCGGGCTGCCTTGCATGGCTTCGATGGCGTTGCGCATCAGATTTGTCAGAACCTGCTGTATCTGTATGCGATCCGCTACGACTGTTTCCGTGCCAGGCGTGAACTCGAAAATCGTCTGGACACCTTTCTCGCGCGAACCGACAAGCGCCAAAGCGCCGGCGTCTTCGATCAGCCGGCGAATGTTTTGAGGCGATTTTTCCGTTTCACCTTTGATGACGAATTCACGCAACTGCTTGATGATCTGCCCGGCGCGGAGCGATTGATTGGCGGTCTCCTCCAAAGCCTCGCGCATGCGAACCGCAACCGGTTCGTCCATGTCGCGCAAAAGACGTGCACATCCGTGGACATAGTTGGCGATAGCGGAGAGCGGCTGGTTAAGCTCATGGGCAAGGGTGGAGGCCATTTCGCCCATTTCATTGAGGCGCGCGAGCCGAGCCAGCTCTCCCTGCATTTCCTGCAGGCGCGCGGCCGATTCCTCCCGTTCCGTCAGGTCTCGGACGAAGCCTGTGAAGAAGATTTCTCCATCTGTATGAGTTTCGCCGACAGCGAGCTTCATTGGAAAAGTCGAGCCATCCTTGCGGCGTCCGAAGACGACGCGATCGATGCCGATGATCCGCTTTTCGCCGGTCCTCAGATATCTCTCCATGTAGCCGTCATGCTCCCGACGATAAGGCTCCGGCATCAGTATGCGGAGATTCTGCCCGATCACCTCGTCTTCCGAATATCCAAACTGACGGACCGCCGCCGCGTTGAAGGAGACGATCGTTCCGTCCTTGGTGGCGACGATGCTGGCATCAAGCACGGTGTCGAGCACGGAACGAAGCTGGGCCTCACGGGAATCCGCCTTGACCTGAGCTCTTTCGATTGCCTTGCGGGCGGAATGGAGCATTTGTCCGATCAGGGCTATGATCACGCCGACAATGCCGATGGATACCATTTCCGAAGATGTGGCACCTCGTGGCGAAAAATCCCTGATCGCATAGACTGACAGAAGCGAAAGGGCGACGGCGAAAAGAGAAAAGCGCATGCCGCCGATAACCGCGGCGATCAGAATTGGCGGGACGAAGAAGACGAATATCGGCCCCTCGACAGACACGCCGTAAAAGGCAAGGCGCAGCACAAAGGCGATCAGCACGCTCGCTGCCGCGATGAAGTAACCTTCGGCGGCAGAAAACCGACGACTTAAGAAAGATTGGATGAAATCATCCGTTCTATCGGCGACCGTGCGCATATCCATGATGCTCACCCGCCGCCGACTGCTCGAAGAAAAATCCCTTCCATCTGTGCATACGAAACCCAGCTGCCTCTCCCGGAACGGCTTTTAGCATGATGTATGACACAACGTCCAATGGTGGCGGTGATCACACTCTCGGCATTGCATATGCTTTTTTCGTGTTTGCTCGGATAAAGGGAGATGGTCCGGTTCTCAAAAAAGAAAAGCGGCGCTGACGCCGCTTTTCGCCGGTGGTGGGCGGTCTTCTGAACTGATTGTGGCGAATTGGGCCACATTATTGCTGCGGGATGTTGGCGATTTTGACGTAGTCTGCCCAGGCCGCGACTTCTTTCTTCAGATATTCCTGGCCTTCTTCCGGCGTGCTGATGAAGATATCGCCGCCCTGATCGGTCACGAACTTCCTGACGTCGTCCTGGCTGAGGACTTCCTTGGTCCAGCCATTGATCTTGTCGATGATGTCCTTCGGCGTTTCGGAGGGAACCATCATGGCAAACCAGCCGACCTGATCCATCGGATATCCTTCCTCTGTCATCGTCGGAACGTCGGGTGCGCCTGGAATGCGCTTGGCAGAGCTGACGGCCAGCAGGCGATAGCGGCCCTCGCGAAGCTGGGAGAGCGAGAAAACCGGATCCTGGGCTGCGAAAGTCATCGCGCCGCTCATGATATCGTTCATCGAATCGGCGCTGCTCTTGTAGGAGACCTCAACCGTCTCCAGGCCGGCCTTCTCCTTGTAGATAGCGGCCAGAACCTTGCCGGAAGTGTTGTTGACGGCGTAGCTTGCGTTCGAACCTTCTTTTTTCAGGTATTCGGTGAGTTCCTTCATATTCTTGATCGGGCTGGAAACCGGTACGGCGATCATGTGCGGCTGCTTGTTGATCGTTGCGGCGATCTGAAGGTCCTTTACGACATCGATCGGCGGCTTCTTGAACATGTGCATATTGCCGGCGACGGCGCTGCCGGTGTGGAAGAAGATGGTGTAGCCGTCCGGCTTTGCGCGGGCGACATATTCGGCAGCGATATTGCCGCCGGCACCCGGTTTGTTCTCTACGATAATCGTCGCACCCGAGAGCTTTGCGATCTTTTCCGCAAAGTAGCGGACGATGACGTCTGCGCCGCTGCCGGCCGGAAACGCACAGATCATGCTGATAGTCTGGCTTGGAAAATCCGCCTGGGCAGCGGCTGGCGACAACCCGAGGACGGAGCCTCCGAATGCGAGCGAGGCTGCAAGCATGAAACGACGAGCGATCTTCTGCATAAAGTTCCTCCCAATGAACGACCCGGCGTTGCATCAAAGCCGGTCAGCCGCGTCTCCCAATGCGACTTAATGCAACATTGTATAATTATATTTGATTTAATCAACTGTTGCGGATAGAAAACGACGCACGCGAAACTGCTTCCGGGAGAGGACAGAATGACCATCAACACGACAACCAGATCCGCTGCCGCGCTCGACCTAGACCGCTTTCGGCTCAGGAATTTTGTCGAGGGCTTGAATGCCGATGAGTTGGATGTCCGGGAGGAAAAAGTCGATCTCGCCGATGTCGCGGCCATCCTGCAGAACAATCCGAAGGCTGTCTGGTTCAGGAATGTCGGCCCGGAGGGGCAGGAACTGGTCGGCAACGTTGTCGGCAGCCGGTCGCGTCTTGCCAAGGCTTTCGGCGTGCCGGCGGGCGAGGTTGCTCTCGAAATGCGCCGCCGCCTGTCGCTGAAGCCCGAACTGGTCAAACTTTCGAAGGATGAGGCTCCGGTGCAGCAGGTCGTTTTGACCGGTGCGGATGCGGATCTGCTCAAATTGCCGGTCCACGTGCAGCACGCGCTCGACGGTGCGCCCTATATATCGGCAACGATCGATTACACGATCGACCCCAAGAACGGCCGCTACAACTGCGGCATGCGACGCCTGATGCTGCGTGGCCCGCAGGAAGCCGGTGTCGACCTGATCGCGCCCAGTGATCTTCGCGTCATGTATATGGCCTCTGCCGAACGCGGCGAGCG
Source organism: Rhizobium sp. YS-1r (assembly GCF_000757525.1). Taxonomy (NCBI): domain Bacteria; kingdom Pseudomonadati; phylum Pseudomonadota; class Alphaproteobacteria; order Hyphomicrobiales; family Rhizobiaceae; genus Rhizobium; species Rhizobium sp. YS-1r. The sequence continues at coordinate 454,543 of NZ_JPYQ01000006.1, read as the reverse complement.
CCTTAACGTCGCCTATGTGGTCGGGTGCCATCCGATCGACATGGTTTCCGCGACGATGAAAGAGCCCGTCGATGAGCTCGAGCTCATTTCCTCGCTGAGGGCTGCGCCGCTGCCGGTCGTCAAATGCGTTACGAACGACATCATGGTGCCGGCCGATGCCGAAATGGTCATCGAAGGCTATTTCGACGAGCGTGGCTATGTCGAAAAGGAAGGTCCCTATGGCGAGTATCTCGGCTATTACGGCGTCGTGAAGACTAATCCGGTTTTCCACGTCACGGCGATCACTCACCGCAAGGATGCGCTGTTCCAGACCGCCACCATCAGCGGCAATCGCATGGACTATACCGATACGTCCAATCTTGAGGCGCTCCGTATGGAGATGAACGTCTGGAAGATCCTTGGCGAGGTGGTGCGCCAGCCGGTTGCCGTCTATGCGCCGGTCGCCGCCGGCGGCTCGATGAGCATGCGCTTCTCCATCCGCCAGACCTATCCGGGCGAGGCGCGTTCTGCGCTCTATGCGGTCCTTGGCGCGGTCGGCGTCAAGAACGTCTTCGTCGTCGATCCAGACATCGACATCTTCGACGACAGTCAGATGGAATGGGCGTTCGGCACGCGTTTCCAGGCGGACCGCGATCTCGTGATCGCCACAGGCGTGCGGCTGTCGCCTCTCGATCCGTCGCTGCACGGCGCCCGTTCCGGCGCGAAAGCCGGTTACGATCTGACCTGGCCGGTGCAGCATGCGCAGAACTGGGAACTGGTGACGCCACAGGCTCCTTCCTATCCCGGCGAACGTTATCCTTCACTCGAAGCGGCGCTGAAGGCGGGCCCGAAACATTTCGAGGAATTGATGGCTGCCGTCGGCAGCCGTGATGGCCGGGAAGTGGTGCGCGAACTCGACACCTTCCGGTCGAGTGGGCTGGAGCGCGACGAGCGCGGCCGTTATTACCTTCCGAAGTAAGCTGGATTACATATCGGCACGTTGTGCTTGCTGATGGGGCCTTCCGGCAAATGGTCCGGAAGGTTTCCATGTCGAGGTGATATCGGCTCGTTCAGTCCCTGAGGCTTTGTGCAGTTTCTCCACGACGTGGCACAGGTGCGGCACGTGCAACTCCCGCGTATCAGAACTGGAACCAGGATTGCGACTTTAGGTATTTTTTAGTGCATTGCGATGATGCTGTGGGAGTTTTTCAGCACTCGCTTGAATTCAATTGTCAATAGTCGCGGAAATTCTATAACCTGATACCGCATTGGCATCGGGGACGGCGCATGTTCCGATTGACGGAGTTTTCCGACATCGACTTGGATCAGCTGTTCCACCTCTCGCCCAATCCCTATGTCCTTCTCGACCGGGAATTGCGGTTCGTGAGGACAGACGATGCCTCTCTCGCGGCTATCGGGCGCAGCCGCAAAGAGCCTCTCCCGCGTCGTGTGTGCGATGCGTTTCGCGAAGCAAGCCCGGCAACGGGACGATCATTCGCATCTATTTGCCCCATTTCATAGGCGAGGACGACGCCATTATCGAGAGCTCCAACGTGCCGATTACCGTGCTGCTGGTCGAAGACGAAGCCCTGATCCGCATATCGACGGCGGACCTCCTGCAGGATTCCGGCATGAGTGTCGTGGAAGCAGGCTCGGCCGATGAAGCGCTTGCCGCCATGGGAGACCATCCGGTCGACATCCTCGTCACCGATGTGAATTTGCCGGAGATGAGCGGTCCGCAGCTCATCCTGAAGATAAGGGAAACGCTGCCGCACCTGCCGGTTATCTTCGCGACGGGCGACAATAACGTGCCGGGGATGGAGGAGCTCGAACATTCCGCGGTGATCGTCAAGCCGTACGAATATGAAATACTCGTCACCCATATCCACGCTATGGTCCCGTCGCGAGCCGGCGGCTGAGCCGCTAATCCTCCTTCATGCCGGTAGCCACTTCGGTCTTGCGCAGCAGCCAGAGGATGATGATGCCGATCATCGTTGCCGCGAACGCAACGACCCACATGCCGAATCCGACGCAAAGCCCGATGGCACCCGATAGCCACATGCTGGCGCCGGTGGTTAGCCCCTTCACGTCGCCGCGCGTGTAGATGATCACTCCGGTGGCCAGGAAGGCGATGCCGGCCGTGACCGCCTCGATAAGGCGGATGGGATCGATCCGGATGGTATTCGGCAGATCGCCGAACTCGTGCATGATTTGAAGGCCGACGAGTGTGAACACTGCGGCGGCAAGCCCGATCAGCATATTGGTGCGCAAACCCGCCGGGTTCCTGCGGAATTCCCGTTCGAGGCCGATGAGGCCGCAGAAAATTGTGGCGCCAATCAATCTTGCCAGCAACACGTCAATTGTCACCGGCGCTTCGTGTGAAAATTCCTGGGCGAGACTGTTCAGCATGAGTGGTCGAGTTCCGATGTCACGTTTCAGTGACAGCGGAACTGATCCAGGCTCTTATGGTTCCGTCGCTGTCGTTGATGCTTTCAGATGTGCCCGCCGGCCTCAACGATGACCCTGGTCAGGCTGCCGGCTGCCGGAAAGAGTGGGATGAGGCAGGCCTGCAGGGCGTGATAGATGTCACCCTTGCCAGGAAAGAGGGTATGGGCCGGGACGAGGTCTTCCGTCAGTTCCTCGTGCCAGCCGCCGTTTTCATGGTCGATGAACCGGTTCGCAATCGTTCCCCAGATCAGCCGATAGCTATCCTCATAGAAGCGATCCGCCGGCAGAAGCTCATTTAGGAAATGTGCCGCCCCCACTGCCTCACACATCGGCCACCAGAGCTTGCTCACCTTGGCCGGCCTGTCCTGCCAGTCGAGCGTGTAGAAGAAACCGCCTTTCTCCTTGTCCCAACCGAGTGACATGGACTGTACGAAGAGCGATTTCGCGGCCTCGGGCATCCAGGCGTGCTTCTTGCCGCCGAGGGTCCAGAGCTGCAATACGAGGCGCGCCCATTCCAGCCAGTGGCCGGGCGTCGTGCCGGCCGGGCGGAACATCTCGTCGGGATGGTAATAATCCTTGTCGATCGTCCATTCCGCATCGAAATGCTCGGCAACCCGGAAGCCGACGCTGCCGGCACACCGGCGGATGACGAGATCGGCAATGCTTTCGGCCTTGTCGAGATAGGCTTTCTCGCCGGTCGCCTCGAAAGCGGCCATCAGCGCCTCTGTCAGGTGCATGTTGGAGTTCTGGCCGCGATAGGTTCCGCCATCGACCGGTGACCAGTCGCGATTGAATTCCTCCGCGATTGCGCCGTGGCGGGTTTCCCAGAATTTGGTTTTGAGAACCTCGGTGATGTCGGCCAACATTCTGTCGGCGAGCGGATGGCCGGCAACCTTGGCGGAGGAGGCGGCCAGCAGTACGAAGGCGTGGCCATAGCCCTGCTTGGCGGAATCGGCCGCGCCGTCATCATTGACCTGCCAGAAATAGCCGCCATGCTGCGTGTCGCGATGGCGTTCCCAGAGATAACGCATGCCGTGGTCGATCACGTCACCGGAGCCGGGGCGGCCGAGCAGGTAGCCGATCGAGAAGCAGTGGACCATCCGCGCGGAAGCATGGATGCCCCGGGTCGGATTGGCGCCGCCGAGCGGTGCTCCCCGGTCATCGAAATCGAAGAAACCTCCTTTCGGGTTCACGGCCCGGTATTGGAAGAAATCGAAAAGCCCGTCCGCCTGATCCAGCAGCCAGCGCCGATGATAGGGAAGGCTCGCCCAGTTGGCGGCTATCTGACTGTTGTCGCTCATGGGATACCTCGGAATCTCTGGTGGGGTACGTAGCTCAACGCCTATAACGCCAGGTCGGTTTCCTGTCATCGCTGAATCCTCGACCTGGTCATATCAAATCCGATCCAAGTTATATATTGACATAAAGATATGTTTATGCGGTTATTGAGTGATCCAAAGATGATAAGGATATGTCATGTTCGATGAACTTTTCGGCCCCGAAGCCTCTCGGCGCGACGGCGCGGAAATTCTCGCGGCACTTCAGGCCGCAGCGCGGGAGCGCATCCTGGTCATCGACGGCGCCATGGGCACTCAGATCCAAGGCCTCGGCCTCGACGAGCAACAGTTCCGAGGCGAGCGTTTCGCCGGCTGCGCCTGCCATCAGCAGGGCAACAACGATCTTCTGATCCTCTCGCAGCCGCAGGCGATCGAGGAAATCCATTATCGTTATGCAAAGGCAGGGGCGGATATCCTCGAGACCAACACCTTCTCGTCGACCCGCATTGCCCAGGCCGACTACCAGATGGAGAATGCGGTCTACGACCTGAACCGTGACGGTGCGCGCCTGGCGCGCCGTGCAGCGCTGAGGGCCGAGAAGGAGGACGGGCGCCGCCGCTTCGTCGCCGGCGCCATCGGGCCGACCAATCGCACCGCCTCCATTTCCCCGGATGTCAACAACCCCGGTTACCGCGCGGTGACATTCGACGACCTGCGGCTTGCCTATGGCGAGCAGCTCGATGGCCTTATCGACGGCGGCGCCGACATCATCCTCATCGAGACGATCTTCGATACGCTGAACGCCAAGGCGGCGATCTTCGCCTGCGCCGAGCGTTTCGCCGAGAAGGGTGTCCATCTGCCGGTAATGATCTCCGGCACGATCACCGACCTTTCCGGCCGCACGCTCTCCGGCCAGACGCCGTCCGCCTTCTGGTATTCCGTGCGCCATGCCAAGCCGTTCACGATCGGCCTCAACTGCGCGCTCGGCGCCGATGCCATGCGCCCGCATCTGCAGGAGCTTTCGTCGGTTGCCGATACCTTCATATCGGCCTATCCGAATGCCGGCCTGCCGAACGAATTCGGCCGCTATGACGAGACGCCGGACGACATGGCGCGCCAGATCCGCGGCTTTGCCGAGGAGGGGCTGGTCAATGTCGTCGGCGGCTGCTGCGGTTCGACGCCCGAGCACATCCGCGCCATTGCCGAGGCGGTCGCGGCGCATGGTCCGCGCGAAGTGCCGGAGCACAAGCCGTTCATGGCGCTTGCCGGCCTCGAACCCTTCGTGTTCACCAAGGACGTGCCTTTCGTCAACGTCGGCGAGCGCACCAATGTCACCGGTTCGGCCAAGTTCCGCAAGCTAATCACCGCCGGCGACTTTACCGCAGCACTCGCGGTCGCCCGCGACCAGGTGGAGAACGGCGCCGCGGTCATCGACATCAACATGGACGAGGGCCTGATCGATTCCGAAAAGGCGATGGTCGAATTCGTCAACCTCATCGCCGCCGAGCCGGATATTGCGCGCGTGCCACTGATGCTCGACTCCTCCAAATTCGAGATCATGGAGGCCGGCCTGAAGTGCGTGCAGGGCAAGCCGGTCGTCAACTCGATCTCGATGAAGGAAGGCGAGGAGAAGTTCCTCGCCCAGGCGCGGCTCCTGCGCAATTATGGCGCGGCGGTCGTCGTCATGGCTTTTGACGAGCAGGGGCAGGCGGATACCTACGAGCGCAAGGTGTCGATTGCCGAACGGGCTTACAAGCTCCTGACCGAAGAGGCGGATTTCCCGCCGGAAGACATCATCTTCGACCCGAACATCTTTGCGGTCGCAACCGGTATCGAGGAGCACAACAATTATGGCGTTGCCTTTATCGAGGCGACCCGGACGATCCGCGAGAAGATGCCGCTGGTGCATGTCTCGGGCGGTGTCTCGAACCTCTCCTTCTCCTTCCGCGGTAACGAGCCGGTGCGCGAGGCAATGCATGCCGTGTTCCTCTACCACGCCATCCAGGCGGGTATGGACATGGGCATCGTCAATGCTGGCCAGCTCGCGATCTACGAGAACATCGATCCGGAACTGCGCGAGGCCTGTGAGGATGTCGTGCTCAACCGCCGCGACGATGCGACCGAACGGATGCTCGAAATCGCCGAGCGCTATCGCGGCGCCGGAACCAAGGAAGCAAAGGCTCAGGATATCGCCTGGCGTGAATGGCCGGTCGAGAAGCGGCTTTCGCATGCGCTCGTCAACGGCATTACCGAATATATCGAGGCGGATACGGAAGAGGCACGCCAGTCGGCCGAGCGGCCGCTGCATGTGATCGAGGGGCCGCTGATGGCCGGCATGAACGTGGTCGGCGACCTGTTCGGCTCGGGAAAGATGTTCCTGCCGCAGGTGGTGAAATCCGCTCGCGTCATGAAGCAGGCGGTGGCCGTGCTCCTGCCCTATATGGAAGAGGAGAAGCGCCTCAATGGCGGCGACCAGAAGAAGTCCGCCGGCAAGGTGCTGATGGCGACCGTCAAGGGCGACGTCCACGACATCGGTAAGAACATCGTCGGCGTCGTGCTTGCCTGCAACAATTACGAGATCATCGACCTCGGCGTCATGGTGCCGGCCACGAAGATTCTCGAGACGGCCATCAATGAGAAGGTCGATATCATCGGGCTTTCGGGCCTCATCACGCCGTCGCTCGACGAGATGGTGCATGTCGCCTCCGAAATGGAGCGGCAGGGTTTCGATATCCCGTTGCTGATCGGCGGAGCCACCACGAGCCGTGTCCATACGGCCGTGAAAATCCATCCGCGCTATGATCGCGGCCAGGCGGTCTATGTCAACGATGCGAGCCGCGCCGTCGGCGTCGTCTCCTCGTTGCTCTCGCCCGAAGCGAGGTCCGGCTATATCAGCACCGTGCAGGCGGAATATGCCAAGGTGGCCGCGGCCCATGCCCGTTCTGAGGCCGAGAAGACGCGCCTTTCGATCGCGCGCGCCCGCGACAATGCCGAAAAGCTCGACTGGTCGGACTACAGGCCGACGAAGCCGCAGTTTACCGGCACGAAGGTCTTCGAGACCTACGATCTGGCGGAATTGGCGAAATACATCGACTGGACGCCATTCTTCCAGACCTGGGAACTGAAAGGACGTTTCCCGGCGATCCTCGAGGATGAGAAGCAGGGCGAGGCAGCCCGTCAGCTCTATGCCGATGCTCAGGAGATGCTGGAAAAGATCATCGCCGAAAAGTGGTTCCGGCCGCGCGCAGTCATCGGTTTCTGGCCGGCCAATGCGGTTGGCGACGACATCCGCCTCTTCACGGACGAGGGCCGCAACCGGGAACTGGCGACATTCTTCACGCTGCGCCAACAGCTTTCGAAGCGGGACGGCCGGCCGAACGTGGCGCTTTCGGATTTCGTTGCGCCGGTTGCGACGGGCCTTCAGGATTACGTCGGCGGTTTCGTGGTGACGGCAGGCATCGAGGAAGTGGCGATCGCCGAGCGCTTCGAACGGGCGAACGACGATTATTCGTCGATCCTCGTCAAGGCGCTGGCAGACCGTTTTGCAGAAGCCTTTGCGGAATGCATGCACACGCGTGTCCGCAGGGAATTCTGGGGCTATGCGGCGGACGAGACACTTTCCTCCGACGATCTGATCGCGGAAGCCTATGCCGGTATCCGGCCGGCCCCCGGTTATCCGGCCCAGCCTGACCATACCGAAAAGGCGACGCTGTTCCGGCTGCTCGACGCGGAAAACGCGACCGGTGTCGAGCTCACGGAAAGCTACGCCATGTGGCCGGGCTCGTCCGTTTCCGGCCTCTATATCGGTCACCCCGCATCCTATTATTTCGGCGTCGCGAAGGTCGAGCGGGACCAGGTCGAGGACTACGCCAGGCGCAAGGGCATGGCGATCGAGGAGGTCGAGCGCTGGCTCGGCCCGGTTCTCAACTATGTACCGTCGTCCGGCCGGGATGCAGTCGACGACGCAGCATAGGTGGAGCCCGAAAGGGCGCGGGATGGTGCCCCTTCAGCCTGCTCGCAAAGATTCGAAAACCTTTGATCCATCATGCTCGGGCCTGTCCCGAGCATCTGCAAACCGCTGACGTCTGCAGATTCTCGGCACAAGGCCGAGGGTGACGTCGAGAGTTATCAGGTTTGCCGGATCACATCACTCGCGGACGATCAGGAAGTCGCTGGCGTTGAAGCACAGCGTCACGGTCTCGCCCGCCTGCGGCATGACGGCGTCCGGCGCATTGAACATGTCGAAGGAAATCTGGTCGCCGCCGACGTCGATCTTGGTGCGTATCACCGAGCCAAGGAAGTGCGAGGAGGTGACCTTGCCGGTCAGCGACGTATCGCCTTTGGCGTTGTCGGAAAGCGAGCCGGCTTCCGGGCGAAGTGCGATGGACAGTTTGTCGCCGCCTTTTAGCGCACCTATGGGTTCCCGCAACTTCACCACATTCTCGCCGACCTTGATCGTGTTGGCCGCAGGATCGACGACGACCGCGTCGATTATGTTGAGCGTGCCGACGAAGGAGGCAACGAAGCGGGTGGCAGGACGGTTGTAGATTTCCGATGGCGTGCCGATCTGGTCGGCCCGGCCGGCATTCATGACGACGATGCGGTCGGAAATCGACAACGCCTCTTCCTGGTCGTGGGTCACGAAGACCGTGGTGATGCCGAGCCGGCTCTGGATCTGGCGGATCTCCTCGCGCAGCGACACGCGGATCTTGGCGTCGAGCGCCGAAAGCGGTTCGTCGAGCAGCAGGACTTGCGGTTTCGGGGCAAGTGCTCTCGCCAGCGCCACGCGCTGCTGCTGACCGCCGGACAGCTGGTAGGGGTAGCGGTCGGCGAGATGTTCCAGATGGATGAGTTCCAGCATCTCCTTCACGCGCGTCTCGATCTCGCTCTTCGGCTTGCCGGCAACCTTGAGGCCGAAGGCGACATTGTCGAAGACGTTCATATTCGGGAAAAGCGCATAGGCCTGGAAGACCATGCCGATATTGCGTTGGTTGGTCTTGAGCCGGTTCTGGTTCTTGCCGTTGATAACAACCGTTCCGTCGCTCGGCGTCTCGAAGCCGGCGATCATCCGCAGCACGGTGGTCTTGCCGCAGCCGGAGGGGCCGAGAAAGGAGACGAACTCTCCCTTTTCGATCGCCATGCTGAAGTCCTTCACGACCTGAACCTGTCCGAAACTCTTCTTGATGTTTTCGAGTACCAAGAACGACATGCAGGAAATTCCTCAAGGACGCGAAGGCGCCAGTTTGCTGAAACGGGACACGAGCTGGATGAGCCCCATCGAAAGCCAGGTGACGGCAAACGCGATGATGGCGAGCGCGGACGGCTCGTAGGCCTTGTTGGCGCCGACGAGTTGCAGGTAGGGGCCGAAGGCAGGGCGGTTGAGAAGCGCTGCCATGGTGAATTCGCCCATGACGATCGCAAAGGTAATGAAGGCGCCGGACAGAACGCCCGACATGACGTTCGGAAAGATGCAGCGGAACATGATGGTCGGCCATTTGGCGCCCAGGATCTCGGCGGCCTCCGTCAGCGTTCTCACATCGATCGCCCGCATCGCCGTATCGACGGAACGATACATGTAGGGCAGTGAAAGCGTGATGTAGGAAAGCACGAGCAGCGCGTTCGTGCCCTGGGTCGAGCCGGTGAAGGGCAGCCAGGACGAGGAGTTGTAGAGGCGCAGGTAGCCGAAGACGATGACGATGGCCGGGATGACGAGCGGCATCAGGGTGATGAATTCGACGACCGGGCGCATCTGCGGCAGGCGCAGCCGCACCCAGTAGGCGGTCGGCACGACCAGCAGCATGCCGAAGATGATGGTGAAGAGCGCCATCAGCATGGAGAAGCCGAAGGTCTCGCGAAACTGCATATCCGAGAAGACGGATTGATAGGCGTCGAAGGAATATTCGCCGCGCCGCATGCGCAGCGAGAACTCGAAGGTGCCGATCAGCGGCACGAAGAAGTAGATCAGGCCGATGGCGATGGCGATCCAGGCCAGGATCTTGCTCGTCTTCATTTCTGCCACCGTTCAGCGCGGGTGCGCAGCCAGATGTAGAGGATGTTGGAGATGCCGGTGATGACGATCATGCCGAGTGCCAGCGCATAGCCGAGATTGGCGTTGTGCAGCACATCGCCGCGAATCTGGGCGTAGAGCAGGATCGGCACGATGTTGAGCGAGGAGCCGGTCAGCGCATAGGCCGTTGCGATTGCGCCGAAGGCATTGGCGAAGAGAAGCAGCGTCGTGCCCATCAGGCTTGGCCAGAGGATCGGAAGCGCCACCATGCGCCAATATTGCCAGGTCGAAGCGCCGAGAATTTCCGAGGCCTCGCGCCATTCCCTCTTCATGCCGTCGAGTGCCGGTGTCAGGATCAGCACCATCAGCGGAATCTGGAAGAACATGTAGGTGATGGTCAGGCCGAAGAAGGAGAGGATGTTGAAGCCGGTCGAGTAGAGGTTGAAGCCAAGCCAGTCGCGCAGCAGAACGGTGATGAGACCCGTGCGGCCGAGCGTGGCGAGGAAGGCGAAGGCAAGCGGTACGCCGGCGAAGTTGGACGCGACGCCGGAAAACGTCAGCAGCCCCGAGCGGACCCAGGAGGGTACGCCGCCGAGCACGATCGCCCAGGCGAGAAAGAAACCGATCACCGCGCCGCCGATGGATGATGCGACCGAGACCCTGATGCTGATCCAGTAGGCGCTCATGATCGACGGCGTGAAGAGGTCGACGATGTTCTTGAAGGTGAACTCACCGTCCGGCGTGAAAAAGGCGCCCGTCACCAGATAGAGCGTCGGGATGATCAGGAACATCAGCGCGAAGATCATGAACGGCGCGATGCCGAGCCAATCGACGACAATGCGGCGGTCGATGAAGGACGTGGTGGCGGTGCTCATGCGTTCCGGTTTCGCCCGAGAAAGAAGAAGGTCTCCCCGCAAGTCGCGGGGAGACTGATTGCGTCACGTTACTGCACGTTGGCGCCGACAGTCGCATCCCACTTCGTGGTGATCGCGGTCTTGCCGGCTTCCTGCTCGGCAAGCGTCGGGAAAACGGCCTTTTCATAGGCTGCGGCCGGCGGCAGGGCGTCGAGGAGTTCCTTCGGGATCTTGTTGTTCTTGGCAAGATCATTGAAGCGGATCGGGTGGCAATAGCCCTTCAGCCAGCCGAGCTGACCTTCGTCCGAATAGAGGAATTCCATCCAGAGCTTGGCGGCGTTCGGATGCGGGGCGAAGGCGGAGATCGCCTGGACGTAGACGCCGGCGACGACGCCGGAAGCCGGAACGACGACTTCGACGGGCGGGTTGCCCTTGAGGCTGTCGCGCCAGGAGAGGCCGTTATAGTCCCAGGCGATGACGATCGGAGTAGACCCCTGGGCAAGCGAGGCGGATTTGCCGATGACCGGGACGAAATTGCCGGCCTTGTTGACCTCGGAGAAGAACGAAAGACCGGCGGCGCCCGCCTTGGCTGCATCCTTTTCACCGGCAGCCAGGCCAGCGGCATAGACGGCCTGGACAGCCTGGTTCGACGCGCGCGGATCGCCGGCGAGAGCGACGGAGTTCGCGAGCTCCGGCTTCTTCAGGTCGGCCCAGTCCTTTGGCGCGTCCTTCACGATGTCGGTGTTCACGACGAAGGAGAGAACGCCGTAATAGTCGCCATACCAGTAGCCTTCGGCATCCTTGGCGCTATCCGGAATAGTATCCCAGGTGGAGACCTTGTACGGCATCAGCAGGCCCTCTGCCTTGGCGGAAGGGCCGAAGGAGAGACCGACGTCAATCACGTCCGGAGCCTGAGGCCCCTTGTTGCCCTTGTTGGCCTTGATGGCTTCGATCTCGTCGCCCGAGCCGGCATCCGGGTTCAGTTCGTTCACTTCGATGCCGTACTTGGCCTTGAAGGCTGCGATCACGTCGCCATAGCCGCACCAGTTATGGGGCAGGGCGATCGTGGTCAACGTGCCCTCCTTCTTGGCGGCAGCAATCAGCTCGGCGCTCGGCTCGGCGGCGGCGAGGCTCGCCGAAGCGATGACGATGGCAGTCGTCATCGAAAGAAGACGTTGGGTCCTGTTGAGCACGGTATCCTCCTAGGGTTCAGGTCGCGTCGGGCGCGACTCGTAGAGCCAGTTTATGTATCGTATATGACAGCCCGGAGCGTGAGCATTTGCTCATAAAACCCGGATTTGCCGGCATATTCCATTTGCCTCCGATGTCAGTCGGAGCGGGTCTGACGGTTGGGGCGGCGGAAAAGTCTTGACCGCTCGAACAGGCCTTCCAGAGAGTTCATGCGTTCGCGTGTCTCCTCCCATGTGGCGCTCTGTACCGCCTCGATCAGCGCCTCCACAACGAAGAGAGTGATAACGGAAGAATCCCAGGCGGACGGCGCTTCGATCCGTATTTTGAAGACGTGTTGCGCGTATTTCGCAACGGGGGACGACCAGACATCCGTGAACAAGATGATGACGACGCCGTTTGCCTTCGCGGCCTCCGCTAGCGTCGCCATCTCCTGCTCGTAGCGGCGGATATCGAAAATCACCAGCACATCACCGGCGCTCATATTGAGCACGTGCTGCGGCCAGGAGCTGGAATTGTTGGAAATCAGCGTCGTCTTCGGACGGATGACCTGCATATGGGTGAAGAAATATTCTGCCAGAGCGCCGGTGATACGGCCGCCGACGAAATAGATGCTGCGATCGCGGTCACGCAAAAGTGCAGCCGCGTGCTCGAAGGTCGTCGTGTCCAGATCAGACAAAGTATCACGCAAGTTGGCAGTGATAGCATCGGCAAAACGGTTGAGGATATGTGTGCCGGGCGCGTTGGAGGCCCAGCGGTCGTGTTTCGCTATCGGGTTGGAGATCGTCGCTTCGAGCTCCTGGTGCAAATGCGACTGGAACTCCGGGTATCCCTTGTAGCCGAGCTTCTGCACCATGCGCGCGACCGTCGGCGTCGAAACGCCTGCATTGTCCGCGATCGTCGTGATGCTGCCAAGCCCCGACACGGGATAGTTCTCCAATAGGATGTCCGACAACTGTTTTTCCGCGCGCGTCAGGCTGTCGTAGCGAACACGAATGACATCCGATACGGTGCGTGCTGTTGGTGGCACGAAAGCTGTTCCCTCCGGTCTGCGCCGGTTTCCTGACGGAATTAACAATCGTTTCCGAGGAGAAGTCAACGGTGCTTTTGAAGAGAAATTTTCAGAATCTCATTGACGGCGACAGGAAAGTGAAGAATTCTCTTCTTATTCCCATTTTGATCAGATTGTGCGGGACGCATTGATGCTGGTGCAGTCGGAAGTTCTCGGCGAAATGGATGGCGAGCCCGTTGCCGTGGAAAATCCCAACGGCAGGGGAGAGGTGGTGCTGATCTGCGAGCACGCCTCGCAGCGCCTGCCGCAACGCTATGGCAATCTGGGGCTTTCCGACGAGGCCCTGTCGTCTCATATCGCCTGGGATCCGGGTGCGCTTGCGGTCGCGCGACGCATGTCAAAAAGCCTCGATGGGACCCTCGTCTATCAGCGTTTTTCCCGCCTTATCTATGACTGCAACAGACCGCCGGAGTCACCCGCGGCGATGCCGAGCGTCTCCGAAGTCTTCCGGATCCCCGGCAATGAAAACCTGACGGAGGACGAGCGCTCGCGCCGCACTGCCGCGCTTTATATGCCCTTCCACGGCCGTATCCGCGAGGAGATCGCAGCGCGACGGGAAAGAGGACAGCCGACGGTGCTCGTCACCATCCACAGTTTCACCCCGGTCTATTTCGGCAGGGAGCGGTCGGTCGAGATCGGCATCCTGCACGATACCGATAGCCGGCTTGCCGACCGGATGCTGAAAGCGGCGTCAGACACGCATCTCTACCGTGTCGAGCGCAACGAACCTTACGGCCCTGCGGACGGCGTCACCCATACTCTGGAAGTCCAGGCCTTGCCGGCCGGGCTTCTGAACGTGATGATCGAGATCAGGAACGACCTGATAGCAGACGAAATCGGCCAGGGGGTCACGGCCGATTTTCTGACTGGATTGCTGCGGGAAAGCCTCGCAGACATCCAGGAATAAGACCCCGGGGGAGCAGCGAAAGCTGCGGGCGCGCCGACACCGACAAAAGCGGGCGGCGCCATGGCATGTCGACTGGGGTGGGGCTGGCCATGGCGGCCAGCCGCCCGTTTCTTTGATCAGGAGAGAAGGGCATGGAAAGTTCATCTGCAGGTGTCAGCTACAAGAAGGCCGACGCATCCTATTTCGAAAAACGCGGGCTTTCCCGTTATGCAGGGGTCTGGTCGCTTTGGGCGCTCGGCGTCGGAGCCGTCATTTCCGGTCACTTTTCCGGCTGGAATTTTGGCTTTTCGACCGGCGGCTGGGGCGGCATGCTGGTCGCCGGCATCATCATCGCCATCATGTATGTCGGCCTCACCTTCTCTATTGCAGAGATGAGCCCGGCCCTGCCGCATACGGGGGCGGCCTATTCCTTCGCTCGGACGGCCATGGGCCCTTGGGGCGGATTTGTCACCGGACTTTGTGAAAACGTCGAATACGTTCTCACGCCGGCAGTCATCGTTACCTTTATCACCGCTTACGTGAACCAGATCTTCGGTTTCGATCCCGCCTATTCGCCGCTTATATGGATAGTCTTCTACGCGATCTTCCTGGCGCTGAACGTCTTCGGCCTGGAACTGTCCTTCAAGGTGACCTTGGTCATCACGGTCCTGTCGCTGGCGGTTTTGGTGTTCTTCTGGATCAGCGCAATCCCGAGCATGGATTTCTCCCGCTGGGCCCTGAACATCGGTGTCGGCCCGGATGGCGCCGCGGTCGAACTGCCCGAGGGTAACGGTTCCTGGTTCCCCTTCGGCTTTTCCGGCGTGCTTGCGACACTTCCTTTTGCCGTCTGGCTCTTCCTCGCGATCGAGCAGCTTCCGCTGGCGGCGGAAGAATCCGTTGATCCGAAGCGCGACATGCCGAGAGGTATCATTCTCGGAATGATAACGCTGATGGTCTCGGCCTTCATGATCGTCCTGCTCAATCCGTCGGTACCGGGTGTTGGTTCCTTCCATCTTGGGTCGTCGCTTGAGCCGCTGCTCGACGGGTTCAAGGCGGTCTACGGCGATAGCGGCGTGGTGGTCCTTGGTCTCGTGGCGCTGACGGGCCTTATCGCCAGTTTCCATACGATCCTGTATGCGCAGGGGCGTCAGGTTTATTCTCTGTCTCGTGCCGGCTATTTCCCAACCGCGTTGTCCGTGACCCATCCGATCTACAAGACGCCGTACGTTGCGATGGTCGCCGGCTCGGTTATCGGTCTTGCGGTCATGCTGGTGATCTGGTTCTCGCTCGGCGCGGAGCAGGGCGGCAGCATCATCGGCAGCGTATTGCTCAACATGGCGGTCTTCGGCGCGATGTTCTCCTACATCATGCAGGCGATTTCCTTCATCATCCTGCGCAGGAAATTGCCCAATATCGAGCGACCCTATCGTTCGCCGCTTGGCATTCCGGGGGCCACCTTGACGATCATCATCGCCGTCGTCACGCTGCTCTACCAAATCCAGGATCCGAACTTCACCAAGGGCGTGCTCTGGGTCGTGGTCTGGTTTGCCATCGCGATCGCCTACTTCGCGGCCGTCGGCAGGCATCGCCTGATCCTCTCGCCGGAAGAGGAATTCGCGATGGAGCACAAGGAGGCGGCTTCGCTCGCCTGATTGCATTGAATAGGCGCGGCCGCCGGGTCGCGCCTCCCATTTTTCAAGCAGTGGATGAAACGCATGGCCGCAAGTTACTCCTTCGACGATCTGAAGCTCGACGTCGCCGCGGGGCGCATCGATACCGTCATCGCCGCCCAGGTGGATATGCAGGGGCGGCTGATGGGCAAGCGGTTTCAGGCAGAATATTTCATCGAGGGTGCCTGGAAGGAAACCCATAGCTGCAACTATCTGCTGGCGACCGACATCGAGATGGAAACCGTTCCCGGTTACAAGGCGTCGAGCTGGGAGCAGGGCTACGGCGACTATACGATGAAGCCGGACCTTTCGACGCTGCGGAGACTTCCGTGGCTTGAGGGGACCGCCCTGGTCATCTGCGATGTGCTCGACCATCACACTCATGAGGAAGTGCCGCACTCACCTCGTGCGATCCTGAAGAAGCAGGTGAAGCGCCTGGAGGCGATGGGCATGACCGCCTTCATGGCGACCGAGCTCGAATTCTTCCTGTTCGACCAACCCTATGACAGCGCCCGCGAAGGCGGCTATCGCAACCTCAAGCTCGCCAGCGCCTACAACGAGGACTACCACATCTTCCAGACGACCAAGGAAGAGGAGGTGATGCGGGCGATCCGCACCGGCCTGCAGGGTGCCGGCATTCCGGTCGAGAATTCCAAGGGAGAGGCGTCCGCCGGCCAGGAGGAGATCAATGTTCGTTATGCCGATGCGCTGACCATGGCCGATCGGCATGTGATCATCAAGAACGCCTGCAAGGAGATCGCGTGGTCGAAGGGGAAAGCCATCACTTTCCTCGCCAAGTGGAACTACGGTGCCGCCGGCAGTTCATCCCATATCCACCAGTCGCTCTGGAACTCGGACGGCACCACGCCACTCTTTTTCGACAAGGATGGCAAACATGGCATGTCGGATACCATGAAGCACTACGTGGCCGGGCTGCTCGCGCACGCCAGCGAGATCACCTATTTCCTGGCACCCTATATCAATTCCTACAAGCGCTTCATGGCAGGCACGTTCGCGCCGACCAAGGCCGTCTGGTCCAAGGACAACCGCACGGCCGGCTACCGCCTCTGTGGCGAGGAAACCAAGGCAATCCGCGTGGAATGCCGCGTCGGCGGCTCCGACCTCAATCCCTATCTCGCGATGGCTGCATTGATCGCAGCGGGCATTGACGGGATTGAAAGGAAGATGGAATTGAAACCCGCCTTTGTCGGCGACGCCTATCACGGCACGGACGTGCGGGAAATCCCGAAAACGTTGCGCGATGCGACCGAGCTGATGTCCTCGTCCGAACTCCTTCGAACCGCGTTTGGTCATGACGTCATCGACCACTATGTCCGGGCCGCTCGCTGGGAGCAGGAGGAATACGACCGCCGGGTTACGGACTGGGAAGTGGCCCGCGGCTTCGAGAGAGCGTAAATCTCTCCACCACGAAATCAGAAACAGGAATGCTGATCATGACCATGATCCAATGTATCTCGCCGGTCGACGGTTCGGTCTATGCCGAACGTCCGGCGATGTCGCTCGAAGACGCGGTGGAGGCGGTGGGCCAGGCCCACAGGGCGCAGAAGGCGTGGGCGAAACGACCGCTTGAGGAACGCGTACAACTCGTGTTGAAGGGTGTCGCGCGGCTCAACGAGATGGCCGATGAAGTGGTGCCGGAACTGGCCTGGATGATGGGACGACCGGTCCGCTACGGCGGTGAGTTCAAGGGCTTCAACGAGCGTTCCAACTATGTCGCGTCCATTGCGGCGGACGCGCTGGCGCCAATGGTGGTCGAGGACAGCGCCAGCTTCGAGCGCCGCATCGAGCGTGAACCGCATGGTGTCGTCTTCGTGATCGCGCCCTGGAACTATCCCTATATGACGGCGATCAACACGGTTGCGCCGGCGCTCATGGCTGGCAATACGGTGGTCCTGAAACACGCGGCCCAGACATTGCTGGTCGGCGAGCGCATGGTGCGTGCCTTCGTGGAGGCGGGTGTACCGGAAGACGTCTTCCAGAACCTTTTCCTCGATCATGAGACGACGGCGAAGCTCATTTCCCAAGGGCTTTTCAATTTTATCAATTTTACCGGCTCCGTCGAAGGCGGCCGTTCGATCGAGCGGTCGGCGGCTGGAACCTTCACGGGGATCGGCCTCGAACTCGGCGGCAAGGACCCGGGTTATGTGATGGAGGATGCCGATCTCGATGCGGCCGTCGATACGCTGATGGACGGCGCCACCTACAATTCCGGCCAGTGCTGCTGCGGCATCGAGCGCATCTACGTGCACGAATCGCTTTACGATCGGTTCGTCGAAAAGTCGGTTGCCTGGGTGTCTAACTACAAGCTCGGCAACCCGCTCGACAAGGAAACGACGCTCGGGCCGATGGCCAACAAGCGGTTTGCCAAGGTGGTGCGCGAGCAGATCGCCGATGCGGTTTCGAAGGGGGCCAAGGCCCTGGTCGATCCGAAGCTTTTTCCGGCCGATGACGGCGGCGCCTATCTCGCGCCGCAGGTGCTTGTCGATGTCGACCATTCCATGCCCTTTATGCGCGAAGAGACCTTTGGTCCTGCCGTCGGGATCATGAAGGTGAAGACTGACGACGAAGCAATCGCCCTGATGAACGACAGTCGGTATGGCCTGACCGCTTCGCTGTGGACGGAAGATGCGGACCGCGCCGGCAGGATCGGTCGCGAACTCGAAACCGGCACCGTGTTCATGAACCGCTGCGACTATCTCGATCCGGCACTCGTCTGGACCGGTGTCAAGGAGACGGGTCGGGGCGGCTCGCTTTCCCTGCTCGGCTTCCACAACCTGACCCGCCCGAAATCCTATCACCTGAAAAAGGCCACGAAATGAATATCGTCGCGAACTGGAGCTATCCGACCGCCATCAAGCTGGGGCGCGGGCGGATCAAGGAATTGGCGGACGCCTGCAAGGCACTGGGCTTGAAGAAACCGCTGCTTGTCACCGATCGGGGACTGGCGTCAATGGCGATCACCGCCCATGCGCTCGACGTGCTCGACGAAGCCGGCCTCGGTCGTACGGTTTTCTCTGAGGTCGATCCCAACCCGAACGAGAAGAACCTCGAAGCAGGCATCAAGGCATACAAGGATGGCGGTCATGACGGTGTTGTCGCGTTTGGCGGCGGTTCGGGCCTCGACCTCGGTAAACTGATCGCCTTCATGGCCGGTCAGACGCGGCCGGTCTGGGATTTCGAGGACATCGGCGACTGGTGGACACGCGCCGACGCGTCGAAGATCGCGCCGATCGTTGCCGTCCCGACCACGGCGGGCACGGGGTCCGAAGTCGGGCGGGCAGGGGTGCTCACCAACTCTGCGACGCATGTGAAGAAAATCATCTTCCATCCGAGGATGTTGCCGGGCGTGGTGATATGCGATCCGGAGCTGACGGTTGGCATGCCCGGGGTGATCACCGCGGGTACCGGCATGGATGCTTTCGCCCATTGCCTGGAAGCCTATTGCTCGCCCTTTTATCATCCCATGTCGGCTGGCATCGCGCTTGAAGGCATGCGGCTTGTGAAGGAGTTCCTGCCGCGCGCCTACAAGGATGGCTCGGATATCGAAGCCCGCACCAACATGATGTCCGCGGCTGCCATGGGAGCCGTCGCCTTCCAGAAAGGGCTTGGCGCAATCCACTCGCTCTCGCATCCAATCGGTGCGATCTACAACACCCATCACGGCATGACGAACGCTGTCGTCATGCCGCCGGTGTTGCGCTTCAATCGGACGGCGATCGAGGAGAAGATAGCTCGCGCCGCCGCCTATCTCGGCATTTCCGGCGGCTTTGACGGCTTCTACGACTATGTCCTCTCCCTGCGTTCGGATCTCGGCGTGCCGGAAAATCTCACGGCCATGGGTATTGCGCCCGATCGGGTCGATGAACTCACGGCGATGGCGATCGAAGATCCGAGCTGCGGCGGCAATCCGGTGCCGATGACACTCGAGAATACCAAAGCTCTTTTCCTCGAGTGCTTTTGATCCGGCTGTCCACGGATGGTCGTTAACTGAACCCCGGAGGCGCAAAACCTCCGAGTTTTCCACATTTTAGGGCCGAAAGCTAAATTTCCTGAGTGATATTAATGACTGCTAAATTTACAATTCATTAACCATGTTTCGCAAGGATGATCCCCAAGACACCATGTTTACCGGTGTCCTCGTGAGCGATGGGGCTCAAGACTTCTTCGAGGACCGAAAATGCCTGTAATTTCCTTTGCCAATGCCAAGGGCGGTGCCGGAAAGACGACTGCGGCGTTGCTGCTTGCCACCGAACTTGCCCACCAGGGGTTTCGCGTCACGGTTATCGATGGCGATCCGCAACGCTGGATCAGCCAGTGGTTCGAGACTTCCGGCCACGTTCGCAACATCGAGGTCATATCCGAGGTCACCATCGCCTCTCTGCAATGTCATCTGCGCGAGATGGGACCACGGACCGACTATTTCATCATCGACCTTGCCGGCGCCCGTGACGCGCTGGTCACCACCACGATCGGCCTTTCGGATCACGTGATGATCCCGGTCCAGGGCTCGGCCATGGATGCCAGGGGTGCGGCACAGATTCTCGATCTCCTGTCCTTCCTGAAGGAGAAGGCCAATCTCGACATCGCCCATTCGGTCGTGCTCACCCGCGTGACCTCCATGGTCACCACCAAGGCGCTGCTCATGATCAAGGGCTTGCTGGCGGCCCGCGGCGTTCACGTTCTCGACACGCCCATCGGTGAGCGCATCGCCTTCAAGGAGCTTTTCGAGATCGGCGGCACGCTCCACACGCTCGACCCTGCGAAGGTCAGCAATGTCGATAAAGCCAAGGAAAATGCCCGGGCGTTCGCGGAGGAAGTCATGCGCCTGATGCCGGCGAAGGTAATCCGGACCGGTGCGCCGCGTATCTTCGGCTTCAGGCGCAGCGCTGCCTGACGCGGATCAATGCCCAGGTCCTGTTCAGCCCGGGGCTTGCTTGTGGCGCGGTCGGTTCGAAAGAGCCGGCCGCGCTGCATTTTGAACATGATTCCCGATGCCAGGCGGGCAAGAAACTCAGATGGTGCTGAAGGGCTTTGCAGCGACTAAAGGAGAATAACCGAGACCTATTCCACGAATTCCACGATTGCTCCGGTTTTCACCATCTTGGCAAGCTCGGTTGCATCCCAGTTGGTCAGGCGCACGCAGCCGTGGCTGTTGGTCTTGCCGATCTTGGAGGGTTCCGGCGTGCCATGAATGCCGTAGGTGGGCTTGGAGAGTGCAATCCAGACCTTGCCGACCGGGCCGTTCGGGCCAGGCGGAATCTGCAGGATCTGGTCATTGTTGCCCTGCTTGAAGTTGATCTTGGGATTGTAGGTGTAGCCTGGATCCAACGCGACACGCTGGACCGTGTGCGTGCCGGTCGGGGAGGGTGTATCGGTCGAGCCGATCGTGGCCGGATAGGCCGCAATGAGCTGATTGTCGGCGCCGTAGGCGAAGACCTGTTTCCTGCCTTTGTCGGCGACGATGCGGGTTACCTGGCCGGCCTTCGGCTGACCCGGATTGACGACCTTGATGATTGTGCCCGGAATTGTGAAGTCCACGCCCGGATTCAATGCCTTCAGATAGTTTTCGTCCATGTGGAATTGTTCGGCGAGCTTCTCGGTCACCGAGGTATAGGACATGGCGGGCAATTGGGCCTTGTGGGCATAGTCTTCCGGGATCGCCGCAACATAGGGACCAGCCGCATCGGCGGCGGTAATCGTATAGTCGATGATAGGCAGGCCGCCCGAATAGGTCAGGCGCTGCATGATGTCCTCTGAATTGTTCGGATCGAGCGTCTCGCCGGTCATTTCCTGCCAGGCGGCGATCGCCTTGTTGACATTCTCTCCGAGATGACCGTCGATGACGCCGGGTGAAATGCCTTCCCGATCCAGGAAAACCTGAAGAGCAGCAATCTCTGCCTGCGGCTTTTTAGTCACTGCAATGATCGGCTTTTGCGGATGCAGACTTTCTATGGCCTGCTGGTCCGGCTCGATCGACGCTTCCTGGGGATAGCTGTCGTCTGCGCCAGGCATCTGCTGCTCGTCCAGAGGCATGCGAGTGACCGAACCTGAGCCCGGTATTGCGCCGGTAACGCTGCCCGGTTCACCTGGTCGGTAGTCGCGGTAATCCTGATAACCATAACCGTCCTGATAGCCGCCGAGATCGCGGAAGCGACGATAGCCGCCGGGAGCTGGCGGATATTCTTCGGCGCGGGCGGGCCGATATGTCTCCTGACGTATCTCGGTCGCCAGAACATTGCCGTAGCGGTCGATGAACACGCGACGGCCCATGCCATCGCGGCTGATGACGACGTCGCCGCGATCGGGCACGTAGTCGAGGATCGCACCATCAGGGGCGACCAGGATCGTATCGGCCGGATACCGATCGTACCGGCTTTGTGCCTCGGCCGAAGGGATCCCCTGGATCGCGGTCAAAACGACGAGGCTGGCGCTTGCGAAAAATAACCGCTTCACGATGTCACCGAGTTCCTGTTTGCTCTCTACACGTAATCGGGAAATCGGCCGTTCGTTCCCGCTCCATACCCTATCGCCACAGACAAGGTAATTTTGACGGTAGTGTGAAAAAAGTGAATTCGTGATGAACGTGGCGTTAAATTCTCGTCGCGATCGGTTAGAGACTTTTGCGAATCCGTGAAGGGAATGATTATGAAGGCGTTTTTTGCGGCCAAAGGCCCGAAGCTTTTCCTCGACGAAACCTCCATGCTCGATATCGGCGGCTGTTTCATCGGCGAAACCGACCTTTCGCCCGGTCGAGCGATTCCCGATGACGGCGATCCACGAATCGATCACTCGCTCGAAGGTTTTCTCTTCACCTGCGGACCGGATCACATTCGTCACCCGGAGCCGATCGAAGGAACGGGTAACGGCAAAAAGTATCCGCTGCATGGCTCCTTCTCGTCGCACCCGGCCGAAATCCTTTTCTGGGATGCCCAGGGGGAGGATGCCGAATGTCATGCGCGGGTTGTCGTGAAGATGGCGACGGGCGAACCAGCCCTCCTGGAGCGCCATTGGCGGATCGACGGGCAGACGGGCGAGGTAAGCCTCTCGGACAGGGTGACCAATACAGGCCCGAAACCGTTCTACCCCGTACATATGTACCACATGAATATCGGTGCCTGGCTATTTGACGAGCATGTGCGGCTCACCGGAAAGATGTTGGAGGGAGGCGGCTTTCCCTGGACGTTTGGCAATGATCCCGGTGGCGTCTTCTGTGTGCCGGCACTACAGCAAGGCGAGCAATGGGCGGAAATCGCACTCGGTCCGATTGCTGCAATCGACGGATTGACGCTGAAGGTGAAATTCAGGACTGACACACTGCCGCATCTGCAGATCTGGCGGAACCAGAAATCGCCCGCGCATGTTCTTGGAATTGAGCCGGTTTCGCATCGGCTGGCGAGCCGCTACGAACTCGCGGAAAAGGGGGAGCTGGCGCTGCTGAAGCCGGGTGAGAGCATTGACTACGGATTGCGGTTCAGCTTCGGCTGACAGGTGTTTCATCTGCGATTGACGCCCCCGCGACACCGTCGTAATGCTGGCGCCGCCATAAAACGGAGATTGCGCCATGGATATCCGACAGATCAACGACGAGTATTCCGTCACGGGTCAGATCACCGTCGAGGACCTCGACCGGATCAAGGCGATGGGATTCAAGTCGGTCGTCTGCAATCGCCCCGACGACGAGGAGCCCGGCCAGCCGAAGTTCGCCGACATTGCCGCACGCGCCAAGGAGCTCGGCCTCGACATCCGCCACATCCCTGTCGGCCGCATGGGTGTCGATGCGGAAGGCGTGAAGGCCATGGTCGACGCGCTCGATGAATTCCCGCGCCCGATGCTCGGCTTCTGCCGTTCCGGTTCCCGGTCGACGGCGATCTACGAGAAGAGCCAGCATATCCGCGGCTGAGATTTTCGCGCCTCGTGCCCGACGCACGAGGCTTCCTCCCGCAGCTCAAAATCCAGGAGCATTTCCATGAGCATCAAGCGCATCGAGCCCGGCGCCCGCATGAGCGGCGTCGTCATCCACGGCAACACAGCCTATCTGGCCGGCCAGGTGGGTGAGGGCGAAAGCGTCACCGATCAGTGCAAGTCGGCGCTCGCTGAAGTGGACCGCCTGCTGGCAGCTGCCGGCTCCGACAAGTCGAAGATCCTGCAGACGATTATCTATCTCTCTGATATCGCCTATTTCGGCGAGATGAATGCTGTATGGGAAGCCTGGATTGATCCGGCAAACCCGCCGGCCCGCGCCACCAGCGAAGCCAAGCTCGCTGCGCCGAAATACAAGGTCGAGTTCATCGTTACGGCTGCGATCTAACGACCCTGACCCTCTCTCCGGCTTGCGGGGAGAGGGGATTTCCCTATGTGATCTCCGAGGTCGTGGAAAACGGTGCGGCATGTTTCCTCCGCCCCGCTTGCGGGGAGAAGGTGTCGGCAGGCGGATGAGGGCAAACCCCCTTATGCCTTTTCCCTTATCTGGGTCAGTGTCCGTGCAGGCGTGATGGCTTCCGGATCGAGCTTCACCTCGATGATCGCCGGCTTGCCGCTGGCGCGGGCGCGCAGATAGGCCGGGCCGAAATCCTCCGTCCTTTCGACCAGTTCGCCATATCCACCGAACGCTCTCGCGTAAGCCACGAAATCCGGATTGACGAGGTCGGTGGCGCTGACGCGCCCCGGATATTCCCGCTCCTGGTGCATGCGGATCGTGCCATAGATGCCGTTGTTGACGAGCACCGTGATGATCGGCAAGCCGTAACGCACGGCGGTTATGAATTCCTGGCCGTGCATCATGAAGCAGCCGTCACCGGCAAAGCATACGACTTCGCGCTGGGGAAACAGCTGTTTTGCCGCGACGGCAGCCGGCAGGCCATAGCCCATCGAACCGGACGTCGGGGCGGACTGCGTGTTATATTTGCGGAAGCGGTGGAACCGGTGCAGCCAGGTCGCATAGTTGCCGGCGCCATTGGTGAAGATCGCGTCATCCGGCACGTTCTCTTCGATCCATTGCATGATCGGTCCCATCCTCACCGGTCCCGGTCCTGCTTCCGGCGGCGTCGACCATTTGAGATAGGATGCGTGCATGGACGCCGTGCGATCCGCCCATGCGGGCGAGGCGGGGGCTTCAAGCTCTTTCAGGGCGGCGACAAATTCCGCGGGTGCGGCGCAGATCGCCAGATCCGGGCGGTAGATGCGGCCGAGTTCTTCCGGATCGGGAAAGATGTGGACCAGCTTCTGCTTCGGATAGGGAATGTCGATCAGCGTGTAGCTGGAGGAGGGCATTTCCGACATGCGGCTGCCGAGCAGGACAAGAAGATCGGCATCCTTGATTTCCTTGGCGAGTGCCGGGTTGATGCCGATGCCGGCATCACCTGCGTAGCAGGGATGAAGATGGTCGAAAAGCATCTGGCGCCGGAACGAACAGGAGACCGGCACCTTGAAGCGGGTGGCGAAGTCGGTGAAATCGGCATGCGCCTCTTCGCTCCAGCGCGTGCCGCCGAGGATGAACATCGGCCGCTTCGCCTCTTTCAACGCCGTTTCAAATGCCGCGATCTGGCTTTTGCCCGGATGGCTTTCGACCGGCATGTAGGCGCGGGCCTCCGCTGCTTCGACCTCCTCGACCAGCATGTCTTCCGGCAGGGTCAGCACGACCGGGCCGGGGCGGCCGGAGGTTGCGACCGCGAAGGCGCGGGTGACGAATTCCGGAATGCGGCGGGCATCGTCGATCTCACCCACCCATTTGGCAAATTCCGTGAAGGCGCGCCGGTATTCGACCTCCTGGAAGGCCTCACGCTCGCGCATGTCGCGGGCGACCTGGCCGATAAAGAGGATCATCGGGATCGAATCCTGCCGGGCGATATGCAGGCCGGCCGATGCGTTGGTGGCGCCTGGCCCGCGGGTCACCATGCAGATGCCCGGCTCGCCCGTCAGCCGGCCCCAGCTGTCGGCCATCATCGCCGCGCCGCCTTCCTGGCGGCAGACGATGACGTCGATGCCGCTTTCGTAAAGCGCGTCGAGCACGGCGAGATAGCTTTCGCCGGGAACGCAGGAGATGCGCTTTACTCCGTTCGCCTTGAGGGCTTCGACGATGAGCTGGCCCCCGGTTTTCGTGGCGGTCTTCATTTCTGTTCCCCCCTCCTTTCCATGTCTTCCAGTTCGGCCAGCACGTCTGCGGTATGTTCGCCGAGCGCCGGGCTCGGCCGATGGTAGGCAAGTGGTGTCTCGGACAGCACGATCGGGTTGCGCACGCCGGCAATCACGGTACCGTCCGGCGCTTCGAGATCGATCCGGAGCCCGCGCGCCTTCACCTGCGGGTCGTCGAACATTTCCGCGATCGAGTTGATCGGGCCGGCCGGTACGGCATTCTCGCCGCAGGCGGCAAGCAGATGTGCCTTCTTCCACTTAGTCGTCTCGGCAACGACCAGCCGCCGTACCTCGCCGCGATTGGCGACACGGGCCTTGTTGGTCGCAAAACGCTCGTCCTCGGCAACCTGTTCGATCCCCAGGAGGCGGCAGAAGCGGCGGAACTGGCCGTCATTGCCGACCGCAAGGATCAGGTGGCCGTCTTCCGTCGGCACGACTTCGTAAGGCGAGATGTTCGGATGCGCATTGCCAAGCCGTACCGGTGCCTTGCCGGAGATGAGGTAGTTCATGTTCTGGTTGGCGAGCACGCCCGCCTGGACGTCGAGCAGCGCCATGTCGATATGCTGACCTTCGCCCGTTTTGAGGGCATGAATCAGCGCTGCCTGAATTGCCGTTACGGCATAGACGCCGGTGAAGATGTCGGCTATGGCGACGCCCGCCTTCATCGGTTCGCCGTCCGGCTCTCCGGTAATCGACATGAAGCCGGACATGCCCTGGACGATATAGTCGTAACCGGCGAGACTGGCATAGGGGCCGTTCTGGCCAAAGCCGGTGATCGAGCAGTAGATCAGTTTCGGGTTTATCTTCCTGAGGCTCTCGTAGTCGAGGCCGTATTTCATCAACCCGCCGAGCTTGAAATTCTCGATCAGCACGTCCGCCGTGGCAACAAGTCGGCGAACGATTTCCCGGCCTTCCTCCGTTTTGAAATCGACGGTGATGGACCGCTTGCCGCGGTTGGTCGAGTGATAATACGCTGCCGAAAGATTTTCGCCGTTCTTCCCTTCGACGAAAGGCGGACCCCAGGCGCGTGTATCGTCGCCGCCGTCCGGATTTTCCACCTTGATCACGTCGGCGCCCATATCGGCCAGCACCTGTCCGGCCCAGGGCCCGGCGAGAATGCGGGCAAGTTCGATAACGCGGATGCCTGAAAGTGGCGGTTTCTTGTTTGTCTGGTTCATATCATGGGGTCACGGTTGACTTGGCGGCGCCGGTGATCGGCTTCACGGAAGCCACGCGCCTTTCCCGCCAGATGATGTAAAGGCCGGAGCCGATGATGATCGATATGCCGAGCCATTTCATCGGATCGGGGAAATCGCCGAAGACCAGCCAACCGAGCAACGTCGCCGAGACGATCTCGAAATACTGAAGAGGGGCGATGACGGAGGCAGGGGCCGCCCGATAGGCATAGACGGCGAGAATGCCGGAAAGGGCGGCGAAAGCACCAACACCGGCGAGCCAGGTGAAGGTCAACCAGTCCGGCAGGGACGGCGCGAGGAACGCGATGCCGGTCCGGTCGCCAACGAAAAGCAGCAGGCCGGAGATCGGAATGCCCCAGAGTGCCATCTGGAACTGCATCGACCATGGATTTTCGCGATGCGCCAGTGCCCGGGTCAGGAGCGCAAAGATCGCCACGCCGAGGGCGGTGACGATCGGCAGCAGGGCGACGAAGCCGATTTCCTGAAAGCTCGGACGGATAACGATCAATGCCCCGAGAAAACCGATCCCGCAGGCTGTGTAGCGACGCCAGCCGATGGTTTCCTTGAGAAAGATGCTGGAGAGCACCGTCAGGATGATCGGCTCGACAAAGAAAATGGCGACCGCGTCCGCAACCTCCATCACCGCAAGCGTCGCGACGAAGCAGATCATGGAGAGCGTAATCACCGTTGCGCGGATCGCATGGTAGATGCTGAGCTGCCATGAAAAGGTGCGCCACGAGCCGTTCCACAAAACGAATGGCAGCATGCAGAGCGCCTGGAAAAGGAAGCGGGCAGCAGTGATGAAAGTCGGCGAAGCCGAGTCGGTGGCAAGCTTGGAGAATATGTCGATGAAGGGCGCCACCAGCATGGCAAGGATCATCAGTCCGAGACCATGGACGATTCGGGTCTCGGGTGTCGAGGCAGCAAGGCTTGCAGACGACGAACTCATGAACCTCCTATAGCCGCGCATGACAGCGGAAGCACTTGAATAAATGTCATGAACTCATTCCATTTTAGATGACGAGCCGGTTTTGACGACAGGTGCTGCAGGCGGCAGCGCGGCTTTCGCCCAGGATGCGAATTCAGCAATGGCGCGGGTGCGGACCGTGTCGTTCAGCGTTTCATGTCGCGTGCCCGGCCAGATCTTCGTGGTCACGTTCAAAAGACCATTCTTCTTGAGATGTTCTGAGAGCCAGAGAATTTCGCGGCCGCCGTTGGTGGCCGGATCCTCCGCGCCGCCGACCAGATGGATGGGCAGATCCTTTTGCAGGCGGCCGATCAGCGCCGGCGCGCGGAACGTCATCTCGAAAAGGTCGAGCCAGAGCGAAACGCTGGCGCCGAAACCGCAAAGCGGGTCTGCGATATAGGCATCGACGATATCCCGGTCGTGGCTCAGCCAGTCGAATTCGGTGCGGTGGCCGGGGATGGATCTGCCCCAGGCTCCGAAAGTGAGTTTCGGCAGAAGGCCGCTCGGCACGTCGGAGCCCTTCAGGGCTTTTTCGGTGAGGAGGATTGCCTGCGCCGCGCGGCCGGCCATGCCTGGGTGGAAGTTCGAATTCCAGACGGCGACAGCACCAAAACTTCCGGGAAAGTCGATGGCGGCGTTGAATGCGATCAACCCTCCCATGGAGTGACCGAAGAGCAGGACCGGCAAGCCGGGATGGGCATCTGCCGCCATGTCGCGTATGGCCTTCACGTCTTCCAGAACCAGCCGTGCGCCTTTGCTCCCCGCAAAACGACCGATTGGAGCATCGGACGCCGTCGTCTCGCCATGGCCGCGGTGATCGAAGGCATAGACGTGGAAGCCGTGCGAAGCCATGATCTCGGCAAACGGTCGGTAGCGTTTGGAATGTTCAGCCAGGCCGTGGGAGATCAGCAAGATGCCGCTGACCGGTCCTGCAGCCGGCTGATAGTGATAGGCAAGACTTGCCCCCGTCGGGCTCGAAAGCCGCCTCGTTTCGTCGAACATCCCCGTCCTCCCATCGCTCTGCGCCGTTTATGCGTGATTTTCTTGCTTATGCATCGGTTTTTTCCGAAAAGCGCTTCACACTTTTCGGTCCGATGCACTACATAGCGGCAAACAAAATTCCCCCGTGGAGCAATTTATCCGATGGCACGTCAGTTCATTTACCACATGGCCGGCCTTAACAAGGCCTACGGCAACAAGAAGGTTTTGGAGAATATCCATCTGTCCTTCTATCCCGATGCGAAGATCGGCATCCTCGGCCCGAACGGCGCCGGCAAGTCGACCGTGCTCAAGATCATGGCCGGCCTCGATACGGAATATACCGGCGAGGCATGGCTCGCGGATGGCGCGACACTCGGCTATCTCGCTCAGGAGCCGCAGCTCGACGAGAGCCTGAACGTGCTCGGCAACGTGATGGAAGGCGTTGCCGACAAGAAGGCGATCCTCGACCGCTACAACGAACTGATGATGAACTATTCCGACGAGACGGCGGAAGAGGGCGCCAAGCTCCAGGACATCATCGACAGCCAGAACCTCTGGGATCTCGAAAGCCAGGTGGAGATGGCGATGGAGGCGCTCCGCTGCCCGCCGGGCGACGCGACCATCGACAATCTCTCCGGCGGTGAAAAGCGCCGCGTCGCGCTCTGCCAACTGCTGCTGCGCCAGCCCGACCTGCTGCTGCTCGACGAACCGACCAATCACCTCGACGCCGAGACGATCGCCTGGCTCGAAAAGCATCTGCGGGAATATCCCGGTGCCATCCTGATGGTCACCCCCGACCGCTACTTCCTCGACAACGTCACCGGCTGGATCCTCGAGCTCGACCGCGGCCGCGGCATTCCCTACGAGGGCAACTATTCCGCCTATTTGCAGGCCAAGGCGAAGCGCATGTCACAGGAAGAGCGCGAAGAGGGCGCCCGCCAGAAGGCGCTTGCCCGCGAGCAGGAGTGGATCGCATCCTCTCCCAAGGCCCGCCAGGCGAAGTCCAAGGCCCGTATCCGCGCCTATGACGAACTGGTCAAGGCGGCGGAGGATCGTCGTCCCGGCGAAGCGCAGATCATCATTCCGGTCGGCGAGCGGCTCGGACAGGTGGTCATCGAGGCGGAGAACATCTCCAAGTCCTATGGCGACCGCGTGCTCTTCGAAAATCTCTCCTTCAAGCTGCCGCCCGGCGGTATCGTCGGCGTCATCGGCCCGAACGGCGCCGGCAAGACCACGCTGTTCCGCCTGATCACCGGTCAGGAAAAACCGGACAGCGGCGATATCCGCGTCGGCGACACCGTCCATCTCGGTTACGTTGACCAGAGCCGCGATTCGCTCGACGGCAAGAAGACCGTCTGGGAGGAGATTTCGGGCGGCAACGATATCATCAAGCTCGGCAAGCACGAGATGAACTCCCGTGCCTATTGCGGCGCCTTCAATTTCAAGGGCGGCGATCAGCAGCAGAAGGTCGGCACGCTTTCCGGCGGCCAGCGCAACCGCGTGCATCTCGCCAAGATGCTGAAAGCCGGCGGCAACGTGCTGCTTCTCGATGAGCCGACCAACGACCTCGATACGGAAACCCTCTCGGCGCTCGAAGATGCGCTCGAAAGTTTTGCCGGCTGCGCGGTCATCATCAGCCACGACCGCATGTTCCTCGACCGTCTGGCCACCCATATCCTTGCTTTTGAAGGCGACAGCCATGTCGAATGGTTCGAAGGCAATTTCGAGGATTACGAAGCCGACAAGATCCGTCGTCTCGGTGCCGACGCGGTCAATCCCAAACGCGTCACCTACAAGCGTCTGACGCGCTGAGCAAAAGGCACTTCGACGAATTGTTGAGCCCCGTTTCGGCGGGGCTTTTTCATGCTTCTCATTTAAGTCGCACCTTATAAATGCGAGAAATTACTCCAACTATTTGATAGTGGGGCCGCAAGAAAACGCAAAGACTCTCCTCCTAGGTTGTCAACGATAGCAGGACCATGCCCGTTCGGTCCTTGGCGCCATCATGAGGATGGGAGACTGGGGAGTGATTGATCGCCATGGCCCGTTTCATTGAACGTCTGTCTTTTCGGACTTCTCTGGCACTTGTCGCTGTTATACCAACCGCTGCTGCGATCGTGCTCGGTGCGGCTTTGGGGCTGAGTGCCTATGAGAATTACAGGCAGTTCGACAGGACGCGGACGCTTACCAAACTTGTAGGGCCGGCCGGTAGCATGATGAATGCGATCTCCGCTGAAAGCTATGCGGGACCTGCTGAGCGCGATGCAGCGCGCAAGAACGCGGATACGATCGAGAAGGCTCTGGTCGACAACTATGCTCGCATCAAGTCGCAGGGCATGGCCGACCGCGGACTTGAGGAGACGATTACCGCCCTGGAGGATCGTTACGCCCGCATGGGCGAATTCCGCGCCAAGATCGATGCCGGCGACAAGAACCCGCTTCTTACCGCACAATATCTCACGCCCTTGTCGCAGCAGACGCTCGATACTGTGGCTCGTGTTGCCAACCTGACCGAGGATCGCGCGCTGGCGCGCGCCATCGATGGCATTCATGCATTGGTGCAGGTCAATAATGGCTATGCGATTGTGACCCGGATGGGCCAGCAATTCGCCAAGAATGGTACGCTGACGTCCGAGGAAGTGGCCCGTTATGTTCAGGGTCGCCAGCAGGTGCGCATCTACGAAAAGCATATGCGTGCTGCACTGGCGCCAACGGTGCTGGCCAAGCTTGACGCTTTCTGGAACGCGCCCGACGGTGCGTTCGCAATTGACCTCCTGAAGACCTTCGATGCACTGAAACTTCATACGCCCGCTGCCACGGACTACGACCGATGGACTGTCGCGATGGAACAGCGCAGGTTGCTCTCGGCCGATCTGGTCGAGGAGGCTTCGGGAGAGCTGGTACGTCTCGCCGACGACCTGACGATGGGCGCTTCCAACAGGCTATTGACGATCAGTGGCGTGCTCGTTGCCTTGATCGCCGTCGTCGCCTGCTTCAGTTTCCTTGTTGCCTCCAGCCTGTCCGGTTCGATCCGCCGTATCAGTGGCCGGATGGCGAGCCTTGCTGCAGGCAATACCGAGGAAGCCATTCCCTATGCGGATCGCAAGGACGAGATCGGTGACATGGCGCGCTCGGTCGAGGTCTTCCGCGAAGCTGCCATCCGCAACAATGAACTCGAAGCAGAGGCCGATGCCAGCCGCCGCCGTTCGGAGGCCGAGCGTGTCGAAATGCAGCGGCAGACGGAGGCCGAAGCCGAGGCCCGTCTCAACCAGGCGACCGGTGCGCTTGCCGCGCACTTGCGACGCCTCGCAAACGGGGACATGCTCTGTGAGGTGAACGAAGCCTTCGCGCCGCAGTTCGAAGGTCTGCGGCACGACTTCAATACGTCAGTCCGTCAGCTCCGCGATGCACTTTTGAGTGTCGGCAACTCGGTTTCGACCGTTACCAGCGGCTCGAAGGAAATCTCGGATGCCTCGGATAACTTGTCCAAGCGCACCGAACAGCAGGCCGCCTCGCTGGAGGAGACAGCAGCAGCTCTTGAAGAGATCACTGCCAATGTGGTGGCGACGTCAAAGCGTACCTCCGAGGCTCGTGATGTCGTCCGCGATGCCCGCGCACGCGCTGACCAATCGGGGCACGTCGTTCGCAATGCGGTCGCAGCGATGGAGCGGATCGAGAAGTCGTCGCATCAGATCGGCCAGATCATCGGCGTCATCGACGAGATCGCCTTCCAGACCAATCTCCTGGCGCTCAATGCGGGTGTCGAGGCGGCGCGCGCCGGCGATGCCGGCAAGGGCTTTGCCGTCGTCGCCCAGGAAGTGCGCGAACTCGCGCAACGCTCCGCGAATGCCGCGAAAGAAATCAAGGCGCTTATCTCCAACTCGGCGGTTGCCGTGGGCGAGGGCGTCAAGCTGGTCAGCGATACGGGCGAAGGCCTTGGCGTGATCGAGCATCTGGTCCAGACCGTCACCGCCCATATGGACGCGATCGCGACTGCGGCCCAGGAGCAATCGGCAGGGCTGGCGCAGGTCAACACTGCCGTCAACCACATGGACCAGTCGACTCAGCAGAATGCGGCGATGGTGGAAGAGATGAATGCCGCTGGCGCTGGTCTCGCACAGGAAAGCGCCAAGCTTAGCGATCTGCTGTCGCACTTCCAGCTCGGGGGCAGCAGCGCAACCTCTCCGCTTCGCGATGCCGCCGCTCGCATGCGTGCTCCGGCGGCGACTGTATCTGCTCCTCGGCCTACCACACCCACCCGCCAGGCCTCTTCGCGCGCGCCAGTCTCTCACGGCAATGTCGCTGTGGCGCAGTCCGCGGAGGAGTGGGAAGAGTTCTGATCGCGACAGAGATCATCGGAGAGATCGATCAGGCGGATTGGGAAGGGCGGTCTTCGGGCCGCCTTTCCTCGTTCTGCCGATCCCTTGCCGCATGGATCGTTTAGTGCTTGCATAAAGTCGCAAAATCACATAAACATATCTTTATATGTTGATTGGCTGGAGATGTGTCGGAATGGGTATGGCGCTGGATACGCTGGTGGATGTCCTGAAGACTGCAGGCGAGCCCACGCGCTTCCGCCTGCTGGCGTTGCTTGCAGCCGGAGACCTTACCGTTACCGATCTCACGGAAATCCTGGGACAGTCGCAGCCGCGCATTTCGCGGCATCTGAAGCTTTTGGCCGAAGAGGCTTTGATCGACCGTTACCAGGAGGGGGCATGGGCCTATTTCCGGCTGAAGCAGGACGGGAAGGCGGCAACGCTCGTCAGGACCCTGCTGGCCGCCTCCTCCGAGGAGGATCCGGTGCTTCTGCGCGACAGCGAGCGGCTTGCGACCGTCAAACGCCTGAGATCAGAACATGCCCAGGCCTATTTCAGCCGCAACGCATCCGAATGGGATGAACTTCGCCGGCTGCATGTCAGCGACGCCGCCGTCGAAGCGACACTGCTAAAGCTTGTCGGCACGACGCCGGTAGACTCGCTTCTCGACCTCGGTACCGGCACGGGCTGGATCCTGCAGCTACTATCGAAGCTTTATCGCCGCGCCATCGGCATTGATGCGAGCCGCGATATGCTCGCAGTGGCGCGCGCCAATCTCGATAAGGCCGGCATCGTCAAGGCTTCGGTCCGACACGGCGACATCCTCAACCTGCCGCTCGAAGGGCAGGATTTCGACCTCATCACCATTCATCAGGTGCTGCACTTCCTCGATCAGCCGGAACTGGCGATCGCGGAAGCCGCCCGCGTGCTGCGGCCGGGCGGGCGGCTGCTGATCGTCGACCTTGCGCCGCATGCGCTCGAATATCTGCGCGATGACCACGCCCATGTGCGTCTCGGCTTTTCCCATCAGGTGATGGCGGAATGGCTTGAGAAGGTCGGCCTCGAAGTCGAAGAGGCGATCGATCTCGGTTCCGGCAAGGAAGGTGCGCTGACTGCCACCGTCTGGCTCGCCCGCGACCGCAGGCTGCTCATCGCTTCGCATGCACCCGCTGAAACCCAAACCGCGCTTTAAGGGAGCTGAATCCATGACCGCACACCGCGAATCTTTCAGCGTCTCCTTCGAATTCTTTCCGCCGAAGTCGGATGAGATGGAAATCCAGCTTTGGGAAACCGTCGAACAGCTCTCCGGCTGGGACCCGGATTTCGTCTCCGTGACTTACGGCGCGGGCGGTTCCACCAAGGAGCCGACGCTCGCGGCGGTGACGCGGATGATCGGCGAGGAAAAGCTTCCGACGGCGGCGCATCTGACCTGTGTCGATGCTTCGCGTGACGAAATCCGCTCCGTCATCGAGGATTACCGCGTCGCCGGAGTTCGGCGCATCGTGGCGTTGCGCGGTGATCCGACCAGCGGGATCGGCACGGCCTATGCTCCTCATCCCGAAGGCTTTGCCGAGACGGCCGATCTGGTGCGCGCCCTAGTGGAATATGGGGATTTCGATGTGTCGGTATCCGCCTATCCCGAAAAGCATCCGGAAAGTGCCGATCTCGCGGCAGATATCGATACCCTGAAGCGCAAGGCGGATGCGGGTGCTGCGCGGGCGCTCAGCCAGTTCTTTTTCGACAATGATATCTTCGAGCGCTACCTCGAAAAGGTTCGGGCGGCCGGAATCGGCATTCCCGTCGTCCCGGGTATCATGCCGATCCAGAACCTGACGCAGCTCAAGCGCTTCGCCAGGCGCTGCGGCTCCTCCGTGCCGGCTTTTCTCGACGCCCGATTCGAGGGATTGGACGAGAAGCCCGAGGAACGTGAAAAGGTTGCCGCCGATATCGCCGCCGAACAGATGGAGGATCTGGGCCGTCGCGGTATCCGCGATTTCCACATCTATACGATGAACCGTGCGCCGCTCGTCTCCGCCGTGTTGCAACGCCTCGGGCGTCGACAGATCAGCAGCCCTCGTATTGCCGCTGCCTGAAAATGAAAAACGCATGCTCCTTTGCGAGGAGCATGCGTTTCATTGGAAGTGCTGATATCAAACGGTCATGGATGCGAGATATATGACCTGTTAGTGGGAACCTCGTGGCGGCTCAGATGAAGAGCATGGATACCACGAACACGAACGCTGCACCGACTATCAGGACATTCAGAGAGTATGTACGTCCCATGTCTGCCTCCTTGCGTTGACCATTAAATTTTATGTCGTTTTCGTGGCGCTTGGAAAGCAGATTCTATGCTGCACTGCCGTCGGGAACGAAACAAGTTTCACTGCTTCTTTCTATATATAACTGATTATATTGCCTAAATTTCCCACGAAGATTCGTGCGGCAAAAGTTAAAAACCGGTACACGACTGTTAATATCCGTCATATTTCGTGAGGGGTTCGTCCTCTTACGAGACTTTCTCCGGCTGATTGCTGCGATAGCGAAGAAGCCTTCCGTCGAGCAAAACGAGGCCGAGGCCGATCAGCAGCATGCCGATCAGATCAGTCATCCCCAACCGCTCGCCGAGGAAAAGCGCTCCCAGCAGGATGGCGCTCGGAGGAACGACGAGCGTCACGAGAGAGGCATTGGTGGCACCCGCCATGCTCAGAATCCGGAAGAAGAGCAGGTAGGCGAAAGCGGTTGAAAGAAGCGCCAGAGCCAGGATCGCCAGCACTGCATGGGCGGATGGCACGGGCAACATCCATGGCTTGTCGGCGATGAGCGAGACGGGCAGCATGATCAGTGTCGAGGCAGTCAGTTGTCCCGTTGCGGATACCGGTGCCGGCAGGCTGCGGAAGCGCTTGCCATAGGTGCCGGCGACGCCATAGGAGACTGCCGCAAGCACCGGCAGCACCAGCGCCCAGAGGGGAGCAGAGGCGGCATCCGTCACGCTCGGACCGATCAACACCGCCGTGCCGGCCAGGCCGGTCAGACAGCCTGCCAGTTTTGCCGTCGTCAATTTTTCATCCGTCGTCCAGCGATTGGCGATCAGCACCGTCCAGATCGGTGTGGTGGCATTGAGGATAGAGGCAAGGCCTGCGCCGATCTCGGTCTGACCGAAGAAGATCAGCGTGTGGGGCAGGGCATTGTTGACGAATCCCATGACGAGGAACGCGCGCCAATGGGTTGCAAGCGTCTCATAGAGGCCGAAACGGCCATGGAGATAGATATGCAGGGCGAGCGCCGCGAGGAAGAGGCGCAGGAATACCAGAGTGAAGGGCGGTACTTCCAGGACCGCGACGCGTGCAAAGAAGAATGAGCCGCCCCAGATCAGTCCGAGCAACAGGATAAGCGCCCAGGCGGAGGCACTGGGCTTCGGATTGGTGGCGCTCGTCATGCGGTTCTCCCTCTCATTGAAGCGAGGAATAGCCGTCAAATCACGGAGTCGCCACCCGAATCTTGAATGATAGGATACCGCTTGCTCACAGGGCCGACAGAAGCGCCTGGGTCGGCCAACCGTCCGCAGGCATGCCAAGCCGTGCCTGTTCCTTCTGGACCGCGGTGCGCGTGCCCGAGCCCAGGATGCCGTCCACCTTGCCGACATCGTGCCCGAGCGCTTCGAGCCTGGCCTGCAGCGCCTTCATGCCGGTATCGTCCAGGCCGAGGTCGGGCGTGCCTTTCAGATAGGGCGGGGCGCCGGAAAGCCGGGTCGCAAAATAGGCGGCGGAAGTTGTGTAGATGAAGGATTGGTTCCACTCGAGGTAGATGCCGAAATTCGGGTATGTGAGGAAGGCGGGTCCCTTGCGGCCCTGGGGCAGGATAAGCGCCGCCGGTAGGTCACCGAAGCTCGTCTCATTGTCGCGCGGGGTCACGCCCAGCTTGAACCATTCGCTTGCCGGAATCTCGTTGCCAAGCCCGGACTTTTCCCAAGGGAGGCTTTCCGGAAGTGTTACCTCCTGGATCCAGGGCTGACCGGCCTTGAAGCCGAGACTCTGGATGAATTTTGCTGCCGTCAGGATGGCGTCCGGCGCGCTGCCCTTGACGTTGACATGGCCGTCGCCATCACCGTCGATGCCATAGGCGATAATGTCCTCAGGCAGCATCTGGACCTGTCCGACCTCGCCCGCCCAGGCGCCGGTATTGGTGGCAGGGTTCAGGTCGCCATGCTGCACCATTTCAATCAGGGCGATGAGTTGCGGGCGAAAGAGTTCGGGTCTGCGGCAGTCATGCGACAGTGTCACCAGTGCATTGCGCGTATTGAAATCACCTTGGACCGCGCCGAAATCGGTTTCCATGGCCCAGAAGGCGGTAATGACGCCGGGGGCTACGCCGAATTCGCGTTCCGCACGGGCAAACACATCGGCATATTGCTTCAGTTTCTGACGGCCGATGTCGAGGCGGGCCTGGCTGACGGTGCGCTGCGAGAATTCGAGAAAGGTCTGGCGGAAAACGCCCTGGGCGCGATCGCGGGAGAGCACCTTCTGGTCGATCTGCGCGCCGGCAAGCGCCTCATCGGCGGCCCTCGCCGGAATGCCCTTGGCAACGGCTTCCGCCTTCACACCTTCGAGGAAGGCTCCGAGATCGCCGCCGCAGCCTGGCGCGGGCGTCTGGGCGAGCGCGTTTGAAGCAAGACAACCGGTGATGACGGAGGCGAAGGCAAGGCGGCGGACAAATACGGAGGACATTCGGGGTTCCCAGAGTGAATGAGCACCGCCCGTTTCCGAAAGATTTGTGACCGAAACGTGGGCATTGGTGCGGCTGCCGCAGTTATTACCGCAACGCATCGTACAGCGCCAGATGGCTATTCCGCAGAGGCGACGGTCTTGTTGTCGCTGACGGTCGCAACCCAGCTGTTCCAGTTCTTGGCCGTGCCTGCAAAAACGTTGATATCTGTCTCGCCCTTGATGCCCGGCACAACGCCGGTCGAGGTATATTGCCAGAAGGCCCACCGGCGGCCGGCATAGATTTCGCCCGGATGGGCGGCAACTGACCGCAACCAGAATTGATAGTCGTTGAAGCTGCCGACCAGATTGTCCCGGTGGAAGTCGACCGATGTATAGATGATCGGACGCTTGCCGTAATGGGCTTCGAGACGGTCCATGAAACGCTGCAAGACGTCGCGCACGGTCGCTGAATCGGGCCGAAGCTTGCAGGTCGGGGAGGCGTGGTTCCATTCGGCGTCAAGCACCGGCGGCAGGGTGACGGCTCCCCTCGGCACGTTGGCGATGAACCAGTCGGCCTGTTCGTCGGGTGTCGAGCAGAAATAATAGAAATGATAGGGCGCGTGAGGGATTCCGGCAGCCGCGGCACCGCGCCAGTTCTTTTCGAACGTCGGATCGATGCGATCCTTGCCCTCGGTCGCCTTGATGAAGACGAAGGCTATACCGGACTTCTTCACGGTCGCCCAATCGATGCCGTCGCCGTTCCATTTGGACAGATCGATTCCGTGGACTTCGTGCCGGCCGGGATGATTCTTGCCGAAGTCCTGCGGATCGCTGTCCTTGAACGGCAGTTTCTTGACCGATGCAGTCTCGACGAAATCATAGTCGGTGGACGTGCAGCCCGTCCCGAGGATCGCGGTCGCAATAAGGGCGAGAAGGAGCCGAGGCATGGATGTCCCGTGTTGATGCTGTGCAGGAAGCCACTTGCCCGCGAAGCAACACACGGGAAGCGCAAAGCCCATATTCGCCATATCGTCGTAAAAAGTCGGTTAGGGCAAGAGGGATTCGTGCCGCCAGCACGATGGCGTGCCCGGTCAGCCGCGCCGGCGGATGACCGCATGCCAGGCATAACCCCAGCCGATCTCCTCGAAGATCATATCGGCGTCTGCCGCGGACAGCCTGCTTTCGAGCACCGCGTGCAGGTTGGCGCGAGGTGTCACGTGGAAGCGTGTGAGCCAGGCTTTGAGCAGCCGCCCGAACCAGCCGGGCAGCTGTTCCTGCTGGCCGAAATCGACGATATGTAGCGAGCCGCTCGGCGCCAGCGCCGCAAGGGCGGCATCGATTGCCTTTTCCCAGTCGGGAATCATCGACAGCGCATAGGAGATCAGGATGCGGTCGAACCCTGCAACGCCGAAATCCCCAGCCTTGAAACTGGTGGCGTCGGCGACGCGGAATTCCGGCACGACCGGCTTCCTGTGGAAATTGGCTTGGGCACTCTCCAGCATTTCGGCGGAAATATCGAGACCGTAGAGCTTGGCGGTCGGATAGTGCCGGTGAGCGAGCAGGAGGTTACGGCCCGTGCCGCAGCCGACTTCGAGCAGCGTCGCGCCGGGCGGAACATGCAGCCCGCCGATCGCCCGATCCCGCCCGAAGAGATAATACTTGCGGGTAAGGTCGTAGATATGGCGCTGATACCGGTACATCCGGTCCATGCGTTCGGCATGATCGTGGAACAAGGAAGCGCTCGCCATATCCGTCGCCATCAGGCTCTCTTCACATAGATGTGGAAGCCGCCGTAGATTGCCGAGCGGTCCTGAAGGTTGAGCTCGTGGGAACGCTCATCCAGATACAGCCACTGATCGAGCAAAGCGGGGGAAAGGCGGCCATCGAGCACGCTCTTTTCCGCGGCCGTGCGGAAGATCACCCGAGCGCCCGGAGCGGCCGTTCGGGTGATTTCCGACCATAGGTCGTTCAGCTGCTGATCGTTCATCCAGTCCTGCGCGTCGAGCAGCACGTAGCGATCGACGGTTGCGGCCGCCTTCTGCGCCAGAAGCTCCGTGAAGCTGGCGTGATGGACGGTGACACGCTCTGCGTTGCCGCGGATGGCGCGATAATTCTCGGCCTTGAGATAGGTCGGCAGCGTGCCTTCCTCCGGCTTCGGATAGCGGCGGACGAAGGCCTGCCAGGCGAAATAGTTGTCACGGAGCGGGAAATGGCAGGCGAGCTTTTCGAGGCGCTGGCGAAGGACCGGCGCGATCGAGCCATCCGATGCCAGGCTCGCCAGCTCGTCATATTGCTGCGGCGGAATGCCGAGGCCGAACAGCGAACTCTTGCGGCTCGTGACCCAGCGGATCAGCGGCTTGTCGAAGAGGGGGGCCACGCGGTCGTCGAAGAACTGGCGCTGTTCGCGTAGCGAGCGCGCGTTCGCCATTTCCTTGAGATTGATGCCGTGCAGGCGGGCGATGGCGTGGCCGGCGCCGATGAAACGGCCGAGCAGGCCCGTCTTGTAGATATTGCGGTCGAAGACTTCGATGCGGCGGCGGCCCGAGAGTGACCGCTTGTCCCAATAGGCGCGGGTGGCAATATCAAGGTTCGGAGCGATGAAGGCATCGTAGCTCTTGCTGTTGGAGCGCACGCCGTCCAGGCCGAAATGGCGCACCACATCGCTATGTCCGGGCAGATGGCGGAAGGCGGCAAGCTTCAGCCGGTTCAGCGCCACGTGATGCGGGTTGAGGTCGACCACGTCGATCTTCTTCGGAGAGCGGGAGAGATAGGCGAGCATATTGCAGCCGCCGGAGCCGATGGTCACGATCGTGTGTCCCTCGCCAAGCTCCATCGCCGCCATATCGACGTCCGGGTCTTCCCAGATCTGCGGATAGACGAGGCCGGAGAAAAGCAGCCCGAAAAGCCTCTCCGAAAAACCCTGCCGCGAAAGAGCCTTATGCTGCAGAAGCGCGTCCTTCAGCTTCTGGTTTTTCCGAAAACCGGCTTCCTGTGCAATATCCGCCATGGTCGAATCCCGCCTGTTCAAGGTTTCAGCGCGTGTAAACCCGTCGTGCAACAGATTGATGACGCAGCCTGTGGCCGGTTGGTTGCGGATGTCCGAAAGGCCCTTCCACGATAGGGAGAATCCTGATTGCATGCGGCGTGCGCAACGGGAGACGAGCATGCGGTTGTTGATCCGGATTGTGAAGATCGTTTTGAGCGTTGTCGTCGTCGGTCTCATCGGCCTCGGAATCGGGCTTTACACAGTGCCGCCGGAATTGTTCCGCGTCGGCAGCGGCTACGCGGCGAAGATCGTGTGCTCCAATGTGTTCCTTGCAGGACGTGATAGCGATGAGGTCCTGGCCGTCGATGTCCAGGCGCCGGGGCATCCGCTTCTCAAGCTTATGCGGGTTTCCGTCGACCCGGCGGACAAGCGCGTGCGTGCGGCCCTTCTTGGCTTCATCGCCGGCAATGACGCGGTCTACCGCGAAGGCCTGGGCTGCGCCGTCACACCGGACGGCAATCCGTCTGCTGCATCGAGATTGAGTCATGCCGCGCCGCGGCCGGCTGATGAAAATGGTCTCTGGCCGGAAGGCGGGAAAATTGAATCCGACCAGAAGGTTGCGGAACTTCTTTCAGATACCGATCTCGTTGGGCCGAATATGCGGGCGGTGGTGGTCGTAAAGAACGGGCGGATTGTCGGCGAGGCTTACGGGACCGGTTTTTCGAAGGATACGCCACTGCTCGGCTGGTCGATGACCAAGACGGTCACCGCCACGATCATCGGCACGCTGATCCGCGACGGCAGGCTTTCGCTGGAGGACAGGAGCCTTTTCCCGCAATGGCAGGACGATAAGCGTGCCGATATCCGGCTCGCCGATCTGCTGGCGATGGAAAGCGGTCTTGCCTTCAACGAAAATTACGGCACGGTCGCGGATGTCACACGCATGCTCTACCTTGAGCCGGATATGGCGAATTTCGCTATCGTTAAGCCCCTCGAAGCCGATCCAGGCTCTCGCTTCAACTATTCCTCCGGCGTGGGCGTGATATTGTCGAGGGTCTGGATGGACAGGCTCGGCGACAAGGCGGCTGCGCTCGCCTATCCGAGCAAGGCATTGTTCGATCCGCTCGGCATGACAAGTGCGGTGATGGAAACGGATGAGGCCGGCACGTTTGTCGGCAGTTCCTATATGTACGCCACGGCGCGTGATTGGGCGCGGCTGGGATTGCTCCTTGCGAATGATGGCATGTGGAACGGCAATCGTATCCTGCCGGAAGGTTTCGTCGGTGAGATGCATGAGCCGAACCGGACTTCGAATGGCCGCTATTCGAAGATGCAGACCTGGCTGCCCGCCAGTAGCAGCGGACTCCCCGCCGACGCGTTTTTCCTCGACGGGCACGATGGCCAGAATGTGGTGGTCATTCCGTCGCTTGATCTTGTCGTCGTGCGGCTCGGACTGACACCGGGCTGGGAACCTTACAGTCCCTTGCCGCTTGTCGCGGAAATCACCAGAACAGTGACGGCGCCCTGAGGCGCCGTTGTCCGCGGATCCTTATTTTTGAAGGACGTGCAGCATGTCCTTGCGCTTGGCGTCGTAATAGTAGCCTCGCGCATAGAGCCTGATGGCATTGTCGTTCTTATTGTCGGCGACGAGCCAGGCGCCGCGCAGATATTTGATGGCGTATTTGAGATTGGTCTCGGCGTCGAGCAGGCCTTCCGGCGGACCTTCATAGCCCATCGATTTTGCGGTCGAATACTTGATCTGCATGAGGCCCCAATAGCCGTTCTTGTGATAGGCCTTGGGGTCGTAGCGGCTCTCACGATGCACGACGCGATGAACGAGCGATTCCGGCACGCCATATATGCCGGCATAACGCTTGATGAGCATGTTCAGCTGCGGCGGCGCGTCGGAAGCGGTTGCCGGCAGCGGATCGCCGGGAGCGGGCGGGAATTCCATGGCAGAGAGCGCAGCAACAGCCTTTGGCTGGGCGGCGTAGGCGAGCGTCGTGGTATCCGGCCGCTGCGGGCGTGGCGTGGGGACGACCGACTGCAGCGCCACCATGTCCGGCGTGAGCTCCGGCTCGTCGAGCGCGATCGCCTGAGCGGCGGCCGGTTGGATCCTGCCTTCAGTAACGGCGGGTGCGACCAGAGGAGAGGTGATACGACCACTTTTGGAAGCCGCAAGAATGGTGGACGTCGCGGGAACAGGTGCGGGGGCAGCCGCAACAGATGCTACGGCGGTGGATGTCGCCGGCTGCACCGGAAGCGCTGCGGGCGCGAAGGCGACGAGCGGAGCCATGGTCGGAGACGCCATCGCAGCCGTCTGAACCGATGCCGCTTCGACTGCAGGCGGGACGGGAACAGCAAGCCTGCCTGACTTGGCAAGTGCGATTGTCGGCTGGCCGCCGGCGAGTTGTGCTGCGGCGGCTGTCTGGGGCTGTTGGCCAACCGGAAGGTCGGACCTGTATTGGATGACCGCTCCCCCGTCGGCGGATGCCGTTTGCACCGATCCGGCTGGCTGGCCGTTCGCCGGGGTCGTCGTCTGAGTCGCCGCCAGCCGGGGCTCTCGTTCGACGCTGGAACATCCGGCAAGAGCTGAAGATATGGCGCACGCCACCGCCGTCCCGCGGCCGAGCAATCGGATTATCGCCATTGAGTCGCCTTCATGAAGAATTGGTTACCCCAGTCCGCCCAAATGCCACCGAAAGAGCATTTCCATTAACCTATTGGGCGGCGGCCGGCAAGACAGGCCCGCTATGCGGCAATCCTGCGGTAACCCGCAGTAACCGCGCGCCGTGAGATGAATCGCATCTGCGGCTTGCGTGAGGCTGAATTGAGGGAA
This sequence comes from Rhizobium sp. YS-1r, assembly GCF_000757525.1. NCBI lineage: Bacteria > Pseudomonadati > Pseudomonadota > Alphaproteobacteria > Hyphomicrobiales > Rhizobiaceae > Rhizobium > Rhizobium sp. YS-1r. Next base: position 411,022 of record NZ_JPYQ01000006.1, on the reverse strand, counting down.
GGGATGCGGCGCTTGCGGCCGATCACGCGGCGCGGGAAAAGCACGTGGATTCCGGCTCCGAACACCGCACAGACGAGGAATGTCGCCTGCATTTCGAGGAATTGCGGCAGGAGCGGGCGACCTGGGTCGATGAACTGCGCCAGCGCGGCGGCAAGGACAATGGCGTAACGCGGGCCGAAGGCGGATTTGCTGAACAGGCAACCAAAAATCCGGGCGGCCCGGTATTCGGGGAGGTTGTCGTTATCGGCGACGAGGCCCGAGATCCGCGGATCCTGATAGGACCAGAGCACGTAAAGCATCAGATAGCCGAGACCTGCCCAGGATAGCGTCTCCAACAGACGAGGCAGATAGAGGGCGACGACTGCGAGCGGAATGACGGCCATGATCAGGGCGGCTGATAATCCGACGGCAAAGCCCGGGATCGTGGCGACCGCCGTGCGGCGGCCGCGCTGAAGCGAGAAGCTGGCAGCAAGGCAGGCAAGGGGGCTCGGAAGAAGGACGAGAAAGATCGCGGTCGCGGCAAAAGCGAGCCAGGTATCAGCCGTCATTCCATTCCCTCCAGAACACCCGTTGGTGTCCTTTACATATCAAGCCTCGGCGAAAGGCTGGCCGATATAGTCCATCACTTCGCCGAACCATTTTGCCGTCAGATCGAAATGTTTTCCACCCTTGATTCTCGGGAATTCGATCGTTCGCAATTTTCCGTTCTGGTCCTCGTCATGGCCGGTCACGCCTGAAACCTTGTTCAGCGCACTTTCCACCGCAAGGTCGACCATGCCTTTGATCAGCATCAAATCGCCGGCATTCGCCGGGGCCGAGCGTGCGAAATAGCCGGATTTTTGCACCATGGAGCGTTCGGCGCCGAGAAGCGCGGCGAACTGCTTCTGGAACCAGTTTCCGACATTGATGGTATCGATCTTGACATGGCCGAAGGCATCGCGTTTGACGGCCTCGCCGGCGGCTTCCCGCTCGGCGACGATTGCGTCAAGGCAGGCGCCTTCCGAGACGAAGAGCGTCACGAAACCGCGCTTGTCCATAACGTCCTTGAGGCGTGCGGCCTCCTTGTCGAGGTCGAAAGCCATCTCGGGCAGGTAGAGCCCATCGATGTTCTTCATCTGGGTGTTCATCATCAGGCCTTCGACATATTCATTGTTCCTGGTCTTCTGAATATAGGCGCGGGCCGTCGCGGCGGTAAGCCAGCCGCAGTGACGTCCCATCACTTCGTGAATCACAAGTGTGCGAGGGGCGGCACTCTGCTCGTTGGAAACGTGGTCGAAGAAATGTGCGCCGACTTCCGCCGCGGTCCATGCGCCGAGCGACTGCCGGATCGGCACCACGTCGTTGTCGACCGTCTTCGGCAGGCCGACGACGGTCAGGTCGTAGCCGTTGGCGCCAAGATAGGCGGCAAGGTCGGCTGCGGTCGTGTTGGTATCATCGCCGCCGATCGTGTGGAGGATGGTGACGCCGTCCTGCGCGAGGCGGTCGGCGGCGATGCGCAACGGGTTTTCACCTTCTTTGACGAGGCCGCGCTTGACACAGTCGGCGGCATTGGTGAGCTTCACGCGGCTGTTGCCGATCGGCGAGCCGCCGTAGCGATGCAGGAGATAGGCCTTTTCGCGCATGTCCTGGGTGATTTCGATGTGGTCGCCCAAAAGCACGCCCTGATATCCCGAGCGGTAGGCGACCATCTCGATCTCGGGCGCAATGTCGTTATAGCGTTCGATCAGCCCGCCGACGGCGGAAGACAGGCAGGGCGCAAGGCCTCCGGCGGTCAACATTGCTACTTTCTGTTTGGCCATCGTTCCTCCTTGACGCTTTCGCGTACAGCTCAAAAAACGAAGGAATGGATGCGCCAGAGATGGCCCCCCTGTAAAGTGAATTTCTCAAGAAAAACCGAAGCTTCCGTTCGGCGATCCCGGAGAATGGAATATAATCGATTCAACCACGCTGCGCGCCGGCCGCCCTTGTGGAAAACGGTTGCCCGGCGATCGCCCGCAGCGTGGGATGCAAGGTAACCGATCGGTGATCGGTGATGATTGTTCGGAAAACATGAACATAGTTTAATCCGAGACGGACCACCCACCTCCTTGCAATCGCAGGGATAATCTGGTCCATTGCAGTAATGATTTTCGATTTTTCCTGTCTGCAGATCTCCTCCCTTTGGGAACGGCTCCTTGGCGCGATCGGCGATGCGGCAGGCAGCGTGCTCGGCCGCGTGGTCGAGGCGATCCGCACGGTGTTCGAAGGCGATCCCGAAACGCGCCGGAAGGTTTCCTTTTCAGTGGCGATCATTGCGCTGTCCGCGAAGATGGCGAAAGCCGACGGAATCGTGACCGAGGCGGAGGTGAAGGCCTTCCAGCAGATTTTCGACTTCCCGGACGAGGAGGCGCGCAACGTGGCGCGGCTCTACAATCTCGCGCGTCAGGACGTGGCCGGCTACGAGGCTTATGCGACGAAGCTTGCAGGTCTGTGCAGCTCGGGTGCCTCGGAAAACTGCCCGATGCTGGAAAATGTCATTGACGGCCTGTTCCACATCGCCAAGGCAGATGGCCTTGTCCATGAGAAGGAACTCGCCTTCGTGGCCCGGATTGCTGAGATCTTCCGGATCGACGAGGTTCATTTCCGCCGCATCATGGCGCGCCATGTCCACCTCGATGGCGCCGATCCCTATCTGGTGCTCGGTGTTTCGCCGGAAGACGATTTCGCAGATATCCGCAAGCAATACCGATTGCTGGTGTCCGAGCATCATCCGGACCGGCTGATCGCTCGCGGCGTACCGGTTGCACTGCATGCGGCCGCCAACGAGCGGATGGCCGCGCTCAATGCGGCTTATGCGGCGATTGCGAAAGAGCGCCGCGCTGCATGACGTTGTTCACCGCCGATTATGCCGGCGCTTCGGTCATGCCTTCTCCCAATCACGGTGAACGCGCGAACGGGCGCAAGCCCGACATGATCCTTCTGCACTATACCGGCATGGGCAGTGCCGACGGCGCGCTCGACTGGCTCTGCCGCGAGGAAAGTCAGGTTTCCAGCCATTATTTCGTCCATGAGGACGGGCGTGTCGTGCAACTCGTGCCCGAGGCGCGCCGGGCCTGGCATGCGGGCAAAAGCTGCTGGGCGGGAGAAACGGACATCAACTCCTGTTCCATCGGGATCGAGATTGCCAATCTTGGACATCCCGGTGGCCTACCCGGCTTTCCCGATACGCAAATCAGCGCCGTTGTCGAATTGTGTCGGGACTGCGGCTCAAGATGGGGAATTCCGGCCGAAAGGGTGCTCGGACACTCGGATGTTGCACCGATACGCAAGGTCGATCCGGGTGAAAATTTCCCCTGGCAGGAATTGCACTTTGCCAGCGTTGGTCACTGGACCGATCCAACACAAATCAGCGGCGGACGCTTCTTCCAGTACGGCGAAAGTGGCCAACCCATCGAAGCGTTGCAGTCCATGCTGTCGCTCTATGGGTACGACATTGAAATTACAGGGAACTTCTGTGAGCGGACGAAAGGTGTCGTTGAAGCTTTCCAGCGACATTTTCGGCCCTTGCTCGTGGACGGTATCGCTGATTTTTCCACGATCGATACACTGCATCGCTTGCTGAAGGCTCTGCCGAAATACAGTCATGTCTGATTGCAGGACGAGGCTTCAAATCCTGCGTTTCCAGCAAAAATTTTGCGCTGCCACATCATTTCCTTATTAAGACTTTCTAAAGAACCCGTTAGCGCAGCCGCCAGGTAGGACGGGGTTGCAGAGATAAACGATCAGGTTTCGTAGAACGCTGCGCCGTCTGTCCGGCGACGCGGCGAGGGTATCTGCGTCATGATATCCGCGAACCTGTTGGTTCGGAGACATTCTTATTCGATGAAAAAACTGATCATTGCTGCCGCGGCGGGCCTTGCCATGCTTGCCGCGGAAACCGAATTCGTGCGCGCTCAGGATGGCAGCGAAGTCAAAACCTCCACCAACACTTCCAAAGTTCCCTGGGAAACGCGCGAAACCGGTTTGGCGGCGCCGACGGATGCGGACAAACGCCTCGTTCGGCAGACGCATTATACAAAGCTGATCGAGAAATATGCCGATGAATATGACATCCCCGTCGAGCTCGCCAATGCAGTGATCCAGGTCGAGAGCAATTACCGCCCCACGGTCAAGGGAAAGGCCGGTGAGATCGGCCTTATGCAGCTCAAGCCGGCGACGGCGCGGTTGATGGGATATGAAGGGTCGGACTACGGCCTCTACGACCCGGAAACCAATATCCGCTTCGGCATGAAATATCTCGCAGGTGCTCACGAGCTCGGCGATGGGAAAACCTGCGGCACCATTCTCAGATACAATGCCGGCCACGGAGCCAAGCGCATGAATCCCGTCTCGAAGCGTTATTGCAGCCGGGTGGAGGCGATCCTGGAAACGAAGCAACAGACTGCGTCGCTTTCGCCTGTGGCATTTTGATTCCGAAAACGGCTAGAAGTGCTTCGATAGTGGGCACTTCGGCCGGTGGAATCGAAAAAAGGGGCAGGGCATGACGGCGCGGTTCAAATACATCGTCATCGGAAGAGGCATGATGGGGGCAGCTGCGGCCCGTTACCTCTCGAAATGGACCAACGGCGTCGCGCTGATCGGTCCGGGCGAACCTGCCGACCATGAGCGCCATGAAGGCGTGTTTGCCAGCCATTACGACGAGGCGCGCATTACCCGGACGATCGATCCCGACCCTGTCTGGGCGCACCTCGCCAATCGTTCCATCGCCCGTTATGGCGAGATCGCCGCCGAGAGCGGTATCGATTTTTACTCCGAATCCGGTTGCCTGATCGTGGGGCCGAAGCGGGCCGACGGGCCGTCCTATGTCAGCAATGTCCTTGATGCGGCTGACAGGCTGGAGGTCGCGACCGAGACCTTGACCGACGCCGGTCTCGCAAACCGTTTTCCGTTCTTCTGCTTCCCGGGCGAGAGCGAGGGCGTCTGGGAGTCGAAGAATGCCGGTCATATCAATCCGCGCCGGCTGGTGAAGGCCCAGGCGCTGCTCGCCGAAAGGCAAGGCGCCGCGATTATCGCGGAGACTGTCTTCTCTGTGCGCCAGGAGGGCGATGCGGTTGCCGTCACCACCGTTGAGGGCAACAGCTATTCAGCCGAAAAGGTCCTCGTCGCCGCCGGCGGATTTTCCATCAATGAGAATCTGTTGCCGCGGCGTCTTGATCTGAAGATTTATGCCCGCACCGTCGCCTTCTTCGAGGTGGACGAGGCGGCGATGGACATTTTCGGCAAGGTGCCGTCACTGATCTGGAAATGGAACCAGGCGGAGGACGGCATCTATCTCCTGCCGCCGGTGCGTTATCCGGACGGCAGGATCTATCTCAAGATCGGCGGCGATCCGGACGATCTGCTGCTGCCGTCTGAACCGGATATCCGCGCCTGGTTTCGCTCCGGCGGTCGTGAAAGCACCCGGGCCCATCTGACGGAGGTCATGGCACGCCTGATGCCCTCGCTCGACCTTTCCCGCAATTCAATGGCGGCCTGCGTCACCTCCTTCACGCCGACGGATTATCCGGCGATCGCCATGACGGAGGCAGGCCGTATCGGAATCCTGAGCGGCGGCTGCGGCGCGGCAGCCAAGAGTTCCGACGAGATCGGCCGGCTTGGAGCTGAGCTGATCTTCCACGGGCGGATCGTGGATGACGCCTATTCAACGGATTTTTCAGCGGATTATCTGTAAACTCTGGTGTTCCATCCCTATCTCGTTTATGGACCGCATGCCAGTTGGCCGGGCAGCCGCGCTTTACCAATGCCGAAAGGCGGTGAGGTGAGGAAAGTCCGGGCTCCACGGAAACACGGTGCCGGATAACATCCGGCGGGGGCGACCCCAGGGAAAGTGCCACAGAAAGGAAACCGCCCCGCCTTTTCAACCGCTTGGAATGCAAGCGGCTGAGACGGCGGGGTAAGGGTGAAAGGGTGGGGTAAGAGCCCACCGCGCCTCTGGTAACAGGGGCGGCACGGTAAACCCCACCGGGAGCAAGACCGAATAGGGATGACGCGGGCCTACGCGAAAGCGTGGCCACAACCGGTTTCCGGGCCAGTCATCCGGGTGGGTTGCGCGAGGCGATGTGCAAGCATCGTCCCAGATGAATGGCTGCCACGTTCCGGTGTTCGCATCGGGGCCATACAGAACCCGGCTTACAGGCCAACTGGCATCGTCTCCTTTTGGTGCGGATTTTAATCCAATTTTATCCTTAACAATGATTTAAAAGATAAGGGCTGCGGGGCCTTCCGCAACGTTCCCGCCATCAGGCCCTGGTGCTAGAAATCGGCGCAATTTCCATGCCCCTCGTTCCCCGGAGCAGCAAGCCGATGTCTGCAGCAAGATTGTCCAATATCGATGGCCTGCGCGCCATTGCCGCTCTTTCGGTCTTCGTCCAGCATTTCATCGGCGACGCTTCCCGGGCGGAAGGTGTGTCGGCCGGCGTTCTCTATCCCTGGCTCAGTTTTTCGGAACATTCCCTTGATCTCGGGCGGTTCGGCGTCGTGCTGTTCTTCCTGATCAGTGGTTTCGTCGTTCCCTTCAGCATTCGCGGGGAAGCGCCGCTGAAGCGCTTTGCGATCTCGCGCTTCTTCAGGCTCTATCCGGCCTTCTGGGGCGCTCTCGCCTGCCTCGCCATCATCTACTGGACCGCCGGTACGCCGGTCTCGATGATGACGATGCTTGCCAATGTCACCATGGCTCCGCAATTTCTGGGGCAGGGCTGGATGTCCGGCATATACTGGACATTGTTCATCGAACTGGTCTTTTATTTCCTGGCGGCCGGGCTTTTCGCGACGCGGTTTCTCGGCAATCCGCTCGCCGTCGTCATTCTGGCGGTGGCGCTGGTCTCTTCGACTGCGGGACCGATTCTCGTTCGCCTTTATCTCGGCATCGGGCTTCCGGTGTCCTATATCGGCCTGCATCTTTCCTTTCTGTTTTCCGGCCTGCTGCTGCGGCTTGCAATCGTCGAGCGCAAGAAGGGCGCGGCAAGTTGCGCCGCCTATCTTATCGCGTACCAGCTGCTCGCCGTTCTCGCCGTCTCGGAATTCTCGCTGATGCGCAATGACGGCTTCATCCTGATCGGCACGCTGCCGATCATGACAGGGTATCTGCTTGCAGTCGCCGTATTCATCGGTGCGGTCCGGCTCAACGCGCCGCAATCGCGGGTTCTCGCCTGGATCGGCCGGATCAGTTATTCGATCTATCTTTTCCACTGGATCGTCAATGTCACCATCTACCGATTCCTGCCGCTGACGGGAGGGTGGCGTGATCTCGCGACCATGCTCGTCTGCCTGATGGCAACTATCGGCGTCTCATATCTGGTCTTCCGTTTTGTCGAAAAACCGTCGATTGCGCTCGGTCGCCGTGTTGCCTCGAAATTGTTGGAGACCGATACCAGACCGATTGTTCCCGAAGCGGCCTGACGCCTCCATTATTTCCGTCCGAGGCTCGTCGGCCCGTGCAGGCCCGACGGACAGGTTGGGCGCCAACGCTCACCGTCTGCCGAAGGCTGTTTGCCGATGGCCGATTTCTTCCATTAGAGATTCAAAAAATTCTTTTGATTGCGGTCCTTTAACCGTTGTGCCAGATCGACTTGCAGCACTTGCTCAAGGCGGCTTCTCCATCCGCCTTAATAACCCTTTGTTAAACTTAACGGCTTATAAATAAATTCGGTTTGGGAGCAGCTAGCGGGGCTTCTCCCATTGACGCCCATATGGTCCCATGGTATCCCAAAGCTGCACTGTGCAAGGGCGGATGATCGCCCGTAAATCCCAGAGTTTCGGTCTTCGGGCCGGATGGCTTATCGTCCATTCGGGTGGCGAAGCTGTGTCTGGTGCGGTGCGTACGGGCGGGCGGTTTTTCGCCCTGGATTTGAATGGGGCGGATGTTCGGTGTGATGAGCCGCTTCCTGTCGAATGCGACGAACAGGATCGATGCGAAGGGGCGGGTCTCCGTTCCGGCGAGTTTCCGCTCGGTTCTTTCGGAGCGCGGAATTCAGGAGCTTTATTGTCTCCAGGATTTCGTCTATCCGGCGATCAGCGTCGGAGGGCCGGACCTGCTCGATCGTTACGAACGGCAGATCGCTTCCGCGGATCCGTTTTCGCCGGAAGCGAACCGGATGTCGCTGCTGGTCCACGGTGGCGGCGTCTTCATGAGGCTCGATGCGGAGGGCCGGCTGATGGTCACGGATTTCATCCGCGACTTCACGGGAATCAGTTCGGAAGTGACCTTCGTCGGGCGCTCGGATCATTTTCAGCTTTGGCAGCCGCAGGCGTTCCATGCGGCGCAGGCGGCGGCAAGAGAGGGGCGTCTGAGTTCGCGTCCCGTCTAGGACAGGGGTGCGGAATGGTGGCGAATCCAGGCAAGGGAACAACCGAGCCCGACGGCGGACCGGTTCGCCACATTCCGGTTCTTCTGAAGCAAGTCCTCGATGCTCTCGATCCCCGGTCGGGCAAGCTTATCCTGGACGGCACATTCGGGGCGGGCGGGTATACGTCCGCCCTCCTTGCCGCTGGTGCCGACGTGATTGCCCTTGATCGGGATCCGACTGCGATTGCCGCGGGTCAGGCTCTTGTCGATGCCAATCAAGATCACCTCACGCTCATTCATTCTCAGTTTTCCCGGCTTGCAGACCATGCGCCGCAGGGCGGGCTTGATGGCGTCGTTCTCGATATCGGCGTTTCCTCGATGCAGATCGATGAAGCCGAGCGCGGCTTCTCCTTCCAGAGAAATGGCCCGCTCGATATGCGCATGTCGGCTGAAGGCGTCTCGGCCGCCGATGTCGTCAATCGCGCCAAGGTTAGCGATCTCACCCGCATCTTTGGTTTTCTGGGCGAGGAGAGGCAGGCTGGCCGTATTGCCCGGGCTATCGAAAAGCGCCGCGCATCCCAGCCTTTCACCACGACACGCGATCTTGCGAACCTGATCGAAAGCGTCAATCCCCGCAAGGCCAAGGACAAGATCCATCCGGCGACGCGCGTCTTCCAGGCGCTGCGCGTCTTCGTCAATGATGAACTCGGTGAACTCGCCCAGGCTCTTTTTGCTGCGGAGCGTGCCTTGAAGCCTGGTGGCCGGCTCGTGGTCGTCACGTTTCATTCCCTCGAAGACCGGATCGTCAAGCAGTTCTTCGCCGATCGCTCCGGCAAGGTTTCCGGTTCGCGACATCTGCCGATGGTCGAGGCGAAGCCTGCCGTTTTTGAGGCGCTTGGCAGATCGGTGGTCGCCGCCAGCGATGAGGAGGCGGAAGCCAATCCGCGGGCCCGTTCCGCCAAATTGCGCGCCGGCATTCGTACGGACGCGGCGCCGCGCCCGGTCGACATGTCGATTTTCGATCTGCCCGATCTCGCCAGCATTGCAAGGATGGGAGCCTAACGGAATGCTCAGAAGCTTCGATCTCGTTCTGATCGGCATCATGACGGCGACCGCGGTCGTTACCTACACGATCAAACATCGCGCCGACGAGAAGCTTGCCGAGGTCCGCCGGCTGGAGACGGAAATCAAGCTGGAGAAGGACACGATCGATCTCCTGAAGGCGGATTGGGCGCTGCTCACCCAGCCGAACCGTCTCCACAGGCTGATCAAGGTCTATAATTCGGAACTCGGTCTGGCTCCGACCGAGCCGACCCAGCTTGCCATGCCGAAAGAACTGCCGATGCCCAGATCGGCGCTGCCGCAGCCGGAAACGACGATCGAGGATATCATCGCCGGCAAGAACAGCGAGGTTGCCGCCGCGCTCAAGGGGGTTGCAGCCGCCAAGGCGAAGCCCGCCCAGAAAATCCCGGTGCCGCTGCCGCGCGGCTCCGTCGAAGTCATCTCTACTGGATCGGTGAACCGCTGATGTCTTTCCTGTCTCGCATCATGGTGTTGAAGAGCCGGGCGCATTTTTCCGCCGGCAGTCGCGGTTGCTCTTCTTCGGGTGGCGCCTCCTTCGAGGGCACCCGCAAGCGGAAATCCAACCAGGCGAAGAATCGTGTCGGCCTGCTGATTGCCGGCTTCACCGTTTTCTACTGCGTCATCGGCGGGCGTCTCGTGCAATATGGCGTGGCGCAGCCGCTCACAACGTCCAGTATCCTGCCGGCCGATCGGCTCATGGCTTCTCGCCCCGATCTCGTCGACCGCAATGGCGAGGTACTGGCGACCGATATCCGGACGGTTTCGCTGTTTGCCGAGCCGCACAAGATCGTTGATGCGGACGAGGTGATCGAGAAACTCTCGACCGTGCTGCACGATCTCGACGTCAAGTCGACCTATTCGAAGCTCAAATCCAGTTCGCGCTTCCAGTGGCTCCGGCGCCAGCTCACGCCGAAACAGCAGAGCCAGATCCTGGCGCTCGGCATTCCGGGGATCGGCTTCCGGCCGGAGAAGCGCCGCTTCTATCCCGGCGGAGCGACGGCCGCGCATGTCGTCGGCTACGTCAATATCGACAACCGCGGCGTCGCCGGCATGGAGCGTTATGTCGACAGTCAGGGGCTTGCTGACCTTACAGCCGTCGGAATGACGTCGAACCAGCCTCTCGAACCGGTGAAGCTTTCGATCGACCTTCGCGTGCAGTCCATCGTCCGCGAAGTGGTTGTTGAAGCGATCGCCAAATATCGCGCGATCGGAGCCGGAGCTGTCGTCATCGACGTCCATACCGGAGAAATCCTCGGCATGGCTTCCGCTCCGGATTTCGATCCCAACAATCCCGCCGTGGGTGGTGAGGAAGGATGGTTCAACCGCATGTCGAACGGTACGTTCGAGATGGGTTCGACCTTCAAGTCCTTCACGATCGCGATGGGCCTCGATTCCGGCAAGGTGAACCTGCAGAGCACGTTTGATGCACGCTTCCCGATTCGCATCGGCGGTTTCACCATCAAGGATTTTCATGGCCAGGGACGAGTGCTCAGTGTTCCCGAAATCTTCCAATTTTCTTCCAATATCGGGACCGCGAAGATCGCCGATACCGTCGGCATCGACGGGCACAAGGAATTCCTGACCAGGCTTGGTCTGCTCAGCAAGATGAAGACGGAGCTCCCGGAAGTCGCCCAGCCCAGCCAGCCGCGCACGTGGAAGAAGATCAACTCCATCACGATCTCGTTCGGCCACGGTGTCTCGACGACGCCCCTGCAGACGGCCGTCGCAGGGGCGGCGCTCGTCAACGGCGGCAAGCTGATCGAGCCGACCTTCCTGCCGCGCACGCGCGAGGAGGCTGACAAGGTTGCAACTCAAGTGCTCAAGCCGTCGACCAGCAAGGACATGCGCTTCCTTTTCGAGTGGAACGGTGCCAACGGGTCCGGCAGGAACGCCCGTGTCACCGGCTTCAACGTCGGCGGAAAAACGGGCACCGCCGACAAGGTCGTCAACGGACGCTACGCGCACGACAAGAACTTCAACGCCTTCCTGGCGGCCTTTCCGATGGACAATCCGCAATATGTGGTCTTGAGCTTTGCCGACGAGCCGAAGACCGACAAGGGCAATGGTGCGGCGCTGTCGGCGACGTCGGCCGCGCCCATGGTGAAGGAAATCATCAGCCGGGCTGCCCCCATTCTCGGTGTAAAGCCGAAATTCGGCAATGACGGTTCTGCCCTGCTCGTGTCTTATTGAGCGATAACAAATCGGCTTACGATTCGTGGGGACGATACTCAGAATGAAGATTCAGCCGATGAAATTGCGGGACCTTGCCGGACGGGATTTTCCGGAAATAGCGGAGCTCATGGCCGGACCGGCAGGTGAACTCGATGTGAGGGGCCTTGCCTCGGACAGCCGCAAGGTGATTCCCGGTATGCTGTTTGCCGCGCTTGCCGGCTCAAAGGCCGACGGTTCGGCCTATATCGGCGATGCCGCAGCCCGTGGTGCCGTTGCGGCCATCGCTGGCCATCCGGCGGATGCGGGAATTCCGGTTCTGGTGGTTTCCAATCCGCGCCGGCTGCTGGCGCTTGCCGCGGCTCGATTCTACGGTGCGCAGCCGGAAACCATGGTTGCTGTAACGGGGACGGCCGGCAAAACCTCGGTTGCCTCCTTCACCCGTCAGATATGGGCGTATGCCGGTTTTGCCGCAGCTCAGATCGGTACCACCGGTGTGGTTTCTCCAACCCGCAACGACTACGGCTCGCTGACGACGCCCGATCCGGTCGAACTCCAGAAGCTGCTTGCCGAACTTGCCGCCGAAGGCGTCACCCATGCCGCCATGGAGGCGTCCAGCCACGGCCTCGACCAGAGCCGCCTCGACGGTGTGCGCCTCTCGGCTGCCGCGTTCACCAATCTCGGCCGCGACCACATGGATTACCATCCGACGGTGGAAAGCTATATGGCCGCCAAGATGCGGCTTTTCGATACGCTGATGCCGAAAGGTTCGCCGGCGGTGATCTTTGCCGACGACCCGTGGTCTGAGGAGGCGATCCGCGTGGCCACCGCCTCCGGCCTCGATGTCCGCACTGTCGGCCGCAAGGGCAATTATTTGTGCCTCAAGCGGGTTGAGCACTTCCGCCACAAGCAGACCGCCGAAGTCCATTTCGGCGACGAAATCTTCGAAGTGGATATTCCGCTCGCCGGCGACTTCCAGGTTGCGAATGCATTGGTCTCGGCGGGTCTCGCCATGTCGACCGGCGTGGCTGCTCCCGTCGCCATAACCGCACTCGAAAAACTGGTTGGCGCTTCCGGCCGCCTCGAACTGGTCGGTCACACACGGGATGGCGCGCTCGCCTATGTCGATTATGCCCACAAGCCGGATGCATTGGAAAATGTGCTGACATCCGTGCGCCCCTTTACGACAGGCCGTGTTATCGTGGTCTTCGGCTGCGGCGGTGATCGCGACAAGGGCAAGCGGCCGATCATGGGCGAGGTGGCGACAAGGCTTGCCGACGTCGTCATCGTCACCGACGACAATCCGCGATCCGAGGTTCCTGAAGTGATCCGCTCCGAGATCATGGCCGCGGCGCCGGGCGCGATCGAGATCGGCGACCGGTCGCAAGCAATCCGAGAGGCCGTGTGCATGCTCAATTCCGGCGACACTCTGATCGTTGCCGGCAAGGGCCATGAGGAGGGCCAGACGATCGGCGCGACGATCCTGCCGTTTTCCGATCATGTGGAGGTACGCAAGGCGCTGGAGGAGCTGAAGTCATGAGCTTTCTGTGGACGTCGGAGGAGATGATGGCCGCCATGGGCGGCCGGCCGATCGGCACCCTGCCCGAGGGCATCACGGGCATTTCGATCGATAGCCGCACCATCGGCGATGGCGAGGCTTTTTTTGCCATCAAGGGTGATCGCGTGGACGGCCACGATTTCGCCAGCATGGCTGTCGCGAACGGCGCGCCGCTGATCGTGGTCAGCGAGGCGAAGCTTCCCGCATTGGGCAAGCTCATCGTGCCGATGATCATCGTCGACGACGTGCTCGCCGCGATGGGCCGGCTTGCCCTTGCATCGCGTGACCGCAGCCGGGCGCGTATCGTCGCCGTCACCGGTTCGGTCGGCAAGACGACGACGAAGGAGATGCTGCGTCAGGTGCTGGCGCCCTCCGGCAAGGTGCATGCCGCCGTCGCTTCCTTCAACAATCATTGGGGCGTGCCGCTGACGCTCGCCCGCATGCCGGCGGATGCGGATTTCGGCGTCTTCGAAATCGGCATGAACCATCCGGGCGAGATCCGGCCGCTTGTGAAGATGGTGCGTCCGCATGTGGCGATCATCACCACGATCGCCGCCGCCCATCTCGGCCACTTCAAGAGCCTCGAAGAGATCGCCGCTGCCAAGGCGGAGATTTTCGAGGGGCTTGAGCCCGGCGGCTCGGCGATCCTCAACCGGGACAACAAGCAGTTCGACTTCCTGGAAAAGCAGGCGCAAGAGTCCGGGGTATCCCACGTCTACACCTTCGGCCAGCATGCGAAGGCGGATTTCCGGCTGGCGGATTTCGAAGGCAATGCGGAAGGCTCGACCGTCTGGGCCGTGCTGAACGGGGAAACTTCGGAAATCCATATCGGTGCGGCAGGCCGCCATATCGCCGAAAACGCCATGGCGGCGCTCGGCGCCTGTTTCCTCATGGGAGCGGACATGCCGAAGGCCATGGAGGCGCTTGCCGCCTTGAGGGCCGTCAAGGGCAGGGGCGAACGCCATCTCCTCGGCATTGGCGAGGGACATCTGACGCTGATCGACGAAAGCTACAACGCCAATCCGGCTTCCATGCGGGCGGCGATCGCGCTCCTGGCATCCGCGACACCGGAACTTGCCGGCCGGCGAATCGCCGTGCTCGGCGACATGCTGGAGATGGGCGAGTTCTCGGCAAAGGTGCACGAGGATCTGGCAGGCCCGCTGCTTGCCGCCGGTGTCGAGCATGTCTGGCTCGCCGGTCCGGAAATGGCCGCACTGCGCGACGCGCTCCCCGAAAGCGTCCATGTCGAATACCGCGAGAAAACGGCGGATCTGGCCGATTTCGTGGTGCGCGCGGTGATGCCTGGCGATGTCGTCATGGTGAAGTCGTCGCTTGGACTTGGCTTCGGCAGGATCGTCGCAGCCCTGCTTGACAACTACCCGGCATTCCCCGACACGGAGCGCCACTCTTAATTAGACGCGGCTTGAGAAAGGGCCCTGAATGCTGATCTGGCTTGTGGAACTGGCGGATAGAATTCAATTCTTCAACCTGTTCCGATACATCACCTTCCGGACGGGTGCGGCCCTCTTCACCTCTGCCTTTATAGTCTTCCTGTTTGGCCCGCGGATCATTGCTTCGCTACGCGTCCGGCAGGGCAAGGGCCAGCCGATCCGTGCCGACGGACCGCAGACGCATTTCAAGAAAGCCGGTACGCCGACCATGGGCGGACTGATGATTCTCGCGGGCATCCTCGGCGGTTCGCTGCTCTGGGCCGATCTTTCCAACATCTATGTGGTCGCCACGCTGCTCGTTACGCTCGGTTTCGGCGCGATCGGCTTCTATGACGACTACCTGAAGGTGACGAAGCAGACGGAGAAGGGCTTTTCCGGCAAGGCGCGGCTTGGCATCGAATTCGTCATCGCCGGCATCGCCGTCTTTTTCATGATGCGCGTGGCGCTGGCGACGGGTTCTTCGACCAATCCGGTTCTCGGGACGTCGATCGCCTTTCCTTTCCTCAAGGATTTCCTCCTCAATCTCGGGTTTTTCTTCATCCTGTTCGGCGGCTTCGTGATCGTCGCGGCGGGCAATGCGGTTAATCTGACGGACGGCCTCGATGGGCTCGCGATCGTGCCCGTCATGATCGCTGCGGCTTCCTTCGGCGTGATCGCCTATCTCGCCGGCAACGCGGTCTTCGCGAACTACCTGCAGATCAATTTCGTGCCCGGCACGGGTGAACTTGCCGTCATTCTTGGCGCGGTGATCGGCGCGGGCCTCGGCTTCCTCTGGTTCAACGCGCCGCCGGCTGCAATCTTCATGGGCGACACCGGTTCGCTGGCCCTCGGCGGCCTGATCGGCTCCGTCGCCGTCGCCACCAAGCACGAGATCGTCATGGCGATCATCGGCGGCCTTTTCGTCATGGAGACGCTGTCGGTGATCATCCAGGTCGGATTCTTCAAGATGACCGGCCGGCGTGTCTTCCTGATGGCGCCGATCCATCACCATTTCGAAAAGCTCGGCTGGACGGAAAGCCAGGTGGTGATCCGCTTCTGGATCATCGCCGTCGGGCTTGCGCTCCTCGGGCTTTCGACGCTCAAGCTCAGGTGAGACCAAGATGATCCCGGTCACCACATTCAGGGATAAGCAGGTCGCGCTTTTCGGGCTCGGCGGATCCGGGCTTGCGACCGCCAGGGCGCTTGTCGCCGGCGGGGCGAAGGTGGTCGCCTGGGACGACAATCCGGATAGTGTCGGGAAGGCTGCGGGCGAGGGGATCACCACTGCTGATCTGCACACCATCGATTGGCCGGCCCAGGCCGCGTTCGTCCTGTCGCCAGGTGTGCCGCTCACCCACCCGAAGCCGCATTGGAGCGTCGATCTTGCCCGTGCGGCAGGCGTCGAGATCATCGGCGATGTCGAACTTTTCGTCCGCGAGCGCCGGGCACATGCGCCGGATTGCCCCTTCATTGCCATTACCGGCACAAACGGCAAATCGACGACGACTGCGCTGATCGCTCATATCCTGAAATCGAGCGGCCGCGACACACAACTCGGCGGCAATATCGGCACGGCCATCCTGACGCTCGATCCGCCGAAGGCCGAGCGCTACTTTGTCGTCGAGTGCTCCTCCTACCAGATCGACCTTGCGCCGACACTTGATCCGACGGCCGGCATCCTGCTCAACCTGACGCCGGACCACCTCGATCGGCACGGCACGATGCAGCATTATGCCGATATCAAGGAACGGCTGGTTGCCGGCAGCGAGACTGCGGTCATCGGCATCGATGATTCCCATTGCGCCCTGATCGCCGACCGCGTCGAACGGGCTGGAGTGTCGGTGAGACGCATATCCAAGCGCAACGTCGTGGCCGATGGGCTTTATGCCGAAGGCACACGGATCATCGAGGCGCAGGGCGGCACCTCTGCGGTGCTTGTCGATCTCGACGGCGTCCAGACGCTTAAAGGCAGCCACAACGCCCAGAACGCCGCCGCGGCAATCGCCGCCTGCCTGGCGGTCGGCGTTTCCAGGGATGACATCCGTGCGGGGCTGAAATCCTTTCCAGGCCTCAAGCACCGTATGCAGCCGGTCGGCCAGTTGCGCCATGGGGGCGGGCAGGTGGTGTTCGTCAACGATTCGAAGGCAACGAACGCGGAGGCCGCAGCGCCGGCGCTTTCCAGCTACGACCGCATCTACTGGATTGCCGGCGGTCTGCCGAAGGAAGGCGGGATCGCAAGCCTCGCTCCACTCTTTCCGCATATCGTCAAGGCCTATCTGATCGGAGAGGCGGCGCCGGCGTTTGCGGCAACCCTCGGCGAGGCGGTGCCCTATGAGATTTCCGGCACGCTCGAAAAGGCCGTGACGCATGCCGCAGCGGATGCGGGGGCTGATGCGATGCCGTCCGCGGTGATGCTGTCGCCTGCTTGCGCCAGCTTCGATCAGTTCAAGAATTTCGAGGTTCGCGGCGATGCCTTTGTCGGCTACGTCGCGGCCCTCGAGGGAGTCACGATGTTGATCGAGACCGGAAAGGGACGCTGACAGATGGTAAGCCGCGCAGACCGAGGGCCGCTCGCAGACTGGTTCTGGACGATCGACCGTTTCTTCCTCGTCGCCTTCGTGCTTTTGATGGGCATCGGCTTCATGCTCTCCTTTGCGGCCTCACCGGCGGTTGCCGAGCGAATCGGCCTGCCAAGCTTCCATTTCGTCGAGCGGCATGCGCTCTTCATCCTTCCGTCATTGGCGGTGATGATCGGTCTTTCCTTCCTGACGCCGAGGCAGGTGCGCCGTACGGCGATCATCCTCCTCGTCCTTTCGCTGGCGCTGATGGTGCTGGCGCTGTTCTTCGGCGTTGAGGTCAAGGGGTCCCGGCGCTGGATCGGTGTCGGCACTTTCTCAATCCAACCTTCCGAATTCATGAAGCCCGCCTTCGTTGTGGTCTGCGCCTGGCTCTTTGCCGAGCATGCGCGTCAGCCGGAAATTCCGGGCAATCTCTTTGCCATCATTCTGTTCGGCATCGTCGCGGCGCTGCTCGTCGCCCAGCCGGACCTCGGCCAGACCATCCTCACCAGCGTCGTCTGGGGCGGCATGTTCTTCATGGCCGGCATGCCGTGGCTCTGGATCGTTCTGCTCGGCGGTGTCGGGACAGGCGGCATTCTTGCGGCCTATTACATGCTGCCCCACGTGACCGCGCGTTTCGACAAGTTCCTGACGGGCGAAGGCGACCGGTTTCAGATCGAGACGGCGCACGAAGCGATCCTGCAGGGCGGCTGGTTCGGCCAGGGACCGGGCGAGGGGATTGTCAAGCGCATCCTGCCGGACAGCCATACGGACTTCATCTTCTCCGTTGCAGCGGAAGAATTCGGCATTATCTTCTGTATGGCGCTGGTGGCGGTCTTCGCCTTCGTCGTGTTGCGGGGCCTCAATCATGCCTTCAAGGAAGGCAATGACTTCAACCGCTTTGCAGTGGCGGGGCTCGTGCTGCAGATTGGCATGCAATCGCTGATCAATATCGGCGTCAATCTGGAACTTATGCCGGCCAAAGGCATGACGCTGCCTTTGATTTCCTATGGCGGCTCGTCGATGATCGCTATCTGCATCACGGCGGGGTTCATTCTGGCGCTCACGCGTCACCGCCCGGAAAAGCGGGCCAAGGAGAAGAGCCTGTTCCGTGTCGCTCAAGGCGTACCGGCGGAGTAAATATAGATGACCAAGGGCATCATCCTTCTCGCCGCCGGGGGAACCGGCGGTCACGTATTTCCGGCGGAGGCGCTCGCGCATGAGCTGAAGGCGCGTGGCTATTCCGTCCATCTCGTTACCGACAGCCGAGCGGAGCGTTTCGCGGGCACATTTCCGGCCGACGAGATTCATGTGGTTCCTTCCGCCACGCTGGGCTCGAAAAATCCGATTGCGGTCGCCCGTACCGGCTGGAGGCTCTGGACGGGGCTTCGCGCCGCCCGCCGCCTGGTCGGCAAATTGAAGCCGCTCGCGGTCGTCGGCTTTGGCGGCTACCCCACCGTGCCGCCGCTGATGGCGGCGACCTCGATGGGCGTGCCGTCGATGATCCACGAACAGAACGCCGTGATGGGCCGCGCCAACAAGGCGTTGGCGGGCAAGGTGCAGGCAATCGCCGGCGGCTTCCTGCCGGAGAACGATGGTCCCTATGCGGACAAGACCGTCACGACCGGCAATCCGGTGCGACCGGCGGTGTTGGCTGCCTCTAATATTCCCTACATTGCATCCCGCGGCAGCGATCCATTCCGGCTGGTCGTTTTCGGCGGCAGTCAGGGTGCTCAGTATTTTTCCTCGGTCGTGCCGACGGCGCTCAGCCTGCTCGACAAGGCCGAGCGCGATCGCCTTGTCGTCACCCAGCAGGCGCGGCCGGAAGATAAGGATCGCGTGATCTCCTGCTTTGCCAAACTGAACGCACCGGCCGATATCTCATCGTTCTTCTCGGACATGGCCGAACGTCTGGCGACTGCACATCTCGTCATCTGCCGTTCGGGTGCTTCCACGGTTTCCGAGATCGCAGTGATCGGACGGCCCGCCATTCTCGTGCCTTACCCGCATGCTCTGGATCATGACCAGGCTGCTAATGCAGCGGCACTCGTGGCGACCGGAGGAGCGCAGGTCGTGTCGCAATCGGAGCTTTCGCCGGAAAAGCTGGCATCGCTCATTTCGGCTGCGATGAAGGAACCGGATCGCCTGGAAAAAATGGCCACCGCCGCCAAGACGGCAGGACATCCGAACGCGGCGAGCTTGCTCGCGGATATGGTCGTGGCTATAGCCGAACGCAAGTCGATTGCGGAATTCAGGACGTCGAAGGACTTCGGTAAATCAGAAGATTGGGGAGTGCGGGCATGAAGATGCCGAAGGCCATAGGGCTTGTTCATTTCATCGGCATCGGCGGGATCGGCATGAGCGGCATTGCCGAGGTTCTGCACAATCTCGGCCACAAGGTGCAAGGCTCGGATCAGGCCGACGGCGCCAATGTCCAACGGCTGCGCGACAAGGGCATTCCGGTGTTTGTCGGCCACAGGGAAGAAAACCTGGGCGATGCGGAAGTTGTCGTCGTGTCGACCGCGATCAAGAAGAACAATCCCGAGCTGATCGCTGCGCGTGAAAAATCATTGCCGATCGTGCGCCGTGCCGAAATGCTCGCCGAACTGATGCGCTTCCGCAATGCGATCGCGATCGGCGGCACGCATGGCAAGACCACCACGACCTCGATGGTTGCGACACTCCTGGAGGCTGGCGGGCTCGATCCGACGGTCATCAATGGCGGCATCATCAATGCTTATGGCACCAATGCCCGGATGGGTGAGGGCGAGTGGATGGTCGTTGAGGCCGACGAGTCGGACGGCACCTTCCTGAAACTTCCTGCTGATGTTGCGGTCGTCACCAATATCGACCCGGAACACCTCGACCACTACGGCAATTTCGACGCGGTGCGTGCCGCTTTCCGGCAATTCGTCGAGAATGTACCGTTCTATGGCTTTGGCGTGCTCTGCCTCGACCATCCGGAAGTGCAAGCGCTCGTCGGGCGCATCGAGGATCGCAAGATCATCACCTACGGCGAGAACCCTCAGGCTGACGCGCGCTTCTCCAACGTTCGCACGGAAGGCACGCGCGCGATCTTCGATGTGGAAATCCGCCGCCGCCGCACCGGTCGCGTCTTCAATTTCAAGGATCTGGCATTGCCGATGCCCGGCCGGCACAACATTTCGAACGCGACCGCGGCGATTGCAGTCGCCAACCGGCTCGGCATTTCGGAAGAGAATATCCGCAAGGGGCTTGCGAATTTCGGGGGTGTGAAACGCCGCTTCACGCTCACCGGCACCTGGAATGGTGTGCAGATCTTCGACGACTACGGTCATCATCCGGTTGAGATCAAGGCGGTGCTGAGGGCGGCGCGCGAGGCCTGCCAGGGCCGTATCATTGCCGTTCACCAGCCGCACCGCTACACGCGGCTGTCGAGCCTCTTTGAGGATTTCGCCACCTGCTTCAACGATGCCGACAGCATTATCCTGGCGCCGGTCTATGCCGCGGGCGAGGAGCCGATCGAAGGTGCCAGTTCCGAAGCACTGGTTGCCCGCATCCGCTCGGGCGGCCATCGCGACGCGCGCTATATGGCATCGCCGGACGAACTTGCTTCGATTGTATCGGGCATTGCGAAACCAGGTGATTTCGTGGTTCTTCTGGGGGCTGGTAATATCACACAATGGGCGGCGGCCTTGCCGAAGGAACTGGAAAATATTTCGGGACAAAAGGAATGAAACAGGTGAATGGGGAAAAGCTGCTGGCGTCGCTGGGGGATGACGTCAACAAACTGCGCGGGCGCCTGACGCCGGATGCGCCGATGGATCGCGTTACCTGGTTCCAGGCAGGCGGTCTCGCCGAGCTTATGTTCCAGCCTCACGACGTCGATGACCTCGTCACCTTCCTGAAGATCCTGCCGGAGGACGTGCCGCTGACGGTGGTCGGCGTCGGCTCCAACCTGCTGGTCCGTGACGGCGGCATTCCGGGCGTCGTCCTGCGCCTTTCCGCCAAGGGATTCGGCGGGCTCGATCTCGTCGGCGAGAACCGCATCCAGGCCGGTGCCATTTGCCCGGATAAGTATATCGCCGCCATGGCGATGGATAATGGGATCGGTGGTTTCGCCTTCTATTACGGCATTCCGGGTTCGATCGGCGGCGCGCTGCGCATGAATGCCGGTGCCAACGGCACGGAGACGGCGGACCGGGTGGTCGAAGTCCATGCGGTCGACCGCAAGGGCAACAAGCATGTGTTCTCGAAGGAGGAGATGGGCTACAGCTACCGCCATTCATCGGTGCCGGCAGACCTGATCTTCACGCACGCTGTCTTCGAAGGTTATCCCGAGGACAGGGCGAAGATCCGCGCCGAGATGGATGCAGTCCGTCAGCATCGCGAGACGGTGCAGCCGATCAAGGAAAAGACCGGCGGCTCGACCTTCAAGAATCCGGAAGGCCATTCGGCCTGGAAACTGATCGACGAAGCGGGCGGCCGTGGCCTGATGAGCGGCGGGGCACAGATGTCCTCGCTCCATTGCAATTTCATGATCAATATCGGTCATGCGACCGGTTACGACCTGGAATATCTTGGCGAGACCATCCGTCAGCGCGTCTTTGAACATTCCGGCATCAAGCTTGAATGGGAAATCAAGCGGCTCGGCATCTTCATGCCAGGTCGCGAGGTCAGACCATTCCAGGGCGTCACGACCGAGTGACCATACCCCAAACTACTGCCTAGTATCCTTGTAAGATACCGTAAAATCAATATTTTGCGGTATCTTTCTTATATTCTGGTTTCGTTTTTCCGTGCCAGGCATATGATAATGGACAATATATTTCAGCCATTTCTTATTCATTGGGCGTTCACGAACAGCCGTTGCATAATCATTGTGCATCAAGTGAGTCGCGCCTGATGCCGGCACGTGCCGGAGGCGCGCGATTAGGGGGATGTAACAACATGTTCAAGAAATTTGCAGCCGAATTCCTCGGCACTTTCTGGCTTGTCTTCGGTGGATGCGGCAGCGCGGTTGTGGCTGCCGCATTTCCTGATCTTGGAATCGGCTTCGTAGGCGTCGCGCTGGCATTTGGTCTGACGGTCCTTACCATGGCCTTTGCCGTCGGTGGCATTTCCGGCGGACATTTCAATCCCGCGGTATCGGTCGGGTTGACGGTGGCGGGCAGATTGCCGGCCTCCAATCTCCTTCAGTATGTCGTTGCCCAGGTGCTCGGAGGTATTGTTGCAGGGTTGGTTCTCTATCTCATCGCTTCCGGCAAGGCCGATTTCCAGCTCGGCGGTTTTGCGTCCAACGGCTATGGCGAGCACTCACCCGGCGGTTATTCACTGACCTCCGCGTTGCTTGCGGAAATCGTTCTTACCGGCTTCTTCATCTTCATCATCCTGGGAGCGACCGGGCCAAAGGCACCGGCCGGCTTTGCTCCGATCGCGATTGGTCTCGCGTTGACGCTCATCCATCTGATCTCGATCCCGATCACCAATACGTCCGTCAATCCGGCCCGTTCCACCGGCGTGGCGGTGATTGCCGGGGGCTGGGCGCTCGAGCAGCTTTGGCTCTTCTGGGTGGCTCCTATCGTCGGCGCGGTCCTCGGCGCTCTGGCATGGAAGGTTGTGGACGATTCGGAATGATCGGCAACGATCCAGGCCGAAGGTAAGCCGCATTCTGCCTTAAAAGAAAGCCCGCGAGATTGTCGGTCTCGCGGGCTTTTTCTCGTCCCGACGTCATTCAGGTCGGATTTAATCATCAAGAATAATAGTTCGAAGTCCGTATCGATGCAGGCGCTCATTCGCGTCATGACGGAATGCGTTAATAATCGCTCACTCGATTTTTCCTTTATTTTCATGCCTTTGCCCGGTGGCATTAATCAAAGTAAACGATTTGTTAACCATATTGAGGCACTAATGCAGTCAAATCTTATATCCGGTGGGAATCGCCTCCGGAACGAGTTTGGCGCAAGCGCCGTGGCATAGAGTGAAGTCCTTTTTTCGGGAGTGAACGATGAGTGGCAAGCATGTCGCTGTTTTGATGGGAGGGCTTTCCTCCGAGCGGCCTGTAAGCCTGTCTTCGGGCAATGCCTGTGCCTATGCTCTTGAGGGTGAGGGCTATCGCGTCACTCGCGTCGATGTCGGGCGGGATATTGCGACGGTGCTCACCGATCTCAGGCCGGACGTTGCCTTCAATGCGTTGCATGGGCCTTTTGGCGAAGACGGAACGATCCAGGGCATTCTCGAATATCTGCAGATACCCTACACCCATTCCGGCGTTCTCGCTTCCGCGCTCGCCATGGACAAGCATCAGGCCAAGCGGGTCGCTCAGTCGGTCGGCATTCCCGTTGCGGAAGCCAAGGCAATGAACCGCTTCGATATTTCCAGCACGCATCCGATGGCCCCGCCTTATGTGGTGAAGCCGGTGCGCGAAGGGTCATCCTTTGGCGTCGTCATTGTCCAGGAGAATCAGCCGCATCCGCCTCAGGTCATCGGTTCCTCCGAATGGCGTTACGGGGATCACGTGCTCGTCGAGCGTTACGTTTACGGCCGCGAGCTGACCTGTGGGGTCATGGGCGATGTGGCGCTTGGCGTAACGGAAATCCTGCCGGTAAGTCACGCTTTTTACGATTACGATGCAAAATATGCCGAAGGTGGGTCGAAACACGTCATTCCTGCACAAATTTCACCGAATGTTTACCAAAAGATTCAAACACTGGCGCTCAAGGCGCATCAGGCGATGGGCTGCCGGGGCGTCAGTCGCTCAGACTTCCGCTACGACGACCGTTTCTCCGAGGATGGTGAGGTTATCTGGCTCGAAATCAATACGCAGCCCGGTATGACCCCCACATCGCTGGTGCCCGAAATGGCCGCGCATGCCGGCCACTCTTTTGGTGAACTGGTCCGTTGGATGGTGGAGGATGCTACGTGTTTGCGTTGATCGGCAATAGAGCGGGTGGACCGCGCGGCCGTTCTCAGGCTCTCTATCTCGGTGTCGAAGAGCGGCGCGTGCTTCCGCGGCCGCTTCGCCGGATGGTGCGTTTTTGCGTCAGCCTTGCAACGGGCCGAATTCATATTCCTCCCCACACGGGCACCGTGTCGGCATTCGGTTTCTTTGCTGCCGTCGGTCTTTACGGGATGTCGCTCGGTGGGCACGGTCACGAGGTCGCGCAGGCGACGACGGCGGCTGTCGGTTTCGCCATCGAAGACGTGCGTGTTTCGGGCAATGAGCAAACCTCCGAGATCGATATTCTCCAGCTTCTCGGTCTCGATGGCACGACATCGCTCGTGGCGCTCGATATCGATGCGGCCCGCCGCAAGCTTTCGGAATTGCCCTGGGTCGAATATGCGGAGGTCCGCAAGGTTTACCCGAGGACGATCGATGTCATGCTCAAGGAGCGTCAGGCATTCGGCATCTGGCAGCACGGAACCGAGCTTTCGCTGATCGAGAAGAATGGCAGCGTGATCGCGCCGTTGCGCGACAACAAGTTCACCTCGCTTCCGCTCTTCGTCGGTCGCGATGCCGAGACGGCTGCCTTTTCCTTCGAAGAGGAGATGTCGGGCTGGCCCGAGCTGAAAAACCGCGTGAAAGCCTATGTCCGCGTCGCGGGTCGGCGTTGGGACCTGCACCTCGACAACGGTGTCGTACTCAAGCTGCCGGAAAGCAATGTCGCCAAGGCTCTTGCCGTGCTTGCCCGCCTTGAAAAGGAACAGGGCGTGCTGGAGCGTGACATTGCGGCCGTCGATCTTCGTCTCGAAGACCGGACCACCATTCAGCTTACCGCCGGCGCTGTCGAGCGTCGCGGGCAGGCGCTGGAAGCGCGGGCCAAGGCTCTTAAGAAAGCGGGAGAGCAAATTTGAGCGTCTTCGGTTCTTCCCATTTCGGTCTGCCGCGCATGAGGCCGCTTTCCTCCAAGCGCAGCCATGTCGTTTCGGTTCTGGATATCGGCTCCACCAAGGTGGTCTGCATGATCGCGCGGCTGACTCCGCGCCAGGAAAGCCAGGTCCTGCCGGGACGCACCCATAACATCGAGATCATCGGCATCGGCCATCAGCGCTCGCGCGGCGTGAAGTCGGGCGTGATTGCCGATCTTGATGCTGCCGAAAGCGTGGTGCGGCTTGCGGTCGATGCGGCCGAGCGCATGGCGGGGCTTACCGTCGACAGCCTGATCGTCAACGTCTCCGCCGGCCGGCTGGCAAGCGACGTCTATACGGCAACGATCGATCTCGGTGGTCAGGAAGTCGAGGCGGCAGACCTCAAGAAGGTTCTCGTCGCGGCAAGCCAGCAGTCGCTGCGTCAGGACCGTGCAATCCTGCATTCGCTTCCGACCGGCTTTTCGCTGGATGGTGAGCGCGGAATCCGTGATCCGCTGGCGATGTTCGGCGACGAGCTGGGCGTCGACATGCACGTGGTCACCGCCGAACGCGCTACGCTCAAGAACCTCGAGCTCTGCGTCAATCGGGCTCATCTTTCGGTCGAGGGCATGGTTGCCACGCCCTATGCCAGCGGCCTCGCGGCCCTCGTCGACGACGAGGTCGAGCTTGGCTGCGCTGCAATCGACATGGGTGGCGGCACGACGACGATCTCGGTCTTTGCGGAAGGCAAGCTCGTCCATACGGATGCGATCAGCCTCGGAGGCCATCACGTTACGACCGATCTGGCGCGCGGTCTGTCGACCCGCATCGAGGATGCGGAGCGCATGAAGGTCGTGCATGGTTCGGCCCTGATGAACAGCGGCGACGAGCGCGACGTGATCTCGGTGCCGCCGATCGGCGAGGACGACCGCGACCAGCCGACCCAGGTGCCGCGTTCGCTGGTCACCCGCATCGTCCGGGCCCGTATCGAGGAAACCCTGGAACTGATCCGCGACCGTATCCAGAAGTCGGGCTTCAGCCCGATCGTCGGCAAGCGTGTCGTGCTGACGGGCGGCGCAAGCCAGCTCACCGGCCTTTCGGAGACCGCCCGCCGCATCCTGGCGCGCAACGTCCGCATCGGCCGTCCGATGGGCGTCTCCGGTTTGCCGGCGGCAGCCAAAGGCCCGGCCTTTTCGACGGCCGTCGGTCTGATGATCTATCCGCAGGTTGCGGACATGGAAACACATGCCTCTCAGAGCGGGCTTATGGCTTCGCTTGGCAGCGGCAACGGCCGGCTGGCGCGCGTGGGCCAGTGGCTGAAGGAGAGTTTTTGATGCGGGGGCTTCTGCCCACTGCCTCAGAGAATAGTTGGAATGAATTGGCCGGCGGCGATGCGGCCTGAAGAAGAAGGAACTGCTGCAATGACCATCAAGCTGCAAAAGCCGGAAATTAACGAGCTGAAGCCGCGCATCACCGTATTCGGCGTCGGCGGCGGCGGCGGCAACGCCGTCAACAACATGATCACGGCCGGGCTGGAAGGCGTCGATTTCGTTGTCGCCAATACCGATGCCCAGGCGCTCACGATGACCAAGGCTGAACGGATCATCCAGATGGGTGTCCGGGTCACCGAAGGTCTCGGCGCCGGCTCGCAGCCGGAAGTTGGTCGCGCCGCCGCTGAAGAGTGCCTCGACGAGATCGTCGACCATCTGAATGGCACACATATGTGCTTCGTTACCGCCGGCATGGGCGGCGGCACGGGCACGGGCGCCGCTCCGGTTGTGGCACAGGCCGCCCGTTCGAAGGGCATCCTCACCGTTGGTGTTGTCACCAAGCCGTTCCACTTCGAAGGCCAGCGTCGCATGCGGCTCGCCGAATCTGGAATTCAGGAGCTGCAGAAGTCGGTCGATACCCTGATCGTCATTCCGAACCAGAACCTTTTCCGCATTGCCAACGACAAGACGACCTTTGCAGACGCTTTTGCGATGGCCGACCAGGTGCTCTATTCCGGTGTCGCCTGCATTACCGACCTTATGGTCAAGGAAGGCCTGATCAACCTCGACTTTGCCGACGTCCGGTCGGTGATGCGCGAGATGGGCCGCGCGATGATGGGCACGGGCGAAGCGTCCGGTCCGGGCCGCGCGATGCAGGCGGCGGAAGCGGCGATTGCCAACCCGCTCCTCGATGAGACCTCAATGAAGGGCGCTCAGGGGCTGCTGATCTCGATCACCGGCGGCCGCGACCTGACCCTCTTCGAAGTCGATGAGGCCGCGACCCGCATCCGCGAGGAAGTCGATCCGGATGCCAACATCATCCTTGGTGCGACCTTCGACGAGGCGCTTGAAGGCCTGATCCGCGTGTCGGTCGTCGCCACCGGCATCGATCGTGGCGCTGCCTCGGTCGATATCCGGGCCGCTGAGATGCGCGCTGCTCAGAGGCCGGTGATTCGTCCGTCTGCGGCTGTGTCGTCGGCTCCGTCCGTTGCGGCTCAACCGGCTCCGGTTGCCCAGGCCGCCCCGGCTCCGAAGCCGGCTGTCGACCCGATCGCCGAGACGATCCGCATGGCAGAGGCCGAGATGGAGCGCGAGCTCACCATCCCCGAGCCGCCGCAGGCTGCCCCGGCGCCTCAGCCGGTCGCTTCGCAGCCGGCTATACAACAGCATCATGAAGAATTCCGGCCGCAGAGCCGCATCTTCGGTGCTGCCCCGGTCGACGCTCCTGCCCCGATTGCGAGCCGTCCGGCTCCGGCCCCGCAACCTGCTCCGGCAATGACGCAGCCGGCGCCCCGCATGGCGCAGCCGGTCCACCATGAACCGGTCGCTCCTTCCGTCTCGACGGTTGTCGAACCGGTGCGCATGCCGAAGGTCGAGGATTTTCCGCCGGTCGTGAAGGCCGAGATGGACCGCCGCGCTCAACCCGTACAGCATGTGCAGGAAGAGCGTGGTCCGATGGGGCTCCTGAAGCGAATCACCAATTCGCTCGGCCGCCGCGATGAGGAAGAACCGGTCAGCGACATGACGGCTCCTGCTCCTGCTCCCCAGCAGCGTCGTCCGCTGTCGCCGGAAGCCAGCCTTTATGCGCCACGCCGCGGCAACCTCGACGACCATGGCCGCGCCGTTCCGCAGGCTCATCACGAGGACGATCAGCTCGAAATTCCGGCCTTCCTGCGCCGCCAGTCGAACTGAGTTAACAACGGTCACGAAATGTGAAAGAGGCCCGGATCACGCATCCGGGCCTTTGCTCGTTTTCTTAACCCGTACGCGGAGTTAACAACGTAACAATCGGAAACGAACAGTGATTTGGAATGCGCCGGACGGCTGCGTATGTAGTGCGATGAAAGACGCGGAATGAGGCCTCCCGATTCAGGTGATTGGTCTCTGGACGCTAGGAATTTCGGATCACTTTGCCTTAGTGGTCCGACGATAAAGAAGGCAGTAGGAATGACCATCGGATTGCTCGGTTTCCAGACCACCATCGCCGCCCCGGTAACCTTGACGGGGATAGGCGTTCATTCCGGAGCGCCTGTCGATATTACCTTCCAGCCTGCCGAAGCCGGTACCGGCATCGTGTTCACGCGCGTTTTCGAAGACGACAGTTCGGTAGAATACCGCGCCGTCTCTTCTCAGGTCGGTCCGACGGATCTGTGCACCGTTCTCGGCAGTTCGCCCGCAAGGTGGATTGCCACGATCGAGCATGTCATGGCGGCTCTTTATGCTCTCGGTATCGACAATGTCGTGATCGATGTCGACGGCAGCGAAATGCCGATCATGGATGGCAGTTCCTATCCCTTCATCGAGGCGATCGAGCAGGTCGGCATCGTCAATCTCGGCATCAAGCGCCGTTATATTCGCGTCGTGAAACCGGTGCGTATCGATTCGGGTTCATCCTGGGCCGAGTTCCGTCCGCATGACGGCACCCGGTTCGAAGTCGAGATCGACTTTTCCTCGCCGCTCATCGGTCGGCAGAAGTGGGAAGGCAATCTGACGCCGGAGACTTTCAAGCAGGAGCTTTCCCGCGCCCGCACGTTCGGCTTCATGCGTGATGTGGAACGCCTTTGGGCCGCCGGTTATGCGCTCGGCTCCTCGCTCGAGAATTCGGTCGTCATTTCCGACGATGATACGGTCGTGAATGTCGAAGGTCTGCGCTACGAGGATGAGTTCGTTCGCCACAAGGCGCTGGACGCCGTCGGCGATCTGGCGCTGGCCGGCGCACAGTTCATCGGCTGCTACCGGTCCTATCGCGGCGGTCACAAGATGAATGCGAATGCGCTGAAGGCGCTCATGAGCGATCCGACGGCCTACGAAGTCGTCGAGGCTCCGTCGTCGCGTGCGGCTCGCGTGCGGGCAGGGGAGTTCGTGCCGGTCAGCATGCAGGAACTGACGCCTTGGTTCGCCTGAAAAAAATATGATCCAGTCCACCTGGCCGCTTCCTCGGAGGCGGCCTTTTCTTTTGGGCGACGACCTGCAATGCCACAAAAATGCATTAATGCGCCATCATTGCGTTGCTCTCCCTTTGCTTTTATGGGTAGAACCGCCTGCTCGGGGCAGGGCTTCAATGCGCGGGACGATCGGGAACTGTCGAATGAACCATGTAAGGTCTGTTGGAATGCGTAAGACGGCAAGAATGGCGCTTGTCTCGCTGATGCTGGCTGGCGCCGGTCTGGGCATGACGGCTTGCCAATCGGACCGCGATATCGACATCACAAAGCTCGGCATGGAGACCGATCCGCCGGAAACGCTCTACAATCAGGGCCTCGCCAATATGAAGGCCGGTAACCTCGCCGAGGCAGGCCGCAAGTTCGATGCGATCGACAAGCAGAACCCGTTCACCGAATGGGGTCGCAAGGCGCTCGTCATGAGCACTTTCACCAAATACCGGCTGGGCCGTAACGACGAGGCGATCACCACCGGCAACCGCTATATGAGCCAGTATCCCCAATCGCAGGATTCGGCTTATGTGCAGTATCTGGTCGGTCTTGCCTATTCGAAGCAGATTGCCGACGTGACGCAGGACCAGAAGGCTGCGATGCGCACCATCGAAGCGATGAACAAGGTCATCAAGGACTATCCCGATTCCGAATATGTCGAGGACGCGCAGGCCAAGATCCGCTTCGCGCGTGACCAGCTCGCCGGCAAGGAGATGCAGGTCGGCCGCTATTATCTGGAGCGCAAGGAATACCTCGCGGCGATCCAGCGCTTCCGCGTCGTGGTCGAACAGTATTCCAACACCAACCAGGTGGAAGAGGCACTGGCGCGGCTGACGGAAGCCTATTATGCGATGGGTATCGCCGAGGAGGCGCAGACTGCCGCGGCCGTTCTCGGACGCAACTATCCGGACAGCCAGTGGTATGCCGATTCCTACAAGCTGTTGCAGAGCGGCGGCGTCGAGCCTCGCGAGAATCGCGGTTCGTGGATTTCTCGCGCCGGAGCAAAGCTCATCGGCGCGTAAGGTACAGCGCAAGATCGGGGAAACATGCTGATCCAGTTGTCGATCCGCGATATCGTTCTGATCGAGCGGCTGGATCTTGCCTTCGAGACCGGCCTTTCGGTGCTGACCGGCGAAACGGGCGCGGGCAAATCGATCCTTCTCGACAGTCTGTCGCTGGCGCTCGGCGGCCGCGGTGACGGTGGCCTTGTGCGGCACGGGGAAGAGAAAGGGCAGGTGACTGCCGTCTTCGACGTGTCCGGCGCTCACGCCGCCCGTCAGCTTCTGCGGGAGAATGGGATCGATGACGACGGCGACCTGATCTTCCGCCGCATCCAGTCCGCCGATGGCCGCACCCGTGCCTCCATCAACGATCAGCCGGTGAGCGTGCAGCTCATGCGGCAGGCGGGGCAGCTTCTCGTCGAAATCCACGGGCAGCACGACGACCGGGCATTGATCGATACGGATGCGCATCGCACGCTTCTCGATGCCTTTGCCGGTTTGAGCGATGAGGTCCAGCAGCTTTCCGGCTTCTACAAGACCTGGAAGGATGCCGAGCGCGCCTTCAGGACGCATCGCGCCAGGGTGGAGGCTGCCGCCCGCGAGGCTGACTATATCCGCGCCTCGGTCGAGGAGCTCGAAGCGCTGGCGCCTCAGGACGGCGAGGAGGACGAGCTTGCCGAGCAGCGGTCACGCATGCAGAAAGCCGAACGGATCGCAGGCGACATTTCCGAAGCCTCCGAATTCCTCAACGGCAACGCGTCCCCCGTTCCGCTGATTGGTTCGCTGGTGCGGCGTCTTGAGCGCAAGAGCCATGAGGCGCCGGGCTTGCTGGAGGAAACGGTAGAACTGCTCGACACGGCGCTCAACCATCTCTCCAACGCGCAGATGGAGATCGAGGCGGCGCTCCGGAAGACCGAGTTCGATCCGCGCGAACTGGAGCGGGTGGAGGAGCGGCTGTTCGCATTGCGCGCTGCCGGCCGCAAATATTCCGTTGCTGTCGCCGACCTGCCGGCGCTTACCGAAAAGATGATCGCCGATCTTGCCGACCTCGATGCCGGCGAGGAGAAGCTTGCCGAGCTCGAAAAGCTGACGGGCGCCGCCAAGGCGGAATACGATCGGGCGGCCGTCGCCCTGTCGGGGAAGCGCCGGCAGGGCGCCGAGGCGTTGGCGGAGGCCGTGATGACCGAGTTGCCGGCACTGAAACTGGAACGCGCCCGCTTCATGGTGGAGGTGGCAAGCGATCCCGAGGCTGCGACCGCCGAAGGCATAGACACGGTCGAATTCCACGTGCAGACCAACCCCGGCACGCGTCCCGGCCCGATCATGAAGGTTGCATCCGGCGGCGAGTTGTCGCGTTTCCTGCTGGCGCTCAAGGTGGCGCTTGCGGATCGCGGCTCGGCTCCGACGCTGGTCTTCGATGAAATCGACACCGGCGTCGGCGGTGCGGTGGCAGACGCGATCGGCCAGCGGCTGAAGCGGCTTTCCGAGAAGGTGCAGGTGCTTTCAGTGACGCACGCACCGCAGGTGGCGGCGCGCGCGGCGACCCATCTCCTGATATCCAAGGGACCGGCAGGGCAAGGCTCGGACAAGATCGCCACTCAGGTTGCCACCATGGAACCGGAGCACCGCACGGAGGAGATCGCCCGCATGCTGGCAGGGGCTTCTGTGACGGACGAGGCGCGGGCTGCGGCAAAGCGGCTGCTTGCCGGCGGCGGCTGATCGCAGATGCGGCTTTACCATTTCAGCGACGATCCGGGGATCGAACGCTTCGAGCCGCGGCCGGTCCGGGTTGCGTCGCTGCGGCAACCCGGCAAGGAATGGCTGAACGGTCCGCTCGTCTGGGCGATCGATGAAGCACACGAGTTCATGTATCTCTTTCCGCGCGATTGCCCCCGGATTCTGATCTGGGCGAAGCCGGACACCATTGCGGACGACCGTCGGTCCTGGCTCGGCGATTGGCGCGCTGTAGCCTATGTCGAACGCGTGTGGCTCGATCGTTTGAGCGGGGAAACGATCTGTCGTTACGAAATGCCGGTTGAAGGGTTCGAGGATCTGGATGACGCCGGCATGTGGGTCGCCCGCCGGCCTGTCGTGCCGATCGGTG
Source organism: Rhizobium sp. YS-1r (assembly GCF_000757525.1). Classification (NCBI taxonomy): domain Bacteria; kingdom Pseudomonadati; phylum Pseudomonadota; class Alphaproteobacteria; order Hyphomicrobiales; family Rhizobiaceae; genus Rhizobium; species Rhizobium sp. YS-1r. The sequence continues at coordinate 378,546 of NZ_JPYQ01000006.1, read as the reverse complement.
TTGCCACGCTGTCCGGGCTGGACCGGGAATTCGCGCCGCGGGGCGTCGAGCTTCGCGTCGTCGACAGCCTGAAGCCTCTCAAGCCTCTCTGGCAGAGCAGCCTGCATGTCAGCGGCATCAGGCTTCGCAATGCGCTCGATTGGGTCTAGGGCGACCTTCCCGCATCGCTCTCTTCCCATTGCGGAAATTTGCTCTAAAAAACGACTCCGCGATCGCGAGGAGTGCATCCACATGTCCGTCGAAAAAACGCCCGTCGAAGATCTGACCGAAGAACAGGCTGCAGCCGAACTGGCTTATCTGGCGGCCGAGATCGCCCGCCATGACGAGCTTTACCACGGCCACGATGCGCCTGAGATTTCGGATGCGGACTATGACGCCCTGAAGCGGCGCAACGACGCGGTTGAAAAGCGGTTTCCGAAGTTGATCCGCGCCGACAGCCCCTCAATTCGTGTCGGCGCCGCACCGTTGCCCACATTTGCGCCGATCACCCATTCGCGGCCGATGTTGTCGCTCGACAACACGTTTTCCGACGACGACGTGCGCGACTTCGTCAACTCCGTCTACCGTTTCCTCGGACAGCTTCCGGATGGTTCCATCGCGTTTACGGCGGAGCCCAAGATCGACGGGCTCTCCATGTCGATCCGTTACGAGCACGGGCGGCTCGTCAATGCAGCGACGCGCGGAGACGGCACGACCGGCGAAAACGTTACCGAGAACATCAGGACCATCAAGGAAATCCCCAACCGCCTGCCGGCCGGCGTGCCGGACGTCATCGAGGTGCGCGGCGAGGTTTATATGCGCAAGAGCGACTTTCTGGCGCTCAACGCGCAGATGGAAGCGGAAGGCAAGCAGACCTATGTCAACCCGCGCAACACCGCCGCCGGATCGCTTCGCCAGCTCGACGCCAGAGTGACGGCCAGCCGAAACCTGAAATTCTTCGCCTACGCCTGGGGCGAGATGTCGGAAATGCCGGCCGACACCCAGATGGGCATGGTGGAGAAATTCAAGGAATGGGGGTTTCCGGTCAACCCGCTGATGAAGCGGTTAAACTCGGTCGAGGACATTATCGACCATTACAAGCAGATCGGGCTGAAGCGTCCGGACCTCGATTACGAGATCGATGGGGTGGTCTACAAGGTCGACCGGCTCGACCTGCAGGGAAGGCTCGGCTTCCGCTCCCGTTCACCGCGCTGGGCGACGGCCCACAAGTTCCCGGCCGAACAGGCTTTCACCCGTGTGGAGAGGATCGATATCCAGGTCGGGCGGACCGGCGCGCTGACGCCTGTCGCGCGTCTCACGCCCGTGACTGTCGGCGGCGTGGTGGTCACCAACGCGACGCTGCACAACGAGGATTACATTAAGGGCATCGGCAATTCCGGTGAGCGCATCCGTGAGGAGGAGCACGATATCCGTATCGGAGACACGGTCATCGTGCAGCGGGCCGGCGACGTCATCCCGCAGGTGCTCGACGTCGTCATGGAAAAACGTCCTCCTGACGCCGTGCCTTACGAGTTTCCGAAGAAATGTCCGGTCTGCGGCAGCCATGCGGTGCGCGAGAAGAACGAGAAGACGGGCAAGCTTGATTCGGTGACACGCTGCACCGGCGGCTTTGTCTGCCGCGCCCAGGCCGTTGAGCATCTCAAGCATTTCGTGTCACGCAATGCCTTCGATATCGAGGGGCTTGGTTCCAAGCAGATCGATTTCTTCTTCGAAAGCGAGGATCCGGCACTGCAGGTCCGTACTGCGCCCGATATCTTCACGCTGAAGAAACGGCAGGAGGATTCACCGCTTACGAAGCTCGAGAATATCGAGGGTTTCGGCAAGGTCAGCGTCAAGAAGCTCTTTGATGCGATCGACAGCCGACGCGAGATCGCGCTTCATCGTTTCATCTATGCGCTCGGCATCCGTCATATCGGCGAGACGAACGCCAAGCTGCTCGCCCGCGCCTACGGCACTTACGAAGCCTTTGAGAAGGCCATGAAGGAGGCCGCCGATCTTTCCGGTGACGCCTGGGACGACCTCAACAATATCGAGGGTATCGGCGAGGTCGTGGCGCGCGCCATCGTGGAATTCTTCAAGGAGCCGCGCAATGTCGAGGTCATCACGCGGCTTCTCGAGGAGGTGACGCCGCAGGAAGCCGAGCAGATTGCCGCAAGCGGCAGCCCGGTCTCCGGCAAGACGGTCGTCTTCACCGGTTCGCTCGAAAAATTCACTCGCGACGAGGCGAAGGCGAGGGCAGAAAGCCTCGGCGCCAAGGTGGCGGGCTCGGTCTCGAAGAAAACCGACTTCGTCGTGGCAGGCCCGGGCGCCGGCTCCAAGCTCGACAAGGCGAGAGAGTTCGGCGTCCAGGTGATGGACGAGGACGAATGGCTGGCCTTCATCGGCGGGTGACGCTCACGTCCGAATTCTGGCCATCGTATAGGCATCCACATATTCGCCATCGCGAAAACCGAAGCAGCGGAGGTGGCCTTCCTTGACGAAGCCGTTCCGTTCGTAGAGGCGGATGGCGCGGTCGTTGTCGGTATAGACGGTCAACTCGACCCGTTTCAGGTTCAGCCAGCGGTCAGCGATGGCGAGGATTTCGCCGAGCAGCGCCCTAGCGATCTTCGAACTCGGCGATGAGTTCAAAGGAATTGCTGGACTGATTCTCGATGTTCTTGCGAACCTCGTCGGGCGTGTGGTGGGGTATGCGCAACGTGCCGTAACGGTAGCCGGGCAGGTTGATCAGGGCGGCGATCGCCGGAGCGTCGTCCGGCGTGCGTGCGCGGATCGACAGGCCTGTGGGCCATCGGGCATCCGGATCGAGCGGGGGAGGGGTATCGAATTCACTCATCATACTCTCCTTCGTTTCGCCGAAGCAGAGCGGGAGAACCGACCCTGCCTTGCTTCGGCAGGGTTGGTGGACGGATGACCGGCTAACGCGCCAAAACCGCCACGCACCCTGCGGGGTGGATGGTCACGGTAAGATGCATATGGGCGGCGAACTTGGTCATGACCGGCATGAAGCCAGAGAGCGTGCGAAGCGTCAAGAGTTCATACCGCCCGTCTTTGCCGAATCGGGTCGCGGGCTGTAGAAGTCGGTCGACATCCATTCGGGACCAGCCTTTGAAGACCATAGCCATCGATTTCGAAACCGCCAATGAACAGCGCGGCAGCGCCTGTTCGGTAGGTTTGGCATGGATCGAGGACGGCGAGGTCGTGCGGGTGGAGGAACGGCTTATTCGTCCCAAGGATATGCGCTTCTCGTCCTTCAATATCGCCATTCACGGCATCCGGCCGGAACATGTCGAAGACGCGGGTGAGTTTCCCGAGGTCATGGACGAATTTGCCGACGATTTCCACGGGGCGACGATGATCGCCCACAACGCCGCCTTCGATTTCAGCGTCTGGCGCGCCTGCCTCGATGCCTATCGGCAGAGCTATCCCGAGCTTGCCTATCTCTGCAGCGTGAAGATGGCCAAGAAGGTCTGGCCTCATCTCGGCTCCCACAAGCTGAATGTTCTCGCCGACCATCTTGGGCTGCGGTTTACGCATCACAATGCGGCGGAGGATGCCGCGATCTGTGCCGAAGCGACGATTGCCATTGCCGGCTCCCTGCAGGTTTCGCATGTCCGCGATATTCCCGCTGCGATCGGCATGAAGGTCGGTCGCCTCTTCTCCGGTGGCTATGATCCCTGTACCTGTCGTCTGAAGTGAGACATTCGGACATGCCTGCTTGTAACGGCGCTGGCACGTCTTATCTCAGATCACGGATTGTTTACCGGAGTTCCTGTCCATGAAACGCCTGAACCGCCTCGCATCCGCCGCTGCCCTTTCCGTCGCCTTTCTCTCCATTCCAGCTTCCGCCGAAGTGGTCGGCAAGGTCGGAGTTGACTGGATCGGCAACGACATCGTCGTGGAGGCGATTGCGGATCCGGAAATCAAGGGGGTGACCTGCCACGTCACCTATTTCGACCGCTCGATCATCGACCGCCTGAAGCAGGGAAACTGGTTCGAAGACCCGTCGAACAGCTCGATCGCCTGCCGGCAGACCGGGCCGATCGAGATCGGCGATATCGACCTGTCCAGAGGCGGTGAGGAAGTCTTCCGCGAAGGCCGCTCGCTGATCTGGAAGGATCTTCTCGTCAAGCGCATCTATGACAAGGCGAACGATACCCTGGTCTATCTCGCGCATTCGCGGCAGATCGTCGAGGGATCGGCGAAGATGGCGATTTCGACGGTTCCGCTCTACAACCAGAACGCCGTCTGGAAGAACGGCAAGCCGCAGCCCTGATCCGGCCTGCCGTCTGCGGGAACCGGGCGGGTACGCCCGGTTGCCGGGATCATGGATCAGCGGACGTAGACGATCCTGCTGCCATCCGCCGCCTTTTCGATGCCGACCACGTTGTTCAGTTCGACATTCTGGCTGACGAGCGTCTGGCGGAGCCTGGAATCGGTTCTCACCTCGTTCTGGGCTGCCTTGACCGTCGACTGGTCGGGATGGGCAAAGGTATCCGGAATGCTGAGGAAGCGGGCGCTGTCGTCTGCGCCCGGATCGGTATAGATGATCCGGACATCATTATTGCCGGCCGGGACTGCCATCGAACCCATCTCACGGGCATAGGCGCTTCCCATCGTGGCGACGGACATCAGGACTGCGAGTGCAAAAGCCTTGTTCATGGTCATTCTCCTGTCTTCGTAAACCAGCCGAAGAGTTTTGAAGCGGTTCGGTTGGGCGTTTTGCGACGGAAGAACTCGCAGTGCACAAAAGCGGTTCCGGATATTATTCTTAAATTTGTGTAATGAATAAATTAATGATTACAATATGTTAACCTTCCGCCGCGGGTGCTTGCGGCGGAAGTCTCCAAGCCTCTGTTTGCACTGCAAAATCAGGCTGCTTCGCGTTCCAGTTCATCGGCGATGACGGTGTCGAGGTTCAGGAAGCAGACCATGGTCTTTTCGAGCGCCACGATGCCGCGGCAGAAGGCGCGCTGGGCTTCCGGAATGATTTCCGGCGCCGGCTGCAGATCCTCGCCGCGGATGGTCATCATGTCGGAAACCTGTTCGACCAGCAGGCCGACCAGCTTGCCGCGGATGTCCGTCACGATGATCGCGGAGCGTTCGGAGGGTTCGGTCATCTTCATGCCGAGGCGGCAGGCCATGTCGATGACCGGGATCACCGCGCCGCGCAGGTTGATGAGGCCGAGAACGTAAGGCGGCGTGTGCGGCATCGGGGTCACCGGTGCCCAGCCGCGGATTTCGCGGATCGCCATGATGTCGATGCAGAATTCCTGGTCTCCAAGATGGAAGGAGACGATCTCGAGATACGCGCCGGACTGCTTGATGGCATTGGTCATGTCAGAACTCTTCCCATTTGTCTGAGGAGCCCGAAGCCTTCCTGGCGGAGGCCGGGCTATTGCTGAATGCTCCCGCGAGCTTGTTCATCAAGTTCAGTGCGGGGGAGGGTTTTGCTGGCGTGGAGGCGCTCGCGACATCGACGGCGTGCGGGCCATTGCCGCCACGGATCTGGAACTGGCTGATCAGTCGGCTGAGGGTTTCCGCATCACTTGCCAAAGAATGGCTCGCGGCGGTGCTCTGCTCCACCATGGCGGCATTCTGCTGGGTTGCTTGGTCCATCTGGCCGATTGCGCTGTTGATCTCTGTCAGTCCGGTGGATTGTTCGCGCGCAGAAGTGAAGATCGCGTGAACGTGATCATTGATTTTCAGCACGTCATCGCCAATCCGCGTCAGGGCTTCGCCTGTGGCCTTCACCAGATCCACGCCCGTCTTGACCTCCTGATTGGAGCGGGTTACCAGCGCTTTAATGTCCTTGGCAGCACCTGCCGCACGTCCGGCAAGTTCGCGCACCTCCTGGGCGACGACCGCAAAGCCCTTGCCGGCCTCGCCTGCGCGGGCCGCCTCGACGCCGGCATTCAGCGCCAGAAGGTTGGTCTGGAAGGCGATCTCGTCGACGACGTTGATGATCTTGCCGATCTCGGCCGTTGCATCCTCGATCCGTTCCATGGCAGCCGTTGCGTCCCGAACGACCGTGGTGGATTGTTCGGTATAATCCTTGGTGTGGCCCACCATCTCGCTTGCTTCCTCGGCGCGATGGGTGGTGCTGCGGACGGTCGCGGTGATCTGTTCGAGCGCCGATGACGTCTCTTCCAGAGACGCCGCCTGCTTTTCGGTGCGACGGGCAAGATCGTCGGCGGCGGAGCGCATCTGGTTGGCATTCGCGCCGATGGAACTGGCGCTGGTCGTGACTTCCGTCATGACGTGACGCAGCCGCTCGACGACCCGATTGAAATCCTGCCGGAGGCGTTCGAGGTCGTCGCGGAACGGGCGGCTCAGCGTTGCGGAAAGATCGCCTTCGGAGAGGCGGTTCAGTGCTTCGCCCAGCGAATCGACGGCAAAGTGAAGCGCCTGGGCGTCGGCTTTCTGCTCCTCGTCGCGGGATTGGCGGCGAAGCTCGTTCTGGTGTCGTTCGTCCGCGAGACTGGCCTCCAGCGTTTGGCGTTCGACGGCTGCAAGGCGGAAGATGTCCGTCGCGCGCGCCATTTCGCCGATTTCGTCGCCGCGGTCGGTGCCGGACACGGTCGTCGTATAGTCGCCGCCGATGATCCGCTGCATGCTGGCGCGGACGCCGTCGATGCCGCGCCGGATTGCGCCGCCATGGACGGTCTGAAGTATTGCCATGGTGAAGAGCGCAAGCAGCCCGCAGCCGATCTGCACGTAAAGCGAGGTTGCCGAGAGCGCATTTGCTTCCTGGACGCGTGCACTGACAAGCGCGTCGCCGCCATTGGCGAGGTCGGCCAGAATATTGGTGAGGCGTTCGCCGGCGCCGTCGATCGTATCATCGAGCCTGGCGTATTCCTCTTCGGGCGCACCGCCTTCAACGAGGGCCTTGAGGTCGCCCTGGATCGCCTTGGCGACCTCCTTCAGGTCGGCATCGTAGGTCGAAACCATTGCGGGATTGCCCACCGCACCGGCGAGCGCCTTCAGGTCCGCTCCTCCTTCGGACAGTTGCCTGATCCCATCATTGATGGCCTGCAGCCGGTCGGGGTGAATCTGCCGTTCGTCCGCGTCGATGATCGTATCCATGGCGGCGAGGACAAGGCGCAGGTTGGCGATTCGCAGTTCGTTTGCGACGTCCACCAGATGCCGGACCTCGGTTGACCGGGCAAGCGCCTGGTCGACCTGCCTGCCTTCATACCATCCGACAATCAGCATGGTGCCTATGCCGACAAAGGCTGCTCCAGCCAGCGTCCAGAGGCGCTGGTTCACCGAAAATGTCTTACGGGTCGCCGTTTCGGTCATGTAGATGGACGTCCTCCCAAAGCCGGATCTGTCCGGCAGGCTTCGAAACGATGCGGAGCGAGAGATGCGCTGGTCTCGATGACGTCATGTCGGTGTGGTTCGGAACCTTGCTGTCTGCCGAATGCGATGAGCCGGTGCGTCCATGCAGCACCGGTACTCTCATTCGTCGCTTCGACTCGGGTGAACCACCTTCGCGCTCATAAAGTCTCAGAGAGACGTTAATGTTATGCTAACCCTATCCGGATCGGGCCGGGCTTCCGTTAACCGCGCGGGCGATGTACGATGAGACATGAACCGAGATGCCGTCACCAACAGTCATCGTTTTCCGGCCGTCGCAGCAGCAGGCCTGCTGTTGCTCGGCATCGCCGCAGCGGCCTTCTACGGCTGGCTTCAGTTCGGCTCTTCCATCATTCTCTCTCTCGGGGAGACCGGCCTTTCCTGGTGTTTCTGATGCCTTCCATGGCGTCTGGGACAAATCAGCGCGATTGTGTCCGAAAACATCTTCTTGAATTGCGCTCGGGCCGGCTCGGGGCTATCGATCCGGCAAACGAACGAACTCGGTTCGGACCTTTAAGAAGAGAATGCCGATGAAGACATTTCGCACCGTCCTCTGGATTGCCGTCGTGGCGCTTGCGGGCATTCTGGCATGGCTCACTTTCGAGGTGACGCGCTCGAAGCAGGATCTGGCGGAAGGCCCGTTCGGCGTGCCGTTCCAGCTCGTCGCCCAGGACGGCCAGCCGATCACCGAAAAGGCGTTCCAGGACAAGCCGACCGCGCTCTTCTTCGGCTTTACCCATTGCCCCGAAGTCTGCCCGACGACGCTTTTCGAACTGAATGGCTGGCTGCATCAGGTCGATCCGGACGGTACCAAGCTCAACGGTTTCTTCGTCAGCGTCGATCCGGAACGCGATACGCCCGAACTGCTCGGCCAGTACATTTCCAATGTCACCGACCGGGTGAAGGGCATCTCCGGCCCGCCGCAGAAGGTCAACGAGATGATCAAGGGCTTCAAGGTCTATGCCAAGAAAGTGCCGGTCGACGAGAAGGATCCGAACGGCGACTACACCATGGACCATACGGCTTCGGTCTTCCTGCTCGGCAATGGCGGGCGCTTCGCCGGCACGATCGCCTATGGGGAAAATCCCGACACGGCGATCAAGAAGCTCGAGAATCTGATCAAGGGCTGAAGCCTTGCAGTTGAACGGTCCCATGCTTCTGTGGCAATCCTCTCGGCTGTCATGAATAGCTGAGAGATCATTTCCTTGAGTGAAATCCGCCTTTACGTCACGTCCACCGAAAAGGGTGCCGCCGAGATCCTCGATCTTCTGTCGGAAGTCTTCGGCGAGGAGGATTTCGCCATCGCCACCACGGAAGTGGACGAGAGACGGGATATCTGGGAAGCCTCGGTCTATCTGATGAAGGATGAGGAAGAGGCGGTGCGCGAGCGCATCGCCGAGGGCATCCGCCATGCCTTCCCGAATGCGGTGATCGAGAGGGAGGTGATCCCGGATGTCGATTGGATCGCCAGATCGCTCGAGGGCCTGAAGCCGGTGAGGGCAGGGCGTTTCCTCGTCCATGGATCGCACGATCGCGACAAGGTGAAGCTCAACGATATCGCGATCGAGATCGACGCCGGCCAGGCTTTCGGGACAGGCCATCACGGCACGACGGCCGGCTGCCTGGAAATGATCGAAGGGGTCATGCGAGCCCGAACCGTCCGCAATGCGCTCGATCTCGGGACGGGAAGCGGAGTGTTGGCAATTGCCGTGCGAAAGCTCCGCCACATCAAGGTGCTCGCCACCGACATCGATCCGGTCGCCGTGCGTGTCGCCAAGGAAAATGTCCGCCGCAACGGTATTGCCTCGGGTATCCGGCTGGAGACGGCGCCGGGGTTCCATTCACCGGCTTTCAGGAAAGAAGGGCCATTTGATCTCATCATCGCCAATATTCTGGCGCGGCCGCTGATGAAGATGGCACCGCAGCTCGCCACGCATCTGGCGCCTGGCGGCTCGGTTATCCTCTCGGGCATTCTGGCCGGGCAGCGCTGGAAGGTGCTGTCTGCCTATAACGGCGTGAAGCTTCGCCATGTGCGCACGATCTGGCGCAACGGCTGGGTCACGATCCATCTGCGCCACGGTTGATAAATTTTTGCAGTGCAGCAGTGAACTGGATGCAAGGCTCTGGATGCCGGGCAGCAAAAAGGCGGCACTTTTGGTGCCGCCTTGCGATCGGTCCGGAGACTGATCTTACCCGCGAGCCGGAGGAGGAGATGCTCAAGCGGGTCTCGCATTCTGAAAGCCGGGGCGGGTGAGGGAGGAGAATCCCCGCCTTGGCTCTTTGCTCAGAATGCTGAGCCTATCGCGCCCTTGCGGCGCAGTTCCTGCCGGCTTGTGCCGAGGCCTTTCAATGTTTCGTCGTCGAGGTTGAGCAGCGCGCCGTTGACATACCGGGCGGCCTGACGCTCACGTGCCTCAACGATGCGGTTGAAGGCGTTGCGGAAGAAAGAGGTGGCCATGGAGGTGTCCCTTCGACTGACGGGCCTTGTTCGGCGCCCATCGATGGTTGCAATATAGGCCGTTCTCTCAGGTCGAGTGAGGGGATTTCCCTCAATGGTGTTATGCGTTCATTGCATAGGATGCCCTGATCGAGATCAATGCCTGTTAGCATTTGCACAATCGCTGGTCATTGACGGCTTTGGCTGGCGTTCTCTCTCGAAGATCGGCTAACATTGTCGTCATCTCCCCGCGGAATCAAACAGCCGGAACCCAATACCCATGTTTCAGTCTTTCGAAGTGAAATCCGCTCCGCAGTTCGGCCGTGAACGCGTCAACGCGCTCAGGGCAAGATTTGCCGAGCTCGGGATCGATGGTTTCCTCGTTCCGCGCGCCGATGAATACCAGGGCGAATATGTCCCGGCATCGGCCGAACGGCTTGCCTGGCTGACCGGCTTTACCGGTTCGGCAGGGGTGGCGCTCATCACGCAGCGTGAGGCAGTCGTTTTTGTCGATGGACGTTACGTGACCCAGCTTACCGAGCAGGTGGATGGCACGGTGTTTACCGGCGGCGATCTCGTCAACGAACCGCCGCATGTCTGGCTGCCGCACCATGCGCCCAAAGGGTTCCGCCTCGGCATTGATCCATGGCTGCATGCGGGTGCGGAAGTACGGCGGCTCGAAAAGGCGCTTTCCGAGATCGGCGGTTCGCTGGCGCTTCTCGACAACAATCCGCTCGATGCGCTCTGGAGCGACCGTCCGGGCGAACCGCTTGGCGCGGTGACCATCCAGAGACACGAACATGCAGGAAAGCTGGCCAGCGAAAAGATCGCCGAGATCGCAAGCCAGGTAAAGGAAAAGGGTGCAGTCGCGCTCCTCGTCACCGATCCGTCCTCCGTCGCCTGGATCTTCAACATTCGCGGCGATGACGTGCCGCACACGCCGCATCCCCTGAGCCGGGCAATCATTCCGGCGGAAGGCAAGGCTGAGATATTTCTCGACAAACGCAAGACGGGGATAGAGGCGGAAGCCTATCTGGCCCAGCTCGCCATACAGCGTCCGCCGTCGGAATTGCCGAACCGGCTCTCCGCCTTCGCCAAGGGCGATGGGAAAATCCTGATCGATCCGGAGCTGACGCCACTCGCGCTTACCAAGGTGATTACCGCTTCCGGCGGAGATATCGTGGAAGCCGCCGACCCGGCGAAGCTGCCCCGCGCCCGCAAGAACGAGGCCGAGCTGGACGGTTCTGCGAAGGCGCATCTGCAGGATGGCGCCGCCATGGTGGAATTCCTCTGCTGGCTCGATGCTCAGGCGGCGGGCACGATCACCGAAATCGATGCGGTCAAGGCACTGGAGGCGGCCCGCGCCCGTGTCGGCGAAAGCATGCAGAATCCGCTCAAGGATATCTCCTTCGACACGATCTCGGGTGCCGGCGAGCATGGTGCGGTCATTCATTACCGTGTGACGACCGAAACAGACCGCAGGCTGGAAGCCGGCGATCTCTTCCTGATCGATTCCGGCGCGCAATACATCAACGGCACGACCGATATCACCCGCACCGTCGCGGTCGGTGCCGTGCCGGAGGACCGCAAGCGCTTCTTCACCCTGGTGCTGAAGGGCATGATCGCCATCAGCACGGCGCGCTTCCCGAAGGGCACGCGCGGCTGCGACCTCGATCCGCTCGCCCGGATCGCGCTCTGGAAGGCCGGCGGCGATTATGCGCACGGCACGGGCCATGGCGTCGGCTCCTATCTTTCGGTGCACGAGGGGCCGCAGCGCATTTCACGGCTCGCGACGCAGGAGCTTTTGCCCGGCATGATCCTTTCCAACGAGCCCGGCTATTATCGTCCCAGCTCGTTCGGCATCCGCATCGAGAACCTGATCTCTGTGAAGGCCGCGGAGGAGATCGAGGGCGGCGACCAGCCGATGCTCTCCTTCGAGACGCTTACCTGGTGCCCGATCGACCGGCGGCTGGTGCTGCCGGCACTGTTGACGGAGGAGGAGCTTTCCTGGCTCAACAGCTATCACGTGCAAGTGCGCGAAAAGTTGACGCCGTTGATCAGCAGCGAGACCGTCCGGGGTTGGCTCGTGAAGGCAACCGAACCGGTTGCCTGACCGCTAGAACCCGAGAAGGTGGCGGCAGACCATCGCCGCCGCCCAGCCGGCGCCAAGCATCATGAGGCCCGGATATCTGATCCCTGCGGCAAGCGCGACGAGCATGGCGATCTTGACGTCCCAGCCGCCATTGAAGAAAGCAGGCGCGACCAGTGTGGTCAGGACGGCCGCCGGCACGGCATTCAGAGCCTGCTCCATCCGCGGCGGGATGGTCTTCATCCGGGTGATCAGCACGTAACCGCCGATACGGGTGAGGAAGGTCGCAACCGCAGCGGCGAGAATCAGCAAAACCATGTCCATGGAAATCTGGTCGGCCATGTCAGGTCTCCGTCTCGCTGGCGGCGGTCATCGGCATGCGTTCCTTCGGCAGCGGCAAAAGTGCCGCCACGACGACGCCGACGGCAGCCCCGATGCTCACATGCCAGGGCGAGCCGACGAAATGGTATCCAAGCATGGAGCCGAGCGCGCTCGCCACCACAACCGGATAGAAACCCGGCCTGCGGCGGAAGCCGATCACGAGACCGAGGAAATAGATCGGCAGCAGGACGTCGATCGCGAGCGTCCTCGGATCGCCCATCATCCGGCCGAAGAATGCGCCGACCATGCTGAAGAACAGCCAGGGGAAATAGATCGCGGCACCGAAGCCCAGATACCACGGGAAGCTGATGCCGATGCCGGACTCGCCCCGCCTTACGCTTTCGGCGAATTGCGGGTCGGTCAACAGAAAGAACGTGAAGAATTTCTGGACCGGGTTGAAATGGCTGACGAACCGCGCGAGCGCCGCCGAATAGAGGATATGCCGGAAATTGACGGCGAAGACGGAAAGCACCACCAGCCACGGCGCGACATGTTGGCCGAACAGTTCGATGCCGACGAGCTGGCTGGCGCCGGCATAGACGGTCGCGCTCATCAGCCCGGCTTCCATGACGGACAAGCCGTTGTCGGCGGCGACTGCGCCGAACAGCACGGCAAAGGGGGCTGATGAGATGGCGATGATGATACCGCCCTTGAGGCCCTCGTAAAATTCGCTGCGATTCATCTATCGTCGGGCCTCGGGATTGTTGGAAAGCCTCTATGCATCCGGCACGTGACGGTTTCTAAGAATGGGTTATCTTCCGACATGTCATTCTCCGGTCCCTCCCTAAATGTCTGCCGGCCTTTTGGCTTGAAGAAAAGTGCCTGGCATGAACGCCCGATTCCGATCAGGACGACCGTGCGAAAGACACTTGCGTAAGGAAGGTGATGGCGACCACACGTGACCACATCACGCCGGATGCTGCCTAAAGAGTCGGAGCACGGCGCGCAATTGAATTGCGCTGATGGAACGATCGATTCCGCTGAACTGTCGAGGTTCAATCGGCGAGCACATCCTTGCTGGAGATGATCCCGATGCCCTTGGCCTTCATCTCCGCAATTGCCGCCTTGACCCCTTCCGGATCGATGCCGCGGCTGGCATCCTCGATGAAGCAGACCTTCACGCCTGGAAGCATGTCCACGGCATCGAGAGCGGAATATTTGACGCAATAGTCGGTCGCAAGGCCGCAGATATCGAGCTCGCTCACCAGTTGCGCCTTGAGATAGCCGGCAAGGCCCGTCAACGCCGCCTGGTCATTGTCGCGGAAGGCGGAATAGCTGTCGACCGCCGGGTTCTCGCCCTTTTGCTGGATGTAGTCGACCGCTTCGATATTGAGATCCGGGTGGAATTCGGCGTCCGGCGTTTCCTGCACGCAATGGTCCGGCCACATGACCTGCGGCTTTCCGGAGAGTTCGCCCATGTCGAACGGTTTCTTGCCGGGATGCTGTGAAGCAAAGCTGCCATGGTTTTCCGGATGCCAGTCCTGCGAGGCGACGATCACATTGTAGCCACCGTCCTCGATCAGCCGATTCGCGACCGGCACCACCTCGTCGCCATGCGGTACGGGCAGATTGCCGCCCGGGCAGAAGCCATTCTGGATGTCGATCAGCAACAGCGCCTTCATCGCCACCTCCTCCGGATTTCATCTGAAACAAGATGCCAATCATGGCCGCAGCGATCAAGATCGGAAGCGAATCTCGGCTCTCCTGCCGCTTCATATTCGCCGGAATCTGCACCTGCCGCCGAACGGCGATGTCGCGATGAGGCAACACCTGCAGGAAATCCTCGCCGTCACTCAACCGTTCCTCTATTGACTGTCTCTCTTTCGCATACCACAAACACCTGAACGCCATATTTCGGCTAAACTTCCGGCGGCTTGCGCTCTTACGTGCATCGCCGAAAATCAAATCGGGGCGGCGTAAAGACATTGGTTACCATAATCATTCATCCTCACCTGCAGTCGTCTGGCGGCAGTGAGCAGATTCCCTCTCTGTTCGGAAATCGCCGGGATTGTGTTGGCGGTTTCGCGCAAGCGGTTCCCGCCGGTGTATGTAACGGTTCGGGTAACGAGTGATGGTGCGTTCGGTACAGGCTTCCACGAAGGGCAAACAGGCGCGCAAGGCGCCGCCACGCCGCAAAAAATCCCGCTCTCTCCTGACGAATGTCGCGATCGGTGTCGGTCTGACCGTCGCGGCCCTGATGGGCGCTTCGGTGGTCACCGTGGCGACCGCGGTCAGATCCGCCTCGGATGTCGGGTTCGAAACCGCACTGGCAAAGCCGGTCGACCTGGCTGCTCCCGTGGAAGCTGCGGGGCGTGAGATCGACGTTGCGAAATTCTCCCGCCTTCCCGGCAGTTCTGCGGCCGATCCGAAAGGGTGGCGTCTTGCCGATGCCGAAGTGGCAGCGCTTGAAGCCCGCAAGCCGGATCAGTCGAGCGTGAGGCAAATGCTCAATGTCGCCATGGCCAAGGCGGCCCGGCGCGCCGAACAAGAGCAGCAGTTCGCGGCGCTTGAGGAGAAGCGCCCGGATGCGCAGGCCATTCGCACGATCCTCGGCCAGGCCATGGAAAGCCTCGTCGTCGTGGCGCCCCGGAGCGGCGACGTCATGCCGGATCTGATCCAGGATGCCGCGCCGGCGGTGACGGTTGCCGAACTCAAGGACATGAAACCGGTCGAGATGGCGGCGCTGGAGCAGACGGCGCTCGAGGACGATGCCGACGAACAGGATACCGTCGCGATCGTCGAAGCACCGGCTCCGGCCTACGCGCTGCCGAAGGCCGGTCCGCTGCCGGTCATCCGCCCATCGTCCGCCACGGCTGAAAAGCCGGCCAGGCCCAATGCGCTGGCTGCGATCGCCGCGGTTGCCCCGCAAAAGCCGGGCAAGGTCGATGCCGACGACGACAAACCCACAGTGCTCGCCTTCGCCAAGCCCGACAATCCGATGCGCGTGGAGCCCTCGCGCCCGTCGCCTGCGCCAAAATGGCCGGGGATCGGCACGAAGGTCGCCATCTACGACATCACCAACGGTGTCGTGCACATGCCGAACGGCACGAAGCTGGAGGCCCATTCGGGCATCGGCAGCATGCGCGACAATCCGAAATACACGCATGTGACGATGCGCGGGCCGACGCCGCCCGGCACCTACAAGCTCTCCATGCGCGAGAAGCTGTTCCATGGCGTGGCCGCCATCCGCCTGACGCCGGTCGACGGCAAGGCGCCGCAGGGCCGCACCGGCCTGCTCGCCCACAGCTATCTGCTGCGCGTGCGCGGCGATTCGCACGGCTGCGTCGCCTTTGCCGAATACGATCGATTCCTGAAGGCGTTCCAGCGCGGCGACATCACCCATATGGTGATCGTGCCGAAGTGGGACGGAAAGCGTCCCGGCAGGGGCGGCGACAACTTCCTTGCCAAGCTGTTCGGCGGCAACGACGCCTGACGGGGCGTCGCCAGCAAACGCTTATCCAAGAATATCCCGTGCGACGCGCGTGAAGATCCGCGTGCCGATGGGGATCAGGTCGTCCGGAAAATCGTAGTTCGGATTGTGCAGGTTCGGCATGTCCTCGCCGGCGCCTAGAAAGAACATCGCCGATTTCGAGACGGTCGCGAAGCGTCCGAAATCCTCCGAGCCGCGCATCGTCTCGCCCGGTTCGTGCGAGACGCCTTCCGCATCCATGGCGGCGCGCAGCAGGGCGGCCGCCTCCGGATCGTTTTCGGAATGCACGAAAATGTCGTGGTACTCCAGCGCGTAGCCGAGCCGGCCTTCCGCGGAGGCCTCCCGCACCAGGGTTTCGGCTGAGGCGATCAGGCCGTCCATCTCGCCGTCCGTCATGGTTCTGAGCGTCACCCAGACCTCCGCATGGCCAGGCGCGATGCCGAAGGCCGGCTCGCCGATCGACGCATGCGTGACCGTCGCCAGCACCAGGTCCTCCGTGGCGATGCCGCCCTTGCTCAAGCCCGTCAGCGCCGGCATCAGCTTTGCCACGGCGGGCACCGGCGAAATGCCGGTCTCGGGCATGGAGGCATGCGCGGTTCTGCCCGACAGCGTGATCTTCAGGCCGCGCGATGCGCAATTGGCGATGCCGTCCTTCAGCCAGGCATGGCCGAGCGGCAGGCCCGGCATGTTGTGCAGCGAAAAGCTGTAATCCGGCTTCAGCGCCTGGAACTTTTCGTCCGCGATGACGGCCGCAGCGCCGGCGCCCGTCTCCTCGGCCGGCTGGAAGAGCAGGATGGCGCGGCCGCGCTTCGGCCTTTGTCGCCCGAACTGCCGCCCGAGTGCCGCAAGCATCGCCATATGGCCGTCATGGCCGCACATATGGCCCTTGCCGGGAATTTTCGAACGATGGTCCGGCTGGCCCACTTCCTCGATCGGCAGGGCGTCGAGCTCGGCGCGGAACATCACCGTCGGGCCGGGCGCGCCGCTGTCGTAGATCACCGCGACGCCCGTGCCGCCGAGGCCGGCAACGATCCCATCCGGTTTCGTCTCGCCCAGAAAGCGCTGCACTTCGGCAGCGGTGGCGATCTCCTCGCCGGAAACCTCCGGCATGGCATGCAGCCTCTGCCGCCATGCGGCAAGCTCGATCACGTCCTGGTTTGTGAGAAACATGAGCTGCCTCCTTATCCGGTGTCGGCCCAGAGCTAGACGGGGCAGGGGCTTTCGGCAAGGAAAACCTCTGTCTTTCAGCCTACCATTCCACGCCGATCTTGCCGAAATGACCGCCGCTCATCTCATAGCGGAAGGCATCGGCCAGCTTTTCTAGCGGAAACACCTTGTCGATGACCGGCTTGAAGAGGCCGCTGTCGAGCGCGCGGACAAAATCCTGCTGCTGGCGGCGGCTGCCGACGAGGATGCCGGAAAGCGTCGCCTGCCTGCCGGCGAGTGCTGCGGTCGGCACCTCGCCGCGTATGCCGGTCAAGACGCCGATCATGGTGATGCTGCCGCCCATCCTGACCGCCTGGATCGATTGCGCGAGCGTGCCCGGCCCGCCCACTTCCACCACGTGGTCGACGCCGCGGCCATCGGTCCAGTCGAAGACCTTTTTGCCCCAGTCGGCATGCTCCTTGTAGTTCACCGTAAATTCGGCGCCGAGTTCTTTCGCCCGTTCCAGCTTTTCATCCGAAGACGACGTGATCGCCACCCTTGCGCCCATGGCGCGGGCGATCTGCAGGGCATAGATCGAGACGCCGCCCGTGCCGAGCGCGAGCACCGTGTCGCCGGCCTTCAGCCTGCCGATCTCGACCAGCGCCCGCCATGCGGTCAAACCGGCAGTGGTGATCGTCGCCGCCTCCACATGGCTGAACCCTTTGGGCGCCAGCGTGAAGGCGGTTGCCGGCCGCACCGCATATTCGACCGCGAAGCCGTCGATGCCGTCGCCCGGCGTGCGTGAAAAGCCGCCCGGAAGCGGCGGACCGTCCTGCCAGTCGGGAAAGAAGCAGGAGACGACATGGTTGCCCGGCCTGAACTCCGTCACCCCTTCGCCGACCTCCTGGACCACGCCCGCGCCGTCCGCCATCAATATCCGGCCCTCGGTCGGCGTCCTGCCGCTCACGACGCCAAGATCATGAAAATTCAGCGAGCTACCATGCAGCGCCACCCGTATCTCCCCCGGCCCCGGCCTGCCGGGATCGGGCAGATCGACAAGCTTGATGGCGTCGAGGCCGCCTGGGGCTGTGACGATGGCTTTCATGGTGGCCTCCCGTGGAGTTGCGTAAACTGGGGGTGAGGTAGTGGAAGACAGGGAGGCTGACAAGCGGCTACCGATAATGAGGATCGCCCATAGTTTTCGGCGAAGCCTATCTAAAGTCTACTTTCTTGAATGCCCAAAGACCCTATTTGAGACAATTTCATTTTGGTAGTTCCTGACCAGATATCTTCCTCTAAGGCTTTTTGCTCTCCTGATATAATCTTCGAATATAGAGAATTGCTTCGTCATTTCTTTTCCGGATTGGATATACACGTCAGCAACTTTAAATCTCCCTGATGTATCTTTCATTTCTTTCAAAATTTCCTCGAAATTTTCAATCGCTGATATAGTGTCTCTCTCGACTAGAGACCTTATTTCCTCCGAAATATCTACAATACTCCCCAGTGTTTCTCGGAAAATAAGTCCAATGTCCGCCTTATTACCGAATTTTTAAAATATCTTTCTCTTTCTTCATTTTTTATTGATCTGTTTCTCGAAACCTCTTCAACTGAGGCAAAGAGAGAGGCTCGGTGCTCATGTAAGGATAACTCTTCATTCCAATTACTTCCTATCGTATAGGAAGACACTGGTTGGGTCTGGTGCTGAGAAAAATTACGGAGACGCTCAAAAAAGCTGAAATCTACAGATTTATTCCGACAATTCGTCCAAAGTGTAGTGAATACATCTTTTAAATCGACTCCGGGCGAAAGGTGGTCAAATTTTGGAAATTGGTCTTTGAAGCTTGTGACAGAATTGAGGAAAGACGCTACTTTAATATTTCCACGAATTCGATTGTCTTGAGCAAACTCAAAATCTGAAATCGGAAATAGGCTGTGCCTCAATGACGATTCCAGTATAAAGCTTTCAAATTCCGCCATTGAATAAAAAACTTGAAGTAAATTCTCTTCAAATATTATATTATTCTTGATTGTTGCATGTGAGGCGGAAAGCTTCTGAAACTCGATATGTGTAAGTTCTAATTGGCATCTAAAATCAATAAAGGGGCTGATCAAAAAGTATTTATCGTCTTTGTGTCCTCCTGGGGATAGATTTTTTGTCAAAGCTTCACACCCGCTCCACAAACCCCTCAAGCACCCGCTTCTGCCCCGCCCTATCAAAATCGATCGTCAGCTTGTTGCCCTCGATCGCCGCAATATTGCCGTTGCCGAACTTGATGTGGAACACCCGGTCGCCGACGGAGAATTGCGAGGGGGTTTCGGTGGTGGATTTCGCCACCAGTTCGCCCTCGATGGTGCGGCCGCGCGGGCCGCTTTCGCCGTAGCCGATGCGTTCCACCGCGTGGCCGGAACGGGTGCCCCAGTTGTCGCGGGTGGCGTCGGTCTTGTTCTGCTGGGCGCGTTTCCAGCCGGGCGTCGAATAGGTGTTGGCGAAGGGATCGGCCTTGTCGAAGCGCGATTGGCCATAACCACCGCGTCCGCCGCCATATCCCCCGTAATTCGTATCGGCGACGGCGACGTCCACATGCATCTGCGGCAGTTCGTCGAGGAAGCGTGACGGCATGGTGGATTGCCACAGTCCGTGGATGCGGCGGTTGGAGACGAACCAGATATGGCAGCGCCGCTTGGCGCGGGTAATCCCCACATAGGCGAGGCGGCGTTCCTCCTCCAGCCCTGCGCGGCCGCCTTCGTCGAGCGCCCGCTGATGGGGAAAGAGGCCTTCCTCCCAGCCGGGCAGGAAGACCGTTTCGAATTCGAGCCCCTTGGCGGAATGCAGCGTCATGATCGACACCGCATCCATATCCTCGTTCTGCTCGGCATCCATGACCAGCGACACGTGTTCCAGAAAGCCGCGCATCGACTCGAAGGCTTCCATCGAGCGGATCAGTTCCTTGAGGTTTTCGAGCCGGCCCGGCGCTTCGGCGGATTTGTCGTTCTTCCACATGTCCGTATAGCCGGACTCTTCGAGGATCTGCTCGGAAAGTTCGATATGCGGCGTGTTCTCAAGCTTCTGGCTCCAGTTCCTGAAGCTTTGCACGACGTCGAACAGGGCCTTGCGCGCCTTGGGCTTCAACTCATCCGTCTCGATGATATCCGCGGCAGCCTGGAGCATCGGGATATCGCGGGCGCGGGCATAGTCGTGCAGATAGCGCACCGTCGTATCGCCCAGGCCCCGTTTCGGCGTGTTGATGATGCGCTCGAAGGCGAGATCGTCGGCCGGCTGGCAGACAAGCCGGAAATAGGCCATCGCGTCGCGGATTTCCATCCGTTCGTAGAAGCGCGGGCCGCCGATGACGCGATAGTTGAGGCCGAGCGTCACGAACCGGTCTTCGAACTCGCGCATCTGGAAGGAGGCGCGCACGAGGATCGCCATGTCGTTCAGCGCATGCTTTTTCCCGTCGGAATCGCCGCGCTGCAGCCGTTCGATCTCCTCGCCGACGGCGCGGGCCTCCTCTTCGGAATCCCAGGCGGCATGCACGATGACCTTCTCGTCGTCGGGGTTCACCCGGTCGGTGAACAGCGTCTTGCCGAGGCGGCCTTCGTTATGGGCGATCAGATGGCCGGCGGCGCCGAGAATATGTTCGGTGGAACGGTAGTTGCGCTCCAGCTTGATCACCCTGGCGCCCGGAAAATCCTTCTCGAAGCGCAGGATATTGTCCACTTCCGCGCCGCGCCAGCCATAGATCGACTGGTCGTCGTCGCCGACACAGCAGACATTCTGCGGCACGCCCTTCGGTCGCTGCGCGAGCAGGCGCAGCCACATGTATTGCGCGGTGTTGGTATCCTGGTACTCGTCGACCAGGATATAGCGGAACCTGTTGTGGTAATCTTTCAGGATATCCGGGTTCTGGCGGAAGATCGCGATCGGATGCAGCAAAAGGTCGCCGAAGTCGCAGGCATTCAGCGTTTTGAGCCGCGCCTGATAGGCGGCGTAAAGCTCGCGGCCCTTGCCGTTCGCGAAGGCCCGCGCATCGCCTTCGGGAATATCGGCGGGCAGCAGGCCCTTGTTCTTCCAGGTGTCGATCATGCCGGCGAACTGCCGGGCCGGCCAGCGCTTGTCGTCGAGCCCCTCCGCCTGGATGAGCTGCTTGATGAGGCGGATGACGTCGTCCGTGTCGAGAATGGTGAAGTCGGAGCGGAGCCCTGCGAGTTCCGCGTGGCGGCGCAGGAGCTTCACGCCGATCGAATGGAAGGTGCCGAGCCAGGGCATGCCTTCCACCGCGCCGCCGGCGAGCACGCCGATGCGCTCCTTCATCTCGCGGGCCGCCTTGTTGGTGAAGGTGACGGCCAATATCTGCGAGGGGAAGGCCCGGCCGGTCTCAAGGATATGCGCGATGCGTGTCGTCAGTACCCGCGTCTTGCCCGTACCGGCGCCCGCGAGCACGAGGACGGGGCCGTCCAGCGTCTCGACCGCCTCGCGCTGCTCCGGGTTGAGGCCTGACAGATAATCGGGGGCGCGATGCTGATCCCGGGCGGCCATGGCGCGCGCTGCGATGCCGAGCCCGGCATTTCCCGCAGGCGGCGGGGCAGGCGCCTTGCGCGGCGCCGGTTCGGGCTCCTCGTCGAAAAACGGGATGTCGTCGAAACTGTTACTCATGCGGCCAATGTAATGATTCGGACCTGAAAGACCAGAAAATGTTCCTCTTTTATTCCTAGTCTCTCCATAAGTCCCGGCTAAATTGTGGAATGGCGGACCGCAGCTCCGTCAGAAAACCGCAATGAGGGGCGTCATGTATGCATCCGATCTAACAAACCCGTGAGATTTCGTGAGGTTACATTTCCGTAAGGTACGGAATCTCCCATTGCCTGTGCACATGCAAAAAAGGATACTTGCTCTGGAAATTGGAATGCGCGCCACCCGGAGACCTGAATGCGGATTTGGAAACAGCTTCTGCTGAGTATCGTGATCCTGGCCGGAGCCTTGTGTCTATGGGTATTCATGGTCCCGAGCGCCGGTGAGACCCTTGCGAGGATGGGTGTCCCGGGGCAGGTGGTGGCTGCGATCCGTCCCGAACAGGCGAAACCCGCGGCGCAGGGCGCAGGCGGCGGTAATGCTGCAGCGCAGCAGCCGGGCCGGAGCGGCCAGGGTGCCGGCGGACAGCGCGGCCAGGGCGGCGGCAACCGCCCGACCATGGTGGTCGCCGAGCCGGTTTCGACCGGCACCGTCAACGATCGCCTGTCGGCGATCGGCAGCGGCGAGGCGATCCAGTCCGTCATCGTCATGCCGCAGGCCTCCGGTACGATCCATGAGATCATGGTCGCGTCCGGCCAGAAGGTCGTGAAGGGCCAGGTGCTTGCCCGCCTCGACGACGACGAACAGACGATCGAGCGCGATAAGGCAGAGGTGGCGCTCAGGAGCGCCCAGGAGAAATCCGTCTCCTACAAGAACCTGCAGTCGGTCTCCCGCCTCGACGTGTTCGATGCGCAGATCGCCGAAGAGGCGGCGAAGCTTGCCCTTTCCACTGCTGAACTCAATCTGAAGCGTCGCGATATCGCAGCGCCGATCGACGGGATTGCGGGCATCGTCGCGGTCAATATCGGCGACAACGTCACGACGCAGACCAATATCGTCACCATCGACGACCGGTCGGCGATCCTCGTCGATTTCTGGGCGCCCGAGCGTTTCGCCATCGCCATCGAGCCGAACCAGCCGGTCGAGGCGAGCTCGATCGCCAGACCGGGCCGGATCTTTTCCGGCAAAGTGGAAGCAATCGACAACCGCGTCGATCCTGCAAGCCGCACGATGCGCATCCGCGCCCGCGTCGAAAATCCGGGCGACGTGCTGCGTGCCGGCATGTCCTTCAGCGTCAGCATGCGTTTTGCAGGCGAGACCTATCCGGCCGTCGATCCGCTGGCCATCCAGTGGGACGGTGAAGGCTCCTACGTCTGGCAGATCAAGGACGGCAAGTCGGTCAAGACCCGGGTGCGCGTCGTGCAGCGCAATCCCGATGCGGTTCTCGTGGAAGCTCAGCTCAACGAAGGTGACATGGTCGTGACGGAAGGCCTGCAGCGCGTGAGGGAAGGGGCGCCCGTGCGCATCTTCGGCACGCCGGAAACGGCCGAGGTGGCGCGCCAATGAAGATCGAAATCCCGAGCTTTGGTCACGACAGGCAAGCGCATTCAGGCGACGGCAAATCCAGCCAGACGTTTACGGCGCTCTTTGTGAGGCGGCCGATCCTGGCTGCGGTCCTCAATACGCTGCTCGTCGTCGCGGGCCTTGCGGCGCTCGCGGGCGTCGAAGTGCGCGAACTGCCGGATGTCGACCGGCCGATCATCACCGTGCAGACCAATTATGACGGCGCCTCGCCGCAGACCATGGACCAGGAGGTCACCCAGGTCATCGAGGGGGCCGTCGCCCGTGTCAGCGGCCTCAAGGCGCTTTCCTCGCAGTCGCAGTTCGGTTCGAGCCGGGTGACGATGGAGTTTAACGATTCCGTCGATCTTTCGGACGCGGCGAACGACGCGCGCGATGCGGTCGGTCGCATCGCGAACCAGCTCCCGGACGACGCCGACGAACCGCGCATCGTCAAGGCGGATGCCGATTCGGATGCGATCATGCGTCTGGCGGTCACCTCGTCCAAGCTGTCGATGGAGGATCTGACCCAGTTGGTTGACAACGAGATCGTCGACCGGCTGGCTGCGGTCGAAGGCGTTGCCGACGTCCAGCTTTACGGCGATCAGGACAAGGTATTCCGCGTGGACGTGAACCAGGCGGCGCTCGCCGGGCGCGGGCTGACCGTTGCGGATGTCTCCGAGGCTCTGGAAAGCGCGGCGCTCGACGTGCCGGCAGGTTCCCTCAAGAGCACGACGCAGGACATCGTGGTACGCACCACGGCCAGTCTCACGACGCCCAAGGATTTTGAAAACGTGCTGATTGCGCCGAACATCCGGGTTTCGGATGTGGCGACCGTTTCGCTCGGTCCGGACGACGGCTCCACGGTGCTGCGGTCGAACGGCGTGCAAGGCATCGGCCTCGGCATCATCCGCCAGGCGCAGTCGAATACGCTCAATATTTCCGACGGCGTGAAGAGCGCCGTGGCGGAACTGCAGAAGACGCTGCCGGAAGGGACGCGCATCGCGATCACCAGCGACGACGCGCTCTTCATCGAAGGTGCGCTGCACGAAGTGGAGATCGCGCTCATCCTGTCGGCGACGGTGGTCGTGGCGGTGATCTATCTCTTCCTGCGCGACTGGCGTGCGACGCTCATCCCGGCGCTGACGATGCCGGTGGCGCTGATCGGCACGCTGGTTGCGATCTATCTCGTCGGTTTCTCGATCAACATCCTGACGCTGCTGGCGATCGTCCTTGCGACAGGTCTCGTCGTCGACGACGCGATCGTGGTGCTGGAGAATATCGTCCGGCGACGAATGGAAGGCATGGGACCGCGGGCTGCCGCCGTGCTCGGCACGCAGGAAGTGTTCTTCGCGGTCATTGCGACGACCGCGACGCTTGCAGCCGTCTTCATTCCGCTGTCCTTCCTTCCCGGTCAGATCGGCGGACTGTTCAAGGAATTCGGCTTCGTGCTTGCCTTCTCGGTCGCGTTGTCCTCGGTCACGGCTCTCACCCTTTGCCCGATGCTGGCGTCGCGCATGCTCACAAGGCCGATGAAGGAGGAGCACGGCCTGCTTGGCGTGTTCGGCAGTGCGTTTGCCCGCGTCTATGCCTCCGCCCTTCGTTTTTGCCTGAATGCGCCGCTGGTCGTCATTCTTGTCTCGGCGATCTTTGCATTTGCCGCCTATCACGTCTTCGGCCAGGTCAAGAGCGAGCTGACACCGCGCGAGGACCGCGCTTCGATCATGCTGCGGCTGACCGCGCCGCAGGGCGTGAGCCTGGATTTCACCCGCGACCAGATGCAGCGTGTCGAGGAGAACCTGAAGCCGCTGCTGGACGCAGGCGAGATCGCCAATATTTTTTCGATCTCCGGCTTCAACAACAACAAGAACAGCGGTTTCATGGTGCTGACGCTTGCCCCCTGGGACGAGCGCGCCCGGACCCAGGACCAGATCGCCGCCGATGTGAATGCTGCGGCGCTCCGCGTCCCGGCGCTGCGCGGTTTCACGATGCAGTCGAACAGCCTCAAGATCCGCGGTGCCGGCAACGGCCTGCAGATGGCGCTGGTCGGCAATGACTATGATCTGCTCACCTCGACTGCGCTGAAACTGGTGTCGCAGATGGAGCAGAGCCCCCTGTTCGACACGCCGCGCCTCACCAACGAGCCGACCCAGGCGCAGCTTTCCGTCGCGATAGACCGTGAACGTGCCTCCGACCTCGGCATCGACATCACCGGACTGTCGACGGCCATGCAATCGCTCCTGGAAGGGCGGTCCGTGGTCGATGTCTTCGTCAACGGCGATGCGCTGCCGGTCAAGCTCACCTCCACCACCCGGCCGCTCGATGATCCGACCGATCTTGAAAATCTTTTCCTGAAAACCGGTGACGGCAAGATCGTGCCCATGTCGACCATAGCGTCCCTGAAGGAGGGGGCCGTGGCGCCGCAGCTGAACCGGGAGCAGCAGCTTGCCTCGGTGTCGATCTCTTCCGGCCTGCGTGACGGCGTTGCGCTCGGCGATGCGGTCAAGGAGATGACCGCGCTCGCCCAGCCGCTCCTGCCGTCGGGCGTCCGGCTGATGCCGATGGCGGAAGCCAAGACGCTCGGCGAGAATTCGAACGCCATGCTGCTCACCTTCGGTTTTGCGATCGCCATCATCTTCCTGGTGCTCGCCGCCCAGTTCGAAAGCGTGCTGTCGTCGCTGATCATCATGGCGACGGTTCCGCTCGGGCTTGCCTGCGCCGCGATCGCCTTGGTGCTGACGGGATCCAGTCTCAATGTCTACAGCCAGATCGGCCTCGTGCTGCTTGTCGGGGTGATGGCCAAGAACGGCATCCTGATCGTGGAGTTTGCAAATCAGCTGCGGGACCGCGGCGCGAATGTCCGCGATGCGATCGAAACGGCCTGCGCCCTTCGGCTGCGCCCGGTGATGATGACGATGATTGCGACGATCATCGGCGGCGTTCCGCTGGTGCTTGCGAGGGGCGCCGGCGCCGAAGCGCGTATCGCGCTCGGCTGGGTCATCGTCGGCGGCCTCGGCTTTGCCGTGCTCATCACGCTGTTCATCACGCCGGTCGCCTATCTTCTGATCGCCCGCTTCGCCAAGCCGCACATGCATGAGGAGGAGCGGTTCCACCAGGAACTCGCGCATGCCGCGCGCCGCAAGGATGATGAGGCCGGAGACGAGAAGAAGGACGAGCCGTTGCTGGCGGCCGAGTGAGGAGCGATCCTTTCACTCCCGAGCCAGCAAGCCATCCAGTTGAGCCGCCAGTTCCCCACCTGCATTCCTGTCCTCCGTCACCTTCCGGTAAAGCCCGGCCATTCCCCTGAAGATGAGGGAGGCGGGGTCGTCTTCACCGAGGAAGGCGGCGATCTCCTCCATTTCCGCCACCCAGCGATAGGCCTTGGGATACATGTCGGGAATGCCGAGCGAGAGTTTCCGGTTGAGATCGGGCGCGCTGTCTGCGAGTTCGCCCTTCAGACTCTGGTCCGCGCCGGAGCGGATGGCGGCGAGCATCATCGCCGTACCGAGGCCGATGACGCCCTTGTTGATGCCTCCGTAACACATTTTCAGCGCCGAAGCGGCGCCGAGCGGTCCGTCGATACGGCGTATGTCGAGCCCGCGTCCGGCGAGAATTCCGCTCCTGTTTCCGGCATCGCCGCTCACATAGAGTTTCGTGCCGTCATAACCCGGTTTCGGCGGCATTCCGATGATCGAGCCGTCCAGCACCTCTGCATGCTGCGGATCGAAGCGCTTCGCGACTTCGCCCATTGTCTTCGGGGAAATGGCGTTGCAGTCCATGAATGTGATCCGCTTCCCGTGCCCTGCGGCCACCGCTGCCAGTTTCTCGGCGACGGAGACGGCTTCGGCCGGCGGCACGATCGAGAGGATGATGTCCGCCGCGACCATTTCCTCGAGGCTGGCGGGCCGCATGCCGGCGGCTTCCGCCCGTTCCCGGGTCGCAGGCGAACGGCCTTCGAGATAGGTCAGCACTGTTGCGCCGCCTTCGACCAGCCTCCGGCCGATCCCTGCTCCCATCGCACCGGCGCCAAAGATCGCGATCACTGCCATTGCCATAGCTCCCGGAGAATGAAGGACGATGGATCCGGTTTAGAGCATTTCTCCACAATCCGGTAGCAGAAACCCCGGCAGTAGTTCCGGACCCATTGCGGGTGTCAGCCCTCTTGTGCCGCTCTCGCCAGGCCGTGTTCCACCAGCCGGTCGATGATTTCCGGATAGCTGATCCCGCTTGCCTCCATCGCCTTCGAATACATGCTGATGTCGGTGAAGCCCGGAATGGTGTTCACCTCGTTGACGAGGAAACGCATGTCCTCCATCAGGAAGAAATCGACGCGCGCCATGCCGTCGCAGCCGAGTGCGCGGAAGGCGCGGGCCGCCATCTCGCGGATACTGCTCTCGACCTCCGGAGGAAGCTCAGCCGGCACCTTCAGCGCCGCGCCATTCTCGTCGATATACTTGGCGTTATAGCTGTAGAAGCCATGGCTTTCGGCGGGCACGATCTCGCCGGGACGGGAGACGAAGAGGCCGCCTTTGGTATCTTCCAGCACACTGCATTCGATCTCGCGCCCGGCGATGAACTCTTCGGCGAGCAGCTTGCGGTCATGCCCCAACGCCTCGGCAAGCGCCGGCGCGAATTCCTGGCTGCCCGAAACCTTGCTGACGCCGACCGACGAGCCCTGCCGGGCGGGCTTGATGAAGAGCGGAAGGCCGAGCCGGGCTTCGAGTGCGTCCAGGGCGGGTGGTTCGTCCCGATCGATCGTCACCGAGCGGGCGACCGGCACTCCGGCCGCCTTCAGGAGCTGCTTGGCGATGTCCTTGTCGAGTGCTGCCGCCGAGCCGAGGATGCCGCAGCCGGCGAGCGGCACCCGCGCCACCTCCGAAAGCCCCTGGACCGCGCCGTCCTCGCCGTGCAGGCCGTGCAGGACCGGAAAGACAATGTCGATCCTGTCGCCCTCGGCGGCCTTTCCGTCGGGCCCGATCGTCAGGATGCGGCCATGTCCGCCGGGCACGAGGCAGATTTCGACACCGGTCGAAGGCCTGTCGAGCTCGCCGCCCTCGAAGCGGCTTTTCAGCCATCGCCCATTACGGGTGACGAAGACAGGCAGCGCGTCGTATTTCTGCGGATCGAGCGCCCGCATCACGTTGGTGGCCGACATGATCGAAACGTCGTGCTCGCTGGAACGGCCACCGAAGAGCACGGCGATGCGCAGTTTTGACGCGGGCGAATTCATGGGATCTCCTGAAGGATTGGGCGTGCGTCGATAGAGTTGTCGCTTGAAAGTGGCGCATTGTGGGTGGAAATTTGTTTAACTTGGCGGTTCCACTTTATCCTTGGCGCGTAAGCCGCGTGGGAGCGGGGTTTTTTGGAGGCAGGAGCCTGCAGAGCACTGAGCTTGAGTTAAGGCGTTCATGTCAATGGATGACGGATTGGAGCCATTGAAGCTCTTCCGCTGTTGGCCCAAAGCGGACAAGCCAACATCTGTCTGCTATGGAAGTTTGGTTCAGGACATGGCGAGGCGGTGGATGCAAGTTCAGATCAGCTTGGCACAACATGATGATGTAGCACCTTGGCTTCGGCTGGCTGAGGAAGTGGTGCCGTTGTTCGGTCCCATGCCCAGTTTCGATGATGTTCTTATCCGGAAGATCGCGCGGCGGCAGGCCTACTGCGCAAGAACCGATGCTGGAGATGGCTGCTTTTTGGGGGGCGTTATCATAGGCGGTAGCGGTAGGGAGTATGCCATCCGCTGGCTCGCGGTCTCTTCCAACTTTCGGCGGCTCGGCATTGGTAAGAGACTTGTCGAGGCTGCCATTTCAACCACACCTCCCGAGTCTACTGTTCATGTGGATACCTTCGTCGCAGGTCGTCCGGGAGCGGGTGCCGCCAGGCAGCTGTATGAGAGCTGCGGCTTCATTCCCGGTGACATCTGGAGAGAGGGTGAAGTAGTCCGCCAACGGTATGTGCGTCGGCCCTATAGTGTCCTGCATTGACGACCGCTCATGTCGCGATCCTGCCGAGGCGGCTTCCGTCCTTAACGGTCTTTCGGGTGCTGTGCGCATTTATCGGAAAAGTAGTTTGTGGATATGGCAAGCTTGCCCCCCGTGCTGCTGAACTGGACCGCGACACCCAGACCCTCCACCTCTGCGAAGCGTGCATCGATGCTTGATATCGGTGTCGATCCGGCCATGAACGACACGACCTGAAGTGTCGGCTTACCTCGTTCCATCTGCAGGTTAGAGACAATCTGCGCAAAGTCATCCAGATCACCCGGTGAACTCTGAGTTACGCTCGCTACGGTATCATTGCAAACATGAACGCCTATATTCTGGTTCTTTACGATCCATGAGTCTGGTAATTCAGGTGAAATGGCGACGAGTTGCCAGCCTCGGGAGGCCGCATGCCGCTTGGCTTCATCAAGTGAACTGCCGAGCCGAAAGCCACCGGGGAAATTGATCCGTTCTGCTGCCGCCGGACTTAAATTACACATCAGCATCACAGCCACGATGATTTTGAGTATTACCGGTCGCAAATAGATGTATCGGTGCGTCATGCGGCGAGCATAATCATTTCAAACGAGCAATCCAATGCCCGCAATTGGCGCAAAGCTGTCATCCGATATGCTCCTCTGGCGTGGTGGGCATTTGTACCCTAGTTCCGCATTTCTCCGGGGCAGGGAGGGAAGCGATGTGTCGAAAATTCCACACGAGGGGTGTGTAAGGTGGGGACGACTTGGCCTCTATCCTGAAAAATCCGGCATCCGGCTTTTCAGCTAAGATGCTGATTTTTCTTCCTCACCCGCAAGGAAAGAGGTCGGCTGCGCGCTTTTTTCATCCCCGCCCTCACGCCTTGTGCCTACAATCCTGCCGTCCCGCATCGGATACGCTGGCAGGCGTGCCAGTGAGGCGGGGCCGGCGCCGGGTGTCAGGAAACGACGTAAGTCCTTGCATTCGGGGTTCGCGGAAAATGGTCTCCCTCCGGCGACGTGGGGGCGGATGAGACGCTGTCGGGCCGACGTCTCGTTTCGCTTCCTTGCATTAGGCGCCGGGCGTGCCTGTGAGGCATTGGAGGGTGACGGGACAGCGCCATGCGGCGTCCGGGGGTTTTCCTTGAAAGCCCGGCCGCGCGGCGCAGGTGGAAGACGTGCCTGGGGTAGTCATGGCCTGCGGCATTGTAAGTACAAGGGCGTGCATGACGCCTTCCTTTCAAGGAGGGACACGCCACCGTTCCCACAAACCCCGTCATCGCAGAGGGACCGGAGTCGCGGGCATAAACCGCCGAACGGGGCGCTGAGAGGTGTCACCTAAAAACTAACTTAAGAGGCAGCTTTCAGCGCGCCGTCCGACTTTGAAAACCCGCCATCACCAAGGGAGGATTCTGTCTTCCCGATCCGCACCGTTATTTCTGGACAAAGCCCGACCCGTCGCCTAACCAATCCCCGATACGACGAGGAGAATGGTCATGGCAGTCAGGGACGTGAAGGCGGGCTTTCGCAACGAGGAAGGCATCGGCACGGTTCTCGGCATCCTGAAACAATCCTTCGGCGAACGGTTCCAGACCGGCCAGTCCTTTCGCGAGCAGCATGCGCATACGACCACCTATCTGCCGGCCCAGCTTCCGGATGGCGTCGTCTTCGTCGAGAGCGCCGAGGATGTGAAGACGGTGGTGAAGACCTGCGCCGCCCATCGCGTGCCGGTCATTCCCTTCGGGGTCGGGTCGTCGCTGGAAGGTCAGGTCAACGCGCCGTCCGGCGGGATTTCGATCGATTTCAGCCGCATGAACAGGGTGCTTCGCGTCAGCCCCGCCGATCTCGACGTGACGGTGGAGCCCGGCATCACCCGCGAGGAGCTGAACCGGGAACTGCGCGATACCGGCCTGTTCTTCCCGATCGATCCGGGTGCGAACGCGACGATCGGCGGCATGGTGGCGACCCGCGCGTCAGGCACCAATGCGGTGCGCTACGGCACGATGAAGGACAATGTCCTGTCGCTCACGGTCGTCGCCGCCGATGGCGAGGAAATCCGCACCGCGCGGCGGGCCAGGAAATCGTCCGCGGGCTATGATCTGACCCGGCTGTTCGTCGGCTCGGAAGGCACGCTCGGCGTCATCACGTCCATCACGCTTCGCCTGCAGGGCATTCCGGAAAAGATCGGCGGCGGGGTCTGCGCCTTCCCGAGCGTTGCGGCCGCCTGCGACGCGGTCATCATGACGATCCAGATGGGCATCCCGGTCGCCCGCATCGAGCTGCTCGACGAGGTGCAGATGCGCGCCTGCAATGCCTATTCGAAGCTCTCCTATCCGGAAAAGCCGACGCTCTTCTTGGAAT
This sequence comes from Rhizobium sp. YS-1r, assembly GCF_000757525.1. Classification (NCBI taxonomy): domain Bacteria; kingdom Pseudomonadati; phylum Pseudomonadota; class Alphaproteobacteria; order Hyphomicrobiales; family Rhizobiaceae; genus Rhizobium; species Rhizobium sp. YS-1r. The sequence goes on along the minus strand of NZ_JPYQ01000006.1, from coordinate 347,254 downwards.
TCCACGGCACCGAGGAGACGGTGGCGCTGCAGTCGGCGCAGTTTTCCGAAATCGCCACGGAATGTGGCGGCGACGAGTTCCGCTGGACGGCGAACGCGGAGGAGCGCGCAAAGCTCTGGAATGCGCGGCACAATGCCTATTGGGCGAGCCGGGCGCTGGCGCCGGAGCTCGACGGCCTCTCAACCGACGTCTGCGTGCCGATCTCGCGGCTTGCCGAATGCGTGGCCGAGACTCAGGCGGATATCGTCGCCGAGGGTCTGCTTGCGCCGATCGTCGGTCATGCGGGCGACGGCAATTTCCACGTGCTTGTGCTTTTCGACGGCAAGGACCCCACCTCCGTCGAGAAGGTCGAGGGTTTCATCGAGCGCCTCAACCGCCGGGCGCTTGCCATGGATGGCACCTGCACCGGCGAACACGGCATCGGGCAGGGCAAGATGGCCTTTCTCGAAGAAGAGCTGGGCGGTGCGGTCGACCTGATGCGCTCCATCAAGAAGAGCCTCGATCCCGACAATATCTTCAATCCCGGCAAGATCTTCCGTGCTGGCAAATGAACTCTTCCCGCAAGCTTGACTTGTCTGCCCACCCGATAAGACTAGTCTCATAGCGAGATCGGAGAAGCCGCGTTGTTTGGACGTATCCTGTTGGCCTTGAGCGGATTGGTGGTGGTGGCGCTGTTCACGGCACTGCTTGCACCGTTTTTTGTCGACTGGTCGAGCTTTCGCGTCGGTTTCGAGGAACAGGCAAGCCGCATCCTTGGAAAAAAAGTTTCCGTCCACGGGGCGGTCGACGCGCGTATACTGCCATTTCCATCCGTCACCCTGCACGATGTTCGGGTCGGCATGGATACGGATGGTCAGCCGCTGGTGCAGGTGGCGCGCTTTTCCATGGACATGGAGCTTGCGCCCTTCCTCTCCGGCGAAGCGCGCATCTTCGATATGCGCATCGAGGAACCGAGGGCGCGCATCCGGCTCCTGAAGGACGGTACGCTTGACTGGATGCGCGGCAGCCAGGCGGCGATCCCCACCCGCGTCGTCGTGATCGAGGACGTGCATGTCACCGGCGGCGAGATCGACCTCGTCGATGAACAGTCCGGCCGGTCACGGCGGATTACCGGCCTCTCGGGCGATTTTTCCGCCGCGTCTCTCCGCGGGCCCTGGCGGGGAGAGGGCGATGCGATCCTCGACGGATATGCGGCGAGGTTCAACCTTTCAAGCGGCGCGGCCGACACCGATGCCAGGCGGCTGCCGCTGCGGTTGAGGCTCTGGCCGGATGCCCAGCCGGTCGAGGTCAATCTCGACGGGGAACTTTCGCTGGCCGACGGCAAGCCGAACTATAACGGCAATTTCACCCTCGACCTGCTGCAGGAGGAAGACGACACCGAGCCGGTCGAAGCGCCGCCACCCGGACCGCGGGTGAAGGGCGGTTTCGAGCTGACCAACGAGCGCATCCGCATTCCGCAATACCGGGTGGAGATCGGCGCGACCGATAACCCTTATGTCGTGACGGGCGAGGCAACGCTCGATACCGGCGAAAAGCCGGAATTCCTGCTGACCGCCGAAGGCCAGCAGATCGACGTGAACCGCCTGGGCGAGGGGGGGCGGGCCAAGACCGGCCGCGATCCGGCTATTTCGGCGCAGCGACGCATCAACAATTTCATCCGCATGGCCGCCTCCATCCCCATTCCGCAGGTGCCCGGCCGGGCGAGCCTCCGGCTGCCGGCTATCGTCGCCAACGACACGACGATCCGCGACATCAAGCTCGACATCCGTCCTGCCGGACGGGGCTGGGCGGTCGATAACGTGGTGGCGACCCTGCCGGGCCGCACGCAGCTCGAAGCTAAGGGCAGCCTCCTCCTGCGCGACCGGGTTTCCTTCGTCGGCGACATGCTGGTCGCCTCCAACCAACCATCCGGCCTTGCCGACTGGTTGTCCGGGCGGGTGGCGCCCGAAATCCGCCAGCTCCGGTCGGCGGGTTTTTCCGCAAGGGTCAATCTGACGCCCGAGATGCAGCGTTTTGACAACCTCGAGCTTGCGATCGGTGCGGCGACGCTCAAGGGGCGGCTGGAGCGCCAGTCGCCGCAGGCTCAGGCACCCAACCTTTCTGTGAGCCTTGCCGGCAACGAGATCGACATCGACGCCATGCGGGCGCTCGCTTCCCTGCTGACCGGCGACGATGCGGGCCAGGACGTGCTCGACCACCATATCGCGGCAACGCTTCGGGCGGATCGCTTCACGGCGTTCGGCGTTGCGGCCGACAAGGTCGATACGGCTTTCACCATGGCCGGCGGCGTGTTCTCGCTCGAACGGCTGGTGGTCGGCAACATCGAGGGCGCGACGATTTCTGCCGTCGGTAAGGTGGAAGGCTCGCTGCTTTCCTATGCCGGCAGCGGGACCTTGAACTTCCGCTCGGATGATCCGGCGGCATTTCTAACCATGCTGCGCGACCGGCTGCCACCGCATCCGGCTTTGCAGCGGCTGGCGCGCAATGCCTCCTGGTTCGCGAATGCGGATCTTTCCGCCGACCTGAAGGTCGGGGGAAATGTCGCCGGAGTGGAGATCGCCCTCAAGGGAAAATCGAACGGCAGCGAGGTGAATGCCGATCTGATGCTCCCGGGCCTGTTCGACCTGACGGGCAGCGATGACATGATGCTGAACGTGTCGCTCGATAACCCCGACTCGCGGATTCTTCTGGGGCAGGCAGGCCTCGATCCTCTGCCTTTCGACGGAGACGGCGCGGGCCGGCTCGCCCTCAACCTTCGGCAGATTTCGGCAGACCGGGCGGACGCGGACCTGTCGTTCAGGACCGGCAGGACGACCTTCGAGATGAGGGGGGACCTAAATATCCACAACGAGGGTTTCGGCGAAGGCGCCGGTCACGTGACGCTGAAAAGCGATGATCTGGAACCCTATCTTTTGATGAACGGCATCGGATTGCCGCAATTCGGAACCGGCCTGCCGGTCATGCTCGAAGCCGATGTCAGCATGACGCCGGACGCGCTGCAGGTCGCCGGTCTTCGAGGCACGTCGGCGGGCAACGATTTCACAGGCGATATCGCCATTGACCGGAAAGCGCCGGGCATGCCGGCGACCGGGTCGCTCGACATCGATACCCTGGATCTTGCCTGGCTTGGGGAGGCGGTCTTCGGTCCGGTCAGCGATCCTCGGAATGGCGCCTTTTCCTCAAAGCCGCTGAGCCGGCCGATCTTCGGTGACCTGGATGCTGCGCTCGATCTCAGGGCGAAAGCGTTCCGCACGGATGGCTTCGGCAGCATCACCGACTTCTCGGCCAGAATTACCCATCGCGCAGGCGGTGTCATCATCGAGAACGGCGTCGGAAACTGGCAGGGCGGCAAACTGGCCGGTCGCATGATGATGTCGAACGGCGACGGTAACGGGCTTCTGCAAGTGCAGCTTGCAGCCGAAAATACCGATCTTGCGCTGCTCGTCTGGAAGGCCGGAGGTAAACCGGTTGCCAGTGGTCAGCTCGATTTCGACATTTCCGCCGAATCGACCGGCAAGACCGTCGCCGAATTGCTCGATGCCGTCAGCGGCTCGGCCGAGTTGCGGCTCAAGGGACTGGGGGTCGCGGGGATCAATCCCGACGCGCTCAAACCCTTGATGGCGGCGGCGGACAAACTCGGCGGCGAGGTGACGGAGGAGAAGATCCGGCCGCTTGTCGCCGGTCTGGTGCATCAGGGCCGAGCTGAGATCGGCGATCTGACGATTCCCGTCACGATCACGGCGGGTGAGGCGCGGGCGCAGAATATCTCTGCTGCGGTTGGTACGACGAAACTTTCCGGCGAGGGACGCTTCGATCTTCTGGAGGACGGCATGACCGCTGATCTCGCCGTCACCTACGATGCCGGCGAGGAAGGGCTTGCCGGCGGCGATCCGACCGTCCGGCTCGACTATTCGGGTGACCTTGCCAAGCCCACGCAACACATCGATGTTGGGGCGATGACCAATTTCCTGTCGCAGCGGGCCTTCGAGCAGGAGCGGCGGCGGGTCGAGGCGCTGCAGGCGAGCGTGCTGGAAAAACAGCGCCTGCGCCGCGAGGTGGCGCTTTACAATTTCCAGGCGGCCGAGCGGCAGGCGGCACGCGAGAAGGCAGAAGCGGAGGAGAAGGCACGCCGCGAAGCCGAAGAAGCCGAGCGTCAGCGTCAGGCTCAGGCCGCTGCTGCCGCAGCCCGTGCCGCCGAAGAAGAACGCCAGCGGCAGATCGGCCAGCCGCAGCTCATCGTGCCCCCGACCGACAATATCCTCCGGCAGGAGCCACCGGTCATCCCGCCGGCGGACGTGCCTGGCCTTCCGGGTGTCCAGCGCTGAACCCGCAGCGTTTCATACCATCTTCTTCTTGAGCCAGGTGAGCACATGCACGCGCAGCGCCGAGGACAGATTGCTGTCGGGCGAGCGCAGGTCGTCGATTTCGGCAATCAGGCTCGCAAGGCTGATTTTGCGCTGGGCAGCGATCGTCTTCAGTTCGAGCCAGAATTCGTCTTCGAGGGAAAAACTGGTGCGATGACCGTGAAGCGTCGCGGAATGTTTGCGGATCACGAAACTCTCCGGGACAGGTGAGAAAAGTCGGGCTTATTCAAACTGTTACGCCCTTGGCGTCAAGCATCCCGGTAGCGGGTCGGTTAACCGCGCGTTAACACTGTATCCCAAAGGTTCAATCGTCCTGACGTCCCTCGTGCGGCTTTTCCAGCCGGCCCTGGTCGAGTGCCTTTCCGGCCTTCTCGTTGCGTGCCCTTGTCAGGGATTTTTCCGCTTTCGTCCGGCCGAAGGTGATGCGGTTCTGCTCCGCTTCCTTCTCCTTTTCGAGCCGGCCCTTGCCCTTGCGGAACTGGCGCAGATTGACGATCTCGGCGCTCATGATGCGGCGCCTCCGCGCTACTGTTTCTTGCGGAAGGAATCGAGCGACACGACCGAACCGGGCTTCTTTTCTTCGTCGGTCTTGCTCTTGGCCTCGGTTTCGGCAGGTTTCGAGGTGGCCTCGACCGGAATGGCAGTGATCTCGGCGGAGGAATTGTCGTCCTCATCGGCAAGCGGTACTTCGAATTCCAGTTCGAAATTCACCGACGGATCATAGAAGCCGCGGATGGCGTTGAAGGGGATGACCAGGCGTTCCGGCGTGTCGGAGAAGGAGAGGCCGACCTCGAATTGGGTTTCGGTGATCTTGAGATCCCAGAACTGATGCTGGATGACGATGGTCATCTGCTCGGGATATTTCGCCTTCAGGTGCTGGGAAATGCGCACACCCGGCGCGCCGGTCAGGAATGTGATGAAGAAATGATGATCGCCCGGCAGCCGGCCGGTGGCCGCGACTTCGGACAAGACCTTACGGATGACGCCACGCAGAGCGTCTTGCGCCAGAATGTCGTAACGGATGTGATCCTGCCCCATGCGGTCCTGTCTTTCCACTTGTCTCGTCTTTTAGTCAGACGTGTTATGCCATGCCGGTCGGGCGCGGGGAAGCCCATCGCTCTCCGAGTCAGACCAATAGTATTCGACTGAGGCAGGAAGGTGAAGGCTTCTGTTGCCAGGTGCCTTCGGACCCCGCCTTACGGTGCTAACCGTAAGGACTTAAAGCGGAATTCCCGCACCGCCATTAGGCAGCGAGAGCATATTCCTTAGCGTTGTTGTCGTTTGCAACTACACTTTTTGACCCGATAACGGTGGTATCATGCCGAGCAAAAGTTCGATCTTTACACCCTTGTCGATCCTATTTCGCCCCCATCAAAAGCCGGTCTTCTTCGACCGACCGGTTTTTGGTGGAGGCGCCGGGTACCGCCCCCGGGTCCAATAGGTTTATTACACCGACCGTTTATTGCCATAGCCGGACAGGTGTCCGGCAATCCCCATATAGGCATTTCCCTCGTCCATGAAAAGGGGGCGCGCAACAGCTTGCGGCTATTTCCGGCTGGCCAAGAGGCCGACTGGGGGATACTTAGTCGAGGCGTCTTTAGAAGGCGCAGACAGCGCGATCAGATCTGTGTGGCGCGACAATGTCTGAGGAGGCAATGCCATGGGCAAGCGAATTGTATTCACCGGCGGCAGCGGCAAGGCTGGGCGGCATGTCGTGCCCTATCTTCTCGACCAGGGGCATGAAGTCCTCAACCTCGATCTGGTGCCGCTCGATCATCCCGGCGTCAACACGCTGATCACCGACCTGACCGACAGCGGTGAAGCGTTCAACGCGCTTTCCATGCATTTCGGCTTTCAGGGACTTGCGAGCGGAAAGGGCCCGGCGCCGGTCGACGCGGTGGTGCATTTCGCCGCCGTGCCGCGCATCCTCATGCGGCCTGACAATACAACATTCGCCGCGAATACGGTCTCGACCTACAACGTTATCGAAGCGGCGATGAAACTCGGCATCCGAAAGGTGATCGTCGCCTCCAGCGAGACGACCTATGGCGTCTGCTTCGCCGAGGGGGACAAGGACTATCATTCATTCCCGCTGACCGAGAACTACGACGTCGACCCGATGGACAGCTACGGGCTTTCCAAGGTGGTCAACGAGAAGACGGCGCGCGCCTTCGCCATGCGCTTCGGTGCCGATATCTATGCGTTGAGGATCGGCAATGTGATTTCGCCGGAAGACTATGCACGCTTTCCCGCCTTCCTTGCCGACCCGCCATCGCGCAAGCGCAATGCGTGGAGCTATATCGACGCCCGCGACCTCGGCCAGATCGTGCATCTCGGCGTCGAAAAGAACGGGCTCGGCTTCCAGGTCTTCAATGCCGTCAACGACACGATCACGGCTTACGAACCGACCCGGCCGTTCCTCGAAAAATGGGCACCGGGGACGCCGATCACCGGGGAGATCGGTGAGTTCGAAGCCCCGATCAGCAACCGCAAGATCCGCGAGGTGCTGGGTTTTTCCGAGGAGCATAACTGGCGGAACTACGTGTCCCGGTAAGCTGCCCGGCAAAATGCCGGGGAAAGCCGTTGCCGCGAGATTGGCCGGGCTGTGGTGTGCTATTATTGAAATCCATAAAAACGAATCGGCGGTCCTGTCTGTCTTGCGCGCACGAATGCGCATGGCGGCGGAACTTCGCGGAGGGACATCGCCTTGACGCTGAGACATCCGGAATACCAATATCTCGATACGCTGGGCTACCTCCTGGAGAAGGGCGACCGAAGGATAGACCGCACCGGCGTGGGCACGCTTTCGATGTTCGGCGTGATGATGCGCTTCGATCTTTCCGACGGCAGCTTTCCCGTCTACTCGACGAAGAAGGTTTTCTGGAAGACCGCCGTCAAGGAGATGCTGTGGTTCCTGACCGGGCAGACGAATATCCGGTCGCTCCTCAGCGAGAATGTCCGCATCTGGACGGACTGGCCGCTCGCAGCCTACCGCAAGGCGACCGGCTCCGACATTTCTCAGAAGGATTTCGAGGACAGGATTCTCGCCGATGCCGCATTTGCCGAGGAATGGGGCGATCTCGGCCCCGTCTATGGCAAGCAGTGGCGGCGATGGAAGGGTGCGGACGGCAAGGAATACGACCAGTTGGCGGAAGTCATCGAGACGCTGCGCAAGAACCCTTCAAGCCGGCGCATGCTGTTTCACGCCTGGAACGTGCCCGAGCTCGACCAGATGGCGCTGCATCCCTGCCATATGACCTATCAGTTCCACGTCTCCAATATCGGCGAAGGGCGTCGTCAGAAGGTTTCCCTGCTCGTGCTGCAGCGGTCGAGCGACATGGGGCTCGGCAATCCGTTCAACGTCTGCCAGCAGGCGGCGCTGCTTGCCATGGTGGCGCAGCAGGTGGACATGACCCCGGGCGAGCTCGTCTGGGTCGGCGGCGACGTTCACCTTTACCTCGATCACCAGGATCTCGCGAGAACGGTGCTGGAGCGGGAGCCGCGGCCGTTTCCGAAACTGCGGCTGCTCCGGCGGCCGGACAGCATCGACGGGTACAGGATCGAGGATTTCGAGGTCACCGGCTACGATCCACATCCCGCGATCGAGGCCCCGGTGGCGGTTTGAGGATATCGCCGAGCCTGTACTGCCGATCAGCCGTGCCGTCTCCGCGGCTTGCGAGCCCTCTGTCCTCGGACTTTTGATCTGCGGTCCTCGCGAAGGAAGAACCAGCGCTTGGTGACTTCCGAGACAGCCAGATACGACAGCGTTATCAGCAGTATGCCCAGGATGACCGGCAAGGGCGGCGGGACGAAGCCGAACCAGTCGGGTAGCGGCAGGAAGGGCAAAGCGATCGCGACAACCGCGACGGCAAAGGTCAATATCATCAGGAGGCCGGCCGGCCGGCTTCGCCAAAAGCGTTTGCGTGTCCGGATGACGAAGACGATCAGCAGTTCCGTCAGCAGCGATTCCACGAACCAGGCCGTCTGGAAAACCTGTTCGCCCGCGCGGGCGACGAGCATCAGGAAGACGAAGGTCGCCAGATCGAAGACCGAGCTGATCAGTCCGAAGGTGATCATGAAGCGCCGCACGAAGCCGATGTCCCAATGCCGCGGCGAGCGCTTGTCTTCGATATCGACATGGTCGGTAGCGATGGCGAAGGAGGGGATATCGGAAAGGAAGTTGTTGAGCAGGATCTGCTTGGCGAGCAGCGGCAGGAAGGGCAGGACCAGCGAGGCGAGGGCCATGCTGATCATGTTGCCGAAATTGGCGCTGGCGGTAATCGATATGTATTTCATCGTGTTGGCGAATGTCGCGCGCCCGTCGTCGACGCCGCGGACGAGCACGCCGAGATCGCGCTTCAGGAGGACCATGTCGGCGGCTTCACGCGCGACATCCACGGCGCCGTCTACGGAAATGCCGATATCGGCCGCGTGCAGGGCTGCGGCATCGTTGATGCCATCTCCGAGATAGCCGACGACGTGCCCGCGGGCGCGAAGGGCTGCGACGATCCTCTCCTTCTGATTCGGATCGATTTCGACGAAGAGGTCCGTGATCTTTGCCCTTGCTGCGAGACCTGCGGCGGTGAGACGGGAGACCTGGACTCCGGTCAGGATGCGATCCGATCTCAGCCCCACCGATGCGGCGAGATGGGCAGCGACATATCTGTTGTCGCCGGTGATCATCTTGACGGTGATGCCACGGGCCTGAAGATCTTTCAGGGACTCCGTGACGCCCTGTTTCGGCGGATCGAGAAACAGGAGGAAGCCTTCCAGCCTCAGTGCGGTTTCAGCATCCCGGCCATAGTGTTGCTGAGAGGGTAACCGGCGTGTCGCGATGGCGAGCACCCGGTAACCCTGTTCGCCCCAGGTGCGGAATCGCTCTTCGAGAGGGGCTCGCCGCTCCGCGATGAGCGGCTCTTCGCCGTATGCTGTCCGCAACGTGCTACATATCTCAAGCACATTGGCTACCGCGCCCTTGCAGATCAGTATCGTTTCTTCTTCCGGCGATTTGACGATGACGGAAAGGCGCTTGCGGATGAAATCGTAGGGGACTTCGTCGCATTTCCGGAAGGATTTCTCCGGCGCCTCCGTCATCGGCGCCGCGACAATCGCCTCATCCAGCGGGTTGGCCATGCCGCTCTGGAAGGCGGCATTGAGACGGGCCAGCCGGAGGACCTCACTCGAAGGACGCCCCTCGGTGTCCATCCAGGCGTCCAGATGGATCAGCCCCTCCGTGAGCGTACCGGTCTTGTCGGTGCACAGGATGTCGATGCTGCCGAGGTTCTCGATCGCTTCCAACCTGCGGACGATGACGCCGTTTTCGGCCATCCGCCGTGCGCCTCGGGCAAGCGTCACGCTGATGATCGCCGGCAGGAGTTCCGGTGTCAGGCCGACGGCGAGAGCCAGCGAGAAGAGGACGGAATCGATGAGCGGCCTGCCGAGGGAGGCATTGGCGAAGAAGACGACGATGACCATGACGAACATGATCTCGGTCACCAGCACCCCGAAGCGGCGGATGCCTCTCGCGAACTCCGTCTCCGGAACCTGCCGTTCGAGGCTTGCGGCGATCGAGGCGAACTCCGTGCGGGCGCCGGTGCGGGTCACCAGAACGGAGGCGGTGCCGCTGCGCACCGAGGTTCCGGCGAAGACGGCATTGTTGCGCCGGATGAGCGGCGCATCCGCCTCGGCAAGGCCCGGCATCTTGACGACCGGGAACGTCTCGCCGGTCAGCACGGCCTCGCTGACATTGAAGTCCCGCGCTTCGAGGATCCTGCCGTCGGCGGGGATCAGGCTTCCGGCGGAAAGACGAAGGATATCGCCGGGAACCACGTCGCTTGCGTTGATGGTCCTTTCGGCACCGTCGCGGAGCGCCGTCGTCGTGCGGGTCAGGCGTAGCCGGAGCGTCTCCATTGCCCGGGATGCCGAAAACTCCTGCAGAAAGCCGAGCACGCAGCTTCCCAGAACGATAAGCGTGATGATGATTGCTTCATGTGCTTCGCCGACCGCTGCGGAAATCGCCGCCGCACCGATCAGGATCAGCACAAGCGGGCTGCGAAACTGGCGGATGAAGACCTTGAACGCTGAATCGTGCCCGTTTTCGGTGAGCGCATTCGGGCCTGAGCTCTTCAGCCTGGCGGACGCTTCCGCCGTGGAAAGGCCGTCTTTCGAGCTGGCCAATGCGTTCAGCAGCGCGTCCTCGCCTGCCGACCAGTATGTCCCCAATTCATCGTTCGCGGACATTGCCATCTACTACCGTCACTTGAGCGACCGTCGAAAGCCGCGGAGCGAAAATGTGAAGAGAACGGTTGCGATCCCGGTGAGCCAGACAAGCTGCGGCCAGACGACCGAAAGGCCGGCGCCCCGATAGAGGATCGCCTGCGCCATCAGGACGAAATGCGTGTTGGGAGCGGCGAGCATGATCGTCTGGATCACTTCCGGCATGCTTTCGCGCGGCGTCGTCGCGCCTGACAGGATCTGCAGCGGAATGAGGACGAGGATCAGAAGCAGCCCGAACTGCGGCATCGATCCCGCGACCGTGGCAAGCGCGATGCCAAGCGCGGTCGTCGCGAGAAGATGCAGCGCGGCTCCCGCCATGAAGAGCGCCAGCGATCCTTCGATCGGGACCTGCAGCAGGAGTTGCACGACGAGCACGAGCGACAGCAGCGTCGCGATGAACACGACAAGGCCCATCGACCAGACCTTGGCCAGCATGATCTCCAGCGGCGTTACCGGCATCACCAGGAGGTGCTCGATGGTTCCATGCTCACGTTCGCGGATGAGGGCCGTGCCGGTGAGGATGATCGACAGCATGGTGACATGATCGATGACGGTCATGACCGAGGCGAACCATGTCTGGTTGAGTTCCGGGTTGAACCGGGACCGGAGCGTCAGGGCAACGTCCGGTGTCTGCGAAACCGTGTTCGATCGCACGAAGTCGGAGACTTCCGTGGTCACGATGCTCTGCACGTAGCCGGAACCGGAAAATGCCTGGGTCATGCGGGTCGCGTCGACATTGAGCTGGATGACCGGCGCCTTGCCGGCGATCAGGTCGCTCTGGAAATTCGGCGGGATATCGAGCGCGAACGTGTCGGTGCCGGCATCCATCCGGGCGTCCATCTCTTCCGCCGTGATCATCGACGGCTGCTTGAAATAGGGGCTCAGGAAGGAATCGGCGATGCGGCGCGAGAGCGGTGAGTTGTCTTCGTCGACGATCGCGATTGGCGCATTGTTCAGCGTCTCCGGCACCGCTTTCGCTTCGGTATAGACGGCGATGGTGAAGGCATAGATGATCAACCCGATGAGGATGGGGTCGCGCAGCAGGCCGCGCAGTTCCTTGATGCCGAGATGGAAGATGGTGCCGGGCCGCATCGTCACTTCGCCTGTTTCTTGAGGAGGACGGCCGCCGCCGCGATGAGCAGCGGGCCCGCGATGATAAGCGGCAGGAAGGCGCTGCCGAGGCTTTCGAAGGCCAGTCCCTTCGAAAAGGTGCCGCGCGAGATGATGTTGAAATAGGTCGTCGGATAGATCCGGCCGATGAAGGCGCCGAACCCCTGAAGCGACGAGACGGGATCGATCATGCCCGAGAACTGCACGGCGGGAATGATGGTCATCAGCGTGGTGCCGAAGATCGCGGCGATCTGGCTCGAGATGAAGCTGGAGACCAAAAGGCCAAAGGCCGTCGAGAAGGCGACGTAGAGGAAGGCGGCCACCGCGAACGTCACGAGGCTGCCCGTAAACGGTACCTGGAAGACAAGGATGGCGAAGAGCCAGAGCAGCACGGCATTGGCCATGCCGAGCGCCAGATAGGGGAGCTGCTTGCCCAGCAGGAATTCGAGTTTCGTGACGGGCGTCACGTAGAAATTGACGATCGAGCCGAGTTCCTTCTCCCTGACGACCGAAAGGGCGGCGAGCATGGCCGGGATCAGGAGCAGAAGCAGCGGGATCACCGCCGGCACCATGGCGATCAGGCTTTCTATTCCGGGATTGTAGCGGAAGCGGGTTTCGATGGAGAAGGCGGATGCCGAAGCGTCGCCGTAGATCTCGCGCGCATGCCGGGCGATCCAGAGCGCGTGCATGCCCTGGACATAGCCCCGGGTCGTCTCCGCCCGCTGCGGCATGGCGCCGTCGATCCATGCGCCGACTTCCACGTCATTGCCGCGGGCGACGTGTTCGGCAAAGCCCGGCGGTATCTCGATCGCGAGCTTCAGCGAACCATCGCGCATGCGCCTGTCGAGATCGTTGTAGTCTTCCAGCGGCGGCTGCTCGATGAAGTAGCGTGAGCCGGCGATATCGGCGACATAGTCCCGGCTTGTCACGGTGTCATCGCGATCGAGGGCTGCGAATGTCAGGTTCTCCACGTCCATATTGATGCCGTAGCCGACGACAAACATCAGGATGACGCTGCCGATCAGGGCCAGCGTGGCGCGGATCGGATCGCGGCGCACTTCGAGCGCTTCCCTCCGGCTAAAGCTCAGGATGCGGCGCAGATCGAAGAACCGCCGATGCCCGGCGCTCGAGAAGGCGGGCGTCTGCCTGGGCTCGGCCTGCGGTTCCTCCGGGAGGGGCGCCGGTTCGCCGATCGCATCCTCCAGATAGCTGATGAAAGCCTCTTCCAGCGTTGCGGCCTTGCGGCTGTCGCGGATCGCATCCGGCGTATCGCTAACGAGCACCTTGCCGGCATGCATCAGCGATATGCGGTCGCAGCGCTCTGCCTCGTTCATGAAATGGGTGGAGATGAAGATCGTCACCTGGTCCTTGCGGGACAGCTCGATCAGCATCTCCCATAGCTGGTCTCTGGCGACGGGATCGACGCCGGATGTCGGCTCGTCGAGGATCAGCACCTCGGGCGAGTGGACGAGGGCCACGGCAAGCGAAAGCCGCTGCCGGATGCCGAGCGGCAGCGCATCGGGCAGTGAATCCATGACGTCGAGCAACTGGAACCGCCGGCCCATTTCCTCGATGCGAGCGGGAATAGTCCCAGGGGGCAGTTGAAAGAGGCGCGCATGCAGATCGAGGTTCTGCCGGACGGTGAGTTCCGTGTAGAGCGAGAAGGCCTGCGACATGTAGCCGACGCGCCTGCGGATAGCCATGTCGCGCGGATCGACTTCTCCGCCGAACAGTCTGGCTGTTCCCTCACTGGCCGGCAGCAGACCGGTCAGCATCTTCATCGTCGTGGTCTTGCCGCAGCCGTTGGAGCCGAGAAAGCCGAAGATTTCACCGCGGCGAATTCGGAAGCTGACATTGTCGACGGCGGTGAAATCGCCGAAGCGCATGGTGAGCCCTTCCGCCTCGATGGCGAAGTCCGAGTCGCCGAAGGACGGCGGAAGACGTTCCACCGAATGGTGTGCGGCCCGCACCTCCTCGGGCAACAGCGCGATGAAGGCCTCATCGAGCGAAGAGGCCCCGGTATGGGCGAGGATTTCGTCGGGAGCGCCGGTGGCGAGCACCTTTCCGGCATCCATGGCCGCCAGCCAGTCGAAACGCGCTGCCTCCTCCATATAGGCGGTGGCGACCATGACGCTCAATTGCGGGCGTTCGGCCCTGATGTCGTCGATGAGATTCCAGAACTGCCGGCGCGACAGCGGATCGACGCCGGTTGTCGGTTCGTCCAGGATCAAGAGGTCTGGATCATGAAGGAGGGAGCAGCAGAGACTGAGCTTCTGCTTCATCCCACCCGAGAGATTGCCGGCCGGCCGATCTTCGAAACCGGCAAGACCGGTGCGCCTCAAGAGCGTGCGGATGCGGTACTCCCTTTCCTCCTTTCGCTGCCCGAAAAGGCTTCCGAAGAAATCGGCGTTTTCGAACACCGACAGCGTTGGATAAAGATTGCGGCCCAGCCCCTGGGGCATGTAGGCGATTGCCGGGCAGACGCGACTGCGATGGCCGCCGCTGCGCATGTCGCCGCCCAGGGCCAGCACGCTGCCTTTCTGGATCTTGCGCGCGCCTGCCACCAGGGAAAGAAGGGTGGATTTGCCGACCCCGTCCGGTCCGATGAAGCCGACCATCCGGCCTTCGGGGATATCCAGCGAGACGCCGTCGAGTGCGGTCGTGTTGCCGTACGTATGGATGACATCCTTCAATCGCGCGACATAAGCAGGTTCCGCCGGATCAGCCATGGCAAGATGCTCCTATGGGGCAAGCGGTTGGGACAGAGCGACAGGCCATTGGGCGTTTGCATCGATCTTGACATAGGCTCGGCCGGGGAGGCCCGTCTTTACCTGTGCGACATATTTCTGCAGCAGTTCCTGCGGCACCTGCGCCCGAATACGGAACATCAGCTTCTGGCGCTCTTCCTCGGTTTCCACCGTCTTCGGCGTGAACTGGGCGACATCGGACAGGAAGGATATGTGGGCGGGAATGACATACTGGGGGGCTGCATCGAGAACGATGCGCGCCTCGCTGCCGATCGCCGTGCGGCCGGCATCGGCGGTCGAAAGGAAGAAGGTCATGTAGACGTCGCTGATGTCCAGCATGTTGAGGACACGGCCGCCGGCAGCGACGACCTCGCCGGGTCTTGCAACCAGATACTGGACCCGGCCGCTCCTTGGCGCCTTGAGTTCGGAATCGCGCAGATCGGCCTCGATTCTCGCGATCGTCGCCTGCGCGGCTTCGACGGAGGCTTCCGCATCCACCACCTGGGACTGCGCGGCGCCGATCGCGGCGTCGGTCGCGGCGAGTTGCGCCCTGGCGGCGGCGACGGCGGCCCTGGCGGTCTCGACGCGGGCGCGGTCATCATCCAGGGTCTGTTCGGAAACGGTGCCGCTGCGCGAAAGCTGCTCGCTGCGAGCGAACTTCTTCTGAGCTGATTGAAGCTCCACTTCGTTCTGTGCGACGGTTGCGGCCGCCGCCTCCTTCTCGGCCTGCCGCTGGGTAACGAGGCTTCGCGCCGTATCGATGCCGATCCTCGCCCTGGCGAGCTGCGCCTCCGCTTCGCGCTTCTCGGCGGCAAGCTGTTCGATGTCCATGCGGGCGACGACCTGGCCGACCTCGACGAAATCGCCCTCCTTGACGAGCACGTCGGTCAGGCGTCCCGCCGTGCGCGCCGCAATGTCGATTTCGGTCGCTTCGATGCGCCCGTTGCCGCTTGCAATACCCTGCATGGCCTGCGCGGCATTGCGGTCCTGGACATATTTCCAGCCCAGGGCGCCGGTGGCTACGACGACCGCGAGGACCGCGGCGATTTTTCCGGTGCGATTCAAGATGCGGCTCCATTTCGGATGGGTTGCGTTCTGTTCGGGGACTTTGGTGCATGGCTTTCGATCTGCCAACGCTCCTTTGCTCCGTCTGCCGGCGGCTCGCTTTTGATTGCCCCGGACGGGTTCGGCAACATTGATAAGGATCAAGAAGATATATGAAACTCACGCGCTCCTGTTCCTCCGCCCGGAGAAGTCGTCCAGAATTGGTGCCTGACCTTTCAATATCTTCTGCCGTGCCTGGTCGAGGCGGAACCAGGCGATCCGATCCACCTCCGGGAATTGTTGGAGGCGTCCTGAATGCGGCGGCCATTCCAGCGAGAACATATTGCTGACGATGCGACTTTGATCGATCGGAGGATTCGCCTCGACCGACCAGACCAGAACCTTCTTGCCACCGGGCTGACGGTATTCACCGAGCCACTGGAACGGTCCTTCGACGGTCTCGCCGATTTCCTCGGCCGTCTCCCGGATGGCTGCTGCGAGTTCGTCCTCACCTTCCTCCACCATGCCTTTGGGGACAGACCAGGCTCCTTCGTCCTTGCGCGCCCAGAACGGGCCGCCCGGATGCACCAGAAGAATTTCAGGTTCTCCCTCCGAATACCGGAATATCAGGAGACCGGCGCTGCGTTTCGGCATGGTGACCAACTCCCCGTGACAGAGCGGCTGAGACCGGCCCGGCCGCTCCGTGTTGAAGATTTCCGCCCGTGGTATTTGATAAAGATCATCGTTGCCGGGCAAGCGCCTGACTAGGCTGCAATTCATCGGGTCAATCAAGACCGATTCAGAGGAGACATGTCATGTCGTTCAAAACAGTGCTCGCGGTCATCGGAGCCTCCGATGCCACTGCCGACATCAGCAAAGCCGTCGAACTTGCCCTGGAGCTGGATGCGCATCTTTGTGCGATCGTCGCCGGGCTTGCCCTTCCGCCTTCCGTCGCCGAATTCCCGACCGGGACAGTCTGGCTCGACCAGAGATATGAGGACATGAAGGTCCTGGACGATGTGCGGAAACAGGCGGAGGCGGCATGCCAGGCGAACGGGCTGTCTTTCGAGGTGGGGCAGATTTACGCAGAATCCATTTTCCTTGCCGGCGAGATTCTGCAGCGGGCGCTTTATGCGGATGTCATCCTCGTCTCGGACGGTGTCAGGCGCGACAGCGAACTGACCCGGGCGATCGTCGACGGCGGCGTCTTCGATGCCCATAAGCCGCTTTTGCTCGTGCCGAAGGATGGCAAGGCGACGTTGAAGCCCAAAACGGTCCTGCTCGCATGGAATTCCCGGAGGGAGGCGGCGCGGGCCGCTCGTGAAGCGATGGACATGCTGGTATCGGCCGATACTGTCCATGTCGTGCTGGTCGATCCGGATACCAGCTACTGGCGCAACGGCGAAGAGCCGGGCGCCGATGTGGCCACTTATCTTTCCCGGCACGGGGTCAAGGCGGTCGTCGAGCAGATTGCAGGCGGCGGCCGGCCGGTCGAGCAGGTCCTCGAACAGCATGCGCTGGACGTCGATGCCGATGTGATCGTCATGGGCGCTTACGGTCATTCGCGGTTGCGGGAGCGGATTCTCGGCGGGGTCACGGCGTCGATGCTGAAGGATGCCAAGTTCCCGATATTCCTGGCGCGATAGGCATCAAAAGCAACCCGCCCCGGTCCCGTCAGCAGCGGAGCCGGGGCTTTTTGTCTGATACCATGAGGATGCCGCCGGCGGCTTTCGGATACCGCTTTCCGGGTCGCCCGGCCATCATGCGTTTTTACGGCAGCGCCATTTGTCCAGTTCGGTAGCGACGAGGATCGAGGAGGCCGCGAACAGCATCACTGCCCATTCGGCAAGCGAGATCGGGGCAAGGTCGAGCGTATCGCGGAACCAGGGGATATACATGGCCGAGATATGCAGGACCTGCGCCATGATAACGGTCAGGATCAGCAACGGATTGCCAAAGAAACTGAGCGAGAAGACCGAACGACGTTCCGAGCGGCAGGTGAAGGTCTGGACGTTTTCGAACATGACGAAGAGCAGGAGGAGCATGTTACGCGCCTCAGAGACCTCATATCCCTGCTGCAGGAGCCAGTAGAAGACGGCAAAGCCGCCGATGCCGATGACGAGCGTCGAGAGGATGATCCGGCGGATCATCGGCCGGTCGAAAATCGGCTCTTTCGGGCGCCGCGGCGGCCGCTTGAGCTCGTCTCCTTCCGGTTTTTCGCCGGCGAGTGCGACGTCCTGGATACCGTTGGTGACGAGATTGAGCCAGAGGAGCTGCACGGGCAGCAGCGGCATGGGCAGGCCGAGCGGGATCGCCAGCAGGAAGAGCAGCATTTCCGCGGCGCCGGTGGCGGTCAGCATGAGGATGACCTTGCGGATGTTGGAATAGGCTGTACGGCCTTCGCGGATGCCGGTGACGATCGAGGCGAAATTGTCGTCGGTGACGACGATGTCGGCACTTTCCTTGGCGACCTCCGTTCCTTTCCGTCCCATCGCCACGCCGACATGCGCGTGCTTCAGGGCCGGCGCGTCGTTGACACCGTCCCCGGTCACAGCGACGAAATGGCCGGTACGGGCAAGCGAGAGCACGATAGCCAGCTTCTGCGCCGGCGCGACACGGGCATAGATGCGGGCGCGTCTCGTAAGTTCATCGAGGCTGTCCGATCCAGCCTCCTCGGCCTTGCGGACGTCTTCGCCGGTCGTGATCTGATCGGGTCGGAATTGAAGTCCGGCCTGAGCGGCGATTGCCGCCGCGGTCTTCGGATCGTCACCGGTCACCATCGCAACCTCGACACCGGCGGCACAGCAATCATGGATCGCCTGCGGCACTTCCGGACGGATCGGGTCCTGCATGCCGGCAAGACCGAGAAACACCAGATCGACAAGGTGGTTGTTGCCCAGGAGTTCATTCTCCGCGTTTGCCCGGACTTCCCCTTCCGCAAAGGCGAGCACCCGCAGGCCGCGTTCCGCCATTTCCTCCTTTTGCCGGAGAAGCGTCTCGCGGTCGATCGGTACAATCGCTTTGCCGACATCCATCCGGTCGGCCATATCGATCAGGACTTCTGCCGAACCCTTCACGAATACGCGCACGTGGTCACCCTTGCGGTGGAAGGACGCGGCGTATTTGAGATCCGGCTCATAAGGGATGCGGGCAATCAGCGGGTAGTCGTCTGCCACGGCGTCCTGCTTCAGCCCTGCCTTGCGTGCAGCGGCGAGAAGCGCCACATCGACCGTGTCGCCAACGCCTTTCCAGCCATCGGCATCCTGCTTGAGCGAGCCTTCATTGGGCAGCGATGCGGCCTTCAGGAGCCTCGCGGCCCGATTGCGGGCTTCAGCAAGGGTCATGTCGCAACCCCGGATATCGCAGGCATCGAGATCCATGCCGGCGTCCAGCAACAGATCCGTGCCATCGGGCAGGCGGATATCGGTGACCGTCAATTCGTTCAGGGTCAAAGTGCCCGTCTTGTCGGTGGCGATCATCGTACAGGAGCCGAGCGACTCCACTGCCGGCATGCGCCGTACAATCACGTTCTGTCTGGCCATGCGTCGCATGCTGATGGCAAGTGCGATCGATATGGCGATCGGCAAGCCTTCCGGGATGGCGCTGACGGCAAGCCCGACCGACATGAGGAACAGGTCGCTCCAGGCTAGGCCGCGCGAGAGGCCGACTGCGATGAGAACGAGCGATGCAATGCCGACGGTCCAGGCGATCACATTCGAGAAACGGGCGAGCCGGATCATCAGTGGCGGCTGGGAGACCGACTCCTTGCCGATCTCGGCGGCAATCTTGCCAATCCCGGTCGAAAGCCCTGTCGCTGTCACGATACCCTTTGCCCGGCCGCGCGTCACGAGGGTGCCGGCAAATGCCTTCCCGGCCGTGAGATTCTCCGCCGATGCATCAGGGAGCGGAATCCTCTTGCGTACCGGCAGCGATTCGCCGGTCAGCAAGGACTCGTCGCAGAGAAGGTCATTGGTCTCGACAAGCAGGAGATCGGCGGGAACCCTTCCGCCGGCATCAAGCAGAACAAGATCGCCGGGAACGAGCAAACGCGCTTCGATTTCCTGCACCTGTCCATCGCGGATGACGGTTGCATGCGGCTCTTCGAGCTGGCGGAGCGCAGTTGCCGCCCGGCCTGCGGAATATTCCTGCATGGTGCCGATGATCCCGTTCGCCAGGAGCACGACGCCGATAAAGATCGCGTCTTCGGCCTCGCTCACCATCAGCGATACGGCCGCGGCAAGCAGCAGGATATAGATCAGCGGACTGCGGAACTGGCGCAGGAAGATGACGATCAGGGACGGTGCCGCCGGTGCCGGCAGCAGGTTTTCGCCATATTCGGCAAGACGCGCCGCAGCCTCGGCACTCGTTAACCCCCGGGACCTGTTCTCGCCCTCGGGAATGTCACGGGACCGCAAAGACGTGGCAGGCATGAAATGCTCCAGTTCAGGACTGCCCTCGATGGATCTTCGGGGCCATTATCATCCTCCCGACAATATCGGCAGAAAGCCACCGCCCATTGACATCCATCAATTCGGGACATCCATCAGTTCGGGCGGGGGCCGGTCAGCTTGTCCACTTCCAGTTCCGGATTTCCGGCATGTCCTCCCCGAACTCCCTGACGTAGCGGTGATGATCCTGAAGCTTGCCCCGGAGAGCTTCCACCACATGCGCGGCCTTTTCCTTCAGGCCCGGCACCCGTTCGATCACCTCGATCGCAAGATGGAAGCGGTCGAGTTCGTTCAGCACCGTCATGTCAAAGGGGGTCGTGGTCGTGCCTTCCTCGATAAAGCCGCGGACATGGATGTTTTCGTGATTAGTGCGCCTATAGGTCATCCGGTGGATGAGGTAGGGATAGCCGTGATAGGCGAAGATCACCGGCCGGTCTGTGGTGAAAAGACGGTCGAATGTGGCGTCATCCAGCCCGTGCGGATGCTGCTCCCTCGATTGCAGTGCCATGAGGTCGACGACGTTGACGACACGGATGCGCAGTGCCGGGACGGCTTCGCGGAGCAGGGTGACGGCGGCAAGCGTTTCCATGGTCGGCACGTCGCCGGCGCAGGCCATCACGACGTCCGGCGTCAACGCGCCGTCCTCGCTGCCTGCCCAGTCCCATACACCGATGCCGGCTTCGCAATGAGCGACCGCTTCGTCCATCGTCAGCCATTGCGGCTCCGGCTGCTTGCCGGCGACGATCACGTTGATCCGGTCCCAGGTCTTCAGGCAATGGTCACCGACCCAGAGAAGCGTGTTGGCGTCCGGTGGCAGGTAAATGCGCACGATATCGGCCTTCTTGTTGGCGACGAGATCGATGAAGCCGGGATCCTGGTGCGAGAAGCCGTTATGGTCCTGCCGCCAGACATGTGAGGTGAGCAGGTAGTTGAGCGACGAAATTGATTTGCGCCACGGCAGCTCGCGGGAGACCTTCAGCCACTTGGCATGCTGGTTGAACATCGAATCGACGATATGGATGAAGGCTTCATAGCAGGAGAAGAAGCCGTGCCGGCCGGTCAGCAGGTAGCCCTCCAGCCAGCCCTGGCAAAGATGTTCGGAAAGCACTTCCATGACGCGCCCATCGCGCGAAAGATGCACGTCGTAGGGCTCGATCTTCTCCATCCAGACGCGATTCGTCGTCTCGAAGACAGCACCAAGACGGTTCGATTCCGTTTCGTCCGGACCAAAGATGCGGAAATTGGAATGGGTGTCGTTGAGCTTCAGGACGTCGCGCAGATATTTGCCGAGCACTTCCGTGGTCTGGACCATGGCTGCGCCGCGATCGGTCACCGGCACGGCGTAGTCGCGGATATCCGGCACGATGAGCTCCCTGCGCAGCAGACCGCCATTGGCATGCGGATTGGCGCCCATGCGGCGGTCACCCTTCGGTGACAGGGCGCGCAATTCCTCCCTCAGCCGGCCGTCTGCATCGAAGAGATCTTCCGGATCGTAGCTCCGCATCCAGTCTTCGAGGATCTTGCGGTGGCCGTCGTCCTCGCGGCAATTGGCGACCGGCACCTGGTGCGCCCGCCAGAAACCCTCGACCTTCTTGCCATCCACTTCCTTCGGACCCGTCCAGCCCTTGGGGCTGCGGAGCACGATCATGGGCCAACGCGGGCACCCGTCACCGGCCTTTCCTTCGCGGGCTTGCCTCTGGATCGTGCGGATGCGGTCGAACACCTCGTCGAGCACCGACGCCATCTGCCGGTGCATCCGTTCCGGCTCATGTCCTTCGACGAAGAAGGGCTCGTAGCCATAACCCCGGAACAGATGTTCGAGGTCTTCGTCGCCCACGCGGGAAAGCACGGTCGGGTTGGCGATCTTGTAGCCGTTCAGATGCAGGATCGGCAGCACGGCGCCGTCGCGGGCCGGATTGATGAACTTGTTCGACTGCCAGCTTGCCGAAAGCGGCCCGGTCTCCGCCTCGCCGTCACCGACGACACAGGCGACGACCAGATCCGGATTGTCGAAGGCTGCGCCAAAAGCATGCACCAGCGCATAGCCGAGCTCGCCCCCCTCATGGATGGAGCCGGGCGTCTCCGGTGCCGCGTGGCTCGGGATACCGCCCGGGAAGGAGAACTGCCTGAAGAGTTTCTGCATGCCTTCCGCATCTTCGGAAATATCCGGATAGATTTCGCTGTAGCTGCCTTCGAGATAGGTGCTGGCAACCATGCCGGGTCCGCCATGGCCGGGGCCGCAGATATAGATCATGTCGAGATCGCGGTTGCGGATGATGCGGTTGAGATGGGTGTAGATGAAGTTGAGGCCGGGCGTCGTGCCCCAATGGCCGAGCAGACGCGGCTTGATATGCTTCGCCCTCAGGGGCTCGCGCAGGAGCGGATTGTCGAGCAGATAGATCTGCCCGACGGAAAGATAGTTGGCGGCCCGCCAGTAGCGATCCATCAGCACCAGTTCCTTCGGGTCTATCACAGGTGCTGCGGATGAGGAGGCGCTTGGCTGCATCGGTTTGTTCCTTTGAATGGTCTGGTGCATTTCTATCGGAGAATGGAAACCCGATCGCGACATGGTTCGGGTCATGTTCACCTCGCTAGATCAGAGGGCAGAGATCTGCTCCATCGATTCGAGGATGGCCATGCATTCCTCAACGATCATCTGTTCCTCGTCGGTGGGAATGACATAGACGGCGATGCGGCTTGCCGATGTGCTGATCTTCACCGCATTCCTTGCGTTTGTGTCCTCATCCAGCTCGACGCCCAGCCAACGCAGCCGCTCGGCCACGCGTTTGCGAATCTTCGGCTGGTTCTCACCAATGCCGGCCGTGAAAACCAGTGCGTCCAACCCGCCCAGCGTGGCGGCCAGACGGCAGACTTCTCCGGCAATTCTCAGCGTGAAGAGGTCGATCGCCTCCTTCGCCTGCCGGCTGTCGTCCTCGATGAGTTCGCGGGTGTCGCCGCTGAGGCCCGAGACGCCGAGCAGGCCCGACTGATGATAGAGCATGTCCTCGACCTCTTCGAGGGGCTTGCCGAGCGGACCCAGGAAATGCAGCAGGACGCCGGGATCGAGCCAGCCGGGACGCGTCGCCATCGGGATGCCGTCCAGCGTGGAAAAACCCATGCTGGTATCGCGGCTCAAGCCGTTTTCGATGGCACAGAGGCTGGCGCCGCTGCCGAGATGGGCGATGACGACCTTGCCGCGGGCGATGTTCGGCTCCTGCCGGGCAAGCGCGCCGGCCACATATTCGTAGGAGAGCCCGTGGAAACCGTAACGCTTGACGCCCCGGTCGTGCCAGGTGCGGGGGATGGCGAACCGCCGGACGAGGTCCGGCTGGGTCGCATGGAAGGTCGTGTCGAACGAGCCGGTCTGAAAAAGCTGCGGGCGCAGATGCCGGACGGCCCTGATCAGCCGCAGTGCCTGCGGCTGATGAAGCGGCGCCAGTTCCGTCAGCGTCCTGATTTTCTCCAGGGCTTCGGCGTCCAGTTCGACCGGTCCGTCGAAGATGTCGCCGCCATGGACGATCCTGTGGCCGGCGGCCGTGACGGCCCTGAGGTCGAAATGCTTGTCCAGTTCGGAAAACACCTCGTCCATGAGATCGGCGAGATCGTCGCCGGATTCTGCCCTCAAGGGCAGCTCGAATTGCGTCGGTCCTTCCTTCAGATGCAGCATCAGCGGCCGGCTCCCGAAATCGACGACGGCCTTGCCGACTCGTTTCGGACCTTCTCCGTCCAGTGCAAAAATGCCGATCTTCACCGTCGAGGAGCCGGCATTGAAGGTCAGGAGAAGCTTGTCTGTCATGCGATGCCCCTTGTCTCGTGGTGCCTGGCGGCCATCAGCTTGGCAAGTGCGGCGGAGGCCGTGCGAACCTTGGCGGGATCGGCCCGGCTTGTCAGTATGATAGGGACGCGGGCGCCGAGGACCAGTCCCGCCGCGTCGGCACCGGCAAAATAGATGAGCTGCTTGGCAAGCATATTACCGGCTTCGAGATCAGGAACCAGCAGGATATCCGCCTGTCCGGCAACGGGCGAGGCAATGCATTTGGCCTGCGCCGCCTCGATGCTGATCGCATTGTCGAAGGCGAGCGGTCCGTCGACCACCGCGCCGGTGATCTGACCGCGTGCCGCCATGACAGTGAGTGCGGCGGCGTCGAGCGTCGCCGGCATCTTGCTGTTGACGGTCTCGACTGCCGCCAGCACGGCGACGAGTGGTTTTTCGATGCCGATCAGGTGCATGAGATCGATGGCGTTCTGGCAGATGTCGCGCTTCTGATCGAGATCGGGCTGGATGTTGATCGCCGCATCGGTCACCACGAGAAGCTTGTCATAGGCCGGTATGTCCATGACGTAGACGTGGCTCATGCGCCGCTCGGTTTTCAATCGCGAGGATGGCGCCATCACCGCCGAAAGCAGTTCGTCGCTATGGAGGCTGCCCTTCATCAGCGCCGTGACCTTGCCGGTCGAGGCGAGCTCGACGGCGCGATCCGCGGCAGCATGGCTGTGCTCCACGGGATCGATGTCGATGCCTTCGAGCGAGAGTTCGGCCGCGGCCGCGATCGCCCTGATCTTGTGCTCGGGTCCGACGAGGACCGGATCGAGAAGGCCTTGCTCCTTGAGTTCGACCGCCGAGCGCAGCGCTTCGGTCGAGCAGGGATGGACCACCGCCGTCCGCATGGGCGGTAGAGAAATTGCTTCGCGGATGAAGGCCTCGTAGCGTCCGTGATGTCTCAGCATGTTTTCCACCGTCCTGATCCTTTCGTACGTGAAAAGGAAACCGAGCGGCGCGCACCGCTTGCAGCTTTTCTGGCCGGGAAGGGCGGAGGGTTCCTTGACACAGCGCAAGGCGGGAACCCTCGTCATCAAGAATTGATCTTGGCGGAGCAGTCTTCGATGATCTTACCTGAAGGAGAGAAGCGATGCCGCATGCGGTCGAGAATGCCTCCGACCTGGTCGATGAACTGCTGGCCTTGCGCAAGGATATCATCGAGCAGGCGGTGCCGATGCTCGGGGGGCTCGCGGGTGCAGGGCAAATGGTTGAAGAAAAGCGGGCAGGGCTGGAGAACCTCTGCCATTATCTGGCGCTGCGGCACCATGATCTGAGGCCTCTGCAACGCAAGCTGATGTGGCGGGGACTCTCATCGCTCGGCCGGCTGGAAAGCCGGGTCCTGCCGACGATCGATGCGGTTCTGGCGGCGCTGGCGGCCATTCGCGGCACCGATCCGGCATTTCCGCCACCTTCGGAGGAACGGTTCTTCCGGGGCGAAAACCTTCTGAGGCAGGCGGCGGATGAGCTTTTCGGACCGCCCCGCGTCCATCGGCGCGGACGCATCATGGTGACGCTGCCGAGCGAGGCCGCCGCTCAGCCGGACTTCGTCCTCGACCTGGCCAAACGCGGAATGGACGTGGCGCGGATCAACTGCGCACATGACGATGAGCGAGCCTGGGCGGAAATGGCCAGGCATGTCCGTGCCGCAAGCGCTGCTCTCGACCGCCGCCTGACGATCCTCATGGACATTGCGGGGCCGAAGATCCGCACGGAGGCGGTTGCGGGCGAAAAGGGCGCCAGGCTCAAGGCGGGCGATCTCCTGCGGCTGGTGGCGAAGGGCGCTCCCTATGTGACACCCGAGGCAGCCTTCTGTGCCGCCGTCTCATTGCCGGAGATCGTCACCCGCGTCTCGGTTGGCGACCGTATCCGCTATGATGACGGCAAGCTGGAGGGCGTGGTCGAAAGCGTTTCCGAAGGGGAGGCGCTCGTAAGGGTCGGGCGTACGAAGACGGGAGGCGCCAAACTGAAGCCGGAGAAGGGTCTCAATCTGCCGGACACCGCTCTCGGCCTTTCCCCCTTGACCGCCAAGGACCATAGCGATCTTGCCACGATCATCGGTCAGGCGGACATGCTCGGCTACTCCTTCGTCAGCCGCGCCGACGATATCGACCTTCTGGAAGAGGCGCTTGCCGAATTTCCGCCTCGCGAGCATGCTCTGGGGCTGATCGCCAAGATCGAGCAGCCGCAGGCCGTCACCAGCCTGCCGGCGCTGATCGCACGGGCCGCTGCCCGGGGGCGTCCTTTCGGAGTGATGATCGCCCGCGGCGATCTCGCCGCCGAGATCGGCTTCGAGCGGGTCGCGGAAATGCAGGAGGAAATCCTTTGGATCTGCGAGGCGGCTTTCGTCCCGACGGTATGGGCGACGCAGGTTCTGGAGGATCTTGTCAAAACCGGCCTGCCGTCCAGGGGCGAAATGACCGATGCGGCCATGGCTGCCCGCGCGGAATGCGTCATGCTCAACAAAGGGCCCGCCGTCAGTGAAGCCGTGACCCTGCTCGACAGTCTGCTTGCCCGGATGGATGCGCATATCTTCAAGAAGACCCCGACCCTGCGGGCCCTGAAGTCGTGGTGAAGGCGGGAGGCGGATTTAGCCGTTGACTCACGTCAAGGTCATGCCGAGCATCGGGTGACCATGTTCATTACATGGTGTTCGGCGAGGAAAAGGACGATGATGACGGACGATCAGAGCGGCACGATCACTTTCCTGGCCGATCCGGCTACCCATGGCATGACCAATGGGGTCGACGTCATGGAGACGCATATCTCGGTGATCGTATTGGCCGGAGACAGAGCCTTTAAGCTGAAGAAGGCGCTGAAGCTCCCTTACGTGGATTTCTCCACCGCCGCGATCCGTGAGGAGGCCTGCCGCAAGGAAGTCTCGTTAAACGGCGAGACGGCGCCTGGACTTTATCTCGGCGTGCGGCGGATCACGCGGGCTTCGGATGGGACCCTTGAATTCGACGGTGACGGACCGCTGGTGGATTCGGTTGTCGAGATGACCCGATTCGAGCAGGAACAACTCTTCGACCGTATGGCGGTTGCGGATAAGCTGACGCCCGAACTGATGACCGCCACCGCCCGCATGATTGCGGTCTATCACAGCAAGGCGCCCGCGGTTTCCGCCGGCGGCGGCGCTGAGAATATCGGTGCCGTTCTCGATATCAACGACGCCGGTTTCGCCACTAGCCAAGTCTTCGACCCGGCGGCCGTGGGAAGCCTCAGTGAAGCGTTCCGGTCCAAGCTTCGCCGCCATGCGCCGCTGCTCGATCGCCGGGCGGTGGCTGGCAGGGTCCGCCGCTGCCATGGCGACCTCCATCTTCGCAACATATGCCTGTTGGATGGCAGGCCCTGCCTCTTCGACTGCATCGAATTCAACGCGCAGATCGCCACGGTCGACGTGCTTTACGATCTCGCCTTCCTGCTCATGGATCTGTGGCATCGTGGCTTTCCGGACCTCGCCAACCTGGTGATGAACCGATATCTGGACGAGACGGATGACGAAGATGGCTTCTGCCTGCTGCCGTTCTTCATGGCGATACGTGCGCAGGTCCGGGCGCATGTCACCGCGACGCAAGCCGAAGAAGCCGGGCAAGACAGAAGCAGATTGGCGGAGGAGGCAAAGTCCTATTTCGATCTTGCGCATGCGCTGCTGGAGGATAAGCCCGCTTGTCTCATCGCCATCGGAGGCTTGAGCGGCTCGGGCAAGACGACGGTTGCCGAGCGCCTTGCCTCAGAGATCGGTGCGCCTCCCGGCGCCCGGATCATCGAAAGCGACCGCGTTCGAAAAGCCCTGCATGGAGTTTCAGCCGAAACGAGATTGCCGGCTGCCGCATACAATCCGGATGTTTCAAAGGCGGTCTATCGGGAAATGGCCCGGCGCGCGGAGCTGATCCTGGCTGAGGGCGGCAGCGTGGTCGCAGACGCCGTTTTCGACAATCCGGCCAATCGGCATCTCATCGAGGCCGCAGCAACCAATGCCGACGCCGATTTCCGAGGTATCTGGCTCGATGCCGACCCGGCGCTGCTCCTTCAGCGAGTACGCAACCGCGTCGGCGGGCCCTCGGATGCCGATTTGGACGTGCTTGCGGGCCAGCTGGCCCGCAAACCGACTGACATTACGTGGCGGCATGTCGATGCATCAATGCCATTGGAGGAGATCGTGACGGCCATCGCTCGCCGCTAAGAGGAGCGCCGGGCGATCGCTGCCCGGCGGTCTGCTGCAATCAAGTGGCGGATGAGAAATCCAGCACCATGCGCCCCTCGATCTTGCCGTCCTTGAGGCGGGCGAAGATATCGTTGATGTCTTCGAGCGGCGCCTTGTGGATCTCGGTCCTGACCTTTCCGTCGGTCGCGAAGGCGATCGCCTCGTCAAGGTCGCGGCGCGTCCCGACGATCGAGCCGCGCACGGTGATGCGCTTCAGAACGACATCGAAGATGGGCGTCGGGAATTCCCCTGGCGGCAGACCGACAAGGCTGACAGTGCCCCTGCGCCGTACCATCCGGATCGCCTGGGAGAAGGCCGGTGGCGACACGGCGGTCACGAGAACGCCGTGGGCTCCGCCGCCGGTGGCATCCCGGACCTCTTCGACGGCCGTCAGGGCGCGGGCATCGACGGCGAGATCCGCCCCGACGCTGCGGGCGAGTTCGAGCTTGTCGGCGGCGACATCCAGGGCCGCAACCTTCAGACCCATCGCCTTAGCATACTGGATGGCGACATGGCCAAGGCCGCCGATGCCGGAGATCGCCACCCATTCACCAGGTCGGGCTTCGGTCTCCTTGAGCCCCTTGTAGGTGGTGACGCCGGCGCAGAGGATCGGCGAGATCGCGGCGAAATCGACGTTCTGCGGCAGACGCGCCGCAAAGGCCGCCGACGCGACGACATATTCGGCAAAGCCGCCGTCGCAGCTATAGCCGGTATTGTGCTGGTGTTCGCAGAGCGTTTCCCAGCCCGTCTCGCAATATTCGCAGCGCAGGCAGGCATCATGCAGCCAGGCGACGCCGACCGCATCGCCTTCCTTGAAATCCGTGACGCCCGGACCGAGTTCGACGACCACGCCGGCCACCTCGTGGCCGGGAATGAAGGGCGGCGCCGGCTTGACCGGCCAATCGCCGTCCGCCGCATGAAGGTCGGTGTGGCAGACACCGCAGGCCATCACCTTCACGAGGATTTCACCCGGGCCGGGCACTGGAACG
This sequence comes from Rhizobium sp. YS-1r, assembly GCF_000757525.1. NCBI lineage: Bacteria > Pseudomonadati > Pseudomonadota > Alphaproteobacteria > Hyphomicrobiales > Rhizobiaceae > Rhizobium > Rhizobium sp. YS-1r. The sequence continues at coordinate 318,252 of NZ_JPYQ01000006.1, read as the reverse complement.
GGAACGCTTTCAATCGCGAGAGGTTTGCCGAATTGATGCACCACGGCAGCTTTCATCATTCTGGCCATCTTTGTCTCCTTCAGGTGAGGGTGCAATATGGGCGCCGATTGTCGCGAACCGGACCGCCGCTTCATTGATCCAGCGCAATTAGAGAGGATTGATGCCAGGCCCTAAGGGCAGTCAGGTCCCAAATGTTCCTGCAAGAATACGGCGAAATCACCTATCTTGCCGTCGTCGAAACTCGGATCAGGCGATCTTGGCGGTGAAGACGTAGCCGACGCCGCGCACGGCCTTGATGAACTGAGGTCGTCCGGCATCGGCTTCGATCTTGCGACGGAGCCTGACGATCTGCGCATCGACCGTCCGGTCGAATGCCCCAAGCTGGCGCCCGCGCGTCGCGTCCATCAGGAATTCGCGGGAAAGCACCCGCCCGGCATGCTGCACGAATGTCGCGAGCATTTCGAATTCGCCGGTGGTCAACTCGACGCTCGTGCCTTCGGCGGTGAAGAGCTCACGTCTTTCCAGGTCCAGCGCCCAGTTTTCGAAACGGACGATCCTGCCATCCCCGGCATTCTGCCGGGCGTTCCCAGGCTGGCGTCGCCGCAGGATGGACCTTAACCGGGCATGGACCTCGCGCAGGTGAAAGGGCTTGGCGACATAGTCGTCCGCTCCGATCTCCAGACCGATGATCCTGTCGATTACATCGTCGCGCCCCGAGACGATCATGATCGGAATATCCGAATATGTCCGGAGTTCGCGCGCAAGATCCAATCCGTCCTCGCCGCCCCCCAGTGACAGATCGAGGAGAATGATGTCGACGTTCCCGTGCTTCAGGTGCACCTGCATCTCGGCGCCGTTGGCAGCGGCGCTGACCACATAGCCCTCGCCGTCGAAATAGCGGGTGAGCATCTGGCGCACTCTTTCGTCATCGTCGACGACGAGGATATGCGCTGCCTGAAACTGGCGCGATGATGCCTGAAAGGAGGCCGTATCCGCTACAATCTGTTGCATAACCGAACCGTCTCCAATACCGCTAGATTCGTTTGTTGCCTGTGCCGGAGCGACCGGCTCTATCGAACGAAAGCGGGGTCATGTTTCTGACGAACTGTTCGAGTGCTCTCCATATGCGGAATGCAGCTTTTGCATATGAGACAAATTGCCCACACGTTCTGGTTTTGAGGTTGGCGACGTGACGAAGCCTCGCCTTGTCATTATCTCCGCCGTCGCCAGGAACGGCGTCATCGGCCGCGATGGCGACATGCCGTGGAAGCTGTCCACCGACCTCAAGCGCTTCAAGGCGATGACGCTGGGCAAGCCGGTGATCGTCGGGCGCAAGACACTCGATTCCTTCGGCGGCAGGCCGCTGCCCGGGCGCCCGCATGTCGTCGTCACCCGTCGCGGTGACTTCCATTGCGAAGGTGTCGATGTCGCGACCTCGCTCGATGAGGCCATCGAAATCGCCGGCCGGAAGGCGGCGGAGGTGGGTGCCGAAGAGATTTATGTGCTCGGCGGCGGCGAAATCTATGCCGAGGCGATCAAGATCGCCGATTTGCTGCGCATCACGCATGTGGAAACCGAGATTGCCGACGGCGACACTTTTTTTCCGGCTATAGATCCGGATGTCTTCGAGAAGATCGAGGAGACCGTTGTTCCGGCGGGCGAGAAGGACAATTATCCCACCCGTTTCGTCAGCTATCGGCGTCGAGACGCGACAAACTGAAACATTTCGTTACCAAACAACGGGAAGTTATTGAGTCCGCGTTGAAAGCGACCCGGCTCATACCTATAACGGGCAATGGCGGGACGACCTTCACACGGCAAGGTCGCGGCCTGGGAGCGACACAGACAAAGAGGTTTTGATGCCCTGGAGCAATCAGAATGGCGGCGGCGGCCCTTGGGGCGGTGGCGGCGGTAACAATCAGGGTCCCTGGGGGCAGGGACCGAACCGCCCGCGCGGCGGCGGCAGCGGCGGCCCGCCTGATCTCGAAGACATCATCCGGCGCAGTCAGGACCGGTTGCGCGGTGTGATGCCCGGCGGCTTCAACGGCGGGGCTCTTGCGATCGTAGTGATCGTAATCCTCGCTTTCCTCGCTTTCCAGTCCGTCTATACCGTGCAGCCGGACGAGCGCGGCGTCGAATTGCGCTTCGGCCGCCCGAAGGATGAGATCTCGATGCCGGGCCTGCATTTCCATTTCTGGCCCCTCGAAACAGTCGAGATCGTCAAAGTTACCGAGCAGCAGCAGAATATCGGCGCGGCGCGCGGTTCGAACTCCAATGCGGGCTGGATGCTGACCGGCGACCAGAACATCGTCAACGTGCAGTTCTCGGTGCTCTTTACTGTCACCGATCCGAAGGCCTACCTGTTCAATCTGGAAAACCCGGCGTCAACGCTGCAGCAGGTCGCGGAAAGCGCCATGCGCGAGGTTGTCGGCCGCCGCCCGGCCCAGGATGTCTTCCGAGACAATCGCGAAGATATCTCGACCGAAGTGCGCGGTATCATCCAGGGCACGATGGACACTTACGGTTCCGGTATTGCCATCAACGCCGTGCCGATCGAGGACGCCGCGCCGCCGCGTGAAGTGGCCGATGCCTTCGAAGAAGTGCAGCGGGCCGAACAGGACGAGGATCGCTTCGTTGAAGAGGCCAACCAATACGCCAACCAGAAACTCGGTCAGGCGCGCGGTCAGGCCGCCCAGGTCCGCGAAGAGGCATCCGCCTACAAGGATCGGGTCGTCAATGAGGCTCAGGGTGAGGCGCAGCGCTTCATCTCCATCTATCAGGAATACGCCAACGCGCCGGAAGTCACACGCCGACGCATCTTCCTCGAAACCATGGAAGCCGTGCTGAAGAATTCCAACACGATCGTCCTGGACGACAAGCAGGGCGTCGTTCCCTATCTGCCGCTCAACGAACTCAACCGGCAGCAGCAACCGACTCAGCAGGGAGCCGCCCGATGAACTCCAACCGACTTCCCGCAGTCCTCATCGGCCTCGCTGTCGTCCTGCTGCTTGTCTATTCCTCTGTCTTCGTGGTCAACGAGCGTGAGCAGGCGATCGTCGTCCGCTTCGGTGAGATCCAGGACGTCAAGCGCGACCCAGGCATCTATTTCAAATTGCCCTTCGCTTTCATGGACGCCGATCGGGTTCAATATGTCGAAGACCGGGCGCTGCGCTTCGATCTCGACAATATCCGCGTGCAGGTCCGCGGCGGCGCCTTCTACGAGGTGGATGCGTTCGTGGTCTATTCGATCAGCGATCCCCGTCGTTTCCGTGAGACTGTTTCCGGCGATCGCGAGTCCGCCGAATCGCGCCTGCGTACGCGGCTCGATGCGGCGCTTCGGCGTGTCTACGGTTTGCGCAACTTCGATGCGGCGCTTTCCGACGAACGCGCGTCAATGATGCAGGAAGTTCATGCCGATCTGAACACTGCTGCCGAAACGCTTGGCCTTACGATCCGCGACGTGCGCATCCGCCGCACGGATTTGACGCAGGAGGTCTCGGCACAGACTTTCCAGCGCATGCGGGCAGAGCGTCTCGCCGAGGCCGAACTGATCCGCGCCCGCGGCAACGAGCAGGGCCAGCGGCGGAGGGCCATCGCCGACCGCCAAGTGGTCGAGCTTGTTTCCGAAGCGCAGCGGGATTCGGAAATCCTGCGCGGCGAAGGTGATGCCGAGCGCAACAAGATCTTCGGCGAGGCCTTTCAGCGCGATCCGGGCTTCTTCGAGTTCTACCGCTCCATGCGAGCCTATGTCGCTTCGTTCGCCGACAAGGGCACGACCATGGTGCTTTCGCCGGATTCGGAATTCTTTCGTTTCTTCAATTCTTCCGACGGCGACGGGCCGGCGCCGCAGCCTTCAATTCCGCCAGCGCCGCCGGCCGCGCCGGCCAACTGACCGGATTGCATCGGGGCGGTGAGAAACCGCCCCGTTTGTCTGCGAGAGCATTCGCGACCGAAACGTGGAGGGAGCGCAATCCTCACGAAAAGGTAATTTCCCCCGTGCTTATTCCGCCTTATGCTCTGCCGAAACTCCGCCCGATTCAAAGGCTCCAATAGGCCCGCCCGGGTGAGCGCCGCTTCTCGGGATGCGGAAAGTCCAATAGCGAGGATGCCATATGGCCCATTCGGTTCGATCGTCCTTCAAGCACACCGTCATGCTGACGGCGGCTTTTGCCGTATTGGCGGGGCCCTTGCAGGCGATCGCCCAGACACCGGTGCCCCCGTCTCCCGGGCAGAACGGCAATCCGCCGGGGTCCATGTTGCCGGCGCCGCCGACACCGTCTCCAACCATCAATCCGCCGCCGCCGCCCGGTCCGGCTGCCGCAGGCCCGGCCTCGATCGCCGATCTCGCCGAAGGCCTGCTTGATGCGGTGGTGAACATTTCCACTTCCCAGAGCGTCAAGGATGGAGGTGCCGGCCCACAGCCGCAGATCCAGGAAGGATCACCCTTCCAGGAATTCTTCGAGGATTTTTTCGACAGCCCCGACAATCAGAACGGCAATCAGAAGGTCTCTTCGCTTGGTTCCGGCTTTGTGATCGATCCGGCCGGCTTCGTGGTGACCAACAACCACGTGATCGAAGGCGCCGACGACATCGAGGTGATTTTTCCGAACGGCTCCAAGCTCAAGGCCAGGTTGGTCGGCACCGATACGAAGACCGACCTTTCGGTGCTCAAGGTTGAGCCGAAGACGCCGTTGAAAGCAGTCCGTTTCGGCGATTCCCGAAGGATGCGCATCGGTGACTGGGTGATGGCTATCGGCAACCCGTTCGGCCTTGGCGGGTCGGTGACACTCGGCATCATCTCGGCGCGAGGCCGCAATATCAATGCCGGTCCCTATGACAACTTCATCCAGACGGACGCAGCGATCAACAAGGGCAATTCCGGTGGCCCCCTGTTCAACATGCGCGGCGAGGTCATCGGCATCAACACGGCGATCATCTCGCCCTCCGGCGGCTCGATCGGCATCGGGTTTGCGGTACCGACGGAACTTGCCGAAAACATTGTGCATCAGCTCATCGAATTCGGCGAGACGCGACGCGGATGGCTCGGTGTTCGCATCCAGCCGGTAACCGATGACGTGGCATCGAGCCTCGGCCTCGATCGTGCGCGCGGTGCGCTGGTTTCCGGCGTCGTCAGCGATGGTCCGATCAAGAACGGCGAAATCAAGGCCGGCGACGTGATCCTGACCTTCGACGGCCAACCGGTCAACGAGATGCGCGACCTGCCACGCATCGTGGCGGAAAGCCCGGTCGGCAAGGATGTCGATGTCGTGATCCTGCGTGATGGCAAGGAGCAGACAGTGAAGGTGCCGCTCGGCCGGCTCGAAGACAGCGCCGAGGCGGAGGATGACACTGAACAGCCGTCTCTGCCGGAAGGCCAGGGCCAAGACATGTCGCCGGACAACGGAGCGCCGGACGACCAGAAGGGTGAGGCGGACCAGGGGCCTGCCGTGACCTTCGGCATGACGCTCGCCGTGCTCGATGAAGAGCGCCGCAAGAGCTTCAGCATCGCCGAGAGCGTCGAGGGCGTGGTGATCACAGCCGTCGAACCGAATTCGCCTGCCGCCCAGAAGGGGTTGAAGGCCGGCGAGGTGGTCGTCGAAGTGGCGCAGGATTTCGTCGAAAGCCCGGATGACGTGGCCACGCGGATCAAGATGCTGAAGGCAGAAGGCCGCCGCAACGCGCATGTGATGATTTCGGATCCCGCCGGCAACCTCCGCTTCGTGGCGCTGCCGCTGGAGTAAGACTAGCGGGGCTGGCCGGCTTTCTGCCTCTGGAGCAGCCATTCATCCCGCGTCACGGCATAGACGACGTGAGGCTTCAGATGCGGATGCGTATCGGGTACGCGCGGGTGGTCGAAATCGAGGCTCGCAACCCGGTGAAGCCCGAGCCGTTTCATGACGGCCGTCGAACGATGATTGTCCGTCACGGCGAAAGAGACGATGGCGTCGAGGTGCTTCTTGTCGAAAGCGAAATCGAGGAGGGCGCGGGCGGCCTCCGTGACGTAGCCATGGCCCCAGAAACGGGTGGCAAGCCGCCAGCCGATCTCCACCGTTTCGGCCGGGAAGATTTCCGGCATATTGGCAAGCGAGAGGCCGCAGAAGCCCATGGGCTCCCGCGTTTCCTTGAGTTCCAAGGCGTAGAAGCCGAGCCCGGTCTCGGTGATCGTGTCGTTGAGCCGCGTCAGGAAAGCATCTGCTTCCTCATGGGAGCGCCGGAACGGGAAGAATTCCATCACCTTCGGATCGGCATTGATCTCACGAAACAGGTCGCGGTCACTGTCAAGCCAGCTGCGGAGCCGCAGGCGTTCGGTTTCGAGAATGATCTTTGGCTCTTTCACGGGGTCACGAAATCCGCCTTGCGATAGCCTTGAACATAGAGAAGGGCAGTGAGGTCACCATAGTCAATACGCATCTTTGCCTGGGCGGCGACGGTCGGCTTGGCATGCAGTGCAACGCCCGAGCCGGCTATGCCGAGCATGCCGAGATCATTGGCGCCGTCGCCGACGGCGATTGCATCCTCGGGGGAGATGCCGAGCTTTTCGGTAATGGACAGAAGCGCATCCACCTTGGCCTGTTTGCCGAGAATGGGTTCGACCACTTCGCCGGTGAGGATGCCGTCCTTTTCGATCAGGATGTTCGCCTGGTTTTCGTCGAAACCGAGCGTCTTGGCGATCCGGTTCGTGAAGACCGTAAAGCCGCCGGAGACAAGGGCGGCATAAAAACCTCTCGCCTTCATGGTGGCGATCAGGGCCGGTCCGCCTGAGGTTAGCGTGATGCGCTTGGCGATCACGTCGTCGACGACGGTGATCGGCAAACCTTTCAGGAGTGCCACGCGCTCTCTGAGGGCCGGCTCGAAAGCGATCTCGCCGTTCATCGCTCGCGCCGTGATTGCCGCCACCTTGTCCTTCAGCCCCACGACATCGGCGAGCTCGTCGATGCATTCCTGGCCGATCATGGTGGAATCCATATCGGCGATCAGGAATTTCTTCCGCCGGGTTTCAGCATTCTGCACGACAACGTCGATCGGCGCAGCCGCGACGACGGCGCGGAGATTGGCCTCGACCGCCTGAGTGTCCGTATCGTCGCGAAGCACGATATCGCAGGCGATGCCGTCCGCCAGCCAATAGAGGCCGGAGGCCTTCACGGCGTCGGCCGCCTGTTCTCCGACCCTTGCATTGAGAACAGGATTTGACGGATGGGCAATGAGCGTGGCAACGAAAGCCATATGACGACCGACCTTGATGATGAAATGGACGCGATCCTGATAACCGGACCGACGGCGAGCGGCAAGTCGGCTCTTGCACTGCATCTGGCACGGGAGGCAGGCGGTGTGGTCATCAATGCAGACAGCATGCAGGTCTACGACACGCTCAGGGTTCTGACGGCGCGGCCTTCCGAAGCGGAAATGGAAGGCGTGCAGCATCTCCTCTACGGGCATGTGCTGGCGAAGTGCGCCTATTCGACTGGCGAATGGCTGCGCGACGTCCAGGACTTCATGCCGAAGCTTCGCGCGGAAGGGCGGTTGCCGGTCTTCGTCGGAGGAACGGGACTCTATTTCAAGGCATTGACGGGTGGCTTGTCCGACATGCCCGAGATTTCCCAGGATGTCCGCTGCAGGGTGAGACTGCGGCTGAAGGAGGAAGGGCCGGAAGCGCTGCATGCGGAGCTTTCAAGGCGGGATGCAGTGGTGGCCGAAAGTCTCGAGCCGAAGGACGGTCAGCGGATCGTCCGGGCGCTCGAAGTGCTGGAGGAAACCGGCCGCTCTATCGCCGACTTCCAGGGTCGGCAGGGGGCGACGGTGATCGATCCCGCCCGCGCGAAAAAGCTTGTCGTGCTGCCCGACCGGAAAATTCTTCATGAGCGCATCAATCGGCGTTTCGAAAAAATGCTGGAGGGTGGAGCGGTGGACGAGGTGAGGGCGCTTTTGGCGCTCCATCCGGCGCCCGATCTGCCGATCATGAAGGCGATCGGCGTTCGGGAGATTGCCGGGATGCTGGAAGGACGCATGAGCCGCGAGGAGGTGATCGAGCGCGCCTCGGCGCTGACGCGGCAATATGCCAAGCGGCAGATGACCTGGTTCCGCAACCAGATGGACGAAAGCTGGGAGCGGATCGGCTGATCAATCCTTGTCGTAGAGGCTGCTGAGCGGCTTCTTCAGCAGGCTTTCGCGCAGCGAGCCTTCGCGGCGAAGCAGCGGATTGGGGCGCGGGGCACCTTCCTGCTGTGCAGGAGGGCGCTGAAAAACCGGCTGTGAACCGTCGGTCGAGCGTTCTCGGCGCAGGTCCGCGAAGCGGTCCGGTCGAAGGGGTGCGGGAGGCTCGGAAACCGGCGGACGGGGCAGCATATCCGGATGGTATGGTTCAGGCTGTGGATCGCCGATGGCGGGCGGACGATTGATCACCACGTGTCCATTGGCACGGATTTCCTGGTTCCATCGTTCGAGTTCTGCGTCGGTTGCCGGTGGGAATTCGTCATCCACGTCTGCGTTGTCGGCAGGTATGTCGTCCGCAAAAGCGAGATTGGCAGCGGCATAACTCTGCTGGAAGGCAGAAATATCCGGCCCGCTGGCGGCCCGCATGCGCGCCACGACCGTACGCAGGTCGATCGTGTCCGGCGTGTTTTCCGACCCCTTGTCGGCGATGCCATTGGCCTTTGGCAGGTATCTTTCCTCAACCCTGGCGAATTTCATGCGCATAGGCACCGTAATCGCTTCACCAAAGGCGATCGCCTCGCCATTGCCGATCGAGGAGAGGAAGCTGGTCGTCGAGATGGAGGAGTTCGGGATGGCCGACTTGATGATCTCCTGGTCGCGGTCGTTGGAAAGCCGCATGGCGAACAGGGTCGAGCATTGCGACAGGATCGTCTGATCAAGTTCGCCTGGCCGCTGGGTGATGACGCCGAGCGAAACACCATACTTGCGACCTTCCTTGGCAATGCGCGAGATCGCGTGACGAGTCGGGAGAAAACCAAGATCGCGGTCGGCCGGCACGTAACGATGCGCTTCTTCGCAGACGACAAGCATATGGATCGCGCCATTGCTCCAGAGCGCCAGTTCAAATGCCATGCGGCAGAGGATCGAGGCGACGGAGTTGACGACTTCCGAGGGGATGCCGGCGAGCTGGAAGGTGGAGATGGGCCTGTCTCCGCCCGGAATGCGGAAAATATGTGCGATCGTCTCCATGATCGTGTCGTTGATCGTGTTGTTGGAGAACATGAAATGATAGCGCGGGTCGTTGATCGCCGACATGATGCGCATCTTCAATGACCGCAGGAAGGGTTTTTCACCGCGCCCTTCCAGACGACCGATACGCTCATCGATCAGCGCGAGAAGGTCCGCCATACGGTAGGGCACGGGAGTGTCGGCCGTGATCGAGCTCTTTTCGGTCGTGCGGCGCATGAGCGGGGAATCGCTGCCGCGGAAGGCGCGCTTCGCCTCCGGTATCAGGTCGCGCAGGATATCGAGCTCCTCCGGCACCCCGGGCCGGCCCCGGAAAACCACTTCGGCAAATTCTTCCAGCCGCATCAGCCAGAAGGGCAGGTCGAGCGTGTCGGTATCGATGACGACCGCGCGTTCCGGAAAAGCGGCTGCGAACTCGTTGTGCGGATCGAGAATCAGCACGCGCAGCTTCTGATCGGCCTCGATCGCCTTGTTGAGGAGCAAAGACACCGCGGTGGATTTGCCGACCCCCGTGGAGCCGACGACCGCAAAATGCTTCGAGAGCATCGAGGGAATATGGATCGTCGCATCGATGCTCTCATCCTGGGTCAGCTTGCCGATGACGCAGGTGTCGCTCTTGCCCGTATCATAGATGCGCAGGAGATCGGCGGCGCGGATGCGATGCGCTACGGCGCCGAGATAAGGATAGCGAGAGATGCCACGGGAAAACTCCTCGCGGCCATCTCCCCCTTTGCGGACTTCGCCGAGCAGTTCGACCTCGATATGAAAGCCGGTGTCCTCGCCGTCGCGCCAGCTTTCATCGCTGGTCCCCATCGCATAGGCGAGCGCCACGACGCGGTTTTCGCCGACGCTGATCGAGATCAGCCGGCCGACGGACCAGAGTTCCGTGAGGTCGGTCTCACCGTTTTGGGCGACAGCGGAAATGGTTGCATTGGAACCGTTGCAGGCCACGACACGGCCCAGCATACGGTTGCCGGGCTTCTGGAGATCGCGGCGATCCTGCTCTCCCGCGGATGCGGAACGATGGAGATCGTTGTTCAGCAAAATCGACCCCCTGTCATTGGGGTGGCGGATCGGGTCATAGGCTCATCCGTCGGGGCGCTGTCCTTCAAATATCGCAGCATAAGCCCCGCGACTTAACAACTCGTGTAGGTGTGCCCTTAGTGAGGAGACGAAAACGGCGCAGCAAAATCAGCCGAATGGCTTTTTTTGGTGCAAGGTGGCGTTGACGAATGGCATTTATCTGGCTAACACTTCGCGCCATGAAAATCTCGATCGCTCTTATTGTGGTGGGAACGCGCATGGGCAGGATGGTGTAACCATCCGGCGACAGCCACCCATGCGCGGTAGACAGGCTCCTCAAAAGGGGCCTTTTTTTATGCCTTCAATCCGGCTCGGAGGAGCCGCCGGTAAAAATCCAGCAGCGAAATGGAAGAAGACGATGACGGACAGCAATAACCAGATGCCAGATAACCAGATGACTGGCGCGGAGATTGTTCTGAGAGCGCTGAAGGACAATGGCGTCGAACATATCTTCGGATATCCGGGCGGCGCCGTCCTGCCGATCTATGACGAGATTTTCCAGCAGGACGAAATCCAGCATATTCTCGTCCGCCACGAGCAGGGTGCCGGCCATGCGGCTGAAGGCTATGCCCGCTCCACCGGCAAAGTCGGCGTCATGCTGGTCACATCCGGTCCCGGCGCGACGAATGCGGTCACCCCGTTGCAGGACGCGCTGATGGACAGCATTCCGCTGGTTTGCCTGTCCGGCCAGGTTCCGACGACGCTGATCGGTTCCGACGCCTTCCAGGAATGCGATACCGTGGGGATTACCCGGCCTTGCACCAAGCACAACTGGCTGGTGAAGGACGTCAACGAGCTCGCCGGTGTCATCCATGAAGCCTTCCGCATCGCCCAGACCGGTCGCCCAGGTCCTGTCGTCGTCGATATTCCGAAGGATGTCCAGTTCGCCACTGGCACCTATACGTCGAAGCCAGAGATTGCGGCGAATATCAGCTACCAGCCGAAGAAGGAAGGGGATCTCAAGGCCATCGAGGCTGCCGTCGAATTGATGGCGTCTGCCCGCCGGCCGATCTTCTATACCGGCGGTGGCGTCGTGAATTCCGGTCCGGAAGCTTCGCGGCTGTTGCGCGAGCTGGTTCAGCTCACCGGTTTCCCGATCACCTCGACGCTGATGGGGTTGGGGGCCTATCCGGCCTCGGGCAAGAACTGGCTCGGCATGCTGGGCATGCACGGTTCCTATGAATCCAACATGGCCATGCATGACTGCGACGTGATGGTCTGCATCGGCGCGCGTTTCGACGACCGCATCACCGGCCGTATCAACGCGTTCTCGCCGAACTCGCGAAAAATTCATATCGATATCGATCCCTCGTCGATCAACAAGAACGTCCATGTCGATGTGCCGATCCTCGGCGACGTCGGGAGCGTTCTGGAAGACATGGTCCGCCTGTGGCGGGCGCTGCCGCACAAGCCGGCCAAGGGACAGACGGAAGACTGGTGGGCGCAGATAAACCGCTGGCGTGCCCGCAAGAGCTTTTCCTACAAGCATTCCAGCGACATCATCATGCCGCAATATGCGTTGCAACGCCTCTATGAGCTGACCAAGGGCCGCGACACCTACATCACCACGGAAGTCGGCCAGCACCAGATGTGGGCGGCGCAGTTCATCGAGTTCGAAGAGCCGAATCGCTGGATGACGTCCGGTGGTCTCGGTACGATGGGTTACGGCTTTCCGGCGGCGATCGGCGTTCAGGTCGCGCATCCAGGCGCGCTCGTCATCGATGTTGCCGGTGATGCCTCGATCCAGATGTGCATCCAGGAAATGTCGACGGCAATCCAGTACAATCTGCCGGTCAAGATCTTCATCCTGAACAACCAGTACATGGGCATGGTTCGTCAGTGGCAACAGCTCCTGCACGGCAACCGCCTGTCCAACTCCTATACGGAAGCGATGCCGGACTTCGTCAAACTCGCGGAAGCCTATGGGGCCGTCGGCATGTATTGCGACGATCCGAAGGAGCTCGACCAGAAGATCGAGGAGATGATTGCCGTCAAGAAGCCGGTGATCTTCGATTGCCGCGTCGCCAATCTCGCCAACTGCTTCCCGATGATCCCGTCAGGCAAGGCGCATAACGAAATGCTGCTGCCGGACGAGGCGACCGACGAAGCGGTCGCCAATGCGATCGACGCCAAGGGGCGCCAGCTCGTATAAACGAGTTGGTATGCTTCAACAGAATTCTGAGGAAACGGACCCAAGACCATGAATGCGCATCAGCAACCGACCGGCTCAGCCTACTTCATCGCACCGGAGACGGCGAAAGCCGAAAGTCATACGCTCTCGGTTCTCGTCAGCAACGAACCGGGGGTGCTCGCCCGCGTGATCGGCCTTTTTTCGGGCCGTGGCTACAATATCGAAAGTCTCACGGTTTCGGAGACAGAGCACGAGGCACATCTTTCACGCATCACCATCGTCACCAATGGGACGCCGAGCGTGCTCGAGCAGATCAAGGCGCAGCTTGAGCGCATCGTGCCGGTCCACCGGGTCCTGGATCTTACGGTGCGGGCGCGCGAACTCGGGCAGGAGCGCCCGATCGAGCGCGAAGTGGCGCTGGTGAAAGTGGTCGGCCACGGGGAGCGCCGCGCCGAGACGCTGCGGCTTGCGGAAGCCTTCCAGGCCAAGGTAGTCGATGCGACGGTCGAACATTTCATCTTCGAAATCACCGGGAAATCCTCCAAGATCGACCAGTTCGTGGCGATCATGAAACCGCTCGGGCTGATGGAGGTCTGCCGCACGGGGATTGCTGCCATGAACCGCGGCCCGCAGGGAATGTGAGGGCACGCGGGGAACGGCGCATCGGTTGGCGAGGTGAGGACAAGGTTGACGAAGGATTGGTATCCACCCGCCGGCATGCGCCTTGGCGCCACCCACTACGTGACGCGATCGGCACCCTGGTTGAAGCACTATTTCGGGATTCGCGAACTGGAGTCGGCATTCGCGCCGGGGGTTAAGGGGATCGTTTTCTGGGGTGGGCGTTCTACCGCCAGGCTAGCCCGCAGGATCGCATGGTTTCGCCGGCTGCCTTATTGGTATCTTGAGGATGGTTACCTGCGTTCGGTCGGTCTCGGCAAGCAGAACACCCTGCCGATTTCCGTCATTGTCGATGATCTCGGCATGCCGGTCGACGCTTCGAAGGCTTCCAGGCTGGAGAGGCTGATCGCGAGTTCCGTGGATGGGGACATTGCAGGGCTTGGGGCGAATATCCGAGAGATGCTCGTCCGTGAAAAACTCTCGAAATACAACAACCTGCCGCATCTCGAACCGAAGCTCGACCGCACAACACGGCGGCGGATTCTTCTTGTCGACCAGGTGCTGGGTGATGTTTCCGTACCAATGTCGGGCGGTTCGCCTGAAAGTTTCGCGCGCATGCTCGGGGACGCTGTCGCCAGCGGCGCGCAATGCGTGGTGCGCACACATCCGGATGTGATGGCCGGTTTCCGCAAAGGTTACCTCACCGAAAAGGCGGCACGGACACCCGGTGTCATCCTGATGGACGATGCGGTTTCCGTCGCCTCGATTTTGGACGTCGTCGACGAGATCTGGACAGTGTCGAGCCAATTCGGTCTCGATGCAATGCTGCGCGGCATCCCCGTGCGTTGTTATGGAGCACCTTTCTATTCGGGCTGGGGACTGACCGAGGACCGGCTGAGCGAGAGGTCGAGCGAGGCTTTGCATAGAAGGCTGGCGCGGCCGGGCGTCGATCACCTCGTGGCGGCGACATTCAGCCTCTATCCTTCCTATCGCGACACGGTCACCTGGCAGGAAATCGATGTCTTCGGTGCGATCGAGACGCTCGTTGCCGAGCGTAGAAAACTCGAAATCGACTAGATCATCTCAAGCGGGCGTTTGCGTTCCGGGGGCGGGAAGGCGGCGTCGAGTGCGGCCCAATCCTCTTCGCTGATTTCCAGTTCCGCTGCCTCGGCGTTTTGCGCGACGCGTTCCGGATTGGCGGATTTCGGGATGGCGATGACGCCATCCCGCTCCAGGAGAAAAGCAAGTGCTACCTGCGCCGGCGTCGCCTGATAGGCTTTGGCGATATGGATAAGTTCAACGCTGTGGGCAAGCCGGCCCTGTTCGATCGGCGAATAGGCCATGACCGGGATGCCGCGCTCCTGGCACCAGGGCAGGAGGTCATATTCGATGCCGCGGCGGGAAAGATTGTAGAGCACCTGGTTGGCGGCGCAATTTCTTCCTTCCGGCACTGCCATCAGTTCCTCCATGTCGGAGAGGTCGAAATTGGATACGCCCCAGGCTGCAATCTTGCCGGCCCGACGCAATTCCTCGAAACCGGCGACGGTTTCGGCAAGCGGATGTTCGCCGCGCCAATGCAGGAGATAGAGGTCTAGCCGATCGGTCCCCAGCCGAGCCAAGCTTCTTTCGCAGGCATCAATCACGCCCTTGCGGCTGGCATTCCAGGGATAGACCTTGCTGACCAGGAAGGTCTCGTCGCGGCGGCCTATGATCGCTTCGGCGACGATTCTTTCAGCGCCGCCCTCGGCATACATTTCCGCAGTGTCGATCAAGGTCATGCCAAGATCGAGACCGCGCTTCAGGCTGTCGATCTCAATGTTCGCCTTGCGGCTGTCCTCGCCCATGTTCCAGGTGCCGAGGCCGAGCGCCGGCACGGAAATGCCAGAGGGCAGGGTAGCTGTCGGGATATCGGGCATGTTTGACCTTGATCATCGTATCGGGAAGGGTGCGATTTAGACATATGGCTTTTGTCGAAGGTTCCAAGTTCTGCTTGAAGATCGTCCACAACGATCCTACACCAGAGGACAAGCCTCCCGCGACACGAGGCGGCTGATGTAACGGGGCCATTTGGCATCTTGGGAGATCACATGCCGCTGGAAACATTTCTGGCTCTCGTCCTGTTTGCCTTCACGACCTCGATCACGCCGGGACCGAACAATATGATGCTCTTCGCATCGGGCGTGAATTTCGGCTTCACCCGCACCATTCCGCATATGCTTGGTATCGGCGCCGGCTTCTTCTCGCTGCTGCTCGCGATCGGCCTCGGGCTCGGTGCGCTGCTGCAAACGGTTCCGGTGGTCTATACGATCCTGAAATTTGCCGGCGGCGCCTATCTTGTCTGGATCGCCTGGAAGATCGGTATGTCCCGCAGCCTTTCCGACGGCAAGACCGGCGCACAGCCGATGACCTTTTTCGGGGCGGCGATGTTCCAATGGGTCAATCCGAAGGCGTGGGTCATGGCGGTGACGGCCATGGCGACCTACACCAATCCCGACTACTACCTGCCGACCGTGCTGCTTGTCGGCCTGGCTTTTGCGGCGGTCAACGTACCGAGCGTTTCCACCTGGGCCGGCTTTGGTTCGGCACTCCGTGAATGGCTGTCCGTGCCCGCCCGGCTCAAATGGTTCAACATCACCATGGCCGTCCTGCTTGTCATGAGCCTCTGGCCGATGCTGAAGTAAAGGAGAGTGACATGTCGGAAGATCATCACCACGATCACCAGCATCACCATGACAACCGCTACAGCGACATGCAGGCGCGAGTGAGGGCGCTTGAAACGGTGCTGACGGAAAAGGGACTGATCGATCCAGGCGCGATCGATGCGATCGTTGAGACCTACGAGACGAAGATCGGGCCGCGCAACGGCGCCCACGTGGTGGCCAAGGCCTGGAGTGATCCGGAATTTGCGGAGTGGCTCAAGCGGGATGCGACGGCGGCGATCGCAAGCCTGGGATATGCCGGCCGGCAGGGTGAGCACATGCGTGCCGTCTTCAACACGCCGGACACCCATAATCTCGTCGTCTGCACGCTCTGCTCCTGCTATCCATGGTCGGTGCTCGGTTTGCCGCCGGTCTGGTACAAGGCGCCGGCCTACCGCTCCCGCGCCGTCATCGATCCGCGCGGCGTGCTTGCGGAGTTCGGCCTGACATTGCCTGAGACCAGGAAAATCCGGGTATGGGATTCGACCGCGGAGCTGCGCTATCTCGTCATTCCCGAGCGGCCGGAAGGTACCGACGGCATGAGCGAGGAGGCGCTTGCCAAACTCGTCAGCCGCGACGCGATGATCGGTACTGCGATTGCGGGAACGCAGCCATGAACGGGCCTCATGATCTCGGCGGACAGATGGGGTTCGGGCCGGTCGCGCCGGAAAAGGACGAGCCCTATTTCCACGCGGAGTGGGAGAAGCGGGCTCTCGGCATCACGCTGTCCTGCGGAGCCTTCGGCGCCTGGTCTATCGATGAAAGCCGGCATGCGCGCGAAAACATTCCGCCGGCGGACTATCTGGCCGCCAGCTACTACGAAATCTGGACCCGGGCGCTGGAAGTGCTGCTGGAACGGCATGGATTTGCAACAAGAGCCGAGACCGATTCCGGTCACAAGCAGACGGTGCCGGCCACACCGAAGCGTATCCTGACCGCGGATATGGTTCCGGGCGTGCTCGCGCGGGGCGGTCCCTGCGACCGGCCGGTGGATACGGAGCCGCTTTTCCAGCCGGGCGACAGAGTGCGGACAAAGAATTTCAACCCCACCACCCATACGCGGCTGCCGCGCTATGCCCGTTCCAAGACCGGTGTCGTGGAGGCCGTGCAGGGCTCCTACGTCTTTCCCGACGACAACGCGCATGGAAGGGGCGAAAACCCGCAATGGGTCTATACGGTCGTCTTCGACGGCGGCGAGATCTGGGGCGAGGGTGCAGATCCGACGCTGACCGTCTCAATCGACGCATGGGAGAGCTATCTTGAGCGCGTGTGAGGTTCCGTCCGCGCTCGCGCGGTCCCCTGGTCTTCCGAAGTCACCGGAAGGTGATCCGGTGTTTCCGGAGCCCTGGGCGGCAGAGGCGTTCGCCTTGACCGTGCATCTGCACGAGAAAGGTGTCTTTACCTGGAACGAATGGGCTAAGGCGCTTTCCGTCGAAGTGCACAAGCCAGGTCGCGCCGAGGACGGCAGCGATTATTTCGACTGCTGGGTGGCGGCGCTTTCGGGCCTGCTGGTTGCGAAGGGCGTCGCGGACGCCGATACGATTCTCGCGTTACAGCAAAGCTGGCAGAGGGCGGCGGAGGCAACGCCGCATGGCAAGCGGATCGTCCTGGAGAATGATCCGCTGCGGTAAGGTTCTTCCTCTCATGACGGAAACTGCCTGTAACATTCTTCGGCGATCTTCTGGAGCAGATCGCGGGAAATCTCGCCGGTGACCGCGTAACCGAGTTCACCGTCGATCCAGTAGAAGGTCTCGACATCGCTGGCGGAGGCAAAACGGAAGCTCGTCGTCCGGTTTTCCCTGTTGCGCCCGACCAGAACCGTTACGCGCTGGCCAGTGTTGTCTTCGTACATGAACAGGGCGCCCGGCTTGCCGCCGACCGGCAGGAGCCTGCCCCCGACCAGCTTGAAGCCCAGGGATTGCAGGTTCGGGACCTTGAGGTTGGCGATCGAGAGCCGCTTGCCGAGCCAAGTGGCGAGATGCGCCTCCTCGTCCGCAAAGACCTCGACGGGATGGCGCACCTCGCTCGCATAGATCAGGAAGGCGTTGCGGGCCTCGCGCGGCAGGATTTCCGTATAGGCAAGTCGGATTTCGGGGTGGCCGAACAGGCGGGGACCGATGTAGCCGCCAGCGGCGCCGAGGGCGAAAATGACCACCGCGGCGGCGGCCAAGGCAAATCGACGCCGGGGTTGCGCCGGCGGGCGGGCAAACCCCATCGACAGAAGCCGGATATCCGTGGGCTTCGATTTTTCGTGAGTCGCGAAAGCGGAGCGCAGTTCCTCGTTCTGTGTCTGCCAGTCGGCGACCATTTCCGCCGCCTCCGGGTTCTCAGCCAGAAAACGCTCCACGCGGGCGCGGCCGGCCTCATCGAGGAAGCCGTCGGCATAGGCGTGCAGGTCCGCTTCGGATACGGATCGGGCCTCGGTCATTTCGGTCTCCGCAATTGAATGACGTTCTCCTCCCGCATTTTCTCACGCAGGTTCTGGCGGGCCCGCGACAGGCGCGACATGACCGTGCCGATCGGTATCTCCAGCATGTCGGCGACTTCCTGGTAGGCATACCCCTCCACGACCACCAGCATCAGGACGGTGCGCGCCTCCTTCGGCAGCGTTTCAAGCGCCTGGATAAGGCGGTTCCTCTCCAGCGGATCATCTGAGCCTGAACTTGCTGCGACGGTCTCCGCATCTTCGATGCCGACTACGGGCCGCCGCGCGGCCGAGCGGCGCGCGTTCAGATGAAGATGGGTCATGATCCTGTAGGCCCAGGATTTGAAATTCGCGCCACGCCATTGCGCCCGGTTGATAAGCGCTTTTTCGACGCAATCCTGCAGCAGATCCTCGCTCTCCGCATCCGACCGCGTCAGGCTGCGTGAATAGCGCCGGAGCTGTGGCAGGAGAGCGAGGATCTGTGCCTCGAACGAGAGCGGCGCAGGAGCCTGTGCCTCGCGCGCCGCCGCCGAGGAGGAACCGGATTGATCAGGGTTTTGCGACATCCCAAACGCCGTTCACGCCATCGCCGGTCGTGTCGCCTTCCTTGGTGTCCTTGACCCAGTAATAAAGCGGCATGCCTTCCCTGGCCCATTGCCTTGACCCGTCCTTGCGGGTGACGAGCGAATATGCACCATCTGCCTTCGCATCGGAAGCAGCCATGGCCGGCGGCCAGTTCTGGGCGCATTTGTCATAGCAGTTGGACGTGCCGGGCTTGTCGTTTTTAAAGGTGTAGAGTGTCATGCCGTTGTCGCCGGCAAGCACGTCGCCTTTGGCGGTCTTGACGGTCTTGAACGGGCCGGCAGCGAATGCGGCAGTGGTCAGCGCTGCCAATGCGAAAGGCACAAGGATGAAGGTCTTCATGGGTGTCTCCCTGGTTGAACGGCGGCTTCCATCGGCCACCGATGCCAAGACACCGAAGGAAGCGGATTTATTCCGTCGGCCGTAAAGATTCTCGAAAAAATCATTACTTATCTCTTGAGCTAAGTGTTCTGAAATGATACTTATCCTTATGGAAAACCATTCAAGCCAGTTGGACAGTGTCTTCCAGGCGCTCGCGGATCCGACCAGAAGGGCCGTGCTCGGACGGCTCGGCCAAGGGCCGGCAAGCATCAGCGATCTTGCGGCGCCTTTCGACATGGCGCTGCCCTCCTTCATGAAACACATCCGTTTCCTGGAGGAGAGCGGCCTCATCCGCACGCATAAGAAAGGCCGGGTGCGCACCTGTGCGCTGGAAAGGGCAAAGTTCTCGATGCTGGAGGACTGGCTCTCCGAGCAGCGCGCGATCTGGGAAGCCCGCACCGACCGGCTGGAGCAGCTTGTTCTGGCGAGGGAGGAATTCCTGCGGGCCAAAGAAAGGGAGAAGGGCAGATGACGCAGAATTTCGATCCGGATCTCGACCTCACCATCTCGCGGATCATCAGGGCGCCGCGCGCTTCCGTCTGGAATGCCTGGACCGACAAGGCCACTTTCGAGCAGTGGTGGATTCCGGCACCCGCGCTCTGCCGGGTGGTCGCCATGGATATCCGGCCGGGCGGCGCTTTCGAGACGGAGATGAGCGAGAACGGCGGGGATTTCGGCCCGCACTTGAACGCCTGTTTCCTGGCGGGCGAAGAGCAGGGGCGGATCGTCTTCACCAATGCGCTGACCGGCGGCTGGCGGCCGGCCGAACAGCCCTTCATGACGGCGATCATCACCTTCAAGGATCATCCGGACGGTACGGAATACTTCGCGCATGTGATGCACAAGAGCCCTGAAGACCGGAAGATGCATGACGAGATGGGGTTCTTCGATGGCTGGGGCACCGTCATCGAACAACTTGCGAAGCTCGTTGAACGGCCGCAGTGAACCTCCGTGCGACCGTCCGCGAAAGATAGAGGAAAACAAGGTCATTCCGTGCCTCTGATTCCTCTTTCGTTCTTTTTTAGTTGCGATTTTTCGTCGAATCCTGCCAAGTCCCCGGCATGCAATTTGCACCGCAACAGGACGAGGCCCTCAAGGCCGTTTCACAATGGCTGAAAGAGGGACGCAGCCAGATCTTTCGGCTGTTCGGTTATGCGGGCACGGGCAAGACGACGCTGGCCAAATATTTCGCCGAGCATGTCGACGGCGATGTGCTTTTCGCGGCCTTCACGGGAAAGGCTGCGCAGGTGCTGCGCTCGCGCGGGGCACGGAACGCGAAAACCATCCATTCATTGATCTACCGCCCGCGGGGCGAAGAGGCGGTCGAAGACGAGGAAACCGGGAAGACCTCCATATCCCCGATGTTTTCCATCAACCGCCAGAGCCCGGTTGCCAAGGCGGCGCTGATCATCATCGACGAATGCTCGATGGTCGACGAAGCGCTCGGCAAGGATCTGATGAGTTTCGGCACGCCCATTCTCGTGCTCGGCGATCCCGGCCAACTGCCGCCGGTGACGGGCGGCGGCTTCTTCACCGAACAGGAGCCGGATTATCTTCTCACGGAAATCCATCGCCAGGCCCGCGACAACCCGATCATCCAGCTCGCCATGGACGTGCGCGAGGGCAAGGAGATCATGTATGGGGACTACGGCACCGCGCAGGTGATTTCCCGCAACGAAGTAACCCAGCCGCTGGTCCTTGAGGCAGATCAGGTGCTTGTCGGCACCAACCGGACCCGCAAGCGCTACAACCAGCGGCTCCGGGAGCTGAAGGGGTTCACGGCCGAGTATCCGCAATCCGGCGACAAGCTGGTGTGCCTCAGGAACGACCAGGTGAAGGGACTTCTCAACGGTTCGCTCTGGCAGGTGATGAGTTCTTCGCGCGAGACGGTGAAGCCCGGCATCAACCTGATGATCCGGCCGGAAGATGATGACATGGACCGGGGGGCCGCCAAGATCAAGCTCCTGAAGGCCGCTTTCGAGGATGGCGAAGGGGAAATTCCCTGGTCGACCCGCAAGCGGTATGACGAGTTCGATTACGGCTATGCTCTGACCGTGCACAAGGCTCAAGGTTCGCAGTGGAACAATGTCGTGCTGTTCGACGAGAGCTTTGCCTTTCGCGATACCCGCGAGCGCTGGCTTTATACTGCGATTACCCGCGCAGCCGAAACGCTGACGATCGTGCGCTGATCAATTCGGCACGACACCGAGCAGTAGCGCCTTGGCGACGGCCTGGAAGCGGTTGGTTGCCTCGAATTTGCGGATGATGCCATCTTCCATGTGCCGCAGTTCCTCGAACTGGAGATTGAGGACACGGGCAATGCGCGGGGCGGAATAACCTTCCGCCATGAGCGCCAGGCATCTTCCTTCCATATCGGTGAGCGCCAGCGAGACCGGGCGGCAAGTCTCGTTCACCTCGTCTTCATCCTCGCCGCTCAGCAGGCTTTCGATCTGCTGCATCTGTCGACGGATATTGGATATGTCGGCGGTAAGCTCGCGCTTGCGCCGCGCCAGCATAGTGTGGAACAGTTCGTCGGCTTCGGCTTGCGATGTCGTGGTGGTCAGTTCCTCCATCAGGTCCTGGATCACCGCCACCGGCATGCCGATCTCCCGGCAGGCATTGATGACCGCCATGCGCTGTATATCCCCACCGTGATAGATGCGCATCGCGCCGGAGCGCTTTGCGGTGATCAGTCCCTTTTCCTCATAGAAATGCAGGGTGCGATGGGTGACGCCGAAGAGATCCGCCATCTCGGCGATCGCCACCGGTCCCTCGGGCATATCGAAGGGCAGGGAGACCTGCGGAAGGAAATTGAAGTGCCCGGGGGCGGTTCCAAGGGCAGGCGGCGCACCGCCTCCATGTATCGTGTGTATGGCGTCGCTCCGCATCGGGTCCCCTCGATCCTGCGAAATGGCGTCTTTGTTCAAGTCCACGTCCCAGGGCTGCGCTTGAGCGCCAAGCCCGCGGGCAAAATCCTCGGCACTGAAAATGCGGACCCGATGTGATTGGATGACAGAATTCGCCGTTCCGACCGTCATTTCGCCGCCTGAGGTCCGATCAGCGAATTCTGTTAGAGATAGGTTACGTAAAATTTTAGAAAATGATAGTCCCGGCCGCCTCGTGAATTTTCGTCCATGAAAACTCTTTATAGGTGCAATTTATCGAAGCCCGTGGTCTTTCGGCAGGGCATGCCCTAAAAGCGGGGAAGTTTTCGCAGAATGGATTTTGCCATGCCGACCAAGCTTTCCGTGAACCTCAATGCCATCGCCATGCTGCGCAACCGCCGCGACCTGCCCTGGCCGAGCGTCGAGGGTCTCGGGCGCATTGCGCTTCAGGCGGGAGCGGCGGGGCTGACCGTGCATCCGCGTCCGGATCAGCGTCATATCCGCTTCTCCGACCTGCCGGTTATCCGCGCGCTGATCGACGACGAATTCCCAGATGCCGAGTTCAATATCGAAGGCTATCCCAGTGAGGATTTTCTGGCGCTTTGCGAAAAGACGGAGCCGGAGCAGGTGACGCTGGTGCCGGACGATCCAAGCCAGGCGACCTCCGACCACGGCTTCGATTTCCGGGCGAGCGGCGAACTCCTGAAGCCGATCGTGGCGCGGCTCAAGAAGAAGGGCATGAGGGTATCCCTGTTTGCCGATGGCGACGGCGATGTCGAGGCGGTGAAGCTTGCCAGGGCGACCGGCACGGACCGTATCGAGCTTTACACCGGGCCTTATGGCGGTTGCTTCGATGATCCTGAACGGGGCGCGAAGATTCTCGATGATCTCGGCCGGACGGCGGATGCCGCTTTGGCGGAAGGGCTTGGCGTCAATGCAGGTCACGATCTCACCGTCGCCAACCTGCCGGCGCTCATCAAGCGCATCCCGAAACTCGCCGAGGTTTCGATCGGCCACGGCCTGACGGCGGATGCGCTGGAATACGGCATGGCGGAAACCGTGCACCGCTTCCGCCGCGCCTGTGGTCAGGCGGTTTGACCGGTTTTCCCTACGCAATTCCCGACGGAAAGCGGCAGCGCATGTCCCTGGAATTGCGCTAGGCCACTGAAAGCTTCGCCTCTCTGAGATCCAATTCCCAAGTCTGGCCCACGCATTCCGGGCCGAACATCGCATGTCTCTCCTCGGAGACAAGCCGGAAGCCGGCGGTCTTGTAGATATGGATCGCCGCCGTCAGAATGTCATTGGTCCATAGCGACAGTTTCTTATAGCCGGCTAAGGTCGAGAATTTGATACATTGCTCGATCAATGTCCTGCCGAGGCCAAGACCCCGGGCTGCCGGATCCAGGTAGAGGAGGCGGAGCTTCGCCGTATCGCCGCCGCCATCCGCCACCATGACCGAGCCGACCCGTCGGCCGTCGCGCTCGGCGATCCAGCAGCGCTCCCGTTCTGGATTGAAGTTGGCAACGAATTTGCCCGCGATTTCGGCAATCAGCGCTTCGAACTTTTCGTTCAGGCCGTATTCTCGGGCATAGGCAGTTGCCTGGGCCTCAATCAGCCAGCCCATGTCGCCGATGCGATGGGGGCGCATGATGACTGCTTGAGACGGAGTTGCCGAGGAGGGATCGAGGATCGCCCGGATTGTCTGCATCGAGCCGACCAGCCTTGCCTGGCTCGCTTCGTCCACGTTCTGAAGGTCATCAGCGATCTGGCGGCGGGAACGCTCCCCGAGCGTTTCGTAGATTTCCCGTCCCTTGTCGGTGATATTGAGGATCTGGCTGCGTTTGTCGGCCGGATCAGGTTCGCTGTCGATGAAACCCGCTTCGCGGAACTTCTTGAGGATGCGGCTGAGATAGGCGGGGTCGAGACCGAGATCGCGATTGAGCTCAGTGGCCGAGACACGTTCCCGTGCGCCCATTTCATAGAGAATACGTCCCTCGACGAGGGTATAGGGCGTTGCCAGATAATCCTTTGCGAGGACACCGATCTTGTTCGTGTAGAAACGGTTGAAAGCGCGGATGGTCTCGATGGTTTCGGACGCGATCATGGGCAGAATCTCCTTTTGGAGACTCTGTCCAATATTTATTTGACTAAGTCAAGTAAATCAGGCAGCGACCTGATTGGCCTCGCCGTTGCCCAACGCGAAATCGACCGCCGCCTGGGCATGGATTGCGGTGGAATCGGCGCAGGGAAGTGGCAGGTTTTTCGGATCGAGGAGAAGGCAGATTTCGGTACAGCCGAGGATAATGCTGTCGGCGCCGGTCGCCTTGGCCTTTTCAATCATCGCAATCGCGCAATCGCGGGATGCGTCGAATACGGTTCCGGCGCAAAGTTCGTTGAAGATGATGCTATGGATAGCAGTGCGATCTTCCGCATCCGGCACCAGGACATCGACCCCGAGTGCCGCCATACGATCGGTATAAAAGCCATGCTCCATCGTGTAACGGGTGGCAAGCAGGAGAGGGCGCTTGAGACCATTCGATTTCAGCGCTTTGGCGGTTTCATCGATGATATGGATAAGCGGAATATCGACCGAGGCTTGGACTTCGGAGGCGACGAGATGCATGGTGTTGGTGCAGATCAGCACGCATTCGGCGCCGGCGGCTTCGAGGCTTGCGGCACCTCTGGCGAGATGCCTGGCTGCCAGGTCCCAGCGGCCGGCTTTCTGCATCTCGACCACGTCGGCGAAATTGACCGAATGGAGAAGAAGATCGGCGGATGCGAGGCCGCCGAGGCGGTCGCGCACCATTTCGTTGATCAGCCGGTAATAGACGGCCGTGCTTTCGAAACTCATCCCACCGATAAGGCCGATTCTCCGCATTATTTTCTCCAAAGTAAGAAGAAATTAGATTGATCATCTAATTACATCGGATAATTTAGATTTGCAATCCAAGCTGACGATTGCCTCAGCCGGTCAGCGCCGCCTTTTGCGTTTCGAGATAGGCGGTAAGGTTCTGCGGCTTGCGACCGGTGAGTTCTTCAAAGTCGTCCGTCACCAGGTCGAAATTGCCTGCGCGGATATTGGCGTCTGCCGAGACGAGCATTTGAACGACGAAACCCGGCAGACCTGCACCTGCCAGGCCATGGGTGAGCTGTTCGTCGGTGACATTCGCGACTTCGAGCGGTTTCCCCGCCGCATTGGCGACGCGTGCGGCGATTTCCTCAGCGGTCAGCGATTCCGGGCCGGTCAGGGTAAAGATCCTGTTTCCGGCCGGCGGATTGGCGAGCACCGCAGCGGCGGCGCGGGCGCAGTCGTCGCGCGCGATGTTGGAAACCTTGCCGGCGCCCATGGCGGTGTACCACGTGCCGACCTGCAGGTTGTGCGGCATGCCCATCAGATAATTGTCGGCATACCAGGAATTGCGCAGGATCGTGTAGGGAATGCCGCTTGCCTTGATCACCTCTTCCGTGCCGAGATGGTCGGGCGCGAAGCTGACGAGCGACTTGTCCGGGTTCGGCATGGACGTGTAGATGATGTGCCTGACGCCGGCCTTTGCTGCGGCAGAAACGGCAGCCTTGTGCTGAGCGATACGCTTGCCGGGTGTCGCGAGTTCATCGGTCGAGATGATCAGCACGCGATCGACATCGGTGAATGCCTTGACGAGACCTGCTTCGTCGTCGAAATCGGCCATGCGTGTCTCGATGCCTTTGGACGCCACATCGGCGAGCTTTTTTGTATCTCGGCTTGCGGCGACGATATCGCCCGGCGTGATCCCGCCGGTCTCCATAAGGTGATGGAGGACTGCGCGGCCAAGCTTTCCAGCGGCGCCGGTAACGAGGAGTTTGGTCATCTCAGAATTTCCTTCCTAGCAGCAAACCGACGCCTTCGGCGCGGTATGGAATGTTGGTCTCGAAAAGAGACTAACACTAGAATAGGAATTGACTATGTTGTGTAAAGGAGGCAGTTTTCGGGGAGATCGTTACCTGGAGGGAACCACTCCCATGGTGCTCAAGTCAGCTCACAAACCCGTCCTGGACGGCCAGGAATGTGATATGTCCGGCTGGGATGCCGGCAATTGTCCCGTACGCGATGTCATCGACCGCATCGCCGGCAAGTGGTCGACATTGTTGCTGGAGGCTCTGGCGCGTCGTCCATATCGTTTCGGTGAACTGCGCCGGCTGGTGCCGGACATATCGCAGCGCATGCTGACCCAGACGCTGCGTGACCTGCAGCGCGATGGCTATGTCGACAGACAGGTTTTTCCGACCAAGCCGCCGAGTGTCGAATACCGGATGACCGAACTCGGTCGTTCCTTGTTCGAGCCGCTTTCCAAGGTGCTGCGATGGGCAGAAGAGAATCATCCTGCAGTGAAGGCGGCACGTGCGAAGTTCGATGAAAGCGAAGTATAGTGACGTGAAAAAAGGCGGCTCGAAAGCCGCCCTCTTTTATCAAACCGTTTCGATCAAGCCTTCAACGAGGCGATGTCGATGACGAAGCGGTAGCGTACGTCGCTCTTCAGGACGCGCTCATAGGCCTCGTTGATCTCGCTGATATTGATCTTCTCGATCTCCGAGACGATGTTGTGCTCGCCGCAGAAGTCCAGCATTTCCTGGGTTTCCTTGATCGAACCGATCATCGAGCCGGCGAGGCTCCTGCGGCCTGGAACCAATGAGAAGGCATGCACGGGCACGGCATGTTCCGGAACGCCGACCAGGACCATGGAGCCGTTGATCTTGAGCAGGTTGAGATAAGCGTTCCAATCGATCTCGGCGCTGACGGTGCAGATGATGAGGTCGAACGTGCCCGCGAGCGCCTTGAACGTCTCGGCATCGCTGGTCGCATAATAGTGATCCGCGCCGAGCCTCAAGCCGTCTTCCTTTTTCGACAGCGACTGGCTGAGCACCGTCACGTCGGCGCCCATCGCATGAGCAAGCTTGACGCCCATGTGGCCGAGGCCACCCATACCCAAGATCGCAACCTTCTTGCCGGGGCCGGCGTTCCAGTGGCGCAGCGGCGAGTAAAGGGTAATGCCGGCGCAGAGCAGGGGGGCTGCAGCGTCGAGCGGCAGATTGTCCGGAATCGACAGGACGTAGCCTTCCTTGACGACGATCGAATCGGAATAGCCGCCATAGGTCGGCGTCTCGCCGTCGGCTTCGAAATCGTTATAGGTCTGGACGAGGCCGGGCAGGTATTGCTCGTTATCGAGATCGCGGGCGGCGCAGCCGACGCAGGAATCGACGAAGCAGCCGACGCCAACGTGGTCGCCGATCTTGAATTTCGTGACCGACGAACCGACGGCGGTCACCGTGCCGACGATCTCGTGGCCAGGCACCATGGGATAATGGGAATTGCCCCATTCGTTGCGGGCCTGGTGGATGTCGGAATGGCAGACGCCGCAATACTGGATCGAGATGACCACATCATCGGCATTGGGTTCGCGGCGCTCGAAGGTAAAGGGCGTCAAGGGTTTCGACGCGTCGGTGGCGGCATAGCCTCTTGCAATAGCCATGGAAAGCTCCATTCATCTTTTGAAGTTGGGAGGGGAATTGGACGGGCGGACTATGCCTCGGCCGACCGCAACAGCGTTAGATCGATCCTGCAAGCTTCTTGCACGATCCTGCAAAAGTAAGCGGGGCGGCTATTTGCGGATGCGGAGAGGCATTCTAAATAGGGGCAAACGCAGACAGCGTTTCCATCAGCCCAGGAGGGGTTTACCGCATGACGCTGCCGTTCAACCCCTATCAGGAAATCGCCTCGATCTCAGACCGCTTCGCCTCGGGTGACGGCGAGCACCTGACGACCATCGAAGGCCTCGCGATCAGCCGCCGATCTACGCCGAGCGTGCCCTGCCACGGCAGCTACCGTCCCTGTTTCGCGATGGTCATTCAGGGCGCAAAGAGCGTGCAACTTGGGGCGGATACCATCAATTACGGTCCCGGTCACTATCTGTTGACGTCGCTCGACCTGCCGGTCGTCTGGCGTGTGGTCGAAGCAAGCCCGGAGATCCCGCATTTCTGCCTGACGTTTGCCATCAACGGCGAACGACTGCTCGACCTGCTCAGCCGCGCGGGTATAAGACAGCCGAATGTGCCGGCGAGCGGGCAGCGCGGCATCGTCGTCAACCATGCGACGCCGGAGCTTCTCGATGCCGCAGTGCGGCTCATGCGTTTGCTCGATAATCCAGGAGATATCGGGGCGATGGCACCGCTGATCGAGCAGGAAATCCTCTACCGCATTCTCACCGGCCCGGCCGGCGGACAATTGATCAACATCGCTGTTGCTGACAATCACGGCAACAGGATAGCCCGCGCCATCGCATGGCTCCGAGAAAATTTCGCACGACCGTTGCGCATCGAAGATCTGGCAGAACACGTCAGCATGAGCGTGTCGTCCTTCCATCATCACTTCAAGACGATCACCGCCATGACGCCGGTGCAGTACCAGAAGCGCCTCCGGCTTCACGAGGCCCGCCGGCTGATGCTGGTCGAGGGGCTGGATGCCGGCAATGCCGGTCATCGCGTCGGTTACCTGAGTCCATCGCAATTCAGCCGAGAATACAGCCGGCTCTACGGCGTGTCGCCGGCAAGGGATATGGACGCGGTGCGCGAGGCCGTTGCCGCGGAATAAGTTCCGGCCATTTTCGCCGACACATCCGGGTCCCTCCCTCTTGACGGACGGCTTTGCCTGCGCCATAAGCGGATCAAGAACCGTACCGTACGGTACGCAAAGGATATCGCAGTGAAACCCGACGCCGCCGACATGCCCGAATTTACGCCGCGCCAGAACGCCGTTCTGGAACAGGCGCTTCGGCTGCTTGTGGAAGGCGGAGAGAAGGCGCTGACGACTTCGGGCCTTGCACGGGCGGCCAACTGCTCGAAGGAAAGCCTCTACAAGTGGTTCGGCGACCGCGAAGGCCTGCTGGCCGCGATGATCGCTTATCAGGCGAGCAAGGTACGCACGCATGAACGCCCCGGTGAACGGCTGACGGTGGATGTGCTGCGCGACCATCTCGAACTTTTTGCCCGCGATCTGCTGGCAGTGCTTGCCGGCGACGTATCGCTTGCGCTCAACCGGCTCGCCATCGGCCAATCCAGCCGTGAAGGTTCCAAGCTCGGCAAGCTGCTGCTCGAGCACGGCCGTCGCCAAATCGACCGGCGCGCCATGGCTCTCATCGAACAGGGCAAGAGGGCAGGGCTTCTGCGTTTCGACAACGCGGATTCAGCCTACCACACGCTTTACGGCCTGATCGTCTCCGACCTGCATGTGCGCATGCTGCTCGGCGAACCCGGCCTCAAGGACAATGCGCGCCAGGCGGAGAGGGCGGTCGAAGCCTTCCTGACGCTGCACGGTACGCAGAAGCAATCGGCGGATGCGCTCGGCGCCTTCGCGGGACGATGACGAACATCAACAAATCACACGCATAGGGAAGGAATAACGATGCGCGTTTATTATGATCGGGATGCCGATATCAACCTCATCAAGGCAAAGAACGTGGCCATCATCGGCTATGGCAGTCAGGGCCGCGCGCATGCGCTGAACCTCAAGGATTCCGGCGCCAAGAACGTTGCGATCGCGCTGAAATCCGGTTCGGCGACCGCCAAGAAGGCGGAAGCCGACGGCTTCAAAGTGATGACCGTTGCCGAAGCTGCCAAGTGGGCCGACCTGATGATGATGGCGACCCCGGACGAACTGCAGGCCGACATCTATAAGGCCGAGATCGCCCCGAATATCCGCGACGGCGCGGCAATCGCCTTCGCCCACGGCCTCAACGTGCATTTCGGCCTGATCGAGCCGAAGGCCTCGGTCGACGTCGTGATGATCGCACCGAAGGGCCCGGGCCACACGGTTCGCGGCGAATACCAGAAGGGCGGCGGCGTGCCCTGCCTCGTCGCCGTTCACCAGAACGCTTCCGGCAATGCGCTTGAACTCGCTCTCTCCTACGCCTGCGGCGTCGGCGGCGGCCGTTCGGGCATTATCGAGACCAATTTCAAGGAAGAGTGCGAAACCGACCTGTTCGGCGAACAGGTCGTTCTCTGCGGCGGTCTGGTCGAGCTCATCCGTGCTGGTTTCGAGACGCTGGTGGAAGCCGGTTATGCGCCGGAAATGGCCTATTTCGAATGCCTGCACGAAGTGAAGCTGATCGTCGACCTGATCTATGAAGGCGGCATCGCCAACATGAACTACTCGATCTCCAACACGGCCGAATGGGGCGAATACGTCACCGGTCCGCGCATCATCACCGAAGAGACCAAGGCCGAGATGAAGCGCGTGCTGAAGGATATCCAGACCGGCAAGTTCACCTCCGAGTGGATGCAGGAATACCGTTCAGGCATGGCCCGCTTCAAGGGCATCCGCCGCATGAACGACAGCCACCAGATCGAGGAAGTCGGCGCCAAGCTGCGCGGCATGATGCCCTGGATCGGCAAGAACAAGCTGGTCGACAAGTCGGTAAACTGAGCCCGGTCGCGACAGCAAGACTTTTGAAGGCCGGTGCATATGCACCGGCCTTCTTTGTGATGCTATTTCAATCTGAAATACAGGGTTTCCGCTGGGTCTTTTCCAATGAGGTGAATTTGAGGTGAAGGCAATGATCTCGCTAGTTTCTTCAAGCTTGGCACAATCGACTGCCAATAATGAGCAGGCAGTGTTTCGTTTCCGATCGGTGCTTCAATTAACAAATGATGTTCAGCGTATTTTTTGTGGTTCTTGTTTACGAGGCATTTTTTGACGCCGTCAAAAGCAGCGGATAATGCTTCATCGGTGGAATGCGCTCTTGCTGGTTTAGCGAGTGCCTCTCGAAATTGAGCATTCTCGCTCCCGTCAGGAATATTTAAAAAGCCACGTCCGTGTCCGTGCTCGTTTAACTCTGTGGCTAGCCAATACTGAGACGCGGCTTGGGCGCGAGTGATTTCGATTCCTCGGACCGTTTGCGGCGCTTCCATTCCCTCGATCCAACAATCTGGTACGGTATCGGAGAGCGCAAACTTGATCTGTCCGGATACACGGGTCGCTTTCGTAAAATGAAGAGCAGGAACAACCTCATCTCGCAACTTTTTTAAATCGCTTTTACCCAGCCGGAAATTTTTTATCTCCTCTTCGGGCCTGCTACTGGTAAAATACTCATCGCAGAGGAGATGAAAGTCGGAGATGGGTGTCCACTCAACTATTCGCTGAAGGAGCTTTTCGAGTTTTTCGCTGGCCATATGCCAACATCGCAATTTCCTCACCGATTTCAATCACGGTGGAAGTATTTCGTGTGGAATCTGGAGGGCGTTACATTATGTGATCAAAAATCGACCGGAAGCACAATAGGTCAGCATTGCTGACCAATCGATCTTTGTGTAAAGAACGGACATAGAAAGTTGAAATAAGAGGAAACATTCCGTGCTTGATTGGGAACATATCTTTGCGACGCGCTCCGGCCGCATGCGCGCCTCCGAAATCCGCGAACTCCTGAAACTCCTGGAGCGGCCGGACATCATCTCGTTCGCAGGCGGCATTCCCGATCCGGCGCTTTTCCCGGACGAGGCCTTCAGGCAAGCCTATGCGGATATCTTCTCCGGCGCGCAGGTGAATGCGGCGCTGCAATATTCGGTGAGCGAAGGCTACAAGCCGCTGCGCGAATGGATCCGCGGCGAAATGGCCCGGATCGGCGTCCAGTGCGAGGTCGAGAACGTCTTCATCACCTCCGGATCGCAGCAGGCGCTCGATTATCTCGGCAAGCTCTTCCTATCGCCGAAGGACACCGCACTCGTCACCTGGCCGACCTATCTGGGGGCGCTGCAGGCCTTCAACGCCTATGAGCCGAACTATGACCAGCTCTCCTTCGGCAACCGCACGCCGGATGCCTATCGCGAGACGGCGGCAAAGGCCGGCGGAGCCGTGAAGTTCGCCTATCTTTCGGTCGACTTCGCCAACCCGACCGGTGAGACGGTCGACCGGGCCGGTCGCGATAAGATCCTTGAACTTGCTGATGAACTGAATGTCGCCGTCATCGAGGACGCTGCCTATCAGCATCTACGCTATGACGGCGAGGCGATTCCGCCGATCCTGGCGCTCGACATTGCCCGCAAGGGCGGCATCGAGAACACCCGCACGATCTATTGCGGCAGCTTTTCCAAGACGCTGGCGCCTGGCCTGCGCGTCGGGTTCGTGGTTGCCGCGATGCCGGTCATCCGCAAGCTGGTGCTGATGAAGCAGGCTGCCGACCTGCATTCCTCGACGATCAATCAGATCGCCATCGAACATGTCGCTTCGCGCGGTTTCGATGAGCAAGTTGCCAAGATCAGGGCTGCCTATAGCAAGCGCCGCGATGCGATGCTCTCAGCGCTCGCCAAATACATGCCGAAGGGTACAAGCTGGACGAAGCCGGAAGGCGGCATGTTCGTCTGGGTGACGCTGCCTGCGGGTCTGGATGGCGCCGACCTGCTCGCCCGGTCGATCGAAACGGAAAAGGTGGCCTTCGTGCCGGGGCAGGCGTTCTTTGCCGACCGCTCCGGCGCCAATACGCTGCGTCTCTCCTTCTCCTGCGCTGATGAGGCGATGATCAGCGAGGGCATCCAGCGGCTCGGGCGTCTGATCACCAATGCAATCCCTGCAGCCGCCTGATCATCACGAGGTGTGATTTCGAAGCCCCTGTCGCCGGAAGGAGACGGGGCTTTCTGTATTTCGGGAGGGGTATTCGTATGGGAGCTTCCATTGTCACATACGTGTCAGAAGACTGTGTTTAAGCGGGTGATATGTTCTCGAAAGGACCTCCGATGAAGAACCTTCTTTCCGCATTCTCCGCGCTCGTGGCGTTCGGCATGATCGCCGGAGCGGCCGAAGCCGCCGACCTCGTGCTTTACACCAGCCAGCCGAATGCAGACGCGCAGGCCACCGTCGACGGTTTCAAGGCCGCCAATCCCGGTATCGAGGTCGAATGGGTTCGCGACGGGACGCCGCAGATCATGGCGAAGCTGAATGCCGAGATCCAGGCCGGCAACCCGGTCGCCGATGTCCTGCTGATTGCCGACACGGTGACGCTGGAGCGCATGAAGCAGGCCGGCCAGCTTCTGGCCTACAAGTCGCCGGAAGCCGCCAATTACGACAAGGCCCTCTACGACGCCGACGGCTATTATTATTCCACCAAGCTCATCACCACAGGCATCATGTACAATACCCAGGCGTCGATGAAGCCTGCAAGCTGGGCCGACCTTGCAAAGCCGGAAGCCAAGGGTCTTGTCACCATGCCGAGCCCGCTCGCCTCGGGTGCCGCGCTCATTCACGCCCAGACGCTGACTGCCGTTCCCGATCTCGGCTGGGACTATTACAAGCAGCTCAAGGATAATGGTGCGATCGCCGCAGGCGGCAATGGCGGCGTGCTGAAGTCGGTCGCATCGGGCGAAAAGGCCTATGGCGTCGTGGTCGATTACATGCCGATCCGAGAAAAGGCCAAGGGCGCGCCGGTCGAGTTCGTCTTCCCGAAGGAAGGCGTGTCTGCCGTGACTGAGCCCGCAGCGATCCTCGCTTCCACCAAGCATGCCGAAAACGCCAGGAAGTTCATCGATTATGTGCTTTCCGAGAAGGGGCAGGAGGGTTTCCTGCAGCTCGGCTATATCCCGGCTCGCACCGGCATGGCGGTTCCGGCCGGCTTTCCGGCTCGCGACACGATCAAGGTTCTGCCGATCAACGCCTCGGAGGCTCTCAAGAATTCCGAGAACGACGTCAAGACCTTCTCGGATATCTTCGGCACCAAAGGCTGATATAAACGCCTGATGACGCGACCTAAGAATCAGGGAAACAGCCAGCCGCGCTGGCTGTTTCCCTTTGTCGTAACGGTAATCTTTTGTCTGAGCGTGCTGCCGCTTGGGCGGCTTGCGGTGACCGGTATCGTGTCGGCCATGCAGGGCGGGGCGCATCAGCTTCTCTCCGATCCCGCTCTCTGGCAGGCGGTCTACGATACCTTGACGACATCCTTCTTCGGCATGATTGTCGCGGTGGTGCTCGGCGGCGGTTTCGCGCTTCTGCTGACGCTGTTCGATATCCGCGGCAAGGCGGCGCTCGGCTTCCTTTTCATGCTGCCGACGATGATCCCACCGCAGGTGACGGCGCTTTCGTGGATCGGCATGACCGGACCTTCGAGCACGCTTCTGAAGGCGCTCGGGCTGGCGCCGCCGCTCGGAAGCCCGCAACCGCTCTATTCCATCGGTGGGATTGCATTGCTCTACGGCGTGCAGAATGCGGCGCTCGTCTATCTCTCGCTCCGGGCGGGGCTGCTCGCCTTGCCGCGCGATGGGGTGGAGGCGGCGAGACTTGCGGGCGCATCGTCCTGGCAGGTTCTGAAGGATGTGATCCTGCCGCTTTCCTTGCCCGGCTTTGCGGCCGGTGCGGCGATCGCCTTCGTCTCCTGCGTCGGCAATTTCGGCATTCCGGCAATCCTCGGCATCCCCGCTTCGATCTATACGCTGCCGACGCTGATCTATTCGAAATTCGCGAGTTTCGGACCCGGCACATTCGCGGCTGTCTCGCTGCTTTCAGCCATGATCGCAATCCTGTCGATTGTCGGGCTCATCGTGGAGGAACGGGTGCTGCGCGGACGTGATTATCGCGTTATCGGCCTGTCCGGGCAGGTGGCGGTGTTTCGGCTGGGAGCCTGGCGGTGGTTTGCGGAGATCACGCTTTGGCTGACGATCCTGATCATTCTCGTGATGCCGCTGACGGCGCTGGTTGCCAGCTCGCTGGCGCCCGCCTACGGCGTGCCGCTGAGTTCTTCGACCGCGACCATCCAAGCCTATGAGGAAATCCTGTTCCGCCAGACGGTGACGCGCACGGCATTCACCAACTCCGTCACTCTGGCGCTGACGACGGCATTTGGTCTCCTGGCAGCGACCGTGCTGACCGGTTATTTCCTGGTGCGCGGCAGGAGCCGGTTCGCACCGGTCATTGCGGCTCTCGCCGAGATCCCCTATGCCCTGCCGGGCATCGTGCTGGCAGTGGCTTTTATCCTCGTCTTTGCGGCACCCGTTCCGGTGATCGGCATCTCGATCTACGGGACGATATGGATCATCCTGATCGCTTATTTCTCAAGTTTCTTTGCCGTCAGCCTGAAGCCGGTGGTGAGCGCCTTCCGGCAGCTCGATCCCTCGCTCGAAGAGGCGGCGCGGCTTTCGGGGGCGCGTTTCGGACGGCGGCTTGCCGATATCCTCGTGCCGCTGGTGGCGCCGGCGGCGGGCGCCTCGGTGATCCTCGTCTTCCTGATCGCATGCAACGAGCTGACCATCTCGGCGCTCCTCTGGTCGGCCGGCACGCAGACGCTCGGCGTGGCGATCTACAATCTCGACGACAGCGGCAGTTTCAACCTCGCGTCTGCTCTTTCGGTCCTCGTCGTCATCATGGTCGTGGTGATGATGCTGGTGCTGGAACTGATGGCGAAGCGACTGCCGAAAGGTGTGGTGCCATGGCGAAGCTGATCCTCAACAGCCTTTCCAAGTCGTTTGAAACGGGCGGCAGGCCCGCGGTGAACGGCGTGTCGCTCACCGTCAGGGAAGGCGGCTTTCTGGCTTTGCTCGGCCCTTCCGGCTGCGGCAAGACGACCGTGCTCAGGATGATCGCCGGTTTCGAGCAACCGACAGACGGTTCGATCCTGCTCGGCGAACGGACACTGGCGGATGCGAGCGAGATGGTGCCGCCGGAAAACCGCAATATGGCGATGGTCTTCCAGTCCTATGCGCTCTGGCCGCATATGAGCGTCGCGGAGAACGTCGGTTATCCGCTCAAGGTGCGCGGCGTTCCCGGCGAGAAGAGACAACGGAAGGTGAAGGATGCCCTTTCTGCCGTCCGGCTCGAGAGCTACGCCGATCGACGACCGGCCGACCTGTCCGGCGGCCAGCGCCAGCGCGTCGCGCTCGCCCGCTGCCTCGTGACGGAACCCGATGTCGTGCTGCTCGACGAACCGCTTGCCAATCTCGACCGGCATCTGCGGCAGGAAATGGAGGAGACCTTTCGCGAGTTTCATGCGCGATCGGGAGCGACGATGATCTACGTCACACACGACCAGGCGGAGGCGATGGCGCTGGCGACGGACGTGGCGGTGATGTCGGAAGGCCGGCTCCTGCAAGTGGCGGCCCCCGAGGAGATCTATGCGCGGCCGGACGGCCGGCTGGTCGGTGGATTGATCGGGCAAGGCGCAATTCTTTCCCTTCCGTCTCCGGATGGTGACAGGCGGCTTCTCGACTGGCCGGCCATGCAGTCGCTGCTATCGACGCGGGAGATTGGGCGGGGGAATGATCCGGTTGCGGATATCCTCGTCCGCCCGCAGGATGTGGAGATCGCGGCGGAAGGGGTGGCGGTCAGCGTTCTTTCGGTTCTCTTCGAAGGCGAGCGTTATGCGCTGCGCCTTGCCCTTGCGGATGGCCAGACCCTGCGTGCCTTCAGCCGTCGATCGTTCAGGGTTGGCGATACCCTGACGGTTATCATCCGCTCGGCCTGGAGATTGTAGCCACGCGGCATTCTGGTGGTTATGGTGCTGACGAGAATAGGGAATCTCCGCATGTCGCTGCGCCTCGGCACGTTCAACATCGAAAACCTGATGACGCGTTTCGATTTTTCCGGCTGGCGCAACCAGCTTCGGCAGGACCGCGTGCTGAGACTCTATGACGTGCAGGACAAGGCTGTCTACCAGCAGCTGGAACAGGCCCGCCTGATCGCCGAAACCGACGATACGCGGCAGCTTTCGGCGCTGGCGATCGCGGAAGCGGATGCCGATATCCTCTGCCTGCAGGAGGTCGACAACATGCCGGCGCTGCAGGCCTTCGAATACGGCTATCTCTACCGCATGGCCGGAAACGGCTATCGCCAGAAATATCTCGTCGAGGGCAATGATTCTCGCGGCATTGATGTCGCGGTGCTGATGCGCGAAGAGACCCGGGCGGGCGAACCGATCGAGGTGATCGATATCCGCAGTCACGCCATGCTGACCTATCAGGACCTTGATCTGTTCAACGAGGAACTGGCCCTGACCAGCAAGCCGCATGACAAGATATTCAAGCGGGATTGCCTCGAAGTCGAACTGAAGGTCGGCGGAAAGCCCCTGTCGCTTTACGTGGTCCATTTCAAGTCCATGAGCAATTCGCGCGAGGGCCTGGATGGACGAACCGGCACCATGGCGATCCGCACGGCTGAGGCGAGGGCGGTGCGCCATATCATCGAACGCCGTTTCGGCATGGGGCGGACCGGGACCAGGAATTTCGCCATCTGCGGCGACATGAACGATTATCAGGAAAAGGTGCAGGTGATCGGCACGCGGCGCGAGGGCTACCGGTTCGAACCAAGGCGGGAAGAAAAGAGCGCGCTCGACGTCTTCAGCGATGACGGCTTCGCGGTGAACCCGATGCAGCGCCGTGACGGGATGGATCGCTGGACGCTTTACCACGCTCGCGGGCCTGAGGAACAGCATCTCTGCCAGCTCGACTATATCTGGCTTTCTCCGGCGCTCGCCGAGTACAATCCTGACAGTGTTCCCGAGATCATCCGCGGTGGGCAGCCCTATCGCACCGTCTTTCCTCCGGGACAGGAAGTCGAGCGATTTCCGCGCATCGGATGGGATCGTCCGAAGGCGTCGGACCATTGTCCTGTCGTCATGACGCTGGAGCTCCAATGACCATCGAACTTTCCGACGATCTTTCCGGCTTGCCGCCGGAAAGGACCGTTTTCCATGTCGACCGGGTTAGGATGCGCATCATGACGGGCGACCATCCATTCCACCTTGCCGAACGGGAGGCGATCGCTGAGAACTGGAAACGGGAGATCGCCGCCAATCCTGCCCTGTTCGACGGCCGGATGATCCTTCAGAGGCGGATCGGCCTGGTACGGGGCGGCATTGTCAGTGAAGGCTACATCGCGCCCTTTTCCACCTTCTTATGGTGGCGCAAGCAGCCGGAACGGCATGGTGCGCTGCATATCCATTCCTATCCGGTTCTGGAAACTTCGGACGGTGCCCTGGTGGCCATCCGGAAGGGAGCGCATACGGCGAATGCGGGCATGGTTTATTTTGCCTGCGGCTCCTTCGACCCCGATGACGTCGTTGACGGTCATTGTGACCCCGAACTCAATATGCGGCGCGAGGTGCTGGAGGAGACGGGGATCGAACTGCATGATGCGACTGTAAGCGACGGATACTACATCGCTCATTTCCGGCGGACCGTGACCCTGTTCCGGCTCTTCCGATTCGATGAGACCGCGGACCAGATGATCGCTCGGATCGAGCGGCATATGCATGTTGCCGAAGACAAGGAAATCGCGGGCGCGGTGGCGATCCGTTCGGCCGATCCTTCAGTCCATCCTTACCATGTCGGCATGTTGCCCGTTCTGAACTGGTATTTCGGCCAAGGGCAAGACGTTGCCGAATAGGGTTGCACTGGATGGGCTGCTCGGGCAGTTTGGCACCATCGAAAATTGCAGGGAGGGAACTGCTGTTGGCCCGTCGCTACAGCATCTATGACGTCTTCACCAACAGGAAGCTTTCCGGCAATCCTTTGGCGGTCATTTATGACGCAGACGGTCTTGCCGACGATGCCA
Source organism: Rhizobium sp. YS-1r (assembly GCF_000757525.1). Taxonomy (NCBI): domain Bacteria; kingdom Pseudomonadati; phylum Pseudomonadota; class Alphaproteobacteria; order Hyphomicrobiales; family Rhizobiaceae; genus Rhizobium; species Rhizobium sp. YS-1r. Next base: position 279,716 of record NZ_JPYQ01000006.1, on the reverse strand, counting down.
TGCAGGCAATTGCGAGGGAGATGAATCTCTCGGAAACGGTTTTCGTGAAGTCTTCCTCCAATCCCGCCTATGCCGCGCGGCTGCGGATCTTCACACCCGGGAGGGAACTTCCCTTTGCCGGACATCCGACGGTTGGGACTGCAATAGCGCTTGCCGAACGTGATCACGGCATCCGTGGAGCGGACATGGATCTCGTCTGCGTGCTGGAGGAAAATGTCGGACCGGTGCGCTGTGCCGTGCGGCTTCGGGCCGGTGAGGCCGGATTTGCGGAATTCGACCTGCCGAGGAAGCCCCAACGGATCGACCTGCCGCTCGACCATCAGGGGCTTTCCGATGCGCTCAGCGTCAAATCGACGGATATGGGGTTCGAGAATCACGTGGCGTCGATCTGGAGCGCCGGCGTGCCTTTCCTGATGATTCCGCTGCACAATCTTGCCATTGTGCAGAACCTGGAATTTGATCCGCTCCTTTGGGAAAGGGCTGCTCCCTTCGTCGAAGGGGCGCTTGCTTCCGCTTATGTCTATTGTCGTGGCGGCGTCCACCATCAGGCGAAATTCCACGCACGCATGTTCTCGCCGGACATGGGGATTTCCGAGGACCCGGCGACGGGCGCGGCGGTCGCGGCGCTTTCTGGTGCGATCCGTCATTTCGATGCGCTGCCGGATGGGCATCATCCTCTCCTCGTGGAGCAGGGCGTCGAAATGGGCAGGCCGTCCTTCATCTACCTGCATATCGACGTGAAGGATGCCGAGATCGCCAAGGCACGGATCGGCGGGCAAGCCGTCAGGCTTGCGGAAGGTATGCTTGACCTGTGAATTTTCGGCATGCGTCGAAGATTGCGATATTGTGACGCGGTAAATTGTTGAAACTTCAGCTCTTTGCGCATCTGGTGCGAATTTGGCCCGTTCCATATCCGCTGGAGTTCAATCCGGTTGGATTTTTTGCCCGAAGAGGCAAATAATTTTTGCAGAGCCGCTGGACAAGGCCGGCGTTCCCCTTTATACGCCCCCTCACACCGCTGGCGAGGACGCCTCGCCGCAGACGGTCTTGGGTGATTAGCTCAGTTGGTAGAGCAGCTGACTCTTAATCAGCGGGTCGTAGGTTCGAGCCCTACATCACCCACCATCTCCTTCCATGACGAAAGAAATTTCCGGGCAGAGGCGAGCGTCTTCTCACGCGGCTTTGGGTTGAGCCGCCGCAATGCGGCGCTCGGTCTGGCGCAGGCACAGAGCGAGTGCGAAGCCGAGCGTCGTGGTGGAGAAGATGTAGTAAGGCGCCGCCTGCCAGCCGGATGCCGCGACGATCGAAGCGAGCAGCATCGGACCGAATACCTGGCCGATATTGGACCCCTGCATGACGAAGCCGCTGAATGTGCCGACGAGGTCGCGGCGCGGGGCATAGACCGGCAGAGAACCCATGATCGTCGCCGGCAGCACGCCACCTGAAACGGCGTAAAGCACTGACGCGCCATACCTCATCCACAGCGGAAAGGCGTGGCCGAAGACGATGAAGGCCGTCATCGTCAGCATGATGCAGGGGCCTGCGATCAATATCCAGCGTGGCGCGCCCCATCGGGCGAAAACGCCGCCAAGCACATTTCCGACGCCGTTTGCGAGCACGGCAAGCGCGGTCATGACGGATGCAGCCGCCAGGCCGATCCCCATATCCTCGATCAACAGCGTCGGCAGGAAGCCGAAGACAGCCATGAAGCTTGCGCTGTAGGTGGCAAAGATTCCTGAAAGGATCCAGGACATCGGCCGAGATGCGGTGAGCCTGACCGCCGCCGGCAGCGATGTCGAAACCTTCCCGGCGGCCCTCGGCTGCGCGGTTTTCATCATCATCAACGCAATCATCGGAACGAGGCTCAGCATGGCTGCGAAAACCCAGGAGCCCTGCCAGCCGAAGCTCGGCAGGAGGAAGGGCGAGATCATCATCATGACGGAAACGCCGACGGGCATCCATACGCCCCAGAGCGCGAAGGCGAGCCCCGTATCGCGCGGATCGATCGATGAGGCGATCAGGCCGGGCGCCGCGACGGAGACCATGATCAGGCCGACGCTTTCCAGCACGCGGCTGGCGAAGATCACCGCTTCGGAATGGGTCGCGGCACCGATCAGGCTGCCTGCGACGAGCAGGGCCAGGCCGAGGATCATCGCGCGTCGATGGGTCAGATGGTCGGTGAAGCGGCCGATGAGGATGCCACAGACGGCGCCGAGCGCGCTGACCAGCCCCATCAGCCAGCCGGCGGCGACGAGATCCATGCCAAGTTCCGAGCGCAGCATCGGGATCGCGGGCGGTACCTTGCCGACATGCAGTGCGGCTGCGATGCCGCCCAGTACGGCGATTGCGACATGTCCCCAACGTGTCATGCTCTGCTTGTTCCGATCATCAAAGGCAAACTCTCGAACGGCTTTACCATCCTCACAGGTGCCGAAGCATAAATTCCTTGCGAAGAGCATGATTTATGGTTGAAGGAACGCCTCGTTCAGCCCGCCTTCCGGATCTGCTCGCGGTTTTCCTCGATCTTGAGGTTCTGCACCAGCTTGGCGAGCCAATCGACGAAGACCCGAACCTTGTTCGAGAGGTGGCGCGTCTGCGGATAGACGATGTAGAGAGGCAGGGATTCGCATTCCCAGTCCGCAAGAACTTCGACCAGCTCGCCGCGTGCGACCGGATCGCGGGCCATGAAATGGGCCGCCTGGGCGACGCCCATGCCGGTGGTTGCGGCAGTGAGATAGCTGCGCGCGTCGTTGACCGAGACGACATAGCGCGGGGTTACTTCGATCACCTCCTCGCCGCGGCGGAAATCGAAAGGCATCGTCCGCCCGGCAGTAGCGTTGAGATAGCCTACGGACATGTGCTTGTCCTCCAGTTCCTTCGGATGAGAGGGAAGGCCGAAGCGGCGGATATATTCCGGCGAGGCGTAGGTCTTCATCCTGAGTTCGCCCACCTTGCGGGCGATTAGCGACTGATCCTTCGGCGTGCCGCCGCGAAGCGCGCAATCCACGTTTTCGGCGATGTAGTCCACCAGCCGGTCGCCGACCCCGATGTCCAGGCGGATATTCGGATAGCGTGTATAGAAGTCGCAAAGCGCAGGAATGACGACAAGGTCGGCGAAGGCGCCTGCCATCTCCACCCGCACCCGCCCGGAGGGCGTCGTCTGCGAGTTCGACATGCTGCCGTCAAGCTCCTGGATTTCTGAGAGAATCTGGATCGCACGCTCATAATAGAGCGCCCCGTCGGTGGTCACTATGACTCGCCGCGTCGTGCGGTTCAGAAGCTTGGTGCTGAGATGCGATTCCAGTGCTTGCACCATGTTGGTCGCCGTCGTCTTCGGAATGTTGAGCGTTGCGGCGGCGCGCGTAAAATTGCCGGTTTCGACGACCCTGACGAAAACGCGCATTGCTGAAAGCTGATCCATATGTCACCTGTTGCGATGCGGTATTGTCCATCAATTTGGAATAGTGTTGTCCGTTAGGCTGACTTGTGGTCAACGCTGCGAACAATAATATATGTTCCAAGTGATAAGGCAAGAGCTGCCCCCCTTATGGGCGCCGAAGCGAGTCCGTTGTGAGTGAGAAGGTCGTCAGTGGGATTTGGGAGAATATCGGGCTGGAAGGTCCTCCCGTACCCCCGATCCCGATGCGCCTTTACGGCGATAAGGCAAAGGTGAAGGTGAAGGGAGCGCCGATCGTTCTCTACTTTCGCGGTGATGCCTTTCAGGGCGGGAGGCTGGAAGAGGCAGAGCGGCCGGCAGGCACTGCGCTGGTGGATGCCGGCGCGATCGTTTTGGAAGCAGATTACGCCAGGGGGTCCGACAGCCGGTTTCCGCAGGCTATGGAACATGCGTTTATGGCGCTCGCGTATCTGAGCACAAAGCGGAAGCTGTATGGCGGCTTGAGCAAGTCCCAGCTATTCGTGGCCGGGGACGAGGCAGGCGGAAATATCGCAGCTGGCGTGGCGTTGAAAGCGCGCGACGTGCTGCCGGGCGAACTGAGCGGGCAGATCCTGATGTCGCCGATGATCGACCCGATGATGGCGAGCAATTCGTTCAACCGGGCCGACGAGATCGGCATGGGGCAGCGCTGGGCGGAAGGTTGGAGCCACTATCTGCGTTCTGCATGCGGCTTCCAGCATCCCTATGCCGCACCGTGCCTCTGTTCGCGGCTTTCGGGTGTCGCCCCGGCGCTGATCGTGACATCGGAGGATGATCCGCTGCACGACGAGGCGATCGGTTATGCTGAGCGGCTGGCAGCGTCGGGCGTATCGGTCAGGCAGAAGGTTTTCCCGGTCGGCTGTGGCTGGACGGGTATTTACAAGGGCGGCAGCGGAAAATGGATGGAGACACTTTGCTCCGAGTTTACCGGCTTCGTCCACGAATTGAGTGCATAGCATATATATTTGAAGGAAGATCGCGGCCTGCTCCCTAGGCCGTAAGGAGAGTAGCAATGACATCGAAGATCAAGAACTGGGCCCTGTGGGGTACCGGACTGGGTACGGCCGCGCTGATTGCAGGGGCCTCCGTCTATCTCGACATACCGCAAGGAGCGAATGCCGCTCCTGCGACGGCCGCCGCGGCGGCACCGGCCGTTCCGGTGACCGTCGCAACCATCGAACCGCGCAACGTCACCACCTGGCAGGAATTCTCCGGCCGGCTAGAAGCCGTCGACCGCGTGCAGATCCGTCCGCGCGTCGCCGGTACGATCCAGGCGGTGCATTTCCGCGAAGGCGGACTGGTGAAAGCGGGCGACTTGCTCGTCACCATCGATCCGGAACCTTACGAAGCGGCGGTCGCACAGGCCGAAGGGCAGGTGGCCTCTGCTGAAGCCAGGGTTCAGCTAGCCACGACCGAACTTGAACGCGGCAAGACCCTGGCAGCCAATAATACGATCTCGCAAAGCGATCTTGCACAGCGCCAGAGCACCAAAGGCGAAGCGCTTGCCAACCTCCAATCCGCGAAGGCGGAACTGAGGGTGGCTGAGCTCAATCTCGGTTATACCGAGATTCGGGCGCCGATTTCCGGCCGGGTCGGCAGATTGGAGATCACTGTCGGCAATCTCGTGGCATCGGGTTCGGAGTCCGCTCCGCTGACCACTCTTGTTTCCGCCGATCCGATCTATGCGAGTTTCGACGCCAGCGAAGAGCTGGTGACCCGGATACTGGCGCAGCTTCCGGCTCAGAACGGCACTCCAGCAATCGAGCAGGTGCCGGTGGAGGTCAGTACGCTTGCCGACGGCGGTGCTCCGATCCGCGGTAAGTTGCAGCTTATCGACAACGAAGTGAATGCTCTGAGCGGCACGATCCGTGTGCGCGCCGTCTTTGACAATCCGGGTGGTCGCCTTATCCCGGGCCAGTTCGTGCGGGTGCGCATGGGCCAGCCGAAGTCGGAGGATCACCTGATGGTCAGTGAAAAGGCCGTCGGCACCGATCAGGACAAGAAATTCGTCTTCGTGGTCGATGCCAACAATACCGTCGCCTACCGGCAGGTGGAACTGGGCTCGGCGGTGGATGGCCTCAGGATTGTCGAAAAGGGGCTCAACCCCGGCGATCGGATCGTCGTCAACGGCCTGCAGCGTATCCGTCCCGGCGCACTGGTCGAGCCGCAGGACGAGGCCAAGGTCGCTACAAAGTAATCCGCTGACCGGCTGTTGGCCGGTCAGCCTCCAAGACATCATTCGCGTTTGTAGCCTGCAGCCCCGATGGACTGCAGGGCGGACGCTTTCCGTTTCTTGTTCAACCCCGGAGAGAGGGCTTTGACATGAATATTTCCAGGTTTTTCGTCGACAGGCCCGTCTTTGCGGCCGTGTTGTCGATCCTCATCGTGGTCGCCGGCCTCATTGGCCTCAGATCGCTTCCGATTTCCGAATATCCGGAAGTCGTGCCGCCATCGATCGTCGTGCGCGCTACCTATCCCGGCGCCAACCCGACGGTCATTGCCGAAACCGTCGCCACCCCGCTCGAGGAGCAGATCAACGGCGTCGAAGACATGCTCTACATGTCCAGCCAGGCAACCTCCGACGGCGTGCTGACACTTACCGTCACCTTCAAGCTCGGCACGGACCCGGACAAGGCCCAGCAGCTCGTGCAGAACCGGGTGTCACAGGCCGAACCGCGCCTGCCGACAGAGGTGAGGGCGCTGGGCATCACGACGGTGAAAAGCTCGCCCGACTTCATCATGGTCGTCAACCTGGTCTCGACCGGCGACGACTATGATATCACCTATCTTCGCAACTATGCGACGTTGAACATCAAGGACCGGCTCGCCCGGATCGAAGGCGTCGGGCAGGTGCAGGTCTTCGGCGCCGGCGACTATTCGATGCGTGTCTGGATCGATCCGCAGAAGGCGGCTGAACATTCGCTGGCCGCAGGCGACATCAGCAATGCGATCCGGTCCCAGAACGTCCAGGCCGCAGCGGGCATCATCGGCGCATCGCCAAGTGTACCGGGTGTCAACCTGCAGCTCAACGTCAACGCCCAGGGCCGTCTCCAGACGCCGGAGGAATTCGGCAACATCATCGTCAAGAGCGGCGAGAATGGCGAAATCACCAGACTGCGCGATGTCGCCCGCATCGAACTCGGCGCTGCCGACTACACGTTGCGCTCGTTGCTGGACGGCCAGCCGGCCGTGGCCGTGGCGGTCCTGCAGGCTCCAGGCTCGAACGCGATCGAAATCGCCGACAATGTTCGCGCCACCATGGACGAACTGCAACTCGCCATGCCGACCGGCGTCAAATACGAGATCGTCTATGACACGACCAAGTTCGTGCGCGCCTCGATCGAAAAGGTCATCGAGACCTTGCTCGAAGCGATCGCGCTCGTTGTTCTCGTGGTCATCCTCTTCCTGCAAACCTGGCGCGCTTCGATCATTCCGCTGATCGCCGTTCCCGTCTCGATCATCGGAACGTTCGCAGTCATGTATGCCTTCGGCTTCTCGATCAACGCGCTGACGCTCTTCGGACTTGTTCTGGCGATCGGCATCGTCGTCGACGACGCGATCGTCGTGGTGGAGAACGTCGAGCGCAATATCGAGAACGGCCTCAGTCCGCGCGACGCGACGTATCGCGCCATGAAGGAAGTGTCCGGTCCGATCATCGCCATTGCGCTGGTGCTGGTCGCGGTCTTTGTACCGCTCGCCTTCATCAGCGGCCTGTCCGGCCAGTTCTACCGGCAGTTCGCGCTGACGATCGCGATCTCCACCGTGATTTCGGCAATCAACTCGCTGACGTTGTCGCCGGCGCTTGCAGCCCTTCTTCTAAAGGGCCATCACGCCCCGAAGGACGGACTGACGCGGTTCATGGATCTGATCTTCGGCTGGTTCTTCCGCGGCTTCAATCGCGTCTTCGGAGCCGCCTCCAACGGCTACGGGCGGACGGTCGGCGGACTGCTTTCGCGCAAGAGCCTGGTGATGATCATCTATCTTGCGCTCGTCGGTCTGACCTACAGCATGTTCAATGCCGTGCCGGGCGGTTTCGTGCCGGCACAGGACAAGCAGTACCTGATCGGCTTTGCCCAGCTTCCGGATGGTGCGACGCTCGATCGCACGGAAGACGTGATCAAGCGGATGAGCGATATCGCCATGGAGCAGCCAGGCGTCGAACACGCTATCGCTTTCCCGGGCCTGTCGATCAACGGCTTCACGATCGGCTCGAATGCCGGCATCGTCTTCGCCGTACTAGACGACTTCGAGAACCGCAAGACGCCGGAGCTTTCGGGCGGCGCCATCGCCATGGCGCTGAACCAGAAGTACGCCGGCATCCAGGATGCGTTCATCGCCATGTTCCCGCCGCCGCCGGTCAACGGTCTCGGTCAGACGGGCGGTTTCAAGCTGCAGATCGAGGACCGTGCCGGTCTAGGTAACCAGGCGCTCGACGAAGCGACCAAGGCGGTTCTCGCCAAGGCCTATCAGACGCCGGAACTCGCCGGTATCTTCTCGAGCTTCCAGATCAACGTGCCGCAGCTCTATGCCGATCTCGACCGCGCCAAGGCCGAACAGCTCGGCGTCTCGGTGAGTGATGTCTTCGAAACGCTGCAGATCTACCTCGGCTCGCTCTATGTGAACGACTTCAATGCCTTCGGCCGTACCTACAGCGTGCGGGTGCAGGCGGATGCGAAATTCCGCGCCAAGGCCGAGGATATCGGCCAGTTGAAGGTTCGTTCGCAGTCCGGCCAGATGATCCCGCTTTCCGCTCTGCTCAAGGTGGATGCGCAGACCGGGCCTGAACGCACGACACGCTACAACGGCTTCCTGTCGGCCGACATCAACGGCGGTCCGGCTCCGGGCTATTCGTCCGGACAGGCAGAGGCGGCGATCGAGAAGATCCTCGACGAGACGCTGCCCTCGGGCATCGACTTTGAATGGACAGACCTGACCTACCAGCAGATCCTGGCCGGCAATTCCAGCATTGTCGTCTTCCCGCTGGCACTGCTGCTCGTCTATCTCGTGCTCGCCGCACAGTATGAGAGCCTGACGCTGCCGCTTGCGATCATCATGATCGTGCCGATGGGTGTTCTGGCCGCCCTGACCGGCGTCTGGTTCACTGGTGGAGACAATAACATCTTCACCCAGATCGGCCTCGTGGTGCTGGTGGGACTTTCGGCGAAGAACGCGATCCTGATCGTGGAATTCGCCCGCGAGCTGGAGTTCGAAGGCCGTACGCCGTTCCAGGCGGCAGTCGAAGCGAGCCGGCTGCGCCTGCGGCCGATCCTGATGACCTCCATGGCCTTCATCATGGGCGTGGTGCCGCTCGTCGTCTCGACCGGCGCGGGTGCAGAAATGCGCGCGGCCATGGGTGTCGCGGTCTTCTCCGGCATGATCGGCGTGACCTTCTTCGGCATCTTCATGACGCCTGTCTTCTACATGCTGGTGCGTTTGCTTACCGGCAGCCGCCCCTTGCGGCAGCACGGCACGGAGGCGGCGCCCGCTCTCTCTCCAGCGGAGTAAGCTCACCTCCGGCCGCGCGGGCTCTTTCCACCGGGAGCCCGCGCGGCAATTTCCTTTTCGCTGTTCAAAGCGCTCCGCCGTCGATGACGATCGTCTGGGCCGTCATGGCGGCGGAGGCGGTTGAGGCAAGGAACAGGCAGGGGCCGACAAGATCTTCCGCCACAAGCACCCGCTTCAAGCACTGGCGGGCAACCATCGCGGCAATATTCTCCTCCTTCAGCCAAAGCTCCTTCTGACGTTCCGTTACGATCATGCCGGGCAGGATCGCATTCACACGAATGTTTTCCGGTCCGAGCTTTCCCGCCAGGCTCTTGGTCAATCCGATGATGCCGGCCTTGGCGGTCGTGTAAGCGGGCATTTCACCCATATTGAGCAGATAGGCGATCGAGGAGAAATTGACGATCGCGCCGCCGCCGGCTTTCCGCAGATACGGGACGATGGCCTGCGAGACAAAGAACATCTGCTTCAGATTGATCGCCTGGCTATTGTCCCAATATTCCTCCGTTACGGCTTCCAGTTCATGCCGGTCATCCCATCCGGCGTTGTTGACGAGCACGGACATCGATCCGAGCCTGTGTGCAGCCTCGTTCGCTGCAGCCTTGGCCTCTTCGATGTTGCGGAGATCGGCTTTCACGTAGAAAACCGGATGACGGGATTTCTCTGTCAGCCGCGCGGCGAGATTCCGGCTGACATCGTCGGCAATGTCGATGAAGGCCACCCGCGCCCCCTGAGTGGCAAAGCCTTCCACCAATGCCGCGCCGATGCCCGAACCGCCGCCGGTGACCAGCACGCCACAATCGGCGAGATCCGGATGGGACACGGAAACCTGGGCCAAGACATCCTCCCTTGCGTTCGACCTAGGAAGACAGTTCTACCGTGCTGAAAAGGGAAGGCAAGGACGGCGGCAATACTTGTTTCAATCGATTTGCATCTTCATATGGTAGAGCTGACACCAAAACCGATTCCGGCCATTTCTGCGTCGGATTGCCCCTGAAGGATCTGCCCTTGTCTTTTGCCGCCGCGCCGGAAATCAAGCTTCCCCAAAAGGCCTACGCTGCCTTCCTTTTCGACATGGACGGAACGATCCTGAATTCGCTTGCCGCGGCGGAACGAGTCTGGGGCCGATGGGCGGCGGCCATGGGGCTCGATGTCGAAAGTTTTCTGCCGACCATGCATGGCAAGCGCGGCATCGACACGATCAGTGCGCTGAACCTGCCGGGCATCGATCCGGTCGCCGAGGCGGAATTCATCCTGCGCGGTGAGATCGAGGACGTGGAAGGCGTCGTGCCGATCCCGGGCGCGGTGGAGTTCCTTTCGGCCCTGCCGCCGGAGCGCTGGGCGATCGTTACATCCTCGCCGATCGAACTGGCGAAGCGCAGGCTCCGAGCGGCCGGCATTCCCGAACCGCGCCATATGGTGACAGCAGAGGATGTGACGGTCGGCAAGCCCAATCCACAAGGGTATATCCTCGGCTCCGAACGGCTCGGCGTAAACCCGTCAGAGGCTCTGGTCTTCGAGGACGTGCTTGCCGGCATCCGGGCAGGAGAGGCGGCCGGCGCCGATGTCATGGTCATCACCGCCACCCATAACCATGAGATCGAGACCGGACATTGGAAGATTCCCGGTTATCTCGATGTGACAACACATATTGCTGATGGTGGGCGGCTTTTGGTTCGCTTCAAGGGCTGATTGTTTCAGCCGGCAAGGCATCGGACTGCACTTTCTCGTGATAATATTGCACTTGATGCAAAATTCACTAACTTCGTTTTGGCTGCGGCGTTACCTGGGTCATTCGGTGCGCAGCAAACTGTTTTTTCAGGACGGAGGTTCCTATGCCTTGGAATTGCCATGCAGGCTGTGATTGTCGACGGAATACGCGATCGCATTTTCATACCGGTGAGTCTCTGACCATGAGAGCAGACGTCGCATTCTCCGATTTCCTGCATTTCTTCCGTTCCTGGATCAGCAATCCCATGCGCGTTGCAGCCGTTGCACCTTCCGGCGACTCGCTCGCGCGGCTGATGACCCAGGAGATAGCGCCGCTCGACGGGCCGGTGATCGAGCTCGGGCCGGGGACTGGGGTCTTCACCCGCGCCCTGCTTGCGCGCGGCGTTGCCGAGTCCGATCTGACGCTGATCGAATACGGACCCGAATTCGTGCCTGGCCTGCAACGGCGGTTTCCGCAGGCGAGGGTGCTGCAGATGGATGCGGCAAAGCTCGCGCATGCTGATCTTTTCGATGGCGCAATAGCCGGGGCTATCGTCAGCGGGTTGCCGCTTCTTTCGATGTCGCCGCGCAAGGTGACGGCAATCCTCGGCGGCGCCTTCACCTATCTTCGTCCGGGCGGCGCCTTCTACCAGTTCACCTACGGACCGCGCTGTCCCGTCCCGCGTCCGATCCTCGACCGGCTTGGCCTCAAGGCGACGCATCTCGGCGCCACCGTGCGGAACCTGCCGCCGGCGAGCGTCTACAGGATTTCTCGCCGTAAGCCATTGGATCTCGCGCGTGAGCGCCCTCAATCTCATTCCGAGACGGTGATACGCCCGGCCACGAATACCGATCCGGCGAGCGACGATTGAATCGGATGAAATGACGAAGGCGACTGGCAGGGAAACGGAAGGTAGACGCGAACGCAAACGCCGGCAGACCCGCGAGCGTATCGAACAGGCAGCAATCAGCCTGTTCCTGGAGCGCGGTTTCGAAGTCACGACAGTCGAGGACATCACCGAACGCGCCGATGTCTCCAAGCGCAGCTTCTTCGATTATTTCCCCTCGAAGGAAGACGTTGTCTTCGCCTGGCAGGACGGGTTTGCGGAGCATCTGATGAGAGCAATCGCCTCCCGTCCGGTGGACGAACCGGTGGTCAAGGCCGTGCAGTACGGTTTGACAAGCGCCATCGTTTCAGCCGCCGACGAGAGAGCGCTCAGGCTTGGCGAATTGATCCGGCGCACGCCGGTGCTCAATGCCCGCGATCAGTTCAAATATGCCAAGCTCGAAGCGAAGCTTACGGAAGCTCTGAAAGCCCGCAGCCGCAGCGAAGAAGAGAGCGAGCGCCTGCGGCTTCTGGCAGCCGTGGTGATCGGCGCGCTGCGGGTGGCAAGCGAGCGGTGGGCCGCGCAGCCTCCAGGTGGCTCGTTGGAAACATTCGCGCACCGGTTCTTCGCCGACTTCTGGAAGACTCTCATCGACTTCGGCAGCGAAGGACTGCAGATCAGATCAGACTGAGCGTGGCTGCAGTCAGCACCAGATACCGTATGGACTTGCCGATGAAGACGAGGATCAGGAAGATCGGCAGGGGTTCTTTCAGAACGCCCGCCGCGACCGTGATCGCGTCGCCACCGATCGGCAGCCAGCTCAGAAGCAGCGACCATTTTCCATATCTCCGATACCAGACCTGCGCCCGGTCGAGCTTTTCGGGAGTGACGGGAAACCAGCGTCTGTCTCGGAATTGCTCGACGCCGCGGCCGATGAACCAGTTGACAGTTGCTCCGAGCGTATTGCCCACCGAAGCCGCGAGAAACAATCCCGCGAGTGAATACCGGTCAGACAGGATCAGGCCGACAAGGATCGCTTCCGACTGCATCGGGAAGATGGTGGCGGCGACGAAAGCTGCGGAAAAAAGGCCGGCATAGGCGGCAAAATCAAACATGGGAGAGTTTCAATAAAAAGGGGGCGGATGGAGATCCGCCCCGTGCCATTTTCTGAGCCCGGCAGATCAGGCCTGCTTGGCGCGTTCGCCATCCTCGATAGCTGTTTCACCGGCAGCTTGGGCCTGCTGGGCCTTGCGGCGGGTGCGCCAGTCGCCGAGGAACAGCAGGATCGGAGCCGCGATGAAGACCGACGAAGAGGCCGCAACGACGATGCCGAATACCATCGGGATTGCGAAGCTTTCCACCGCGCTGCCACCCCAGATCGCCATAGGCAACATGGCGAGGAAGGCTGTCGCCGAGGTATACAGGCTTCGGGCAAGCGTTTCGTTGATGGATAGGTCGATCAGTTCGCGCAGCGGCATCTTCTTGTAGAGCCGCATGTTTTCGCGCATGCGGTCATAGACGACGACCTTATCGTTGACCGAGTAACCGACGAGTGTCAGCAGAGCCGCGATGGCGGTCAGGTTGAAGTCGAGACCGGTCAGCGCGAAGAAGCCGATCGTCTTCGTCACGTCCAAAACGAGGGTTGCGATTGCGCCGACGGCGAAGGGCCATTCGAACCGAGCCCAGATGTAGACCAGCATGGCGAGCGAGGCGAACACGACAGCCAGGACACCGGCTGTGGCGAGTTCGCCGCTCACCTTCGGTCCGACGACTTCGGTGCGCTCCACCTTGGCAGTGGGATCGATCTTGACCACTTCCGCCTTGAGTTTCTCGACGGCTTCGGTCTGCGCCTGTTCGCCGCCCGGCTGGCGCTCGACGCGGACGAGGACGCGGTTGTTGCTGCCGAATTCCTGCAGCGCGACCTCGCCGAGACCGAGTTCGTCGAGACCGGAGCGGAAGGCCGCCAGATCCGTCTGGTTCTGAGTCGTCACCTCAAGCTGGATACCGCCACGAAAGTCGACGCCGTAATTCAGGCCCGGCGTGATGAAGAGAATGATCGAGGCAATCGAGAGAAAGGCTGAGACGCCGATACCGACGAAGCGGCCCTTCATGAAGTGGATATGCGTGCCGTCCGGAACCAGTTTGATCGGCAGCAGCGGCTTGATGTCGATTTTCTTCAGCTTGCGGCGGGCGGCGATGAAGATCATCACGACACGGACGATGGAAACGGCCGTGAACATCGAGATCATGATGCCGAGGCCCATGGTGACGGCGAAGCCGCGCACCGGACCGGAGCCGAACCAGAAGAGAAGGACGGTTGCGATCAGGCTCGTGACGTTACTGTCGACGATGGTCGAATAGGCGCGCTTGAAGCCCGCGTCGATCGCCGCAAACGCGCTGCGGCCCTTGCGGGTCTCTTCCTTGATGCGTTCGTTGATGAGGACGTTGGCGTCCACCGCAAGACCGATGCCGAGCACGATACCGGCGATACCGGGAAGCGTGAGCGTCGAACCGATCAATGTCAGGCCCGCGAAGGTGAGAATGACGTTGATGAAGAGCGCGACATTGGCGAGGATGCCCCATGTTCCGTAGAGGAACAGCATGAAGGCGACGACGAGGCCGAAGCCGATGAGGCCGGTGAAGATGCCCATTTCGATGGCGTCGGAACCCAGGTCAGCGCCGACCGTGCGCTCTTCGATGACGGTGAGCTTGGCCGGAAGGGCGCCGGCCCGCAACAAAGCTGCGAGCGTATTGGCTTCCTCGACCGTAAATCCGCCCGAAATCTGGCCGGAACCACCGGTGATCGGCGTGCGGATGACTGGCGCGCTCAGCACCTTGTTGTCGAGCACGATCGCGAAGGGGCGGCCGACATTCTGCTGTGTGATCTGGGCGAAGCGGTTGGCGCCTGCCGAATCGAAGCGGAAATTGACGACCGGCTCGTTGGTTTGCTGGTCGAAGGCGGCGCGGGCGTCCGTCAGGCGGTCGCCGGAGAGCTCGACGCGGTCGAGCACCGGATATTGATTGCCTTCCTCATCGGCAAGCATGGTGACCCCAGATTCGCCTTGCTGACCAAGCAGATGGAAGCTCATCTTGGCGGTCGAGCCGAGAAGCTGGCGAAGGCGCGACGGATCCTGCTCACCCGGAAGCTGGACGAGGACGCGGTCGGAGCCGACGCGCTGGATCGTCGGTTCGGCAACACCCACCTGGTCGACGCGCTGGCGGATGATCTCGAGGCTCTGGTCGACGGCGGCGCTGATATGGGAATTGATGCCGGCTTCGGTCTGCGCAATCGAGATCGTGTTGTCGGAGGGCGTGGTGATTGAAAGGTCGCTGCCGCCAACGGTCGTCCCGAGGCCGACGGGGTTGGCAAGCGTCTGCAACTCGGTCACCGCTGCATCGCGCTGGGCGGGGTCGCGGAGCGCGACCGTGATCGTGTCACCTGAACGTCGGATCGCCGAGGTGTTGATGTTCTTGTCGCGCAGCACACGGCGGGCATCCTGCAACAGGCTCTGGACGCGTTCGTTGATCAAGTCGGCGCGATCGACTTCCAGGACCAGATGCGAGCCGCCACGCAGATCGAGGCCGAGCGAAACACGGCTATGCGGCAGCCACGAAGGGAGGCGGTCGAGCGTGGACTGCGGAATGACATTCGGCAGCGCCACCAGAACGCCGATCAAGATGATGAGCGCATAGCTCGCCACCAACCATGGGGAATTTCTCATGTTTTTAATCCTGCTAGGCCCGTGTCACGCTTCCAGGCGGTGAGGGGCGAGAACGCTCATGTCGTAAATGCGCCGAGGCGCGATATCCTCAGGCGCGGACAGGCGGCGCGCGCGGTAGAGATCCCGGCCAAAATGCAAAAGCGGCCGGATCGGACGAGGGATTTGGCGTGATAGCCGAAGCATGGAACGGGAATGTTATTTCTGCGGAACCCGGGACGAGCGCACCGTCGGCGCTCGTCGACTGGGCGCTGGTTCCCTCTTTCCGGTCTGTCGCGACAAGCGACCTGAGCGGCTCCCGCTTGGAAAGATGCGGAGCATCGGTACCCTTGTCGGCGGACTGGATGCCGCGTGGAAATTGCGCGTCCTTGACAACACCCGAAAGCAGACCGAAGAGCGCGGCGATCAGAAGCGCCGCGGCAAGGACCGGCCAGCGCGACAGGAGGCTATCCTCATCACGTCCGCGTTTCATACGCTTGTCCGGCGGGAACAGCGCCATCCGTATCAGCTCCGGAGCGTTCTAAGATCCCGAAGCGCCTGCTTCGGAACGGAATGCCGCCTTCTAAAGGACAGCCTCGAAGCGGTCAATCTCCAGTGAGGCTTCGGTAAACCAGGATTGCGGCGGCTTTAGCAATGCTCAAACCATCTCGGGTCGGAAATCTGCGCTCTCTTCGAGCGGATACATCCCGCTAACGTAACGTTGCTATTTGTGAATGGGGTCCTTCCACAGAACCTCCTCCGGCTTTTCGACCGGCTCGATGTCCAGGTTCACGACGACCGGCTCCTGACCCGAGCGCATCAGAACGCATTCGAGCGTTTCATCTCGGCTGGCGTTGATCTCCTGATGGGGCACGTAGGGCGGAACATAGATGAAATCGCCCGGGCCGGCTTCGGCAACATATTCGAGATTGTCGCCCCAGCGCATGCGAGCCTTGCCCTTTAGGACATAGATGATGCTTTCGAGATCACCATGATGATGAGCCCCGGTCTTGGCGTTGGCATGGATCGTCACTGTGCCGGCCCAGATCTTCTCCGCGCCTGCGCGCGCCTTGTTGATCGCCGTCGCCCGATTCATGCCGGGCGTCTGAGCCGTGTTCGGATCGAGCGAATTGCCGGGGATGACCTTCACGCCATTCTCGCGCCAGTCGACGTGGGAATGGTCGTCATGACCGTGCTGATGATGATCGTCGTGATCGTGGCTCAAGGCTTGCTCTCAGTGACTGGGACGGGGCTCACCAACTCTCGCGAGAAGGGGGTCCGCGAGCCCCTGACCGGCGTCATGCCGGCTGGGAGCCCACGTAGCTTTGCTTCGGGAACATGTTCAATGGGAACGCGACAAAAGTCAAAGACTTGGTGACGAAAAGCTGACCTCGCCGCCTCAATTCAGCACATCGTCAGGCTCCGATCGCGGCCTTTACCCGCTCCCGCGTCAACGGCAGGTCGACGAGCCGCTTGCCGGTTGCGTTGCGGATCGCATTCGCGACGGCGGCGGAGGTCGGACCCTGGGCGGCTTCCCCGGTTCCCAGGAACGGCGCTCCGGGCCGATCGATGACATGCACTTCGACGCTATCCGGCACGCTTGCGAAGCGCATGATCGGATAGTTCGACCAGTCGGTGCTGGTGATGCGCGTCCGGTCGAAGGTGACCGCCTCGTAAAGCGTCCAGCTGATCGATTGCAGGATGCCGCCTTCCGTCTGGTTCCTGATGCCATCCGGATTGACCGCCTGGCCGCTGTCGATCGCCGAGGCCGCACGGATGACCCGGACGCGTCCAGTCTCCGGCTCAACGCTGAGTTCCAATGCGACCGCCAGATAGGCCGCATGGTTCTTGTAGCGTGCGAAGGCAAAGCCCACGCCGCGGTCGCGAGGCACTTCGCTCTTGCCCCAGCCGAACTTGTCGGCGGCCAGCTTCACGACGTCGGCAGCGCGATTGTCTGTCAGGTGCCTCAGCCGGAATTCGACCGGATCGGCCTTTGCCGCGATCGCCAGCTCATCGATTGTGCTTTCGATCGAAAAGACGTTCGGTTGGGCGCCAAGACCGCGCAACGCCGAAACGCGAAGCGGCATCTCAGGCAGGAAATGCCAGAGGATCCTCCGGTTCGGGATGGCATAGAGCGGGTCGGCATTGCGGTCGCCATTGCCGCTGGGACTGATCGAGAGCTTCGGTGGTTTGAGCGGCGTGGGATTGCTCTTGGTCCGGCCGGCCAGAAGCGAACCGGCATCACCCGGACGCGTGCTGTGCGAATTGCTCCACAGGTCGTAGGTCCAGTTGTCGATCTTGCCGTCCGGCCCGACCGAAGCCCTGATCTTGGTCACCATACCGGGACCATAGGGCTCCCAGGCGTGCTCCTGCTCGCGCATCCATTGAACACGGATCGGACGGCCCTGTATTTTGCTGGCGATCAGTGCCGCGTCGGCTGCGGCATCGTCGGCGCCGTTATGGCCGTAGCAGCCGGAGCCCTCCATATGGATGACCCGCACCTTGTCTTCGGGAAGCCCAAGCATCTGGGCGATCGCCTCGCGATCCGGGAAGACACCCTGCGTATGCGACCAGACGTCCATCGTGCCGTCGTCCTTCATAAGGGCAATGCCACAGGAGGGGCCGATCGAGCCGTGCATGATATAGGGACGGGTGAAGGTCGCCTCGAAGGTCGGGCCGTTCGGGAAGGAGGATGTTCCGGACTCCGCAACTGTCCCGACATCACCCTCCAGCGCAACGAGTTCGGACGGAAGGGTCGCCTGATCCGGCAGCTTGGCCGGCTCATCCCACTGTGCCGCCGCCTGAAGCGCACGCATGGCCTTGATCGCCTGGTATTCCTTTTCAGCGACGACAGCGAGGAAATTGCCATCGCGGACGACGGAGATCACGCCCGGCATCGCCTCGACTGCCCCGGCATCCAGGCTCTTCAGCGTGGCGCTGTAGCTCGGTGGACGCACGACGCGGGCATGCACCATGCCGTCCAGCTTCAAATCCTGAACATAGGCAACGCCGCCCGTCACCTTGCCCGGAATGTCGAGGCGCTGCAGGTCGCGGCCGATGACGCTGAACTGGTCCGGTGACTTCAACCTGGATTGCGGCTGTGCTTCCACATGCAAAAACTGGTTCGCGACCAGCGCACCGTAGCCGATCGAGCGGCCATCCGGCGCGACGATGGTTTTCCCTTCCGCCTTGAGCTGTTCAGCCGGCAGGTTCCATTGTGTTGCCGCCCGGGCGATCAGCAGCTCTCGCACCTGTGCGGAAGCGTTGCGGATCGCCGTCCCACTGTTCTGCATGGACTGGCTGCCGGCAGTGAACCCTTCGTCCGGGGTCTGCGCGGTATCGGGGCCAATGAGGGTGATGTCTTTCGGTTCCACGTTGAGCTCTTCGGCAGCCACCTGGATCAGCGGCGCACGGATGCCCTGGCCGAGTTCGGCCTTGCCGGTGAAAACAGTGATCGCTCCATCAGCGTCGATACGGATCCAGCTATCGAGAAACCGGTTGGTATTCAGACTACCCGGAAGTGCCGGCGGCTTGGCCGGGGCAGGGGCAGCCGGCTGCTGTGCCGGCTCTTGCGCGAGCGCATTGGCAACCGAGAAGCTGACGACGAGGGCGCCGGTGCCCGCAAGCAGGCCGCGGCGGGTGATTTCGGCCTTGTTGAACGTATCCATCAGCCGGCACTCCTGTTCGTGGCAGCCGGAAGAGCTGCTTCTTCCATCAGTTCGCTGGCCCGCCTGATGGCGGCCATGATGCGCATGTGAGTGCCGCAACGACAGAGATTGGTGCGCAGGGCGGAGCGGATGTCATCGTCGCTCGGCTTCGGGTTCTGCTTCAGAAGTGCGGCCGCACTCATCATCATACCGGCAATGCAGTAGCCGCATTGTGCCGACTGTTTTTCGATGAAGGCTCGCTGAATCGGGCCGGGATTGTCGATCGTGCCGAGGCCTTCCACTGTGGTGATCTCGCGTCCCTCGGCGACCAATAACGGGGTGACGCAGGAAAGTGCCGCCTTGCCGTCGATCATGACGGTACAGGCGCCGCACTGCCCGAGCCCGCAGCCATATTTCGCTGCATTCAGTTCGAGATCATTGCGCAGCACGTAAAGGAGCGGCGTGTCCGGCTCCGCATCGACCTGATGCTTCTGTCCATTAACGTTGACTGTGATGGTCATTTTTGCTCCTTGGCGCCGACATTCTTTGGCGCTCTTTCAATCCCGTCGGAGGGCAGTACGGTGACTGGATGCTCGCCGGAGCGGGTTTTTGCAACGAGATCGGTCAGTCCGGACCACGCCGGCTGATCGGAGAAACGTTCACGCAGATAACCGAGGAGGTCGGCAACCTGCTGGTCGTCAAGCGTATTGCCGAAGGCCGGCATGATAGCGCTCAGTTGGCCATCTGCCGGCGGCAGGCCGAACAGCGTCACGTTGATAATATTCTGCGGATTCGGCGAATTGACGGCCGTGCTGAGCGTGAAGTTCAGGCCGCCGAAGGGCTGCGCCCTGCCGCTCTCATGACAAGTTGCGCAGGCCGCGCCGTAGATTGCGGCTCCTGGATGTCCGGCGAGATCGGCGGAAGCCTTGTTTTCGTCGAGCGAGGCAGTCGTAATGTCGGCGCCCCCCTTGCCGAAACTCCGGACCAATTGCTCGCCCCTCTCTTTGCGCTCCGGCGACGGCTCGCCCATGACGGAAGCGATATAGGTCGCAATGGCACGTATATCGCTGTCGGGCAGGAGGCCGAGATTGCCGGTGACTTCCGCCATCGGGCCACGCGAAACGCCATGCAGCTCATGCCAGCCGTTGCGTAGGTAGAAGGCGATGCTGTCGACCGTCCAGGGAATGGGCGATTTCGAATCGGCGTTGATCGCATAGGCCTGCCAGCCTTCCGCTTCTCCGCCTGCGAAATGATGATTTCTGTCTTCGGCCCCGAATGCGTTTCGGGGCGTATGACAGGCCCCGCAGTGCCCGAGTCCTTCGGCGAGATAGCGGCCGCGGTTCCATTCCTCGCTTTGCGATGGATCCGGCTGCATCACGCCTTCCCGGAAGAAGAGCATATTCCAGCCGACGAGCAGCGGACGGAATTGAAGCGGAAACTTCAGGTCGTTTTCCGGTGCGGTTGCCTTCACCGGCTTGCGGGTCATCAGGAAGGCGTAAAGCGCCTTGTTGTCCTCGTCCGTCACCCAGGTGAAATGGTCATAGGGAAAGGCGGGATAAAGATGATTGCCTTGCCGATCGACACCTTCGCGCATGGCGCGGACGAAGGCCGCTTCGCTCCAGCGGCCGATCCCGGTCTCCGGATCCGACGTGATGTTGGTGGAATAAAGCGTACCGAACGGCGTGGGGATCGGAAGTCCGCCCGCAAATGCCTCCTGACCGGGCTTGGTATGGCAGGCGATACAGTTTCCGACTGCGGCAAGCTGTGCGCCTTTGGCGACGAGATCGGGAGGATACGGTGTGCTTGCCGCCCTATCATCCGGAGGAATTTCCGACCGCCATCCAATCATAAGAAATCCGACGGCGGCAATCACCGCCACCGTCAACAGTAATGAAATTAGACGAAGGAATCGCATGCTGAAGCCTCGGGTTGGCCGCCGTATGACAGTCAGACAGTATTGAGTTCCTTTTCTTGATCAAAAGCAAGTTTTTTTGGCGCAAATTTGAAATCCTGCCCACGCAAACGGCACTGGCGGATCAGCATGTTGTCCCAGCGGAAAATTACACTTTGTCGAACACCATTATCCATCATTCAATCCCGACAAGACACCGAAGCCGCAACCTTGATGTCTCAAGCAGTCTTTTTTACGGGCAGTCCTAGTGCTTGCCGTCGATCGGCATCTCACTTATATGGCGCTCGGAGCGCAGGCCGAAGCGTGTCCAGGGGCCCTGGCACTTCCGGATTTCGCCGGGCCTGGATCTTAAGGAGACCCCCATGCCGCAGAGAGCTGTTGTCCTCATCGTCGAGGACGAGCCGCTGATCCGCTTCACCACGCTCGACGCATTGGAGGACGTCGGCCACACGGTGTTGGAAGCCGGCAATGCCGACGAGGCAATGGTGCTTTTCCGCAACCGTTCCGACATCAACATCGTCTTCACCGACGTTGACATGGCCGGCTCCATGGACGGCATTCAGCTTGCCCGACGCGTCCGTGCCATTCGTCCAAGTGTCGGCATCATCATCACGTCCGGCGTGGTCAACCTTGATCCGATGCTTTTGCCGGCCAATACGCTCTTCCTGCCGAAACCCTACCAGCACGAAAAGCTGCTTTCCTCGATACACGAACTCATGCCTTGATGCCCTGAGATCCGGCGGTCAGCGGGGATCGGCTTCGCTGTCTACGAACCTTGGCGCCTTCTCCATGGTGCGGAAATCTGCCCCCGCGGAAGAGGCGGCAGAACTTTACTTTCGGCCGCTTTGGCGGCATCAATGCCCCCGCTGCCGGAAGCGGAGGACGACGGATATGGCCATCGAAGAGGATATCGCGAAGATCGCCGAACAGGAGAGGGCACTCGTCTTCGACCGCTTTGACCTTTCCACCGCCTGGGACCTTGGATCGCTTCTTCGCCATATGGCGACGGAACGGGGGCTGGGTATTGCAATCGACGTGCGGCTGCATTCCATGCCGGCCTTTTATGCAGCGCTACCGGGATCCACGGCGGACAATGAGGGCTGGGTTCGCCGCAAACGCAACCTTGTGCTTCGTTTCTTCCAGTCGAGCTATGCGATCGGCCGGAAGCTGGCACAGCAAGAGGCAACGCTCCAAGAGAAATTCGGATTATCTTCCACCGACTATGCTGCCCATGGCGGCAGCTTTCCGATCACGGTCGCCGGCGTCGGCTGCGTGGGCGCGGTGACGGTTTCCGGTTTGCCGCAGCGGGAGGACCACAATCTGGTCGTCGAGGCGCTTGCCCGCATGCTCGGCAAGGATATTTCCCTGCTTCGCCTCGACTGAGGAGATCGCTCCATGGCAAAGACGGACATCAAGACGCCCGAGGAAGTATTCTCGTTCTGGTTCAAGGAACTGACCCGCAAGGACTGGTTTGAGAAGAACGAGGCGCTGGACGAAGCCATGCGCAGGCATTTCGCGCCCACGCATCTCTCGCTCGCCCGCGGTGAATTCGACCTGTGGCGGGCCTCGCCGCAGAGCCGGCTTGCTGCCGTCATCGCGCTCGACCAGTTTTCGCGCAACATCTACAGAGGCACGCCGCTTGCCTTTGCGACCGATTGGCTGGCGCTGAGGGAGGCGAAGCTAGCCATCGAAATCGGCGCCGACATGGCGGTGCCGCCGGAGCAGCGGGGTTTCTTCTATCTGCCCTTCGAGCATGCCGAGAATCTTGCCGAACAGGATCGTTCGGTCGAACTGTTCACGCTGCTCGGGGATGAGGAATACCTGGATTACGCCGAACGTCACCGGTCGGTGATCCGTGAGTTCGGCCGTTTCCCGCACCGCAATTCGCTCATGGGGCGGGAATCCACCGCCGCCGAGCTCGAATATCTTTCCAGGCCCGGCGCCGGTTTCTGATGTCAGCAGGCTAAATGAGGATGACTTTCAGGCCCGATGGTATGAAATACAATACCTGATCTATTTCGAACGATAGATTTGGAATCGGGATACTAGCGTCGTACTGCCCGCCCGACCGCAATCAGGATGCAGGCGCCTACGAAACCGGCAATCAGATACCCGATCCAACCACCGAGCACGACTCCGAAAACGCCAAGGATGGCATTGGCGATAATAGCACCGACGATGCCGAGAAGGACGTTCATGAGGATGCCCATATTGCTCTTCATGAACTGTTCTGCGAGCCAGCCCGCAATGCCGCCGATGATGATGGCCGCGATCCAGCCTACCCCTGCACCTTCCATATTTTACCCTCCTGTTTGATATTGGCAAAAGGTAACGCACGGAAATGTTCCAGGTTCCATGTGATTGTTCCAATTCCAGGTGCGGGAAAGGCGGGCTTCCTTTTCTTCGCCGCGAAGTCCCTCTATTTTCGCGGCACGAATCTGATCGAAAGACAATGAGTACCGATTTGGCACCTTCCACGACCGGACCTTCGACAATCGCGTGCGCGGCCCGCGCGATTGTCACAATTCTGCTGCTCACGATCATCGCGTCGGCGCTGTGTCTACCGTCGTCTGCCGGCGCGCAAATGCTACAGCAGCCTCAGCCACAACTCGAGTCGGCTGTCACGATCGACTCGATCAATGCGGACATGAAGGCCAAGATCGAAGCGATACGCCGGCAGCTCGATACCTTCCGCAGCCGTGTGCAGGAAGATTCCAGCGACGACGCACGCCTGGCGGAGCTCAGGGTTCAGGCCGAAAAGATCGTCGAAGAGATGAATGTCATTTCCGACGCGATGCGGACGCGGATCGAGCAGATCCAGTCGCGTCTCGCGAGCCTGGGGGACCCGCCGCCCGCCGGCCAGGCTTCGGAGGCACCGGCTGTCACGGAAGAACGCGGCCGGCTGCTCAACGAGCGTTCGGAACTCAACATCATCGTCGACGATGCCGGCACCCTGTCGAACGGCGCGACCCAGCTTGCCAACTCGATCACCAATCTGCGTCGCACGCTATTTGCCCAAACGCTGTTCCGCCACACCGAATTATCGGGCGAATTGTTCGCGGATGCCGGATCGGCATTCGTCGCCGAGGTTCGGAATTTCGGTTCCACCTTCGGAAGCTGGATCAGCTTCGTCTGGAAATACAAGAAGCTGCAATTGCTCGGCGCCATCGCGTTATCGCTCGGCGCGGGCATGCTCTTTCTCTCCGGCGGGTATCGAATATTCGGTCGCTTCATCCGCCGCGACGGGCAGGAGGCGCCATCCTATATCCGACGCCTGTCAGTCGCCTTCTGGTCTACCGTCATTCAGACGATATCGCTTGCGTCCTTCCTCGTCGCATCCTTCCTGTTCCTGGACGGCTTCAATGTGCTTCGGCCGGACGTCTCACCGATCATTGCTACTTTCTTCGGATTCGTCTGGTTCGTCTATTTCGTCTCGAAGCTCACCTATGGCGTTCTGGCTCCCGGAGAGCCGCAATGGCGGTTGGTCCGCCTCACCAATCGCGGCGCACGACGGCTGACGATAGCGGTGCTCGCCATGGCGATCGTCAACGGGCTCGACTATCTGCTCGGCGCGATCAGCGAGGCGCTCAATTCGCCGCTTGTGCTCACCATCGTCAAGAGCCTGCTTGCCTCGGTCATCGTCGGTCTGATGCTGATCGCAATTTCCTTCGTCAAGCCGAGGCTCGTCGAGGGAGAGGACCCGGACGGGCCGGGGCATGATTGGCCACGTTTTTTTCCTCTACTGCTCCGGCTGATGGGCGGTTTGCTCATTCTTTCGGTTTTGACCGGCTACATAGGGCTCGCACGTTTCGCCTCGACCCAGATCGTGCTGACCGGCGCCGTCATCGTCCTCATCTATATCGGACTTCTTTCCGGCAAGGCGATCTCGAAGCAGGGCTCGTTTACTGCGACGGCCGCAGGGCGCAGGCTTGCCGAACGCTTCCACTTCAACGAAGTGGCGCTCGATCAGGCGGGACTCGTCGCGGGGCTTGGCGTCTATGCCTTCGCCCTGTTCTTGGGGATCCCGCTGATCCTGCTGACGTGGGGGTTCCAGATTGCCGATATCGAAGCCTGGATATTCAGCTTCTTCACCGAAATCCGCGTCGGTAATATCTCGATCTCGATCGTCGGCATCCTGGGCGGCCTGCTGCTTTTCGGCGTTGGCTTTGTCGTCACGCGCTGGGTGCAGAGATGGATCGACGGCAATGTGCTGGCCCGCAGCCAGGTCGATCTCGGCGTTCGCAATTCGGTGAGGACCGGCATCGGTTATCTCGGTGTCGGGCTTGCGGTCATCATCGGCGTCTCGGCTGCCGGCATCGACCTGTCGAGCTTCGCGCTCGTCGCCTCGGCGCTCTCAGTCGGCATCGGTTTTGGTCTGCAGAACATCGTGTCGAACTTCGTATCCGGCCTGATCCTGCTTGTGGAGAGGCCGTTCAAGGTCGGTGATTTTGTCGTCACCGGAACGACCGAAGGCATTGTGAAGCGCATTTCCGTACGCGCCACCGAGATCGAGACTTTCCGCCAACAGGCGATCATCGTTCCCAACTCGGATCTGATCAATGCTCCGGTCGGTAACTGGACGCTCAAGAACCGCATACAGCGTTCCGAGATCCCGGTGTCTGTAAGTTACGACAGCGATCCGGAACAGGTAATCGCGATACTGCTGGAGATCGTCGATGATATTCCCGAAGTCTTGAAGAATCCCGGTCCCCACGTGGATTTCATGGCTTTTGGCGGCTCCTCGCTCGATTTCGAGCTCCGCTTCCATCTTGCCGACATGTCGGATGGCATTCGTATCCGAAATTCCGTGCGCACCAACATCTTGAAACGGTTCCGCGCCGAGGGGATCGAGATACCTTATCCCCGCCAGGATGTCACAATCCTTGCGCGACCAAAGAATGGTCCCAAGCCCGTTTCACTAGAGGAAATAGATGACGGTGGCGGTATCTGACAGGGCTTCAAACCTGGCATCGACCGATCGTCGCGAGCTGGATGTCGCAATGTCGTAATCAGGCGTTTGGGCCGCCGGCTGGAATTGCATAGTCCCCGAAAGTATCGTGAAGGCCGGACGAGGCCGAAAAGGGGTTCATTCCATGAAGACACATGCACGGGCGGTGGTGATCGGCGGCGGCGTGGTCGGCGTTTCGACGCTCTACCATCTGGCGAGAAAGGGCTGGAGCGACGCGGTCCTGATCGAGCGAAAGGAGTTGACCTCCGGTTCGACCTGGCATGCCGCCGGGCTCCTGCCGCTCTTCAACCTGTCCTATTCGGTCGGCCAGCTCCATAAATATTCGGTGCGCTTCTACCAGGAACTCCAGCAGGAAACCGGCATGAATGTCGGTTTCGCGAATGTCAGCAACATCCGTCTCGCCCGTACCAAGGACCGCTGGGACGAGTACATGTATTACGCCGGCATCGCCGAGACGATCGGCGTCAAAGTCAACATCCTGACGCCGGACGAGGTCAAGGAGATCTGGCCGCTCTGCGAAACCGACGGCATCCTCGGCGCGATCCAGCATCCGGACGACGGTTATATCCAGCCGGCCGATCTCACGCAGGCGCTTGCCAAGGGCGCGCGCGACCGCGGCGCCACCATCTATCGCAATACGACCGTCACGGCGATCGAACAGCAATCCGATGGCCTGTGGAAGGTGACGACCGACAAGGGCGAAATCACCGCCGAGCACGTCATCTCCTGTACCGGCAATTTCGCCCGCAAGACGGGCGAGATGGTGGGCATCAACATTCCCGTCATACCCGTCGAGCACCAGTATATCGTTACCGAACCCCATCCGGCGATCCAGGAGCGCAAGGCGAAAGGCCTGCCGGAAATGGGGGTCCTGCGCGAATCGGATTCCTCCTGGTACATGCGCGAGGAGAATGGCGGCCTGCTGCTTGGCCCCTATGAAGTCGGCGCGCCGGTCTGCTACGTCAACGGCCCGTCCGATGACAGCGAATATGAGCTCTTCCAGGAGGATCTCGATCGGCTGATGCCCTATATCGAAACCGCGATCGCGCGTGTTCCGGCTTTTGCAGAGGTCGGCATCAAGAAGGTTTATAACGGTGCGATCGCCTATACGCCGGACGGCTCGCCGATCGTCGGCCCGGCGCCGGGACTGAAAAATTTCTGGCTCAACGAAGGCCACTCCTTCGGCATCACGGCGGCCGGCGGCGCCGGCTGGCAGCTTGCCGAATGGATCGTCGACGGCGAGCCGACCGTCGACATGATGGGCGTCGACCCGCGCCGCTTCGGGCCTTACGCCACCGAAGGCTACCTCATCGAGAAGAACGAGGAGGCCTATGCCAACGTCTTCACGATGCATTATCCCGATGAGGAGCGTGCCGCCGCGCGTCCCCTGAAAACCACGCCGGTCTACGACCGTCTCAAGAAACTCGGTGCTGTTTTCGGTTCCGTCTATGGTTGGGAGCGTGCCAACTGGTTTGCACCGGAAGGCTACCAGGTATCGAAGGAGGAACTCGGAGTCGGCGCCGAGGTCATCACCAGCCACAACCATGCGCCACCGCTGGACGATGGAAGGATCGTCGAAAAATGGTCCTTTCGTCGTTCGAACTATTTCGATCACGTCGGCAACGAGATTAAAAACGTACATGAGAATGTCGGCGTGCTCGACATGTCGGCCTTCGCGAAGATGGAGGTCTCAGGCCCCGGAGCGCGTGTATGGCTCGATGCGATCCTGGCCAATGCGATCCCGAAGAAACGCGGCCGTATCGCGCTTTGCCATCTGCTTACGAGGGATGGCGGCGTTCGTTCGGAGTTCACCGTCTATGAATGGGCGCCGGATCGTTTCTATCTCGTTTCGGCCGGCGCCTACGAGGCGCATGACCACGATTATCTGCGCGAGCTCGCGCCGAGCGACGGTTCCGTCCGCCTGCAGCAGATCACCCAGAAGTTCGGCGTGCTGGTGCTTGCCGGTCCGAAATCCCGCGATGTGCTGAAGAAACTCACCCGCACGAGCCTGGACAACAAGGATTTCCCATGGCTTTCGGGCAGGGAGATTTCCGTCGGGGCGGCCTCGGCCCATGCGTTGCGCGTCAATTTCGTCGGCGAGCTAGGCTGGGAACTGCATCATCCAATCGAGATGCAGAATTACATCTTCGACAAGCTGATGGAGGCGGGCGCCGAATTCGGCATCAAGCCCTTCGGCATCCGCGCCATGCTCTCCATGTCGGTCGAAAAATCCTATAGGCTGATCCCGCGCGAAATGTCGATCGAGTACAATGCCTACGAATCCGGTCTCGACCGCTTCATCAAGACGGACAAGGATTTTCTCGGCAAGCAAGGCCTGCTTTCCTACAGGGAGAGGGGGCTCAGGTGGAATTTCTGCGCGCTTGCGGTCGAGGGCGCCAACGACGTGGATGCCCGCGGTTCCGAGGCGATCTACGACGAGACAGGCGAACTCATCGGCCGCGCCACCAACGGCGCCTATGGCTGGCGCGTCGGCAAGTCGCTGGCACTTGCCATGGTGAAGCCCGGCTATGCGGTGGCTGGCACGAAGCTGAAGATCAAGATCCTTGGCACGCTCTATAATGCAAGCGTCATCCCGGAAAGCCCGTTCGATCCGGAGAACGAGGCGCTCAGGGCCTGATAGGGGCTAAAAGTAATAGACCATTGACTTTAAAGGGCGGTCTCCGGGCCGCCCTTGTCTTTTCGAGACCGGAGCGGTGCTCGGATTAACGGTTCTGCAAACCGTTCACAGTACAAATGTTCTCAGAGGGGCAGTATTTATCGATAGGGGCGTCATGACATTCCTCGGCATTTCCGGGATGCAATATTCCGGCCAATCACTGGCAAATTCCCGCATCCTGCTTGCGGAGGATTCCAACGTCTTTACCTCGATGATCGGTACCCGGCTGAAGGAATTGTTCGGCATCGAGGTCGAGGTCTGCCGCAATTTCGAAGAGCTGCAGCTTGCCTATGACCGCTCCACCGAGCCGGTGACGCTGGCGATCTCGAACATCAATCTGCCGGGTGCTGAAAACGGCGAGGCGCTGGAATACCTGATCGATCTGTCGATCCCGACCATCGTCTTCACCGGAACGTTCCACGAAGCGACCCGCGACAAGCTGCTGTCCAAGGAAATCGTCGACTACATCCTGAAGGATAATGTCTTTGCCGTCGAAATGCTGGCGGAATCGGTCTGCCGCTTCCTCACCAACCATCGCCACCATGTGCTGATCGTCGACGACAGCCCGACGGCCCGGGCGCTGCTGTCGAGCCGCCTGAAACGCTACAATTTCCGGGTCAGCGTTGCCGAGAGCGGCGCCAAAGCGCTCGAAATCCTTAAGAAAAATCCGGATATCGGTCTCGTCGTCACCGACTACAACATGCCGGATATCGACGGTTTCGAACTCACCCGCCGGATCCGCTCGGTGCGCGGTTCGCATGAACTCAGGATCATCGGCGTTTCGTCTTCCTCCAACCGGCTGCTTTCGGCCCGCTTCCTGAAGGCGGGAGGTAACGATTTCATGCTGCGGCCCTTCATCGACGAGGAATTCTACTGCCGCGTCAACCAGAACCTGGACACGCTGGTTCAGATTTGGTCGATGCAGGCCAAGCTCAAGGAGCCGGCGGCAGTCAAAAGCGTAGCCTGACCCCAAGGATTTGCATGCCCTATCATCAAAGCCATCACACCCGGGAAACGGAGCATCTGACCTATGGTCGGGCTGCGCCATCTCGGGCGCAATTGGAAGCGACGGAGCCGGCTACCGATCCCTTGACCGGACTTCCGACCCTGAAGGAGTTTTATCGCCTCGGTCGGCCTCTGGTCGAGGCGTGCCTGTCGCAAGAGGTTCCCTGCGCGGTCGCCATTGTCGATATCGATCATTTCCGACGGCTGAACGAGACCTGCTGCGAGGAAACCGTCAGCCAGGTGCTGAGGGCGATTGCCGCGAAGATCGAGGCTGCCTGTCAGGGCAGCCGGCATCTGCATGCTCGCCTGGACGACGAGGAGTTCGGCATGTTCCTGATCGGTCTCGACGGCGCCGCTGCCATGGATTTTTGCGAGAAGCTACGACTGGGGATCGCTTCCAAGCGGTTCGTGGCCGGAGACAGCGATTTCTCTGTCACCGTTTCAATCGGCCTGGCGAAAGTCTGTGGCCCGGAGATATTTGACAACTATCTCAATGCCGCCGAGCAGTTCCTGTTTATGGCCAAGAGCCTTGGCCGCAACCAGGTCTTTTCGGAGTTTACGGTTGTATTGCAGGCCGCGAGCTAACCGGCCGATCCCGATTGCTCAGACCACGACGCCGGCGCGTGACGTATTCGTATTGAGCTTGCGTTCGGCACGTTCCTGCTGCGGCGAGCGATTATAGACCTCGCGATAGCATTTCGAGAAATGCGAGGCGGAAACGAAGCCGCAGGCGACCGCCACTTCCACGACCGGCATCGAGGATTGAACCAGCAGGTGCCGGGCACGATCGAGCCGGATTTCGAGATAGTAGCGCGCCGGAGACCGGCCCATCTCCTGGCGGAAGAGGCGTTCGATCTGACGACGGGAAAGGCCCGCATCGTCGGCGATCTCCACCAGCGACAACGGCTCGGAGAGATTGTTCTCCATCAGTTCGATGATCGACAGCACTTTGGCATTCTGCACGCCCAGTCGGGCACGCAGGGGAAGCCGTTGGCGGTCATGCGGATTGCGCACCCGATCAGTCAATTGCTGCTCGCAGACCCGGTTGACGAGGTTCTCGCCGAAATCCTGGCCGATCAGGTTCAGCATCATGTCGAGCGATGCCGTGCCGCCGGCGCAGGTATAGAGATTCGAATCGACCTCGTAGAGGTCTGCATAGACCTCCGCCTGCGGAAAGGCTTCGGCAAAACCGGGGAGATTTTCCCAATGAATGGCGCACCGCTTGCCGTTCAGGAGGCCGGCCTGTGCAAGCACGTGAGCGCCGGTGCAGAGGCTGCCGACCGCAATGCCGCGGTTGTAAGTTTCCCGGAGCCAGGCATTCACCGACTTGTTGCGGAATTCTTCGACATAAATACCAGAACAGACGATCACCATGTTCGGACGGTTTTCGCCGGAAAGGTAGCGCCGTTCGTCGGTGAGCGACGAATTCACTTCGAGGCCGATGCCGCTCGATGAATAGACTTTCTCACCATCGACCGAACAGAGCCGCCAAGTATAGGCGGAATAACCAAGCATGCGATTGGCAATGCGAAGGGTTTCGACAGCCGCCGAAAAAGGCAGCATCGTAAAGTGCGGTACGAGAAAGAAGACCAGGGAACGCTTCTTCATCGGGCTTTTGCTCGTCAGATCCATGCTTTCATTCCCCTGTCAATGGCCGTACTTTGCGGCCCGCTTATACTTTAAAAGCGACATTGACACGGAAAAATAAGGCGGAGAAGGGCTTTTGACGACAGGCCGATGATATTTTTGCGACACGGACGGGTCGCAGGCGTGATCTCTTTCCGAATTGGCTTTCGGAACGGCACTCCGAAATGCACGACCCGTGCCATATCAACGGTACGGGCCGTGCGTCGGGAGGTTATTTACGATCGGTTGCCGCATTGGTCGTCGGCCATCCGATATCCTTGCGGATCTCCGCGGGCAGGCCCTCAAGCACCTTTTCCGTCTGGCGGCGGCGGCGTTCGTTGCGGACTTTCAGGATGAGAAAGAGAGCCGGGCGTAGAAACGAGGCGAACGATGACGGCCGAAACCGGGAGCGATCGCTCTCCTGATAGGTAATCATGGTCATGGCAGTTCTCCTTGGGTATTTCATGGACGGCGCAGACTGGGAGAATGAGCGCCGTCAATCCATCAATCAATCAGATGCAAGTGATGCGTCCCATGAAATTCTGTTCTGCATGGACGCTTGCTTCCGATGATTTGCAGTATGTCGGCCATTTGACATTCAATCAAACGAAATGATATCGTTCTTAAGTTCAGATTTTTTGATGGAGGCCGCCATGACCGTACCTTTCCGTCCGCCGCTCCCGTTGCTCGACAACGATGTGCTGCGAACCTTTGTGGCGATTGCAGAGACAGGAAATTTCTCCACCGCTGCGGAGGCCGTATTGCGCACACCGTCAGCGGTATCGATGCAGATCAAGAAGCTCGAAGAGCAACTTAAGACGACGCTCTTCCTGCGTGATGCCCGCTCCGTAACGCTCACCCAGCACGGCGAAATGCTGCTCTCCTACGCGCGACGCATGCTGGCACTCTCCAATGAAGCGGTATCGCGTTTCGTCATGCCCGAGCTTTCAGGCGTCGTGCGGCTCGGCGCGCCGGATGATATAGCCGAGCGTATCCTGCCGAAGGTCCTCAAGAATTTCGGGGAGGCTTTTCCCGGCATCATGGTGGACGTCACGGTCGACATGAGCATACAGCTCAGGAAGCGCATGGAGGAACAGCGCCTCGACCTGACGCTGATCAATTGCGCCACGCGGCCGTTTCCCACGAGTGGCGAGGTGATCCATACCGAAAAACTGGTCTGGGCCGGTGCCAAGTGCGGTACTGCCTATCTGCGCGATCCTCTGCCGATCTCCGTCTGGGAGGATGGTTGCGTCTGGCGTCAGGATGCCGTCTCGCAGCTCGAAAAGCACAAGCGGCCTTATCGTATCGCCTATGCCAGTGCGCATACGATGGCGCAAAGGGCGGCGGTCGTTTCCGATCTGGCGATCGCGCCGTTCCCGCTGTCCTATGTGACGGATGACATGCAGGTTCTCGGCCCGAAGGAAGGCTTGCCGGAGCTGTTCAGCTTCGACATCCGGCTGCTGACCGCGCCGCAGCTCTCGCATCCTGCCAAGGCAGTGGCGGAAAGCGTCCGCGAGGCCTTTGGCAGCCTTATCGCTGCTGCAGCTTGATCTATCGCTCGGCTGCTGTCCGGTCTCGCCGGATCGCGCTTGTCACTCGCGGCCGCGACGACGCCTGCGGCCGCCTTCGCCGGCATCTGCCAGAACTTTGCGCTCCGGCAGCGTCACGACCGCTGCAAGATGCGGAAAGGCATCGACCTTGTTCGGCAAGGCCATGGCGGCGACGAAATGCTCCTGAAATCTTGGTTCAAGAGCGGTTTCTATCTTGTCGATTTTCCTCACCGTCTCCTCGATTTCACGACGATACTCGCGATTGAGCAGGCACATGCGCGCACCCGTGCCTGCGGCATTGCCGACCGCCTTGACCCTGGACAGGTCGCAGTCCGGGATCAGACCCAGCACCATGGCGTATTTCGGGTCGATGAAAGTGCCGAAAGCGCCCGCAAGTCCGATCCGATCGACTTGGGTCACGCCCTGCTTGTCCATCAGCAGTTTCACACCGGCGTAGAGTGCCGCCTTGGCAAGTTGGATGGCGCGCACGTCATTCTGCGTCACGGTGAGGCGCTGCTCTCCGTCATGCAGCAGATAGGAGAATGTCCGGCCGTTCTGCAAGATTCGCGGCGACCGCTCCGCAAGCGTCCCGTCCACAACGCCGTCCTCCGAAATGAGGCCGGCGAGATACATCTCGGCGATCACCTCGATGATGCCTGAGCCACAGATACCGGTGATGCCGGTCGCAGCCGCCGCCTCGGCAAAACCGGGCTCGTTCGACCAGAGATCAACGCCGATCACCCGAAATCGCGGTTCCAGCGTCAGCGGATCGATACGGACGCGCTCGATGGCACCGGGGGCCGCCCGCTGGCCGGAGGAGATTTCCGCACCTTCGAATGCCGGCCCGGTTGGCGATGAGGCCGCGACCACGCGACTTGAGTTGCCGAGCACGATTTCGGCATTCGTGCCGATATCGACCAGGAGCATCATCTCATCCTGCCGGTGCGGGCCTTCCGACAGCGTTGCCCCCGCGGCGTCGGCTCCGACATGGCCTGCGATGCAGGGCATGACATAGGTGCGCGTTCCCTCGTTCATCGGCAGGCCGATTTCCGACGATTTCACCCGCACCGCACCGGAGACCGCCAGCGCAAACGGTGCTCCGCCGAGCTCGGTCGGATCGATGCCCAGAAAGAGATGGTGCATGATCGGATTGCCGACGAAGACGCTGTCGAGGATATCGCCGCGTGATACGCCGCCTTCCGCGCACACCTTGTCGATCAGCCCGTTCAAAGCTTCGCGCACGGCAAGCGTCATTGCCTCGCGGCCGTCCGGGTTCATCATCACGTAGGAGACTCGGCTCATCAGGTCTTCGCCGAAGCGGATCTGCGGGTTCGACGTGCCGGCGGACGCCACCGTGCGGCCTGAAAGCAGCGAGGAGAGATGCATCGCGATCGTCGTCGAGCCGATGTCGCAGGCAATCCCATAGGCCTCGTTTTTAAGACCCGGATAGAGCGCGACGAGGCGAGGCCGCTCGTCCTCGCGATCCTTGTGGATCGCGGCCGTCACCTTCCATTCGCCCTTGCGCAGAATGGACTGAACCTTCGGGATCAGATGGAAATCGACATCGAGATCATCGAAATGCCAGTCTGCCGCAAGTGCGGCTTTCAGCCGGTCGAGATCGCCGAGCGGCTTTTCCATATCCGGCTCTTCGACTTCCACGTAACACATGCGAAGCGCTGCGTTGCGGTCGAACACGCGCTCGTCGGCCGCCTTGCGCACGACCTGCGCATTGATCACCGTGTCCTGCGGCACGTCGATGACGAGGTCGCCGAGAATCAGTGCAGAGCAGGAAAGGCGGCGCCCTTCAGGCAGGCTGCGCACGCGATCGTAACGCTCCTCTTTCGGCCCGATCCGGGAAAGATGGTCGTGAGAGGAAGTGATGCCGTGCTTGGCGAAATGTCCCTCCTGCACGGAGATCTGGCAGCGGCCGCAGGTCGCCCGACCGCCGCAGACGCTCTCCACGTAGACGCCGAGCTGGCGCGCGGCTTCGAGCACCGGCGTGCCGACCGGAAACCGACCGCGCTTGCCGGACGGCATAAAGAGGACGAGGGGATGGGCGGCGGTATCATTCATCTTGTCATTGTCTCACGCGCTTCGAGGCGCGTTCTACTCCATTCTTGCACCAACACCAGCTCTTGCGGCACGGCCTCCGCGGCGACCGGCAGATGCGGGGGCAGGCACCGCCGCAGCGGCTCCGCCTTCCACCGGCTTGTAGTCGCGATAGGTCGTGATCCAGTTGCCGCAATTCTGGTCGGTGCCGTTCAGGACGTTGGCGGCGCGGACGGCTTCCATTTCCTGCGGACGACAGGGGTTCATGATCGCCGACGTCATGCCTGCGCCGATCACCATCGGGATGAAGCCGGCATTGATGCCGTGGCGGTGGGGCAGGCCGAAGGAGATGTTGGAGAGACCGCAGGTCGTGTTGACCTTCAGCTCCTCGCGCAGGCGCCTGAGCAGCGCAAAGACCTGCAGCCCGGCCGAGCCCAGTGCGCCGATCGGCATGACCAGCGGATCGACGACGATGTCGTGCGCCTTGATGCCGTGGTCGGCGGCGCGTTCGACGATCTTCTTGGCGACCGCGAAACGCACGTCCGGGTCCATGGAAATGCCGGTCTCGTCGTTGGAGATCGCCACGACCGGCACGTCGTATTTCCTGCAGAGCGGCAGGATGGCCTCGAGCTTTTCCTCTTCGCCCGTCACGGAGTTGACCAGCGGCCGCCCCTTCGCGACCTTCAGCGCCGCCTCGATTGCGGCCGTCACGGAACTATCGATCGACAGCGGCACGTCGACGAGGCCCTGTACGATTTCCAAGGTCCGGACGAGGAGCGGCGGCTCGGTCTCGTTCGGGTTGACGGCGGTCACGCCGGCATTGACGTCGAGCATGGTGGCGCCAGCCGCAACCTGTTCCAGCGCATCCTTGATGACGGTGTCGAAATTGCCTTCCACCATTTCCGCCGCGAGCTTCTTGCGGCCGGTCGGATTGATGCGTTCGCCGATCACGCAGAAGGGCTGGTCGAAGCCGATCACGACTTCCCGGGTTGCGGATGCAACGATGGTGCGGGTCATTAATTCCTCCGGGCATTCCTCTTGGATGCCGAAATGAGTGTTCTTCTGCTACGTCAGACCGTTTCGCGTCCGCCTGCCTTTACCAGTGTCGCGAGCCGTTCCTTGTCATAGGCCGCTTCAAGCTCGGCCGCAGCCTTATCGGCTTCGGCCTCCAGATCATCGGAAACGACGACAGGATCGGCCTTTCGCCATTCCGCAAGATAATCATCCGTCTCCGAAGCTCCAGTCCGCATGGCACACATGTCGATCGCCTCTGTGAAGCGAAGCGACAGTTCGCGCTTGGCGGTCTGGCGGCCCTTTTTGACGATCACCTGGGCCGGAATGTCCCGCCAGTAGACGATGATTCGGTCGGCCATGATTTCCTCCGTGTCGAGAACAAGCATGCACGGGCAGGGCGCGGAGGACTGCGCTTGCCACGACGTCGCATAGAGCAAAAAGCGACGCGGCTACCAGATACCCTTGGTGAAACCGTGATAGACCCATGTCCAGATCGCCGGCGGAAAGCGCAGGACGGAGGGCCCTTGCGGCTGACAGGGCTTCAACGTACCGCCGATCGCCTCCTGTAGAGCGCGAACGCTAATGTCGACGCAAGCCGCCGTCATCAGCAGCGGGTAGGTGGCGAGGCTGTCGGCACGGGAGGGCGTCAGCCGCTTCTCGTACAGCGTTCCGCCGGTGTCGATGCCCTTGTCCACCAGATGCACGGTCGCGCCGAAGTTCTTCTCGTCGCCTTCGACGAGCGACCAGTATCCGCCCATCTGGCCGCGATACCTGGGATTGATTCCGGCGTGAAAATTGACGACCGGGCAGGGGATAGCGGCGAGTGTCTGCGGCGACAGGATACGGCAGGAGATGGTGAAGATCGCAGCCGGCTGCAGCTTTGTCACCATGGCGTGACAGGCAGGATCATTCAATGACGGCACACAGGTTACCGGAATGGCGGGATTTGGCTCGGCGGACAGGCCGTAATCGCGGATGATCTCTGCCGATCGTCTTGCAGCAACGTTCTTGCCGAGTCTGGGGGCAACCATGGTGCCGGGTTGCCCGATCGCGGTCGCCCAGCCGAAGCGCCTGGCACGGCGTCTTAACAGCGCGCCCTTCGTTTCAGGTTGTTCCTCGATCACATGCAAATCGGGAAAATGCCGGGCGAGCGCATTGATCATCACCTGCGGATTGGTCCCGCCGGCGGTCATCACCACGATCCGAGAAGAGCCCTGTTCCTGCATCTGCCGCCCCTTGTCCACAAAGCGGCACTCTTCTCGTGAAGCCGAAAGAAACCGTTAAGCCGAGCGTAACGCTTGCGTGAGGTCGCCGTAGCCGGTGAAGCGGTATTCGTAGGAGAGGCCGAGATAATCAGCCGCCGCACGCGCTTTCTCCTGCAATGTCTCATCTTCCTGCTGGGAGAGATAGACGAGCTTGCGGTAATTGCCGAAATACATGTCTTTCAGTTCGGGGTGTCTGTCGAGGCCAAGTGGCTGGACGACGAAGGCTTCGAACTGGCGAGCGAGGAAATCCGTCAGGAAGAAAGAGAGCAGATCGTCATCGGCCTTGGCCGCAAAGGCCTCGTTGCCGGCGAAGAATGAGTAGCAATGCGGTCCTTCGATCCGCGCGATGCCCTCGCGTTCGCACAACCGGTCGATCGCGCCGCCAGTGCCGCAATCCGCATAGGCGAAGAAAATCCTCTCGAACCCGTTCTGACGCGCCTCCGCGACCGCCTTTTCGAGTCCCGGCACGATTTTCTGGGGATAGGCATGCCAGATCGCCGGCAGGCAGTTGAGATCGATATGGTCGAGTCCACTCTGTTCGCAGACCGCGAGAATCTCCCGCGCGATGGCCCCGCAGGCGATCACGTGAACCTTTTCGCGGTTTGAACGTTCCTTCGCCGGAAATTCGCTTTCCGGAACAATTCGATCCATTTCCATCGGAGTATTCTATCATGACGGCCAGAACAGTCACGGTGATCGCCGCGCTTTTCGCGACGATGGTTTCGCTTTCCTCCTGCGGCAATACGATCCGCGGCGTGGGTCAGGACACGGCGAATGCTGTCGACGCCACCCAGGATGCCGGCCGCCGCGTCGAACGTGCTGCTCGCTGATTAGACTGAACCGCCTTAGCCGCTGGCCAGTCTCAGACGCCGGCGGCGAGGCTGTTATGCCTGCGGCGGATGAACTCCTTCGCCGTCTCGACGGTGACTGCGGCATCGCGGCAATAGGCGTCAGCCCCCACCGCCTTGCCGAACTCCTCGTTAAGCGGCGCGCCACCCACCAGCACGATATAATCGTCGCGGATCCCCTTTTCCTTCATCGTGTCGATAACGACCTTCATATAGGGCATGGTCGTGGTCAAAAGCGCCGACATGCCGATGATGTCGGGCTTTTCCCGCTCGATCGCATCCAGATAGTTCTCGACCGGGTTGTTGATGCCGAGGTCGATGACGTCGAAACCGGCACCTTCCATCATCATGCCGACCAGGTTCTTGCCGATATCGTGGATATCGCCCTTGACTGTGCCTATGACCATCTTGCCAAGCTTCGGCGCGCCGGTCTCAGCGAGCAGCGGACGCAGGATCGACATTCCGGCCTTCATCGCATTGGCCGATAACAGCACCTCCGGCACGAAGAGGATGCCGTCGCGGAAATCGATACCGACGATGCGCATGCCCTCGACCAGCGCCTTGGTCAGGACATCGTAAGGCGTCCAGCCGCGCTCCAGCAGGATATTCGTGGCCTCCTCGATCTCCTCCCTGAGGCCATCGTAAAGGTCGTCGTGCATCTGCTGCACGAGTTCCTCGTCGGAAAGTTCCGAAAGGATGATTTCGTCATCGGACATGGGATTCTTCCCTTCACGTTCGCGGGGCCGGGCAAATCAGACGCTCACCGTCTTCGAATATCTGTACCTTCAAATCGTTTCGCAATTTCTTTCGTATGCGACAGCCGTGCGTCGGAAAAACGACGGATGACGAACGTCAAGAAATGTCTGTCCTGCACAAACCCGTGACGCAGAAAGGCAGGGCTCAGCTTGCACATAGGCCTAGCATGGCGCATCAGAAGGAATGCGCAAAGAGCGGCGCGAAGGCGAGGAACATCATGGACGATCTGAACCAGCAAACGGAACCGGCAGGCGGCGCGGGACGACGCGGCCGCGGCGAACGGGGCGCGGCGGGCCGCCGGGCAGCACGCGCGGGCGGCGGTCCGGGGCCGTCCTTGCCCTACATCACCCGCAGGATCGGCGTCTATGACGTGCTCGACGAAGAGGGTCTGCAGCTCATCGAGCGCAATGCCGACACGATCCTCGAAGAGATCGGCATCGAGTTCCGCGACGACGACGAAGCGCTCGACCTCTGGAGACAAGCCGGCGCCGACGTCCAGGGCCACCGGGTGCATTTCCCGAAAGGGCTTTGCCGCGAACTGCTGAAGACCGCGCCGAAAGAGTTCACCTGGCACGCGCGCAATCCGGCACGTAGCGTGCAAATCGGCGGCAATGCGACCGTCTTCGCACCCGTCTATGGTCCGCCCTTCGTGCGCGACCTCGATGGCAAGCGCCGTTATGCGACGATCGAGGATTTCCGCAATTTCGTGAAACTGTCCTATATGGCGCCGTCCATGCATTCCTCGGGCGGGACGGTCTGCGAACCGGTCGATATTCCGGTCAACAAGCGCCATCTCGACATGGTCTACAGCCATATCAGATATTCCGACAAACCCTTCATGGGTTCGGTCACCGCCCCGGAACGTGCCGAGGATACGGTCGCCATGGCGAAGATCGTTTTCGGCAACGAATTCGTCGAAAACAATTGCGTGACGCTGAACCTCATCAATGCCAATTCGCCGATGGTCTTCGACGGCACCATGCTCGGCGCGCTGAAAGTCTATGCGCGGCACAACCAGGCCTCCGTCGTTTCACCCTTCATCCTGTCGGGCGCCATGAGCCCGGTCACGGTCGCCGGCACGCTGACGCAGATCCTCGCCGAAGTCCTGGCGGGCGCGTCTTTCTCGCAGCTTATCCGAAAGGGCTCGCCGGTCCTTTTCGGCACGTTTGCGGCATCGATCTCCATGCAATCGGGCGCGCCGACCTTCGGTACGCCGGAGCCATCGCTCGTTTCCTATGGCGCGGCCCAGCTCGCCCGCCGCCTCGGCCTGCCGTTCCGCACCGGCGGTTCGCTCTGCGGCTCCAAGGTGCCGGATGCGCAAGCCGCGCACGAATCCTCCAATACGCTCAACACGACGCTGCTTGCCGGCACGAACTTTGTCCTGCATGCGGCCGGCTGGCTGGAGGGCGGCCTCGTCAGTTCCTATGAGAAATTCATGATCGACCAGGACCAGCTCGGCATGATGCAGAAGATGGCGCAAGGCATCGATCTTTCGGAAGAAGGTCAGGCGCTCTCAGCGATCCGCGAAGTCGGACCGGGCAGCCATTATCTCGGCTGCACGCATACCCAGGCGCATTTCCAGACAGCCTTCTACCGCTCGGCGCTTGCTGACAACAACTCGTTCGAGCAGTGGGAGATCGAGGGAGAGAAGCGGATCGAGCAGCGCGCCAATGCGCTCTGCCGTGCATGGCTCGATTCCTACGAGGCGCCGCCGCTCGATCCCGCCATCGACGAAGCCCTGCTTGCCTTCATCAAGGATCGCAAGGATTCGATGCCTGACGCCTTTACTTGAAGAGAGCCCGAGGCCGCCAGGGAGCAAGGCGGCGCCAAGCTGGTTGCCGACTTCATCCAGGAAGGAGTCTGGCGCCCGCACTATAAGCATCAGGGGCCGCAATGAGCGGCCTCCCGGCGGTTCTCGACCGAATTTCGGAGGCGCTCGAGCCGCATGGTATCTTCGCCCGTGGCATTGTTAGTTTCGGACCGGACGAGGGGCCATTGCTGGCGGATGGCTCGAAGGCGCGATCGGTCGTGCTGCTCGGCAATCTGGGCGGGTCGATGTGGCCGGCCTTTGCCAGATGGCGTCGGAGTTATGATGGCCCCGATCCCCTCGATACGTGGTCGAAACAACGGATCCGGCCATTGGCAGAAGAACTCGGAGCAACCGCTTATTTCCCCTCCGATCGGCCTTGGCAACCGTTTCAGCAATGGGCAATGAAGGCGGAAGGGCTGAAGCCTTCGCCGCTCGGTATCCTGATCCATCCGCAATACGGGCTGTGGCACGGCTATCGCGGCGCACTCGGTTTTCCGTTCAAGATTGAAACCAACATCACCAAGCCCGGCCATCCTTGCGATACCTGCCGGGACAAGCCTTGCCTTACAGCCTGTCCGGTCGCGGCGATCGGCCTGTCCGGCTTCGATATCGCGGCCTGTCGCTCCCATCTCACCAGCGAGAGTGGTAAGAAAGCCTGCATGACTTACGGCTGTCTGGCGCGCAACGCCTGCCCG
The DNA here is from genome assembly GCF_000757525.1 of Rhizobium sp. YS-1r. NCBI lineage: Bacteria > Pseudomonadati > Pseudomonadota > Alphaproteobacteria > Hyphomicrobiales > Rhizobiaceae > Rhizobium > Rhizobium sp. YS-1r. The sequence goes on along the minus strand of NZ_JPYQ01000006.1, from coordinate 238,720 downwards.
ATCGGCGCGCAATTCCGCTACCCGCCCGAACAGCTCCGCTTCCACATGGAGGCGCTGATCTAGATTTCTGCCTTGGGATAAGCCCGTTCCAATCCGCCGGAACGGGTCAGTCCTTCGCGGAAGGCGGCGTAGGCCGGGTGTTGGCTCGACTTGGCGGACTCCATCAATCGCATCTGCAGCCGGGCAGGGGCCGTATTGCCGATCCATTCGCCACATTTTTGCAGCTTGAGCGAATTCAGGAAGCGCGCCTCCGATGCCTGATCGAGATAGAGATGCAGGCCATCGAGCAGCAGGTCGTCGGAGGTCGGGTTGTTCATCAGCAGCGTGAGCCACGACTGGTTCTCCGGCGAAAACCCTGCGAGGCTTTCTGCCACCGTCTCCCGGCTGCCGATCGGGGATATGCTTGCCATCTGATGCTCCTCGGCGCTAGCCGCGGCGGCGACGTCTTTCCCGGCCGGAATCGCCGCCCGATTCACTGGCGGTCTTATTGCGCAGCGGGCCTATCTTGTCGACGATTTCCTCGATTGTCGGCCGTGGATGTGGCGTATAGTCATCGAGGGCCTTGCGCATGGCCGCCAGATGTTCACAGGACGTGCCGCAGCATCCGCCGATGATCCTTGCGCCTGCATCGCGGGCGAGTCTCGCGTATTCGGCCATCAGCGGCGGCGTGCCGGAATAGAATATCTCCGCACCGCGATATTCCGGAATGCCGCAATTGCCCTTGACGATGGTGATGGCTTCCGGGGCGGCTGCAGTGATGTCGAGCAGGCTTGAAAGGATATCCGAAGCGCCGACGCCGCAATTGGCGCCGACAGCGACCGGGCCTTCGCCGACACTCCTTGCGACGCCGTGTATATCCTTGGGGTCGAGGCCCATCATGGTCTTGCCCGCCGTGTCGAAGGACCCGGTATAGGTGTAGGGCAGGCCGACCTTCGCGGCGGCCTCTGCCGCGGCACGGATTTCCTTCGGCGAGGACATGGTCTCGATCCAGGCGATTTCGGCACCACCAGCCTTCAGGCCTTCGATCTGCTCTGCGAAGGCTGATACGGCGTCTTCATAGGAAAGCGCGCCGAGTGGTATCAGGAGTTCGCCGGTCGGGCCGACCGAGCCGGCGACGATCACCTTGCGGCCTGCCTTTTCGGCAACCGAGCGCGCGATTTCCGCAGCTCGTTTGTTGAGGTCATAGACCCGGTCATCGGCCTTATGAAGCTTCAGCCTGTGTCGGGTGCCACCAAAGGAGTTGGTCAGGATGATGTCGGCACCTGCGTCGACGAAATCCTGATGAAGTTTTTCGATCTTCTCCGGCGCCGTTTCATTCCAGAGTTCCGGCGCCTCGCCCGCTTCGAGCCCCATGGCGAAGAGATTGGTACCGGTCGCGCCATCGGCCAACAGCACGCCTTTTTCATTGAGAAGTTCGGTCAGCGCGTTGGCAGTCGGCATCCAGGCTCTCCTTGCATCGGAAATCGATCATATAAAGATTTCTTTATATGCGTTCAAGTCGCAGCCATCTGCCTCTTCGCGACGTTGGCGTCTCTTATTCCGTCGCTCCCTTTTTCCGTCTCGTGGCTGGCCGGCATGACCATGGCGGCAATGATGGTCTGAAGGTCCAGCATGCCGCTTGGCGTTCCGCTCCCGTCCACCACGATCGCGCGTGACTGGCCCGCCTCGGTCATTTGCCTGGCGGCGGCTTCCAGTGTCGCGTCGGCTGCGAGTCGCAGGCCATCCGGCGTATCGTCGAGCGGCCGCATGACCGTGCGAGCCCGGATGACGCGGCCGCGGTTCACTTCCTTGACGAAGGCGGTGATGTAATCATCGGCCGGTGACAGCACGATCTCCTGGCCGGTCCCCTGTTGTATTACCTGCCCGTCGCGCAGGATGGCGATCTTGTCGCCAAGCCTGAGCGCCTCGTCGAGATCGTGAGTGATGAAGACGACGGTTTTCCTGAGCTCTGCCTGGAGGTCGAGCAGCACGGTCTGCATGTCGACGCGGATCAACGGATCGAGCGCCGAATAGGCCTCGTCCATCAACAGGATATCAGCATCGTTGGTGAGCGCCCGGGCCAGGCCGACGCGCTGCTGCATGCCGCCGGAAAGCTGGTTCGGATAGTGCTTTTCAAAACCGGCAAGCCCGACGCGTTCGATCCAGTGCTGGCCGCGCTTGAGGCTTTCGGAGCGTGGAATGCCCTGGATATCGAGTCCGTAGACGGTGTTTTCGATGACTGTCCGATGCGGCAGGAGCGCGAATTTCTGGAAGACCATCGCCGTCTTGTGGCGGCGGAATTCGCGCAGGTCCTTTTCGTTCATCCGGCAGATATCGATGCCGTCATAGACGACCTCGCCCGTGGTCGGCTCGATCAGCCGGTTGATATGGCGGATCAGGGTCGACTTGCCCGAGCCGGAAAGCCCCATCACCACGGTGATGCCGCCCGCCGGCATGGAGATGCCGATGTCCTTCAAACCCAGCACATGGCCGTGCTTCTCGTTGAGTTCGGCCTTGGTCATGCCGGCCTTGATGGCCTCTATATAGTCGCGGCCGAAAGGCCCGAATATCTTGTAGAGGCCTCTGATCTCGATGCCATGACTAGCCATGAACCACCTCCGAGTGCTTTTGTAGTCGCTTGCCGAAGGCCTGGCTGGTCCGGTCGAAGATGATCGCGATCGCCACCAGCGCGAAACCGTTCAGGAACCCGAAGGTGAAGAACTGGTTGTTGATGGCCTGCAGGGTGTTTCTGCCAAGCCCGCCGACGCCGACCATGGAGGCAACGACGACCATGGCGAGCGACATCATGATCGTCTGGTTGATGCCGGCCATTATGGTGGGGAGTGCGAGCGGCATCTGCACGTTCCAGAGCTTTTGGCCAGGCGAGGAGCCGAAGGCATCGGCCGCCTCCAGCACTTCCTTGTCGACCAGGCGAATACCGAGATTGGTCAGCCGGATCATCGGCGGTACGGCATAGATCACCACCGCGATCAGCCCCGGCACCTTGCCGATCCCGAAGATCACGACCACGGGAATCAGATATACGAAACTCGGCATAGTCTGCATCACGTCCAGGATTGGATTGATAACGCCCTGGATCCGATCGGAGCGGGCCATCAGGATGCCGATCGGCAGACCGATGACGATAGCAATCAGGGTGGCCACCGTGACGATCGCGAGCGTCACCATCGTATCGCCCCACAGTCCGGACATGCCGATCAGCAGCATGCCGATCGCGGTACCGATGGTGATGCGGAGGCTGCGACTACCGAGATAGACGATCGCCAGCATGATCATCAGCACGACGATCCAGGGCGAATTGGTGAAGAGCCGCTCCAGATAGTTCAGGAACCATTGCAGAGGCGCAGTCACGGCGTCTATGACGTGACCATATTCCCTTACGAGCCCCTTGAAGCCGTCGTCGATTATCTTGCGTGCATCACGAATATAGTGATCACTGATGGCCGGGAATTTACAGAGAATGCCCGGCACGAAATCGCAGCTCGCCATGCTTTTCCCCTTGTCTGTTCTATATTTTGCCTTTCGCAACCCGACATGGCTTTCCGGGTGCGGCGGCAATTTCCGGCAGGTTTCCGCATCGGGAGTATCGCCCGGCGACCACTCCCATGCACCACCGCAGACGACATCGAGCGACGTCCACGACAAATGCAGCTGCCGAGGGCGACGCCCGGAGCGTCGCCCTCGGCATATCCATTACCGTCAGAGGGAGGCTTTGATCTTATCGGCGACTTCCGGCGAGACCCACTTGGTCCAAACCTCCGGCATGGTCTCGAGGAAGTGCTTGGCAGCATCCTCGTTGGTGCCCTGGTTGTCCGTCTGCCACGCGAGAATGCTGTTGACCGTCGCGTTGCTCCATTTGCGATTCTTGATGTAGTCCATCGCAACGTTCGCCTTCTCGGCAAACTGCTTGGTGACAACGGTGAAGGCCTGCGAGGTTGGATAGGAGTTGACCTTGGGGTTTGCGCAGTCCGGCACCGCGGTGCAGGCGTCCCACTCGGCTTTGTCGTGCGGTACGTCGAAGGAGAGCTTCACCATTTCGTATTTGCCGAGGATGGCCGTTGGCGCCCAATAATATCCGAGCCATCCGGTCTTCTTTTCGAAAGCGCTGGCGATCGACCCGTCAAGGCCGGCTGCGGAACCCGTATCGACCAGTTCGAAGCCTTTGTCCTGTGCTGCGAGCGCCTTGTAGAGATTGGCGGTCGAAACCTGGCAGTTCCATCCCGAGGGACAGTTGGTCACCGCACCCTTCGACGGATCTTCGGGGGCCGGGAACAGATCCGGATGCGCGAGCGCCTGTTGAACCGTCTTGATGTCCGGGTGGGCGTCGGCAAGGAATTTCGGAATCCACCAGCCCTCCACGGCGCCGTCGGCAAGGATCTCCGCGGCGATGATCAGCCGGCCATCGGCAGCGGCCTGGTCGAGCAGGGTGCGCACCGAATTGATCCAGAATTCCGGCGCGATATCCGGCTGACTTTTCTCATTCATGGAGGTGAAGGTCGGCATCGTGTCGCCCGAGACGAGTTCGACAGTGCAATCATACCCTTCTTCAAGAATGATCTTGTCGACATTGGCGGCGACACCCGCCGAGGCCCAGTTCATCTCCGCAATCGAAATCGAGCCGCAATCGGCCTGCGCCGAACCGGCAAAGGAATAAAGACCGGCGGCGAAGACAGTGGAAGCAAGCAGTTTTTTCATCTTAAGACCTCCCAGTCTTATCGTTCCAAATGTTCACTTCGGTGGATGTCCGGCAAGGCCATCCGCTAGCGCGGGCGCAGCGCATACAACCGGTGAATGCTGCCGCGCAGACGTTGCTGGGGCGATGCGTCTTTTCGCATCTGCGGAATGCTGTCACAGATACTGCGCATTTATATGTCAGCCCAATGCAAGGTACGGTTTCCCCAACAGAAATCAACCTGTCCCGGGCAAGCGCGCAATGCGCGGGCAAATATCAAACCTTTGTCTGAGCTCGATTCCCGGTCGAAAAATCATCATTTGCCATCGTTCTCAGCGACAATTCCAGCGTGCGGGAGAGATGGTACATGGTAGGCGAAAAAGTCACGCCCGAGATTTGACGTTTTGTAGTCGATTAGCGCCGTTTCCAGCAGTCCGAAATTTTTCGAAAAAAGACGAAAAATAAGAAATTCACGCAGCTTACCGCCCGTAATAACCATCCGGTAAGAATGTCGCGCTATTGGTTTCAATGCGGGCGGTTAGCTTGCCTTTGGCACCGGATCAGGTAGTGCGTACCGGTTGCCCTTGCTTCCCGACGGCGCCTTGACCTTTTCGGCTGCGGGCATTTTCATCTTCCGATTGTCGTCAGATTCACCGCCGCCGCATCCGAGCGGGCGTTGCGGCAGCGGAGATTGACACTTATCTCCAAAGCCTTCACCATTGCCAGGCAATGCAAATCCAGAGTCATCACCACCAACAGGGCCGGACGCCTCTCTTGTCTACGAATCGTCCGGTCCCCTCTGGAACAGGCTCCTTTCTTCCATGACACGCTCCGGTCACGTCACGTTCGTCCTCGGCGGTGCCCGCTCGGGCAAATCCGGCTTTTCCGAAAAACTCGCCCGGGAGACCGGCTTTGAACGCCACTATATTGCGACCGGCCGCGCCTATGATGACGAAATGAGGCAGCGGATCGCCCGTCACCGAGCCGATCGGGGCGACGGATGGGTGACACATGAAGTGCCGGTCGATCTCGTGTCGCGCATCGAAGCAATCGATGCGCCGGGCAGGGTAGCGCTTGTCGATTGTCTCACGCTCTGGATCACCAACCTCATGATGGAAAATCGGGATATCGATGCGGCAGGCGAAATGCTCGTCCGAAGCTTCGCTCCCCTTGCTGGCCGTCTGATCCTCGTTTCCAACGAGGTGGGGCTTGGCATCGTGCCGGAGAACAGAATGGCGAGAGAGTTCCGAGACCATGCCGGGCGCCTGCATCAGAAGATCGCCGCGGCGGCTGATGAGGTCTTCTTCATCGCCGCCGGTCTGCCGCTGAAGATGAAGGGTTAGAAACCGACCCAGATCCGCACCGGGTGGGCCGGATCGGCGAGCAGTTTGAGCGCCAGGGCAAGGCAAGAAAGAACCAGCAGCGGCTTGATCAGCTTCGCGCCGCTCCTCATCGCCATCCGCGAGCCGACCTGAGCGCCGAAGAACTGGCCGATCCCCATCAGAAGGCCGATCTTCCAGAGCACCGAACCCGTTGCGGCAAAGACCAGGAAGGAGCCGAAGTTCGATCCGAGATTGATGAGCTTGGTATGGGCGGTCGCCTTCAGCATGCCGAACCCGGCGAGCAAAACGAAGCCGAGCATATAGAAGGAGCCCGCACCCGGACCGAACACACCGTCGTAAAGCCCCACCAGGGGAACAACCGTCAGCCCGAAAACAAATGGAGTCACCCGTTGGTGGCTGTCGCTGTCGTTGAGGTTCGGTTTGACTGCGAAAAAGACGGCGATCGCGATCAGCAGGAAGGGGATTGCTGCCGCGAGCCACTTGGCCGGCACCATGGAGGCGAGTATGGCGCCTATGGCTCCGCCGAGAAGCGACATGGCCGCCATCGGCAGCTGTTTTCTTAAGTTGACATGACCGCGCCGGGCGTAGGCAATTGTCGCCGAAGCAGAACCGAATTGCGATTGCAGCTTGTTCGTTGCGATCGATTCCAGCGGCGGAATGCCGGCGATCAGCATGGCCGGAATGGTAATGAGCCCGCCGCCACCAGCGATCGAATCCACAAAACCGGCAAAAAAAGAGGCGAGGAAAAGCATCAGGACGAGATGCGAGGCAAGGTCGTTCAAGGGAAAAACTCGGTAAGCGGCGAAATGCGCGAACTAAGACGCGGCGCGCTTCTCGCATCGAATGTGGATTGACGCAAGGCAATCTCGCTCGAAGTCGCCATGCCGCCGGGGATTGCGCTGCAAATGTTTGGCGCTATTGTGCGCCGCCTTGAAAGCCGCCGAATATGGGGATGAAGCATATGCATAAGGTCATTTTCGATACGGATCCAGGCGTTGATGACGCCATGGCCCTGCTTTTCCTGCATCGGCATCCCGAGATCGACCTTCTCGGCGTGACGACGGTCTTCGGCAATGTGCCGCTGGAGCTGACCACCCGCAATGCGCAGTTCCTGCATCGGGAATGGAATATCTCCGCACCCATCTCGATTGGCGCCGAAAGCACGCTCGATCCCTCGCGCCGCGATGATCGAGCGGCATCCGTCGTGCACGGTGCCGATGGCCTCGGCAATATCGGCGTGCCGCAGACGATCGACTGGCCGCTTGATTCGCGTCCCGCCTATCAGTTCATCATCGAGACCGTGCGGGCCAATCCGGGCGAGGTGACGCTGGTTGCCGTTGGCCGCATGACAAACCTCGCATTGGCGCTGAGGGCTGATCCGGGCATCGCAGGCCTCGTCAAGGAAGTGGTCGTCATGGGCGGCGCCTTCGATGTGATCGGCAACGTGACGCCTGCTGCCGAGGCGAATATCCACGGCGATCCGGAAGCGGCCGACGTTCTTTTCACCGCACCGTGGAAAGTGACCATCGCCGGGCTCGACGTGACGATGAAGACGATCATGACCGCCGAATATCTCGACGTGATGGTCAAGTCGGGCGATCAGTCCGTACAGCTCCTCTCGGACCTGTCGCAGTATTACATCGACTTCTACAAGAGCCGCGTCGGCATTGCCGGCATGGCCGTGCATGACAGCACGGCCTGTGTTTACCTGGTTCGGCCGGACCTTTTTACCTTGCGCAGCGGTGCCGTGCGCGTCGTCTGCGGCGGCATTGCCGATGGAGCGACGATCCAGTCGCCGGACCATGGCCGCAAATTCACCGGAAGCCCTTGGGATGGCCACCCGAGCCAGCGGGTCTGCACGGATGTCCGATCTGAAGAGGTGCTGGAAGTCATCCGTGCGGCGCTGGTGGAAGGTCGCCATTCGATTGCTGTTTAGGCAACAGTTCCAGCGCAAATTGACGCTCTCGAAAACGAGGCCATTGGCATTTGAGATCGATTTCCCTATGTGGGACGTTGATTTTGATATTCTTCAGAGGACATGGGCGTGACTGCTACATTCGACAAAGTTGCCGACATCATCGCTGAGACCAGCGAAATCGATCGCGAAACGATCACGCCGGAAAGCCATACGATCGATGACCTGGGCATCGACAGCCTCGACTTTCTGGATATCGTCTTCGCCATCGACAAGGAATTCGGCATCAAGATTCCGCTGGAACAGTGGACGCAGGAAGTGAACGAAGGCAAGGTTTCGACCGAGGAATATTTCGTCCTCAAGAACCTCTGCGCCAAAATCGACGAGCTGAGGGCGGCAAAGGGCTGACCGCCCGCCGGCAATCTCATGCTGCTCGAATACTTCCAGATGATCGACCGCGTCGAAGCGGTCGATCTAGGCGCCAAACTCCTCAAGGCGCGGTCGGTCGTGCCGGCTAAAAGCCCGGTCTTCGAGGGCCATTTTCCCGGAATGCCGCTGGTTCCGGGCGTCCTCCTGATCGAAACCATGGCGCAGGCCTCGGGTTTCCTGGTGCTCGCCGCCACGAATTTTGCCGCCATGCCTTTCCTGATGTCGGTCGACGGCGCCAAGATGCGCACGTTCGTCGAACCGGATGCCGTCCTCGACATCGAGGCGTTTCTGGAGCATGAGGGTTCGGGCTACGCCGTCACCAAGGCGAAGATTACGAGTGCCGGCAAGAAGGTATGCGACGCGCAGCTCAAGCTGCGCACCATGCCCTTCAGCGAAATCCCGCTGGCGCCGATTGTCCGCAAGCGCGCGGAAGAGGTCGGCCTTATGGACGCGCTCGCCGCAAAGGCATAAGAGCCATTCATCGTTCACGGACGACGACTGGCCCCGAATTTTTATTTTGACGCAATTCCGGACGGAAAACCGGTTTCCATGTTCCTGGATTTGCTGGACGCTCATCCATCAGCCGATGGGCAAAGAGGACATGATGAAGTCTGACAATGATGTCGTGATTACCGGGATCGGGATCGTTACCTGCCAGGGCGTCGGGAAGGAGCCGCACGTTGCGCTTCTCTCTTCCGCCGACGCGGGTGCGCCCAGGGTCGAGACGGAACGTTTCGCTCCCTATCCGGTCCATCCCATGCCGGAAATCGACTGGTCGGCGCAGATCCCGAAGCGCGGTGACCAGCGCCAGATGGAGAACTGGCAGCGGCTCGGCGTCTTTTCCGCTGGTCTTGCGCTCGACGATGCCGGTCTCAAGACAGATGCGGAAGCCTGTGCCTCGATGGACATGATCGTGGCCGCCGGCGGCGGCGAACGCGATATCAAGGTCGATTCCCTGATCGTCGACGAAGCGCTGAAGCGCAATGACCGCGAGATGCTGCTCAACGAGAAACTGACGACCGAGCTTCGACCGACGCTGTTCCTTGCCCAGCTTTCCAATCTCGTCGCCGGCAATATTTCCATCGTCCATAAGGTCACCGGCTCGTCACGCACCTTCATGGGCGAGGAATCGGCTGGCATTTCTGCCGTTGAAACGGCTTTTCACCGCATCAAGGCGGGCCAGTCGAGCCACAGCCTCGTCGGCGGCGCCTTCGTGGCCGAGCGTGCCGATATCATCCTGCTTGTCGAGGGTATCCGCGCCCATGCGACGGGGGACTGGCATCCGATCTGGTCACGGTCCCCGGACAATGGCGGTGGCTTGATCATGGGGTCGGTTGGCGCTTTCCTGGTGCTCGAATCCCGCGCGCATGCCGAATCCCGTGGCGCGCATATCTATGCCGTCATCGACGCGATCGAAGGCGACCGCGGCAATCGCGACGAAGGCAAGCTCGAAAAGCGCCTGACGCGACTCGCCAGCCATGCCTCCGGTCTTTCGAAGGACGATACGGTCGTCTTGTCCGGCACGAGCGGGCTTGTCGATCTTGCCGCCCGTGAAAAGCTGCTGCTTGAGAAGGAGTTTCCGGGAATGCCGATCCGCGCTTATGGCGGAGTGACCGGACACGGCATGGAAGCGCAGTTCCCGCTTGGCCTTGCACTTGCGGCACTCAGCTTGGATGGCGCCGCGCGCATTCCTACATTCGATGCCCAGAACGAACAGCCGATGACGGCGCCCGCCAAGCATGCGGTGGTGACGACAGTCGGTTATACGCGCGGCGAGGGACTTGCTGTCCTCTCGGCCGCGTAAAGGAGATTTTGATGAGCGACAATCGCTTCAAGGATCATCTCGGCCGCCCGATCGTCGCCATCACCGGCATGGGCGTCCTGACCTCGCTCGGCCAGGGGCTCGCGGACAACTGGGCAGCGCTGACCTCCGGCACGTCCGGCATCCACAAGACCATTCGTTTTCCGACGGACAAGCTTTCCACCAGGATCAGCGGCACGGTCGATTTCATTCCCGTTCCGGCTGAAAATTCCGTCGAGCGTTCCTTCGCCTTCGCGCGCGAAACCACTATGGAAGCGCTCGCACAGGCGGGTCTTTCAGGCGATTTCGACGGTCCGCTGTTTTTCGCGGCCCCCCCGGTCGAGCCGGAATGGAGCGACCGTTTCGCGCTTGCCGATCGCGCTCCGCCATCAAAGACGGAAGGCGATGCCTATGACCGCTTCCTGGCGGCCATGCGCGAGCGTCCCGATCCCGTCTTCCTCGAAGCCGTGCAGTTCGGTTCAATCTCCGAGCGTCTTTCCGATACGTTCGGCACACGCGGGCTTCCGGTAACGCTCTCGACGGCCTGTGCATCTGGCGCCACCGCGATCCAGCTTGGCGTGGAAGCGATCCGCCAGGGCCGTACCGATCGCGCGCTGACGGTCGCGACCGACGGCTCGGTGAGTGCCGAGGCTTTGATCCGCTTCTCGCTGCTCTCGGCGCTTTCCACCCAGAACGATCCGCCGGAAAAGGCGTCGAAGCCATTCAGCAAGGATCGCGACGGTTTTGTCATCGCCGAAGGTGCTGCAACCCTGGTGCTCGAATCGCTGGCATCAGCCATCGCTCGCGGCGCCAAGATCCTCGGCATCATGAAGGGCTGCGGCGAAAAGGCGGACCATTTCCATCGCACGCGTTCCTCTCCGGATGGCGGCCCGGCAATCGCCACGATCCGCGCGGCACTTGCTGATGCCGGCATGGACGAAACCGGGATCGGCTATATCAACGCGCATGGCACCTCGACGCCGGAAAACGACAAGATGGAATATGGCGCCATGCTCGCTGTCTTCGGCGACGGGCTGAAGGACATTCCCGTCTCGTCGAACAAGTCGATGATCGGGCATACGCTGACGGCTGCAGGCGCCGTGGAAGCCGTCTTCTCGATCCAGACGATGCTTACAGGCACGTTGCCGCCGACCATCAACTACACCAATCCCGATCCGACGATCGTGCTCGATGTGGTGCCGAACAGGAAGCGGGACGCTCAGGCCAACGCCGTGCTTTCGAACTCCTTCGGCTTCGGTGGACAGAACGCCAGCCTTGTCATGACGCTGGAACCGGCTTAGAGACCGTCGCCAATCACGTTTGACGAGTTGGAACGCCTTCGGGCGAAGGAAAATTTATTATGCGCGCTCTGCAACTGATCGATGACCGCAAGCTCGAGGCCGTGGACATCCGCGAACCCGAAGCGCCCGGGCCGGGCGAGGTCACGTTGCGGGTCAAAGCCGTGGCGCTTAACCACATCGACGTCTGGGGCTGGCGCGGCATGGCGTTTGCCAAGCGCAAGATGCCGCTGACGATCGGCGCGGAGGCCTCCGGTGTCGTTGAGGCGATCGGTCCGGGCGTCTCGAATGTCCTGCCGGGCCAGCTCGTCTCGATCTACGGCGCGCGCACCTGCGGCCTTTGCAAGCCCTGCCGTGAGAAGCGCGACAATCTCTGTGAAAACGTTTCCGGCGTGCACGGCTTCCATCTCGACGGTTTTGCGCAGGAGAAGGCCAATCTTCCTGCACGCCTTCTCGTGCCGGCACCTCCGGGCGTCGATGCTGTGGGCGCAGCGCTTGCACCGGTCACCTTCGGCACGGTGGAGCACATGCTCTTCGACAATGCTAGGCTCCAGCCCGGCGAGACGATCCTCGTGCATGCCGGCGGCTCCGGTATCGGCAGCGCGGCGATCCAGCTCGCCAAGAAGACGGGCTGCACCGTCATCACCACCGTCGGCTCCGACGACAAGATCGAAAGGGCGAAGGCTCTCGGAGCCGATCACGTCATCAACTATCGCACCGACCGGTTCGAGGGCGTGGTGCGCAAGCTCACCAGAAAGAAGGGCGTCGACGTGGTCTTCGAACATGTCGGCAAGGATACCTGGGCCGGCTCTATGCTGTCCATGAAACGTGGTGGGCGGCTCGTCACCTGCGGCTCGACCTCCGGCGTCTCGACCGAGATGAACCTGATGATGCTCTTCCAGCAGCAGCTGAAACTGCTCGGCTCCTTCGGCTGCCGCATGGAGAACATGGCGGACGCCATGCAGAAGATGGCCCAGGGTATCGTCTACCCGGTCATCGACACGGAAGTCACCTTCGACGAGATCGACAAGGCGCTGGAGCGCATGGAAACCCGCCAGGTCTTCGGCAAGATCGTGCTCCGCATGGACTGAATGCCCTTGAAGCTCTTCCTCACACGGATCGTCATCGCGCTCAGAAACTTCCAGCAATGGCTGGTGGCGCTGGTTGCGTTCGGCTTCCTCAATCTTCTCAAGGTTTTTCCTGCGGATCCCGCGATCCGATTTGCCGATCGCATGGCGCGTCGTATCGGCCCCAGGCTCGGCCGGCACAAGCTGATGCTCGTCAACCTGCGTAATGCTTACCCGGAAAAGACCGACGAAGAACTGGAGCAGATCGCGATCGCGAGCTGGGGCCATATGGGACGGCTTGCGGCCGAATATGTTTTCCTCGACCGATTGTTCGATTTCGATCCGGAGAGGACGGAGCCGGGCAGGGTGGAGGTGTCGGGCATTCCGATCTTCGTCGACCTGCGCGACAATCCGCGACCCTTCATCGTCTTCACTGCCCATACCGGCAATTTCGAGCTTCTGCCCGTCGCCGGAAAGGCCTTCGGCCTGGAGGTCATGGTGCTCTTCCGGCCGCCGAACAATCCGTATATCGCGGAAAAGGTCTTTGCGTTTCGTGCCAGCCGCATGGGCCAGCTCGTGCCTTCACATGCGGGTTCGTCCTTTGCGCTCGCCCGTCGGCTGGAACAGGGCGGCGGGGTCGGCGTACTGGTCGATCAGAAGTTCCGCAAGGGCCTTATGACGACGTTCTTCGGCCGGCCGGTACAGACCAATCCGCTGCTCGCCAAACTCGTCCGGCAGTTCAACGCGGAGGTCTATCCGGCACGTTGCATCCGTCTGCCCGACAACCGCTACCGGCTGGAGATCGAGCCGAAGATCGAGCTGCCGCGCGACGAGAAGGGTAATCTCGACCTCCAGGCCACCGGCCAGATGCTCAACGACAAGGTGGAGAGCTGGGTGCGGGAGTATCCCGAGCAATGGCTCTGGTACCACGACCGGTGGCATATCAAGCGGTATCTGTAAATCTTCAGATGATCCCTGGATACAACTTGGAGCCGCATGGCCGAGCGTTCTACGTTAAGTCATCGACCAAAATTTGGGTCCGTCCTTGAGGAGAAGAATTAATGTCTGGCGGATTTGATGACGAAGCGCCGGTCGCAGGGGAAGGATTGGCGGCAGTCTCCAGATAGAGGGGGCGAGGGGGTATTTTTGCAAGCGCTGATCGATCTCTTCTGGTCCAAATATACCGATCTGCGTCAGGCGGTCGAACGGAATGATACGCTGGCAACCGTCGCGCTCGATCGCGACCTTGATCCTCTCATGCTCGCAATTTTCTCTTCTCAGGGAAAAGATCCGGCCAGTATTCAGGCGCAGTTCCGGTTCGCGCTCGATCTCCTGAACGAAGAGGCCGACGACCGCAGTTGCGTCCGCCGCAACGGGCACCTGCTGCGGATGCTCGTAGAGCGTTACGTCGCTCCGCAAACCGGCCAGTCGGCCAACCGTCAGCCCGAGCCAGGCGAAACGTCGATCATTGCGGATGCAACGGCAGACGGATTTCTCGACGATGCGCTTCTCAACCGCATATCCGACCGGATTGTCGTCATCGCGCCCAGCTACCGGATATTCTACACCAACGAAACGAATGCGCGGCGTCTTGACGTGTCGCGGGACGAACTGATCGGCCGCCATTTCGCGGAATTCGTGGGCATTCACCGTTTCAGGAACGAATTCAAGCCAGGCCTCGAGCGGTGCTTCAAGGGCGAAAGCGTCTCCTTCACTTATGCAGACCAGGTGGACGGCCAGACTGTGGTCATCCGCTGCCGCATGTCGCCCTGCGTCTCCGGCTCATCGCAGCCTGTCGGCGCGTTGCTGGTCATGCAGGAAACTGCCGATCGCCGACGGCGTTCGGCGGCATAGCGATTATCTGTCGGACCAGACGGCCAGTTCGTAGCCTTCCGGATCGGCGAAATGGAACCGCCGTCCGCCGGGAAAGGAAAAGATCGGCTTGACGATCTTGCCGCCGGCCTTCTCGATCCGTGCCTGGGCGTCCTCCAACTCGTCCGCGAAAAGGATGATCAGCGCACCGCCCTTGGCGTTGATATCGGCTGATTTCGCAAAGCCGCCGGTCAGCCGTCCGTCCTGGAATTCACAATAGTCCGGACCGTAGTCGGTGAAGGTCCAGCCAAAAGAAGTGCCATAGAATGCCTTGGCTCTTCCTATGTCGCGCACGTTGAATTCGATGTAATCTATCTTGCGATCCGCGCCCTTGGCTCCCATGGGTGCTCTCCTATTTCTTGTCTTCCAGCAGGTCTTTCAGCGCCTTCAGATCTTTCCGTATATGCGCGGCGTCCGCCTCGAAGGCCGCATCGTCCAGGTCCGGGCGCTGGAGCAGCGTGAACATGACTTCCGCACCATCGCCATTCGCCACCACCCGCAACGGATTTTCCACGACAAGGCCGTTCTCCATGCTCACCACATGGTCAATGATACCGAACCGGTTCGGTGGGGCAAACCGCACGCGCACTTTGCCGATCGGTCCGCCGTCGCCGATCCAGTCCTCGCCTTCGCGGGTCAGGCCGGAGGACAGACCGGACGCCCAGAGCGGCATGTTCTCAGGTCTGCTTGCGAAGTCATAGACCTCCAGCCAGGGCCTTTCGATGCCGATATGGATGATACGGGCGGGCATTGTCGTCATGATCGTTTCCTCGATTTCCCGAAAACCTACCGACACGAAGCTGGAATTTCTTGAACAAAACGGACAATCAGGCGAGCTGTCGGCGGATATCTTGCGGGGTCAGCGTCGTGAATTCCTTCACGTCGCGCGTCATATGGGCCTGGTCGGCATAACCGGCCTCCAGCGCCAGGATAGCCAGACTCTGTGGGGAGCACCTGCGGGTCAGGCGGAGAAAGCGCTGGAAACGAAGGATGCGCTGGAGCATCTTCGGGCCGTAACCGAAATGATCACGGCTTTGCCGCCGCAGGGTGCGTTCGCCGAATGCTGCCTGTACAGAAACATCATGAAGCGTACCATTGCTGAGGCTGTTGAAGAGCGCTTCCATGTCGCTCCTTGGGTCAGCGGTCGCCACGGACTTCCTGAGCGCCCATGCGTGAAGGAGCGCGCGCCTTCCGGCGAGGCTGCTTTCATTGGCAAGCTGTTCTTCGATTTCCTGCGTGTCACGGTTCAGGTCCCACAGGGGGATGGCCTTTCCGACGAGTTCGTTGAGCGGAACGTCGAGCCACCGCAGCGCGGCACCCGGCCTGAAGCGCAAGCCGAGGATTGTTTCTCCGGCAGCAACGGCAGGGAAGGCGGCTGTGCGATCCGGGCCGACGATCATCAGCCGGCCACCGGCAAAGATCAGATCCGAACAGCCGTCGGGCACAACGATCATGCGGCCCTGGAAGTCATCCGGCAACGTATGGGACCATGAGCAACGGAAAAGCTTGTCGAGCTCCCCGGTCGCAGGCTGCTCGCTGTAGATGCCGGCGCGCATGGCCAGCAAGGGTGTCTCTTTCCTGGCATTCATGACTCGGCTCACAAAGTCCTTGTCGCACCGGAAAACGGCACTTGCAAGGCACCGCAGGTGGCTGAGGAGCATAGGCCACAGATACTCATTCCCGGTCCACTTCGTCGCCCGGATGAAGACGGAATGTCACCGAAATTTAATCGTTTAATGCCGCCTTTGCCTTGCCGTTTGATAATTTGAGTGCGACAACAGCCCCGAATCTTCAAATGGAGGCACATCCGTGGAACAGGCAGAAATCGGCCTTATCGGGCTCGGCGTCATGGGCTCTAACCTCTCCCTCAACATCGCCGAAAAAGGTAACAAGATCGCCGTCTTCAACCGCACTGCGGAAGTGACGCGCAAGTTCCATGCCGAGGCCGGCGCATTGCAGAACCAGATCGTCCCCTGCGAGACGCTGGAAGAATTCGTTGCCGCCATCCGGCCGCCGCGGCCGATCATCATCATGATCAAGGCCGGCGATCCGGTCGACCAGCAGATGGAGCATCTGAAGCCCTATCTTTCGGCCGGCGACATCATGATCGATGCGGGCAATGCGAACTTCCGCGATACGATGCGCCGTTTCGACAATCTGAAGGACAGCGGTCTCACCTTCATCGGCATGGGCGTTTCCGGCGGCGAGGAGGGGGCTCGCCACGGCCCGTCGATCATGGTCGGCGGCACGGAGGAAAGCTGGAAGCGCGTCGAGAAGGTGTTCACCTCGATCTCTGCCAAGTTCAACGGCGAGCCTTGCGTCGCATGGCTCGGAGAAAACGGTGCGGGCCATTTCGTCAAGACGATCCACAACGGCATCGAATATGCCGACATGCAGATGATCGCCGAGATCTACGGCATCCTGCGCGACGGCCTCGGCATGAGCGCGTCGGAAATCGGCAACGTCTTCGGCCGCTGGAATACCGGCCGCCTCAACTCTTACCTGATCGAGATATCCGAAAAGGTGCTGAAGGCGAATGACCCGATCACCGGCAAGCCGATGGTCGATGTCATCGTCGACCGCGCCGGCCAGAAGGGCACCGGCAAGTGGTCGGTCATCGAGGCGCAGAACATGGGTGTTGCGGCGACCGCCATCGAGGCGGCCGTCGCCGGCCGCATCCTGTCGTCACAGCGTGAGGAACGTGTTGCGGCCGAGAGGATTTTCGGTCTGCCGAAAGCCGAGAGGCCGAAGGACGGCATGGCCTTCCTGGCCGATCTCGAGAATGCGCTGCTCGCCGCCAAGATCGGTGCCTATGCCCAGGGGTTCGCGGTGATGGCCGCGGCATCCGCCGAATACAACTGGAACCTGCCGATGCCGACCATCGCCAGGATCTGGCGCGCCGGCTGCATCATCCGGTCGCAGTTCCTCGACGAGATCACTTCGGCCTTCACCAAGGACCCGCATGTCGCGAACCTCATCGTCACGCCGGCCTTCTCGAAGATGGTCAAGGAAACCGATGGCGCGCTGCGCCGGGTCGTCTCCTACGCGGCGCTGTCCGGCCTGCCGGTCCCGGCGCTTTCGTCGGCGCTTTCCTATTTCGATGCCTACCGCCGCAGCCGGGGCACGGCGAACCTCATCCAGGCGCAACGCGACTTCTTCGGCGCCCACGGCTTCGACCGCCTCGACGGCGTCGACAAGCATCACGGCCCCTGGGGCAGCGGCCTTGAGGAATTCGCCTGATTCACCTGGACGATGGAAAAAGCCCTCATTGGCGGGCTTTTCACTCCTTCGGGCCCATTTTCGACCAGACCGGCTGGGCGATGCTCTGCAGGAGTTCGGGCGCCACGCCGTCAATACGCGCCATCAGAGCCTTCGCGAGCTCGCGCCCGGCCTGCCGCACGTCCTCGTTGACGGTATAGATTTCCGGCCGGATCCAGTTCAGGAATTCCGCCGACTGTTTCGAGACGACATCGACATCGATACCGAGCTTCTTGCCGGCCGCTTCGAGGCCGGCGACCAGGGCGATCGTTGCCGATCCACTGATCGAGATGATGCCGTCCGGCGATCCGGCCGAACGCATCAGCCGTTCTGCGTAGGCACGAGTTTCGTCCAGCGGGGTTTCACTCGTCACGCGGCCCATGGGCACTTCCGTCGCACCGAAATCCGTCAAACCGCGTTCAAAGCCGATACGGCTGTGGGTGTAGAAGGAAAAACGGCTCTGGGGCGCGAGAAGCGCAATACGTTTGCGGCCTTTTTGGACGAGCTTCTGGACAGCCTGATAAACGTAAGTTTCGTTGTCGTAGTCGTGAAAGGGATGCACGATGCCCATATCCGTGCGCCCATGCGTTGCGAAGGGGAGGTTGCGCTCCGTCATCAACCGCACCCGCGCATCATCGGGTTCGATACGCGAAATGATCACGCCGTCGGCTGAACCCGTGTCGAGAATGTAGCGCACCGGCACCATCGGATCCTTCTCGAAGGAATGCGGCGTCACCACGAGGTGATATTGCGTGCCGCCCAGCACTTCGGAAATGCCGTGCACCAACTGGCTGGTGAAGCCCAGCAGTTCCTCGTCGATACTGAGCACGAGGGCGATCACGTTGGTCTTGCCGGTGCGCAGCCTGACGCCCGCGCGGTTCGGCTGATAACCGAGCTGGTTGGCGACGAGGCGCACCCGCTCCTTGGTCTCTGCGCCGATATCAGGCGCATCCTTCAGCGCCCGTGAGACGGTGGTTATCCCCAGCCCTGTCATATAGGCGATTGTCTTCAAGGTGGGGCGCTCGCGGACCGCGTCCCGCGCTCCGAGCGTTCTTGGTCTTCCGCTGTCGTCCATTATCCGCCGTCACTACCCGAGTCAGGCGATCACTATAGTGAGTTCAAGCTTGCCTGAAAACGGAGCGACCCTTTCTTTTCTCCTCCACGTCAGGCATAAAACTGAAACGTTACAGGTAAAATGTCGAGGGAAAATTTGCAGGTCCGCAGAACCATATATCTTCCGGTTGCACAACGCATATGCGAGAGGATTTTTGCAATCGCGAAATGGGATTGAGCGAGCATCGACAAGATTCCTCGCGATTGCGGGGAATTTCTTGGCCAATCGGGGAGATCAGCGATCTGAGAGGATGAGGGTGTTTTCCCTTGTAAATTGTATTTTCTCGGATCCCGTTTTTTTTCCAGCCAGACCGGTTGCGCGATTTATCTGATTGGCATACGTTTTCACGGCAACGTTTCAGTGAGGGAGGAGACTCATGAATATTCGTGCTATGACAGCCATTCTGGCCGCAACCGTCGTGCTGCCGCTCGGAGCGGCCCACGCCACCGATCTGGAAGTCACCCACTGGTGGACATCCGGCGGCGAAGCCGCAGCGGTCGCGGAACTCGCCAAGGCTTTCGATGCCACCGGCAACAAGTGGGTGGATGGTGCCATCGCAGGTTCCGGCAGCACGGCGCGCCCCATCATGATCAGCCGCATCACCGGCGGCGATCCGATGGCCGCGACGCAGTTCAACCATGGTCGTCAGGCCGAAGAACTGGTGCAGGCTGGCCTGATGCGCGACCTCACCGCCATTGCGGAGAAAGGCAAGTGGAGGGAAGTCATCAAGCCTGTAAGCCTGCTCGATTCCTGCACGATCGACGGCAAGATCTACTGCGCGCCTGTCAATATCCATTCCTGGCAGTGGCTGTGGCTTTCGAATGAAGCCTTCCAGAAGGCGGGCGTACCGGTGCCGACGAACTGGAACGAGTTCGTGGCCGCGGCGCCGGCCCTGCAGAAGGCGGGCCTGCAGGCCCTCGCGCTCGGCGGGCAGCCGTGGCAGGCCAACGGTTTGTTCGACACGCTGGTGATCGCCATCGGCGGCAAGGAACTCTACGAGAAAGTCTACAAGGACAAGGACGAGGAAGTCGCCGCCGGACCGGAGATGGCGAAGATTTTCGCCGCCGCCGATCAAGCGCGCCAGCTGGCGAAAGGCTCCAACGTCCAGGACTGGAATCAGGCGACCAATCTCGTCCTTACCGGCAAGGCCGGCGGACAGATCATGGGCGACTGGGCGCAGGGCGAATTCCAGATCGCCGGCAAGAAGGCCGGCACGGACTACACCTGCCTTCCGGGCCTCGGTCTCAACCAGGTTCTGGCGACCGGGGGCGACGCCTTCTATTTCCCGCTTCTGGACGATGAGGAAAAGTCCAAGGCGCAGGACATCCTGGCCGAAACGATCGTCGATCCGAAGACCCAGGTTGCGTTCAACCTGAAGAAGGGATCGGTGCCGATCCGCGGTGACGTCGATCTCGCAGCCGCCAACGACTGCATGAAGAAAGGCATCGAGATCATCTCGAAGGGCAATGTCGTCACCAGTACCGACCAGCTGGTTTCCGCCGATACGCAGAAGCAGAAGGAGGACCTGATGTCCGAATTCTTCGCCGGCACATCGATCACGCCGGAACAGGCGCAGGAGCGCTTTGCGGAAATCATCGGCTCGGCGGACTGATCCCGTCTCATTGCCTGTCGTAACCGGCTCCGCCCGAAAGGCGGGGCCGGGAAAAGCGGTGCGGGAATACTGCAACCGCGATCGAGGAGGAAACATGGCGAAAACCGTTCCATCAGGTCGGCCCAACCATCTCTTGCGTAATCTCAACTCGAAGATCGCCTCGATCCCGATGATCCTCATCGCGGTGGTGATCTTTCTCGGCGGCACGCTGTGGACCGTCGTTTATTCCTTCACCAATTCAAGGCTTCTGCCGCGGTTCAATTTCGTCGGCCTGGATCAGTACGAACGTCTCTGGGCTTCGTCGCGCTGGATGATTTCCATCCAGAACCTGGCGGTATACGGAATCCTGTCGCTCATCTTCAGCCTCGTCATCGGCTTCGTGCTTGCGGCTCTGATGGACCAGAAGATCCGTTTCGAGAACACGTTCCGCACCATTTTCCTGTATCCCTTCGCACTGTCCTTCATCGTCACCGGTCTCGTGTGGCAATGGGTTCTCAACCCGGAATTCGGCATTCAGGGCATTGTGCGGTCGCTCGGCTGGGAAAGCTTCGCGTTCGATCCGCTCTACAATCCGGATATCGTCATCTACGGCATCCTGATTGCAGCACTCTGGCAGGGCACGGGACTTGTCATGTGCCTCATGCTGGCTGGTCTGCGCGGTATCGACGAGGACATCTGGAAGGCGGCGCGCGTCGATGGCATCCCGATGTGGCGCACCTATATCTTCGTCGTCATTCCGATGATGCGGCCGGTCTTCATCACCACGCTCGTTCTGATCGCCAGCGGCATCGTCAAGGTCTACGACCTCGTCGTGGCGCAGACCAGCGGCGGCCCCGGAAACGCCTCGGAAGTGCCGGCCAAATACGTCTACGACTATATGTTTCAGGCACAGAATCTCGGCCAGGGCTTTGCTGCATCGACCATGATGCTGCTGACGATCGCGATCATCATCATTCCCTGGGCCTATCTCGAATTCGGAGGGCGCAAGCGTGGCTGACGTTTCCACTCTCAATACGACCGTGGCCGGCATCGATGCGGTTTCGCGGGGGCTCGCCTCCGGTCCCCGCGGTCGCAAGCCGAAAAGGGTGCTCTCGCGGCGCAATATCGTGCTCTACGGAACGCTTACGGTCGCGGCGCTCTATTATCTTCTTCCGCTCTATGTGATGGTCGTGACCTCGCTCAAGGGCATGCCGGAGGTGCGGCTCGGCAATATCTTCGCTCCGCCGATGGAGATCACCTTCGAACCCTGGGTAAAGGCCTGGGCGCAGGCCTGCACCGGCCTCAACTGCGACGGGCTTTCGCGCGGTTTCTGGAACTCCGTGCGCATCCTCGTGCCGTCGGTGGTGGTGTCGATCGCGGTTGCTTCCGTTAGCGGCTATGCGCTTGCCAATTGGCGCTTCAAGGGGGCCGAGCTTTTCTTCTCGATCCTCATCATCGGTGCGTTCATTCCTTACCAGGTGATGATCTATCCGATCGTCATCGTGCTTCGGGAACTGGGCATATACGGTACGCTGACGGGCCTCGTCATCGTTCATACGATCTTCGGAATGCCAATCCTGACGCTGCTGTTCCGCAACTACTTCGCATCGCTGCCGGTCGAGCTGTTCAAGGCGGCACGCATCGACGGTGCAGGCTTCTGGCAGATCTATTTCCGAATCATGCTGCCGATGTCGCTGCCGATCTTCGTGGTCGCGATGATCCTGCAGGTGACGGGTATCTGGAACGACTTCCTGTTCGGCGTGGTGTTCACCCGGCCGGATACCTATCCGATGACCGTGCAGCTCAACAACATCGTCAACTCGGTCCAGGGCGTGAAGGAATACAACGTCAACATGGCGGCGACGCTGCTGACGGGTGCTGTTCCCCTGATCGTCTATTTCGTTTCCGGCCGGCTTTTCGTCCGCGGCATCGCCGCCGGCGCAGTCAAAGGGTAAAGCCTGATGCATGACACCGTTTCCATCAAAAAGCAGAACAGCGTTTCCATTCGGGATCTGTCGCTTTCCTTCGGCTCGGTGAAGGTTCTGGAAAACCTGAACCTCGATATCCGCGACGGCGAATTCCTGGTGCTGCTCGGCTCGTCTGGGTGCGGCAAGTCCACACTCCTGAACTGTATCGCCGGACTGCTGGAGCCGACCGACGGCCAGATCTTCATCAAGGACAAGAACGTCACCTGGGAGGAACCCAAAGACCGCGGCATCGGCATGGTCTTCCAGTCCTACGCGCTCTATCCGCAGATGACTGTCGAGAAGAATTTGTCCTTCGGCCTGCGTGTCGCAGGCCTCCCGAAGGATGAGATCGCCAAGCGGGTGGCGCGTGCCGCCGGCATCCTGCAGATCGAGCCGCTTCTCAAACGCAAGCCCGCGGAACTTTCCGGCGGCCAGCGGCAACGCGTCGCGATCGGCCGTGCATTGGTGCGCGATGTCGACGTCTTCCTGTTCGACGAGCCGCTTTCGAACCTCGACGCCAAGCTGCGTTCGGAGCTTCGCGTCGAGATCAAGCGACTGCACCAATCGCTCAAGAACACGATGATCTACGTCACCCACGACCAGATCGAGGCGCTGACGCTCGCCGACCGCATTGCCATCATGAAAAACGGCGTCATCCAGCAGCTCGATGACCCGACGACGATCTACAATCGGCCGAGGAACCGTTTCGTCGCCGGTTTCATCGGTTCGCCGTCGATGAATTTTCTCAAAGGCGAGCTTTCGGAGGAGGGCGGCCGCGTTGTGTTCAAAACCGACGGCACCAGCTTCTCGCTCGACGGCTACGAGGCCTCCAAGCCGCTTACCCCGGGCCGCAAGGTCATTCTTGGTGTCCGGCCGGAGCACATAAAGGTGGACGGTGACATCCAGGGCGGAGAAGTGCATGACGCCGTGGTCGAGATCGAGGAGCCGATGGGCGCCGACAATCTTCTCTGGCTGAAGCATGCGGGCCATGCGGTAACCGCCCGCATCGGCGGAGCGCGGCGCTATGCGGTCGGCACCAAGGTCCGCGTCGGGTTCGACATGAGCATGGCGTCGCTTTTCGATGCCGAAACGGAAGAACGCATCTGATGTTTGGCTGGAGGAGGACCGGATCGGCACGGCATGACATTTCAGAGGTTGCGGCATGACCGTGATCGACCTCTCGGGTTCATGGCAGCTTGCGTCTGCCGATGGAGAGCATCGGGCCATGATGCCGATACCGGGAGACGTCCACACTGCGTTGAAATCCGCAGACATCATTCCGGACCCGTATTTCGGGCGGAACGAAGACGCTGTCCAATGGGTAGCTCATGCAGACTGGATCATCGAGCGGCGCTTCGTGCTCGATGATCCGGACGGCAGCTGGTATCTCGACATCACCTATCTCGATACGGTCGCGATCGTCTTCGTCAACGACGTCCCGGTGCTCTCGGCCGACAACTGCTTCCGCCGCTACCGGCCCGATGTTTCATCGGCACTTCGACCTGGCGAGAACACGATCCGCATCCATTTCCATTCGAATATCGCGGCAGGCGCCGACCGGCAGGCGCATCAGCCTTTCTACATTCCTTATTCCACGGCCAATTGCCCGATCCCCAACGGCAACATGCTGCGCAAGCCGCAATGCCATTTCGGCTGGGACTGGAATATCGCGTTGGCACCGCTTGGCCTTTATGGCGCGATTGCCTTGCGAAAGCTCGATACGGCCCGCATCGAACACGTCGTCACCACACAGAGACATCACAATGATGGGGTCGAACTGTATGTGGCGCTGACGCTCTATGCCGGGGAGCCCGGGATACTGCCCGTCCACTTTTCACTCAACGGAGAACGGGTACGGCTCGATTGCGGCATCGACGCGGGTACGACCACCATTCATCACGTCTTCGAAATCAAGAACCCAAGGCTCTGGTGGCCGGCGGGAAGCGGCGAACAGGCGCTCTACGAACTCGTCGTCGAAGTTCCGGCCGAAACGGTCGTCCGGCAGATCGGTCTTCGCAGGGTCGAACTGCTGACCGATCCGGACGAAGCCGGCAGTCGCTTCGCCTTCCGTGTCAACGGCCGTGAAATCTTCTGCCGCGGCGCCAACTGGCTTCCGGCGGACGCGCTCTTTTCGCTGACAAACCCGGAAAAGACCGGAGACCTGCTGCGTTCGGCAGTGGACGCCAACATGAACATGATCCGCGTCTGGGGCGGCGGTTTCTATGAACAGGACTGGTTCTACGATCTCTGCGACCGGCTGGGCCTGATGATCTGGCAGGATTTCCAGTTCGCCTGCAACCTCTACCCCTCGACGCCCGACTTCCTCGAAAACGTGGAAGCGGAGGTGGACTATCAGGTTCGCCGGCTGATCTCGCATCCCTCGATCGTCATCTGGTGCGGCGACAACGAATTGGTCGGCGCGCTGACCTGGTTCCCGGAATCGCGCGGCAATCGCGATCGCTACCTCGTCTCCTATGACCGCTTGAACCGGACGGTCGAGCAGACGCTGAAAAGAGTGGCGGCTGACGCAATCTGGTGGCCGTCCAGCCCGGCGTCGGGCTATCTCGACTATGGCGACGCCTGGCATGCGGACGGTTCCGGCGACATGCACTACTGGTCCGTCTGGCACGAGAACAAGCCGTTTAGCGATTATCGGTCGGTCCGGCCGCGCTTCTGCTCGGAATTCGGTTTCCAGTCCTACACGTCGCTGCCGGTGATCGAGACCTATGCGGCTCAGAAGGACATGAATATCGCCTCTCCGGTCATGGAGCACCACCAGAAGAATGCCGGCGGCAACGAGCGGATAGCCGGCACGATGTTCCGCAATTTCCGCTTCCCGAAGGATTTTGCCAATTTCGTCTATCTGAGCCAGGTACAGCAGGGCCTCGCGATCAGGACGGCTGTCGATTACTGGCGGTCCCTGAAGCCCCATTGCATGGGCACGCTCTACTGGCAGCTCAACGACACCTGGCCGGTCGCCTCCTGGTCGAGCCTCGATTACGGCGGAAGCTGGAAGGTGCTGCACTACATGGCCCGCCGCTTCTTCCAGCCGGTCGCGGTGGCGGCCATTCCATCGGAGGACGGAAAGAGCATCCGCATCTCGCTGGTCAATGACACGCCCGAGGATGTGACGGTGACCATCAATCTGTCGCTTCTCAGCCTGAACGGCGAGCGCAGCCCGTTGCAGAGCATTGAGGCCGTGTGCACGCCGGATGCTGCAGTGACCGCATTGACCCTACCTGTTTCGGACATTCCCGAAGGCTTAATCCTTGCCTGGAGTTTTACCGTTTCCAACGGCATGGGCGGGGAGGGGCATCATGTCCTGGGCACTTACAAAGCGCTGGAGCTGGAGCCGTCGGGTCTTGAGTTTTCCGTGTCTCCAGCCGGTGATGGCGCGTTTGATCTCCTCGTCCAGGCCAGAGGTCTTGCCCTTTTTGTGCTGATCGAGAGCGCCACGCCCGGCCGTTATTCCGACAATGCCTTCGATCTTGCTGCCGGCGAAAGCCGCCGCATCACCTTCACGCCCGCCGCGCCCGTCGGTGCGGTTCCGCAATTCCGCATCTACGATCTCTATTCCTGCCAGGCGGCAGGCTGAGGCTCTTTTCAAGGGAGGATCACATGACGAAACTCGGTTTTCAGCTTTATTGCGCCCGCAATTTTCCGCCGCTCTCCGACATCCTGAAGCAGGTCGCCAGGGCCGGATATTCGGAAGTCGAAGGGTATGGCGGCCTCTATGCGACGCTCGATGAGGCCGGCCTGAAAGCATTGCGGGCCGATCTCGACGCCAACGGGCTTACCATGCCGACCGGCCATTTCGGTCTCGATCTCCTTGAAAAGGAGCCGGCGCAGGCACTGCTCATCGCCAAGACGCTCGGCATGGTGGCAATCTATTGCCCCTTCCTCATGCCCGATCAGCGGCCGCGTGACGCCGCCGGCTGGTTTGCCTTCGGTCAACGCCTTCAGGAAGCGGGCAAGCGGTATCAGGATGCCGGCTATACATTCGGCTGGCATAACCATGACTTCGAGTTCAAGACGCTTGGCGATGGCTCGACACCGCAGGAACAGATTCTCGCCGGCGGTCCTGATCTCGCCTGGGAAGCGGATATAGCCTGGCTCATTCGCGGCGGCGCCGATCCCTACGGGTGGATCGAAAGCTATGGCAAGCGCATCACTGCGGTGCATGTGAAGGACATCGCGCCGGCCGGTGAAAACACGGACGAAGACGGTTGGGCCGATGTCGGCTACGGTACGGTGCCGTGGAAGGATCTGATGGCGGCGCTCAGGAAGACGCCGGCGAAACATTACGTTCTCGAACACGACAATCCGAAGGATGTCGAACGGCTGCTCACGCGTTCGATCGCCTCGTTCAAGACCTATTGATCACAGAGATTCCGGAGTTTTTCCATGCCCAGGGAACTTGGCGTCGGCATCATGGGATGCGGCAATATTTCCACCACCTATTTCAAGCTTGCACCGCTCTTCAGGGGATTGAAGGTGCTTGCCTGTGCCGACCTCAGCGACGATGCGGCCGAAATGCGCGCCGCCGAATACGGCGTCAAGGCGCAGTCGATCTCCGACCTGCTTGCCAATGACGAACTCGACGTGATCGTCAACCTGACGATCCCGGCGGCGCATTTCTCCGTCTCGAAGGCGATCCTTGAGGCGGGCAAGCACGTCTATTCTGAAAAGCCGCTGACGGTGACCTTGGAGGAGGGCAAGGCGCTGCAGGCCTTCGCGAGGGAGAAGGGACTTGCCGTCGGCTGCGCGCCCGACACATTCCTCGGGGGCTCCCATCAGCTTGCCCGCAAATATATCGACGAGGGCGGCGTCGGCCGTATCACATCCGGTACCTGCCATGTCATGAGCCCCGGCATGGAGATGTGGCATCCCAATCCTGGCTTCTTCTTCCTGGAAGGCGGCGGGCCGATTCTCGATCTCGGGCCGTATTACATCGCCAATCTCATCAACCTCATCGGTCCGGTGAAGCGGGTGGGTGCTTTGACTTCGATGGCCAACAAGACCCGCACCATCACCAGCGAACCGCTGAAAGGCCAGGTCATCCCGGTCGAGACTCCGACCAATATCCAAGCGCTTCTGGAATTCGTCAGCGGCGCGACGATCACGCTCTCGGCAAGCTGGGATGTCTGGTCGCACCGCCACGCCAACATGGAGCTTTACGGCACCGAGGGTTCGATCTTCGTGCCGGACCCGAATTTTTTTGGCGGCATCGTCGAGGCCAGCGGCCGCAACAAGGACATCCAGCCGCTGGAACCGTGGGATCATCCGTTCGGCATCGATAATCAGGAACATCCGCAGGGGCCAAGGGCGAACTACCGCACCGCAGGTCTTGCGGACATGGCGATGGCGCTCATCGAAGGGCGTGACCCGCGCTGCTCGCTGGAGCGCACGCTGCACGGCGTCGATGTCATGACCTCGATCCTGAAATCAGGGGAAGAGGGCCGGTTCATCGAGCTCTCCACGACCTGCACCCAGCCGGCCGCACTCGGCATCGACGAGGCACTGGCGCTTCTTCGCTGATCCGCTATGTGTTTGAAGCGGGCCGTTCGCGCCCGCTTTGATCCACGACACAGGAGGGCGCCATGTCCTGGCAACCGGCGGCAGGCCGCTACGAAACCATGAAATACAACCGCTGCGGCCGTTCGGGGCTCAAGCTTCCGGCGATCTCGCTCGGCCTCTGGCACAATTTCGGGGACGACACGCCGCACGAGCGCAAGGTTGCGATCTGCCGCAAGGCCTTCGATCTCGGCATCACGCATTTCGACCTTGCCAACAACTACGGCCCGAAGCCCGGCAGTGCGGAACTCGCCTTCGGCCAGATCCTGCGGGAGGATTTCGGGGGCTATCGCGACGAACTGATCATCTCGTCGAAAGCCGGCTACAACATGTGGCCCGGGCCTTACGGCGAGTGGGGCAGCCGCAAATACCTGATCGCCTCCTGCGACCAGAGCCTGAAGCGCATGGGCCTCGACTATGTCGACATTTTCTATTCGCACCGCTTCGACCCGGAAACACCGCTCGAAGAGACCTGTGGTGCGCTCGACCACATCGTCCGGTCGGGCAGGGCGCTTTATGTCGGCATCTCGTCCTACAATTCGAAGCGCACCCGCGAAGCCACGGCGATCCTGAAGGAGCTCGGCACGCCGGTCCTCATCCACCAGCCGAGCTATTCGATGATCAACCGGTGGGTGGAAGAAGACGGTCTGCTCGACACGCTGGAAGACCTCGGTATCGGCTCGATCGTCTTTTCACCGCTGGCACAAGGCATGCTGACGTCGAAATATCTCGGCGGCATTCCGGAGGAAAGCCGTGCGGCGCAAGGCAAGTCGCTGCGCGCCGCCTTCCTCAACGAGAGGAACGTTGCAAACCTGCGTGCGCTGAATGCGATCGCTGAAAGGCGTGGCCAGACACTCGCGCAGATGGCGATTGCCTGGGTTTTGCGCGGTGGTCGTGTCACCACGGCGCTGATCGGCGCCAGCCGGCCGGAGCAGGTCGAGGATTGCGTGCAGGCTCTCGAAAAGCCGGATTTCACGGCTGCGGAGCTCGCGGAGATCGATACTTACGCAAAGGACGCCGATATCAATCTCTGGGCTGCTTCGGCCGAGCGCAAGGGGCCGCAACGCTGACCATCCCGCCCGGCAAGCTCGCTGCCGGGCATTCTCACCTGTCACTGGGAGGAGACATGATCCGCAATCCGATCCTGCCGGGCTTCAATCCCGATCCGTCCATCTGCCGTGTCGGCGAGGATTATTATATCGCCACCTCGACCTTCGAATGGTATCCGGGCGTGCAGATTCACCATTCGCGCGATCTCGTGAACTGGACCTTGGTGCGCCGGCCGCTGGAACGCGCCAGCCAGCTCGACATGCGCGGCAATCCCGACAGTTGCGGCATCTGGGCGCCATGCCTTTCCCATGCCGACGGCCTGTTCTGGCTCGTCTATACCGACGTCAAGCGTTTCGACGGCAATTTCAAGGACGCGCATAGCTATATCGTCACCTCGCCAACCATCGAAGGGGAATGGTCCGATCCCGTCTATATCAATTCTTCGGGGTTCGACCCGTCGCTTTTCCATGACGATGACGGCCGCAAGTGGTTTCTCAACATGCAATGGAACCATCGCACCGAAAGCTACGGCGGGGCACCGAAACATCCGGCCTTCGACGGCATCCTTCTGCAGGAATGGGATCCAAAGGCGAGGGCGCTGAAAGGTCCTGTCAGAAACATCTTTGCCGGCAGCCCGCTCGGGCTCGTTGAAGGTCCGCATCTCTTCAAGCGGAACGGCTGGTATTATCTGACGACCGCCGAAGGCGGCACCGGTTACGAGCATGCGGTCACCATGGCGCGGTCGCGAGCGATCGAAGGGCCGTACGAGATGCATCCGCAGACGCATCTCATCACCTCGAAGGATCACCCGAATGCCGTCCTGCAACGTGCCGGGCACGGGCAATATGTCGAGACGCCGGAGGGTGAGGCCTATCATACGCATCTCTGCGGCCGTCCGCTGCCGCCCCACCGGCGGTGCACGCTCGGCCGCGAAACCGCGATCCAGAAATGCATATGGGAAGATGATTGGCTCTATCTCGTCCAGGGCGGCGTCGTTCCCGATGTCGACGTGCCGGCGCCGACCGATGCCGAGTCGATTGAAAAGCCAACGCGCATCGAACGCACTTTCGACAAGCCGGGCCTGCCGCCGGAATTCCAGTGGCTCAGAACGCCCCATCCGGAGCGGCTTTTCAGCCTCGCCGAACGGCCAGGCCATCTGCGCCTCTTCGGCCGGGAAAGCATCGGCTCCTGGTTCGAGCAGTCGCTGGTCGCGCGCAGGCAGGAGCATCATTCCTTCCGTGCCGAGACCGTGGTCGAATTTGAGCCGGATACCTACCAGCAGGTCGCGGGGCTGACGCATTACTACAATCGCCACAAGTTCCATGCCGTCGTGGTGACGCTGCACGAAAAGCTCGGCCGTGTCGCGACGATCTTCTCCTGCGCCGGCGACTTTCCGCACGGGCGCATGAGCTTTCCGGCCGAAAGCGGCGTCTCCGTCCCGGACGGCCCGATCCATCTTGCGATGGAAATCCGTGACAACGACCTGCAGTTCTTCTGGCGGGGCGGCGGCTCGAACGACTGGGTGGCTCTCGGCCCCGTGCTCGATGCCGGCGTCATCTCAGACGAGGGCGGACGTGGCGAGCACGGCTCGTTCACCGGCGCCTTTGCCGGCATCTTCGCCTTCGATACGTCGGGACGGGCAAAGCCGGCGGACTTCGGCCATTTTGTTTATGAGGCACTAAAATAGTGAATTCTGAATTTCAAAAAATTACCGGAAGTCCATAATTTCATTACTGAAATGTAATTTTCGGTTCACTTATGGTTCATCATCCGAGGCCTAGTTTCCGGGCGTGTTCAACACGAGGAAACACCGATGAGAAAGTTTTTTGCGATCCTTCTTTCCGCAACTGTGCTTGCGGCACCGTTTGCCGCTCAAGCACAGGATTGGCGTCATGGCCCGGATCGCCATCGCGGCCCGGTCGTCGAAAAGAACGTAGTCGTCAAGAAGAAGGTGGTCGTCAAGAAGACCCGTTGGGTCAAGGGTCATCGCATGACGCCCGCCGAGCGCCGGCACATGGCCGAAATCCGCGACTACCGCCGCTAT
Source organism: Rhizobium sp. YS-1r (assembly GCF_000757525.1). NCBI lineage: Bacteria > Pseudomonadati > Pseudomonadota > Alphaproteobacteria > Hyphomicrobiales > Rhizobiaceae > Rhizobium > Rhizobium sp. YS-1r. The sequence goes on along the minus strand of NZ_JPYQ01000006.1, from coordinate 207,725 downwards.
CGCCTTTCGGCTCCGCCGCGCGGTTATCGCTGGGTCAAGGTCGACAATGATTTTCTGCTGGTCGGCATCGCCACCGGCGTGATCTCCAGCATCATCGCAGCGCGTTGACGCCTTCAAAGCATGTCGTTACCGCAAAACCGCTGCTCACTTTTGCGCGACATGCTCTGCATCGCGGACGGCCTGCGGGCGTTTTGCCTTCCCACCCGCAGGCCCCGCAAAGGTCGCCGCTATGCGATCAGCGACCGTGCTTCCATTCCCTACATGCCTTGGGAGAGGCAGTTCTTCATTGCGCTTGCCAATCCCCGCATCAGCTCGAAATAGAGATCAGGACCCTCCTTCAGCGTTGCCGCTTCCGGATCCAGCGTCCCCGAACGGGCCGGAGTTCCTTCCGTCACCACAGCCACCAGCTTCGGTTCGAACTGCGGCTCGGCAAAGACGCAGGTCGCGCCAAGCTCCGTCACCTTCTTGTGGATCTGGTTGACGCGTTCAGCGCCCGGCATGGTCTCCGGGCTGACGGTGATCGAACCGGCGACGCGGACACCGTAACGATGTTCGAAATATTGATAGGCGTCGTGGAAAACGATGAAGGGCTTGTCCTTCACCGGCGCGATGGTGGCCTTCAGTTCCGCATCCAGCGCATCGATCTGCTTCAAAAGCGAGGCTCCGTTGGCCTGATAAGTCGCCGCATTGGCGGGATCGGCTTCGACCAGCGTCTTTTCAATCTCGGCAGCAATGGCCTTGGTATTCATCGGATCGAGCCACAGATGCGTGTCGAATTCTCCGTGATCGTGATCCTCATGACCGGCATGCTGCTCTTCGTCGTGGTCATGGTCATCATGCCCATGTGCTTCCTCGCCTTCATGTTCATGATCATGGGCTTCGAACGCGCCGCCTTCACGGAAGGGCAGCTTTTCGAGGCCCGGCGCATCCTCCAGTTCGACCACCGTGGCCGAGGAGGCCAGCGCCTTCAGCGGCTTTTCCAGGAAGGCCTCGATGCCGGGACCGACCCAGAAGATCACGTCGGCGCTTTCGATTGCGGCCGCATTGGAGGGTTTGAGAGAAAACGTATGGGGCGAGGCGGCGCCCTGGACGATCAGCTTCGGTTCTGCGACGCCTTTCATGATCGACGCCACCAGCGAGTGGATCGGCTTGATCGAAACCACCACATCCGGGGCGGCGGCGCTCGCCGCGGCACTCGCGAAAAATGTTGCAGCCGAGAGAAGGGAAAGGGGGACCGGTTTCATTTCACGTCCTTGTATTGCTCTGTAATGTTATTACATCAATTGCGTTATGCTATAACGTGTGTCATAGCCACTGACAACAGGGAATCCGGAAAAAACATGCTGACGACCACAGGGGCTGCGGCCCTTCCCGGCGAAAGCCGGCTTGTATCGCTCGACAATGCCGGCATCCGCCGGGATGGCCGATGGCTGGTGCGCGGCGTGGATTTTTCGATCCGCCGCGGCGAAGTCGTGACGCTGATCGGCCCGAACGGCGCCGGCAAATCCACGACGGCGAAAGTTGCGATCGGCGTGCTGCGCCCGGACGAAGGTACGGTCACCCGTATGCATGGCCTGCGGATCGGCTATGTGCCGCAGAAGCTTGCGATCGACTGGACCATGCCGCTCTCGGTCCGGCGCCTGATGCGGCTTACCGGTTCGCTCGACGACGCAGAACTCCGGGCCGCGCTTGAAGCAACCGGCATTCCACATCTCGTCGATGCGGAAGTGCGGCATCTTTCCGGCGGTGAATTCCAACGCGCACTGCTGGCCCGTGCGATCGCCCGCAAGCCGGACCTCATGGTGCTCGACGAACCGGTGCAGGGTGTCGATTTCGCCGGCGAAAGCGCGCTTTACGACCTGATCCGTTCGATCCGCAATTCCACCGGATGCGGCATCCTGATGATCTCGCACGACCTGCACATGGTGATGGCCGGTACCGACACCGTGATCTGCCTCAACGGCCATATCTGCTGCCGAGGCACGCCGGAGGTGGTCGGCCAGAGTGCCGATTACCTGAAACTCTTCGGCGGCAATTCCCGTTCGCTGGCGGTCTACAGCCATCATCATGACCATACCCATCTGCCGGACGGGCGGGTGCTGCATGGCGACGGCTCGATCACCGATCATTGCCATCCGGGCGACGGGCATCATCACGAAAACGAGGACCACGGTTCTCACGACCATCAACTTCATCACCACAGCACGCATAGCCATCTTGCACCGGCCACGGGCAGGGAGGACGACCGTGTTTGACGATTTCTTCACGCGGGCCCTCGTTGCCGGCATCGGCGTAGCTTTGACGGCCGGTCCGCTCGGCTGTTTCGTGGTCTGGCGGCGCATGGCCTATTTTGGGGATACGATGGCTCATTCGGCCTTGCTTGGGGTCGCCCTGTCGCTTTTCTTCCAGGTCAATCTGCTCGTCTCGGTGTTCGGCGTCGCAGTCGTCGTGTCTCTGCTGCTCCTCATGCTGCAGCGGCGGCAATCGCTCTCCGCCGACGCACTGCTCGGCATCCTTTCCCATTCGGCGCTGGCGATCGGCCTTGTACTCGTCGCCTTCATGAGCTGGGTCAGGATCGACCTCGTCGCTTTCCTGTTCGGAGATATCCTGGCGGTGACGCGCGCCGACATCGCGCTGATCTGGGGCGGCGGCGTGCTGGTGATCGCGGCGATCATCGCGCTCTGGCGGCCGCTGATCGCCTCCACCGTCAGCGAGGATATCGCCGAGGCGGAAGGCATGAAGCCGGCTCAGGCCAAGCTTCTCTTCATGCTTCTGATGGCGCTCGTCATCGCCATCGCCATGAAGATCGTCGGCATCATGCTGATCACGGCACTGCTGATCATCCCCGCCGCAACGGCGCGGCGGTTGTCGTCGAGCCCCGAAGTGATGGCCGTCGCGGCCTCGCTGATCGGCGCGGTTGCGGTCGTCGGCGGACTGTTCGGTTCACTTACTTACGATACGCCGTCCGGGCCTTCCATTGTGGTGGCGGCACTCTTACTTTTCATTCTAAGCCTTATCCCCGTAGCGGGGAAAAACACGGCCGAGAGGGCCGGCAACACAGGAGTGCGATGATGAACGCACCGGTATCTTCACCGGCTTCAACCCCGGCATTGACCAAGAACCAGTCGCTCGTCTTCGAGGTGCTCAACCGCTCCGACGCGCCGATGAGCGCCTATACCATTCTCGACAAGCTCCGCGACCATGGGTTCCGCGCTCCGCTGCAGGTCTATCGCGCGCTCGACAAGCTCACCGAATTCGGCATGGTGCACCGGCTGGAAAGCCTGAACGCCTTCGTCGCCTGCGCCCATCCGAACAGCGAATGCTGCAGCACAGGTCATGGCCACCACGGCACGGTCGCGTTTGCGATCTGCGAGAGTTGCGGCCATGTCTTCGAATTCCACGACCACCAAGTCGACCATCGCCTCGGCGACTGGGCGAAGGGGAAGGGGTTCAAACCCGCCAAGACGACCATCGAGATCCGCGGCCTCTGCGAGGCTTGTGCCGCTTGAATTTGGCGCCGCCTAAAGCTGTCGCAGATCGCGGCCGAACCGCTTCCAGTTGGCGATATAATTGATCGCCGACAGTTTGAGCCTCTCCACGGCCGTGTCGTCCAGGGTGCGGATGACTTTTGCCGGCGAACCGACGATCAATGAATTGTCCGGGAATTCCTTGCCTTCGGTGACGAGCGCATTGGCGCCGACGAGGCAGTTGTTGCCGATCTTCGCGCCGTTCAGGATCGTCGCTCCCATGCCGACCAGCGCGTTCTCCCCGATGGTGCAGCCGTGGATGATGGCGTGGTGGCCGATCGTGCAGCCGGCGCCGATCGTCACCGGATACCCCATATCCGTATGGATCATCACACCTTCCTGGATGTTGGTGCCGGCGCCGACCACGATTGGCTCGTTGTCGCCGCGCAAGACTGTGCCGAACCAGATGCCGACATCTTCGCCGAGCTCCACCTTGCCGATGACATTGGCGTCCGGTGCCACCCAATAGCGATCCGGGGCAGGGAGTTTCGGCTCGAATTCTCCGAGAGCATAAAGCGGCATGGTTTCTCCTCCCTTGTTCCGTCAGGCCTTGTTCCGTCAGGCGACCGTGAGCGAAAGCTTGCCGACGCCATCGATGCCGCAGGCGACCTGATCGCCGCGAACGATCGGGCCGACACCGGCCGGCGTGCCGGTCATGATCACATCGCCCGGCGCCAGCACGAAGAGCTTCGACAGTTCGGCGATGATTTCCGGCAGCTTCCAGATCATCTGGTTGAGATCGCCGGACTGTTTGCGTCCGCCATTGACCTCCAGCCAGATCGCCCCCATCTGCGGATGGCCGATCTTCGCCGCCGGAACGATGGCTGAAACCGGCGCCGATTTCTCGAAGGCTTTCGCCGCCTCCCAGGGGCGGCTCATCTTCTTCGCCTTGTCCTGAAGGTCGCGGCGGGTGAAATCGATGCCGACGGCATAACCATAGACCTTGGAAAGCGCGTCCTCGACCGAAACATCCGCGCCGCCGCCGGAAAGCGCCATGATGAGTTCGACCTCGTAATGCACGTCAGAGGAAAGCGCCGGGTAGGGGAAGGTCTCGGCGTTATAGATGTTGTCGGCGTTCTTCTGGAAGAAGAAGGGCGGTTCGCGCGACGGATCGTGACCCATCTCGATCGCGTGGTCGGCATAGTTGCGGCCGACGCAATAGACCCTGCGCACCGGGAACTGTTCCGTCGCTCCCTCCACGTCGAGAAGAACGGGTTCCGGGGCGGGGATCACGGTGGCGCGCATGGCAGACATCCTGGAAAACAGAAAGACGGGGACGTCTTTGTCTTACAAATCGTTGCACAATCCTAGCCCCTTTCGGAGCGGCGGGGAAAACTGGCGAAGAATTTTTGTTTGCTGTATGGAAGCCGCAAACAGAAGGAATTTGAATGTACGCAGACGCGCTGAAGCACGGCCGAAAGATCTTCGCAGTCGCTCCGATGATCGACTGGACGGACCGGCATTGCCGTTTCCTGCACCGGCAGCTTTCGAGGCATGCGATGCTCTATACCGAGATGATCGTGGCGGATGCGATCATCCACGGGCCGCGGGAGAGGCTGCTCTCCTATTCGCCGGCCGAACATCCGGTGGCACTGCAGCTCGGCGGCTCGGATGCGGGAAAGCTTTCCGAAGCGGTGCGGATCGCCGCGGACTACGGCTACGACGAGATCAACCTGAATGTCGGCTGCCCGTCGGACCGGGTGCAGTCCGGCACGTTCGGCGCCTGCCTGATGCGCGATCCGGCGCTTGTCGCCGATCTGGTGGCAGCGATGAAGCAGGTCTCGACCGTGCCGGTGACGGTGAAATGCCGCATCGGCGTCGACGATCAGGAGCCGGCCGAGGTTCTGCCGGGTTTTCTCGACCGGATGATCGGGGCAGGGGCGGATGCAATCTGGATCCACGCCCGCAAGGCTTGGCTGCAGGGGCTTTCGCCGAAGGAGAACCGCGAGATCCCGCCGCTCGATTACGAGCTCGTCCATCGGATGAAACGCGAAAACCCGGATGTGTTCCTCGGGATCAATGGCGGCATTGCCGATCTCGGCCAGGCGGCAGGTCACCTTGCCGTGATGGACGGGGTGATGCTCGGCCGCGCCGCCTACCAGAATGCCGGACTGCTGGCCGGGGTGGATGAATTGATGGAGTTTGGTGCGGTCGAGAAGACTCGAACTGCCGATATCGACTGGCTCAAGCTGCGCGATACGATGATGGCCTATGCGGACGAGGTGATCGCATCCGGCGGAAGGTTGCATCACGTCACACGGCATATGGTCGGGCTTTTCCAGGGATTTGCCGGCGCACGCCGTTTCCGCCAGATCCTTTCCGCCGAAGCGACCCGCCCCGGTGCTGGGGTTGAGGTAATCGCGGCAGCATTTGCAGCGGTGGATATCGATGGCGGTCCTCGGGCTCAACCCGAGGAGAAAAGGCTGGCGGGGTGAGCCTGGGCAGTGCCCTTCTACAGGACACATTCATCCCTTGGTGATGGTCGAAAATTCGTTTCGGACGGGGCGCTGAAAGCTGCCTCTTAAGTTTTAGTTTTAGGTGACACCTCTCAGCGCCCCGTTCGGCGGTTTATGCCCGCGACTCCGGTCCCTCTGCGATGACGGGGTTTGTGGGAACTGTGGCGTGTCCCTCCTGAGCGGGAGGGTGTCATGCACGCTCTTTAGACTTACGGTGCTACGGCCATGACCACCGGTCCCGATTGCTCATTCGCGAGCCGTCGGGGGCACCGTCTTCCACCTGCGCCGCGCGGCCGGGCTTTCAAGGAAAACCCCCGGACGCCGCATGGCGCTGTCCCGTCACCCTCCAATGCCTCACAGGCACGCCCGGCGCATAATGCAAGGAAGCGAAACGAGACGTCGGCCCGACAGCGTCTCATCCGCCCCCACGTCGCCGGAGGGAGACCATTTTCCGCGAACCCCGAATGCAAGGACTTACGTCGTTTCCTGACACCCGGCGCCGGCCCCGCCTCACTGGCACGCCTGCCAGCGTATCCGATGCGGGACGGGGGAATTGTAGGCATGAGGCGGGAGGGCGGGGATGAACGAGGGCGATTTTTCCTGCCGATTTCTCGCAAGGCTTTGATTTGCCTCACCATACCCCCCTCTGCCCTGCCGGGCATCTCCCCCTCAAGAGGGGAGATCGCGAGCGGCAGGTTCTTCCCGCCAAACCGGCGATGGATCGAGTAGCAGCGCTTGTTGTTTCGGGAAGCCGGCGCGCTATTCGTTGATCTCCGGCTCGACAAGCCTTGCCAGGTTTTTCAGCGACTCCTGCCAGCCGAGATAGCAAGCTTCGGCCGGAATGACGTCCGGCACACCAGCCTGAGTAATATCCATTTCCGTCCCGACCGAGACTTTCTTAAACGTCACGGTGACGTCCATCTCGCCAGGCAGGTTGGGGTCGTCGAACCTGTCCGTGTAGCGAACGCGCTCACCCGGAACGAGCTCGAGATATTCGCCGCCGAACGAATGGCTGTTGCCCGTCGTAAAGTTGCGGAAGGACATCTTGAACTTGCCGCCGACGGTCGATTCAAAGTGATGCACGGTGCAAGTAAAACCATTCGGGGGAAGCCATTTGGCGAGCGCATCCGCTTCGATGAACGCGCGATAGACCTTTTCCGGGCTGGTGGCGAGGACGCGGTGCAGGCGTATGGTACTGGGCATGGTCGTGATCCTTCCGAATTGATGGAACGTACGACTCCAAGGACGGACGAGGCTTGAGCAATCCGACAACACCCAAGCCTGCAGTTGAAAATTTTCAGGATATCCTACTGCTGGCTTGCGGCTGACAACAGCGGCCGCGTCCATCTTTCCTCGCAAGAGAAGAGCGGGGGCGCCGCATTCGCCGCCCCCGGTTTGGTGTCCCAACTATTCCGCCGCCTCCGCGTAGGCCTCCATCGGCGGGCAGGTGCAGACGAGATTGCGGTCTCCATAGACGTTGTCGACGCGGTTGACCGGCGACCAGTATTTGTCGACCCTGAAGGCGCCAGGCGGGTAGCAGGCCTGCTCCCTGGAGTAGGGCCGGTCCCATTCGCCGACGAGGTCTTCCACCGTGTGCGGGGCGTTCTTGAGCGGGTTGTTTTCCCGATCCATCCTGCCTTCCTCGATAGCCCGGGCTTCCTCGCGGATCGCCAGCATCGCATCGCAGAAGCGATCGAGTTCGGCTTTGGGCTCCGATTCGGTCGGCTCGATCATCAGCGTGCCGGCAACCGGCCAGCTCATGGTCGGGGCATGGAAACCGCAATCGATCAGGCGCTTGGCGATGTCGTCCACCGTGACGCCGGCCGAGGTGCTGAGAGGGCGCGTGTCGATGATGCATTCATGCGCCACACGGCCGGCTTCCGACTTGTAGAGCACGTCATAGGCGCCCTTCAGCCGGGCGGCGATATAATTGGCGTTGAGGATCGCCACCTTGGTCGCCTGCGTCAGACCTTCGCCGCCCATCATCAGGCAGTAGGACCAGGAGATCGGCAGGATCGACGGCGAGCCGAACGGGGCGGCCGAAACCGCGCCTTCCCTGCCATCCGACTGAGGATGGCCGGGAAGATGGGCCGCGAGATGCGCCTTGACGCCGATCGGCCCCATGCCGGGACCACCGCCGCCATGCGGAATGCAGAAGGTCTTGTGCAGGTTCAGGTGCGACACGTCCGAGCCGATGTCACCGGGGCGGGACAGACCGACCATGGCGTTCATGTTGGCGCCGTCCAGATAGACCTGGCCACCATACTTGTGGGTGATCGCGCAGATCTCCTTCACCGTCTCCTCGAAAACGCCGTGGGTGGAAGGATAGGTGATCATGCAGCAGGAAAGGTCTGCCGCGTGTTCCTCCGCCTTGGCGCGGAAGTCGTCCATGTCGATGTCGCCGTTCTCCTTCGCCTTGACCGGCACGACCTTCATGCCGGCCATCTGCGCCGAGGCCGGGTTGGTGCCGTGCGCGGAGGTGGGAATGAGGCAGACATTGCGGCGGGTCTCGCCGTTCGCGATGTGATAGTTGCGGATGGTGAGGAGACCCGCATATTCCCCTTGCGCGCCGGAATTCGGCTGCATGGAGAAGGCGTCGTAGCCGGTGATCTGGCAGAGTTTCTGGGAAAGTCGTCGATCATCTCCCTGTAGCCGAGAGCCTGATCGGCGGGGACGAAGGGGTGGATGTCGGAAAATTCCGGCCAGGTGATCGGCAGCATTTCCGCCGTCGCATTGAGCTTCATGGTGCAGGAGCCGAGCGGGATCATGGCCCGGTCGAGCGCCAGATCCCGGTCGGAGAGCCGGCGGATATAGCGGGTCATCTCGCTTTCGGCGCGGTTCATGTGGAAGATCGGATGCGTCATGTAGTCCGATTTCCGGAGAAGCGCGTTCGGCAGACGGTATTCCGGCGAGAAGTCGGACACCTTGAAATTGCCGCCGAAGGCCCGCCAGACGGCTTCGAGCGTTGCCGGACGGGTTCGTTCGTCGAGCGACATGCCGATCCGCGTTTCGCCGACCTTGCGCAGATTGACGCCTTCAGCGACCGCGGCGCGCAGGACAAGGCCCTGCATGTGGCCCACTTCAACGGTGATGGTGTCGAAGAAGGTGTCGGGCTCGATCCGGTAGCCGAGCTTCTCGAGGCCCTTCGCCATCAGCACGGCCTTCTTGTGGACCTGCTGGGCGATCGCCTTCAGCCCGTCCGGGCCATGGAAGACGCCGTACATGGAGGCCATGACCGCGAGCAGAACCTGGGCGGTGCAGATGTTCGACGTCGCCTTCTCGCGGCGGATATGCTGCTCGCGGGTCTGCAGGCTGAGGCGGTAGGCGCGGTTGCCGCGACTGTCAACCGAAACGCCGACGAGGCGGCCAGGCATGGCGCGCTTGTGGGCATCCTTGACCGCCATATAGGCCGCATGCGGTCCGCCGTAACCGACCGGCACGCCGAAGCGCTGCGAGGAACCGATGGCGATATCGGCACCCATTTCGCCCGGGGATTTCAGAAGCGTCAGCGCCAGCGGGTCGGCGGCGACCGCCGCAAGCGCGCCGGTCTGGTGCAGGCGAGCGATCAGGCCCGAAAAATCGCGAACATGGCCGTGGGTGCCGGGATACTGGAAGATCGCGCCGAAGACGTCGACGGGATCGAGATCGGTCATCGGATCGCCGACGATGACGGTCCAGCCGAGCGGTGCGGCGCGGGTTTCGATGAGCGCGATCGTCTGCGGATGGCAGGCAGAATCCACGAAGAAGGCAGTCGCCTTGGACTTGGCCTGACGCTGGCAAAGTGCCATCGCTTCGGCAGCGGCGGTCGCTTCATCAAGCAGCGACGCGTTGGCGACATCGAGACCGGTCAGGTCGCAGATCATCGTCTGGAAATTGAGGAGCGCTTCGAGGCGGCCTTGGGAAATCTCCGGCTGATAGGGCGTATAGGCCGTGTACCAGGCAGGGTTTTCGAGGATGTTGCGCTGGATGACGGGCGGCGTGATCGTGCCGTAATAGCCTTGGCCGATCAGCGAGACGAACACCTGGTTGCGGTTGGCCGTCTCGCGTAGGCGGTCGAGCGCTTCGCGTTCCGTGAGGGCAGCACCCCAGGCAAGCGGCGTCTGCTGGCGGATGGAGGAAGGCACCGTCGCATCGATGAGCGCGTCGAGCGAGGGGTAGCCGATTACCTTCAGCATCTCGGTCATTTCGGCGGGCGAGGGGCCGATATGCCGGCGATTGGCGAAATCGTAGGGCTGGTAATCGGTGAAATGGAAATCCGTCCGGTCGCTCATGCGATCAGCTCCTGATAGGCGGCCTCGTCGAGCAGCGCATCGGCATCGGCGGGGTTCTTCAGCTTCAGCTTGAAGAACCAGGCGGCTCCTTGCGGATCGGAGTTCACGATCGAGGGATCGTCGACGATCGTCTGGTTGACCTCAATCACTTCGCCATCGAGCGGACAATAGACGTCGGAGGCGGCCTTGACGCTCTCGACGGTTGCGGCATTGCCGTCCTTGGAAAGCTGGCTGCCCACTTCCGGCAGTTCGACGAAAACGAGGTCGCCGAGCTGTTCGGCGGCGTGCGCGGTGATGCCGACGGTGGCGACATCGCCTTCGAGCTTCAGCCATTCATGTTCGGCGGTAAATTTCAGCATTAGTTTGTTCCTCTCGTGATGTGGTGCGAGCCGTTTGCCCCTCACCCTAACCCTCTCCCCGCATGCAGGGAGAGGGACTAGGCAGGCGTTGGCGGCATGCGTCCTTCTCCCCGTTTGAACGGGGAGAAGGTGGCGGCAGCCGGATGAGGGGCAATCTTGGCCATGGGTTCAACGTTTATATGTGGGGGTGATGAAGGGGAGCGCGGATACCGTAACAGGCAGGAATTTGCCGCGCACCTCCGCGAAAATCTGCGTGCCGGGGGCGGCATATTCCGTCGGCACATAACCCATGGCGACCGGGCTTTCGACCGTGGGACCGAAACCGCCGGAGGTGACCTCGCCGATCTCCGTCTTGCCCTCTGCATCGGCGAAAAGTCCTGAATGGCCGCGAACCGGCGCCTTGCCTTCCGGCCTCAGGCCGACGCGGCGACGCGAGGTGCCGTTCGTCAGTTCGTCGAGGATACGGTCAGCGCCCGGAAAGCCGCCGGCGCGCTCACCACCCATGCGGCGGGGCTTCTGGATCGCCCACTCGAGCGAGGCTTCGATCGGGCTGGTCGTGGTGTCGATGTCGTTGCCGTAGAGGCAAAGCCCAGCTTCCAGGCGCAGGGAATCACGGGCGCCGAGGCCGATCGGCTGACAATCCGGATGCTCAAGGAGCGCCTTGGCGATTCCTTCAGCCCTATCGGCGGGAACGGAGATCTCGAAACCGTCCTCGCCGGAATAGCCGGAGCGCGAAATGATGCAGGCGGCGTCATGCAAGGAAGCGTCCCGGACATCCATGAACTTCATGGCAGTGACTTCCGGCCAAAGCTCGGCAAGCGCCGCCTCGGCGCGTGGCCCCTGGAGAGCAAGAAGTGCACGATCTTCGAGAAGCGTGACATCGCAGCCGGAAAGATGCGCCTTCATATACGCGACATCCGCTTCCTTGCAGGCCGCGTTGACGACGACGAAAAGATGGTCGCCGCGATTGGTGATCATCAGGTCGTCGAGAATGCCGCCATTTTCGTCGGTGAAGAAGCCGTAGCGCTGGCGGCCGGGCTTTAGGCCCAGGATATCGACCGGGACAAGGCTTTCGAGTAGACGCGCGGCATCCTCGAAGGCGGCGGTTTTGGCCTTCACGATCACCTGGCCCATATGCGAGACGTCGAAAAGGCCCGCGGCTGTGCGGGTGTGCAGGTGTTCCTTCAGGACGCCGGCAGGATATTGCACCGGCATGTCGTAGCCCGCAAAGGGCACCATTTTCGCACCAAGCGACAGATGCAGCGCGTGAAGCGGAGTTTTCTTAAGAGGGGTCTGATCGTCCAAGGGCGCCTCCAAGGTCTGGCGCACTTGTCGCGCCGGCTCAGTATCAGGCGCGTTGCCGCGCCGGTTCTTGAGCCCCCTCTGTCCCTTTCGCCTGAGATTGTTATCCCTTCGGCGAGCCCTTGCCTAACGGAAAGGCTTCTCTCCAGAGTTCTGTTGGCGCCCGCTGGTCCTTTTGCCTGAGAGTTTCCGGGGCGGTTGCTCCTTCGGCACCGCATTCAAGCGGCTTCTCCCAGCGAGTCTGGCGGTCATTATCGACCTCGCCCGGCATTTGGCAAGCCCCTCGTGTCGCGGGCAACATGATTTTTGTCGCAGCGCAGCAAACGCTATTTGATCTAATGCAAAGAAGCCGCATCGATCGCTGTTGTATGAGGCAGAAAGTGCTTTTGCACTTTTTCGCGATCTGGGTTATTCCGATGCCATTCGGACAGGCAGGACAATGATGGCAAGGCCCTCGACACCGGCGAATTTTCTGCCGACAGCGGCGAATTTTCTGCGCATCTTCTGCGCCGTCGTTCTGCTTTCGCTGGGATTTGCCCATCAGCCCGTCCAGGCGGGCGCACCGCTCGATTCTTACAGCGAAGCTTACCGGCTGCCGGACGGCACGTTCGCCGATATCTGCGCGGAAGATGTTCATCACGAGCGCCAGCCGGCGGCAAGGCCGGTCTGCGAAGTCTGCCTGCTGGCATCCTCTATTATCCTTCCTCCGCCAACCGACGAGGCATGGCTGGCCAGCGAACCAGCTTTTCTCATCAATCCGCTCCGCCAGTTCTCCCAGTTGCTCGGTACGACTGCCGTCGCCCGGCCGAAATCCCGCGCCCCGCCGCTTTCGATCTGATCCTTCTATCGGTTCAAGAGATCAATCGTATTCCCGGTCGAGCGGCAAAGAGCGCCGTCACCGGAAGGGGACATATCATGAAGACCATCACCAAACTCGCTCTCTCGGGCGCTTTCGCCACCGTCAGCATGGCCAACGCCCATGCGCATGCGACCTTCGCCAACCCTACCGCGGCGGAAGAAGCCACCTCCGTCATCGCGCTGCAGGTTCCGCATGGCTGCGACGGCAAGGCGACCACCGAAGTGCAGGTCAAGCTGCCGGAGGGTTTCGTTTTCGCAAAGCCGCAGCCGAAGCCGGGCTGGGAGCTGGAAGTCATCCAGGGCAACTATGCCAAGACCTATGACAACCACGGCAAACCCGTAACGGCCGGCCCCGTGGAAATCCGCTGGAAGAACGGCAACCTGCCGGACGCTTTTTACGACACCTTCGTCATCCAGGGTAAGGTCTCGGGTATTGCAGCCGGCAAGACGCTCGCTTTTCCGACGACCCAGCTTTGCAGCACCGACGGCAAGGTTGCGTGGGACCAGGTTGCGGCCGAAGGCGTTGATCCGCATTCGCTGAAAAGCCCGGCTCCAGCCCTGACCGTAACACCGAAGATGCCGGCGGGGCATGATCACGCCGCGATGGCGATGATGGCGGGCAACGGTGCAGCCAATCCTGCGAGCACCGCGGTCGTGAAGCTCGGCGATCTGGAGATCACCGGAGCTTTCACAAAGGCCATGCTGCCCGGCCAGCCGGTCGGCGGCGGATATTTCACCGTCAAGAACAACGGCCAGACCGACGACGTGCTGGTTTCTGCCACTTCGCCGATCGCCGGCACCGTGGAACTGCATGAAATGGCCATGCAGGGCGAAGTCATGAAGATGCGCAGGCTCGATACCGGCATAGCAATTCCGGCCGGCAAGACCGTCGAGCTGAAGCCCGGCGGGCTGCACATGATGTTCATGAAGGTGACGGCGCCGTTCAAGGCCGGCGGCGAAGTGCCGGTTACGCTGACCTTCGAGAAGGCAGGCAAGGTGGAGCTCAAGCTCCCGGTCGGTCCCTCGGCTCCTTCGGGCGTGCAGAACAACTGATCGAGAGATCCAGCAATCCGATCCGGAGGCCGCCTGTAAGCGGCCTCTTCTTTTTCTATCGCAAGAGTTTCAGGCTGCCGGTCAGCGATCTGATCCATTTCGACGGGCCGGCAAGGCCGAGACCGTCGATTGCCTCCTCCGCGAGGTTGCGTCCGGGGAAGGAGGCTTCGTAGTCCCTGTAATCATGCAGCGCCCGGGCGAAGGCCGGGAAGGGCACGACGGCGCGTTCTTCCGGCTGCGCCAGAGCACGCAGCAGAAGCGAACGGATCGCTTCGGTGTCCGCTTGCAGGATCGGCACGGGCCGATTGGAGCTGATGTCGATCGTGCGATTCTCGCGGTCGGTGAGCCGGCGGGCCGCAAGTGCCGGCATCGAGGCTCCGAGGCCGATCGAGATCGCTGCAACAGTATTGCTGAGGAGGCCGAGCGGCAGGGCAGGGTTGACGATGATGGCAAGGCGGATGTCGTCGATCATGGCGGTATCGGAAGCATTCTCTCAGGAAAGATGCAGGGGACAGTACCTTCAATTTGCGGGACGATCCTACCTATTGCTTTCGAATTTCAGCCCGATCGGGTAGAATATACCTCAATCACCCTGAAATAAGGTAGACATTCATGGACGCAACGATCGAACCGGCAGATGTGCGAATCCTGGAGGCCTTGCAGGAGGATGGCCGGTTGACCAATCAGGCACTTGCCGAAAAGGTCGGCCTCTCCACCTCGCCGAGCTGGCGGCGCGTTCGTCAGCTTGAGGAAACGGGCGTGATCCAAGGCTATAAGGCGGTGTTGGATCGAAGGGCGATCGGCCTTGGCGTGCTCGCCTTCATCCGGGTGAAAATCGACAGCCACAGCGCGGCCGAAGCAGAGGCCTTTGCAGCCGAAGTGTCGAGGCTCGACGAGGTGGTCGCCTGCTACAGCATTGCCGGCGACGCGGATTTCCTGCTGCAGGTGGTCTCGCCCGATCTCGACGCCTACGCGGATTTCGCGATGTCGACACTCAGGCGTCTGCCGCGCATCAAGGAGATGCAGACCACCTTCGTCCTGAAGGAGATCAAACCTTTCGATGGCTTTCCGCTGCGTTTCGCGGGTAAGTGAATCGAACAGATATCCTCAGTCTTCCAGATCGCGGTAGGCCGACTGCACGTGGTTGATTGAAACCTGCTGGCGCGGTTGCTGGCCGGCGTCCAACATATCCAGGGATACGGTGGGGGCAGGAACCATAAGCCGGATGTCGCCGGGATCGCTGGCATTCTCTGCCCGCCGGGCGTTACGTTCCGCATCAGCCTTGATGTCGGCCGCCTGATCCTTCGGCGATATGCGCCGTCCGGGCTTCAGGGCCTCGATCGCAATGGCGGCCGTATTCGCCGATATGCTGAGCACTAGTGTCATGTCGCCTGTCACTGCCTTTCCAGATAAAAAGGAAATAAGGCAGATCGGATTTGTTCCCATTTAACCAAAATGTCGGCATTTTATCCAATCATCGATTTTCTTTCCGGACTACAGAGCTTTTCATGAACAACATCCTTCTCGTCGCCCTTGGCGGAGCGATCGGCTCAGTCTGCCGCTATCTCGTCGGGATCTGGGCCCTGCGCCAGTTCGGCCCGGCCTTTCCGTGGGGTACGCTCACCGTCAATGTTGTCGGCTCGTTCGCGATCGGCTTCATGGCCGAACTCATCATGCGTCGCTTCGATATGTCCACGGACCTGCGGCTGTTCATCATCACCGGAATTCTCGGAGGCTTTACGACCTTCTCCGCATTCTCGCTGGACGTGATCTCACTCCTCGAGCGGGGAGCAACCGTCGCCGGGGCCGCCTATCTCGTTGCCAGCGTCGCGATCTCTCTCGGCGCCGTCTTCGGCGGGCTGGCGCTCGGGCGGGCAATGCTCTAAAGGGCAGGACAGACCCAAGAAGAATTAGAAAGAGCTTTGATGGCAGGCATCGAGCATATCCGTGTCGAGGCGGACGAGGCGGGCATGCGTCTCGACCGCTGGTTCAAGACCCGTTATCCGGGCCTCGGTTTTGGCCCACTGCAGAAACTTCTGCGCTCCGGACAGGTGCGCGTCGATGGCGGGCGCGTGAAATCCGATACCCGTGTTCAGCCGGGCCAGATGGTGCGCATTCCGCCGATCGAGGTGGATGCGAAGAAGACCGGGCCGATCGCGTCCAAGGAGCTCAAGCATTCCGGCGACGCCGAGCTTCTTTCACGCATGCTGCTCCACGAGGACGACAAGGTCTTCGTCCTGAACAAGCCGGCCGGTCTTGCGGTACAGGGCGGTTCCGGCGTGACGCGGCACATCGACAAGATGCTTGACGCCTGGGTGAGCGCCAAAGGCGAGAAGCCGCGGCTCGTGCACCGGCTGGATCGCGACACATCCGGCGTGCTGGTGATCGCCCGCACTCGCGGCGCGGCCCAGAAGCTGACCGCCGCCTTCCGCGAACGCGACACCAAGAAGACCTATTGGGCGCTGGTGAAGGGCGTGCCGCGCAAGCATGAAGACAAGATCTCCACCTGGCTCGTCAAGGAGCAGACGCCCGACGGCGACCGGATGCGGATCGCCAAGCACGGCGAGGAGGGCGCCGATCATGCGGTTTCCTATTACCGCGTGATCGATACCGCAGCACAGCGCCTTGCCTGGCTGGAGATGGAGCCGTATACGGGCCGCACCCACCAGCTCCGCGTCCATGCGCTTTACATGGGTCATCCGATCATCGGCGATCCGAAGTATTTCATCGACGATCCGAACTGGGATTTTCCCGGCGGCATTCAGAAGCGGCTGCATCTGCATGCGCGGCATATCGATATTCCGCATCCTGCCGGCGGCCGGCTGAAGGTGACCGCGCCGTTGCCGCCGCATATGGTGCAAAGCTGGAACCTGCTTGGCTTCAACGAAGTCGACGGCGAAAAAGAAGAAGACTGATGAGACTTGTTTTATTCGATTGCGACGGGACGCTGGTCGACAGCGCCGGCCTTATCCACGAAACCATGCGGCGCACCTTCGCGCAGTTCGGCAAGCCGGAGCCCAAGGTGGCGGATACCAAGTCGATCATCGGCCTGACGCTCGACATCGCGATCGCCCGCATGCAGGGCAAACAGCATGCGGATCAGGAAGACGTCGACATGACGGCCTATTACAAGTCGCTGTTTTCCGTCGTCCGGCAGGATCTCAATTTCAAGGAGCCGCTGTTTCCCGGCATCCGCGAACTGATCGACGAAATCGGCCCCCGCAAGAACCTGCTGATTGGCGCGGTGACGGGCAAATCGCGACGCGGCCTTAATCTCGTGATGGAAACGCATGGTTTCGATAGATATTTCGTCGTGGGACGGACGGCCGACGATTGCCCATCCAAACCGCATCCGGCCATGGTGACAGAATGCTGCGATGAAACGGGCATACGACCGGAGGAAACTCTTGTCATTGGCGACGCCATTTACGATATGCAGATGGCAAAAGCCGCCGGGGCCAAAGCGGTCGGCGTATCCTGGGGTTATGCCTCGGTGGGCGAATTGAAAGAGGCGGGAGCCGACGCCGTCATCCATCACCCGAGCGAGATTCTCGCCCATATCGGCTGAGGTTTGTTTTCCATGCGTGACATTTTCCCGGACCCTTCCGACATGCTTAGCCATGCCGATCCGACACGGCGGGCGCAGATCCAGATGCAGAAACCGCTGCCGAAACGCTTCTACAAAGAGGTTTCGGTGTCTGAAGGCGAGGGCGGGCATGCGCTCCATCTCGACGGCCGGCCGGTGAAGACGCCAGCCAAGAACGCGCTCGTCGCACCGACCGAAAGGCTGGCGGAACTGCTGCGGGATGAATGGGCCGATCAGGTGGATGTCATCGACCCGCGCACGATGCCTGTGACGCGGCTCGTCAACACGGCGATCGACGGGATTGCGCCCGATACGCAGCCCGTCTTCGAGGATGTCCTGCGCTTTTCTTCAAGCGACATGCTCTGCTATCGCGCCGACAGCCCGGAAAATCTCGTCGTCCGCCAGAACGAGCAATGGGATCCGATCATCGACTGGGCGGCGAACGGGCTTGGGGCTCGCTTCATCCTGGTCGAAGGCATCATGCCACAGGAACAGCCGAAGGAGGCGATAGCCGCATTCGGGGTGACGCTCAGGAAATATGCCACGCCGATCGAACTGGCGGTGCTGCATACCGTCACGACGCTGACCGGTTCGGCAATCCTGGCGCTTGCCTTTGCGGAAGGCCGCATCACCGTCGACGAGGCCTGGGCGCTTGCCCATCTCGAAGAGGACTGGACCAACGAGCATTGGGGCGCGGATGCGGAGGCCGAGCATCGCCGCGCCAAACGGTTCGAGGAGATACAGGCGGCGGCGGCAGTTTTTCATGCGCTGAGGCCGGTCGCTTAAGGGTTCTCTAACCGTAATCGGGCACAAGATCGGGTCAGATCGTTTTCGGACCTCCCGATGCTCCGCCACGCCCTTCGCTTCGCTCTCATCGTATTAGCGGCCTTGCCACTCATGGCCTTCCGCATGCCGGCCGAAGACGAAAGGCGCGAAAAGCTACTCTACGACGTGCGCGGCGCATTCGTCACCGCGCGTCCCGATGTGCCGCAGGGCCTCGTCATCGCCACCGACATGCTGATCGACGAGGCGATCCGGGCGACGGTGCGGTCCATCATCCTGCCGCGCACCATCATCACCGTACGCATCGATACCGCGTCGCATGTTCCGCTCCTGATCGGCAGCCGGCACGAGGCGAGGGTGACGGTCCGGGCCATCTCCGTTGCGAGCGGCGAGCCGATCGCCGAAGGCAGCTTCAAGACCTCGATCTTCCTCTTCGATACGAACGAAGCAGATAGGGAACTTGCCGGCAGGATCGCGGAGCGCATCGCCGGCGAATTCAAGCTGGACGGTGGCCAGCGGCCGACAATCGCCAACGCGCTGTTTCCGTGAATCACGAAACGCATTTGTGCAGGATCGAATTGATCAGTGTCTGATAGGGCATTCCCATCTCCAAGGCCTTGGCCTTGAGACGTGCCAAATCTCTTTCCGGAATGGAGATCGAGATTCTCTGCCGCTTTCCTTCAATCATGTTGCGCGCGGCCTCCCTCCAGAAGCGCCTGCGCTCTTCCAGGTCACCAACCGGTACCCACTCGTCGGTTTCCGACAGGGCGATGATTTCTTCATCGCTCAGGTCAACGACTTTGCTTTTGCTCACGGCTTCTCACCCTTCAGATAGATGCGGGTCGCCTTCCTGCTCGGAAAAAAGGTCTTCAGGAATATCCCGTCTTCCGTTTCCCCATAGGGCACGACAAATGCGTAGGCTTCGATCTCGACCACCAATTGTCGCTGATGGGGATAACGTTCCATATTCGCATGCTGACGATCATCCGGGAGCTTACCATCGCTTAACGCGATGATGATCCTTTCGAAGCCGAAACCGAACTTCTGTTTGAGCAGATCATTCTTTTCATCCGACCACTGAATGTCCATACATATACAATATATATTTTGACCTGATGGAACTCAAGCGACTATCTCAATCGCTCCGCGTGCCAGCGGAGGTGATCGTCCATGAAGGTCGAGATGAAATAGTAGGAATGGTCGTAGCGCTCGTGCATCCTGAGCGTCAGGCCGATACCGGTTTCCTTGACCGCTTCCTCGAACAGCCAGGGACGCAGGCCGTTTTCGAGAAACCCGTCCGCCTTGCCCTGGTCGATCAGGAATTCGGGGAACCGCGCTCCGTCTTCCACCAAGGCGCAGGCATCATATCGGCGCCATGCGGCGCGGTCCGGGCCGAGGTATTTCTCGAAGGCGGGGACCGACCCGTCGGCGGTCGAGGGCTCGACGATCGGCGCGAAGGCCGAGCAGCTTCTGAAGCGATCCGGATTCTTCAGAGCGATCGTCATGGCGCCATGACCGCCCATGGAGTGGCCGAAAATGCCCTGACGATCCATGTCCACGCGGAAATGCTGGCTCACGAAAGCAGGAAGTTCTTCGGTACTGTAAGTGTACATCCGGTAGTTTTCGGCCCAGGGCTTTTCAGTCGCATCGAGATAGAAGCCGGCACCCTTGCCCATCTGCCAGTTGGTGAGTTCGTCCGGCACGTCGTTGCCGCGAGGGCTGGTGTCCGGGCAGACGACGATGAGGCCGAGTTCGGAGGCCATGCGCCGGTATTCGCCCTTCTCCATGACATTCGCATGCGTGCAGGTGAGGCCGGAGAGATACCAGAGGACGGGGCAGGGCTCATGGATGGCTTTCGGCGGCACGAAGACGGCGAAGGTCATCTCGCAGTTGCAGGCGTCGGACTGATGCGAATAGACACCCTGCATGCCGCCAAAGGCGGTGTTCTGGGACAGGATTTTCATGCGTTTCTCTCCTGAAGAACTCAACCCGCAAGCGAGACCACGGCATTGACCGCGGCAGCCACCAGCACGGTATTGAAGAAAAAGGATATGACCGCATGCGCAAGGTTGATCTTACGCATGGCGGTGGTGGTGATGGCGGTGTCGGACGTCTGGGCCGTCATGCCGATGACGAAGGAAAAATAGAGGAAATCGTAGGCGCCGGGCTCATCCGTCTCGGGAAAATCAAGACCGCCGCGCTTCGCTTCGTTCTCCTGCCGTTGCTCGTCCGGCCGCCAGTAAAGATGGGCGTAGTGCATGGCAAACATCATGTGGATCGTCAACCATCCCAGAAAGACCGATGCGAAAGCCAATGATATTTCCGTCAGGCCCGTCGGCCGGCCCCGGTTCAATGCTTCGAAGAGCGAGACCACGGCGGCCAGGACCGCAAGCAGCGTCACGGCAAGGATGACCGGCGCCGGCTCATCGTTGTTCTGCCCCTTCTGCCGCAATACGGAGCCGTCCAGCTTGGGGATACGGGCAGCCATCATGCCGAGATAGATCAGGAAGAAGACAATGACCGTGATGCCCGCCGCGAGATGCGGCACGTAAACGAACAGGACGGGCAGGCAGGCAAGTGCGGTGACAGTGCCGATGAGGAACGGTCCATGCCGATGATGCTTCAACCTTTGCCAGGAGCTCGGCATGGCGGTCTTTCCGATGTCTCACGCGCCTGATCTGGTGCGGCGGCAGAGCCTGTCCAGCGTTTCAAGGAATTTTGACCGGTCGCGGGCAGAGAAGGCAGCGTTATAGCCTTTACTCTCGCCGGTTTCACGCAAGTGAGCCCCAAGATCGCGCATCGCGGAGGCCATGCCGATATTGGTCGCGTCGAAGATACGACCGGTCGGGCCGGTCACATGGGCACCTTTGGCGACGCAACGGCCGGCAAGCGGCACATCGGCGGTTATGACGATATCGCCCTGGCCGGCGCGTTCTGCAATCCAATCGTCGGCGGCATCGAAGGCGCCGGAGACGATGATGTTATGGATCATCGGATCCCGCGAAGGGCGGAGGCCGGAATTGGCGACAAAACTCACCTCAAGGCCGTGGCGTTCCGCGACCTTGAGGATTTCCGGCTTCACCGGACAGGCATCAGCATCGACGTAGATCATGACGCTATCCCCTCAGGCGATAAAGCTGAGCGTGAAGGGAAGAAGCTATCACTCAGGCGGTTGCCGTTGTCTGGTCGTCGATCGCCGCGCCAGGTGCATTCTTCTGGATGGACTCGATCGCGGAGACGGCAGAAGCCTTGGCCGAATACCCCTCGGACGAGAACATGGTCTGGCCGTTTGGAGCCTTGAAGCGGAAACGGAACTCTCCGGCCTTATCCTTGTAGATTTCGAACTTGTACATCGTCTGCTCGTCTCCATTGATTGGAATCGGAATCATAGATTTGTTCGCTGCGATGGCAAGCGCGGCTCTGACAAGGTATGAGTGCCGCGCTTGCTAGATCACTACGCCGCGGATCGATTCGCCGCCACGCATTGGCGAAAAAACCTGTTGATATCTTCGAGCAGCATGACGCGGGTGGCCGTCGCCCGCGCTGTCGTGTTCAGCCGGAGGTTTTCGTACGAGTACGCTCGTGCAGATCTCTCACCTCCGGCGTCAGTGTCTCGCCGAAGTCGGCCAGTTCGTAGAGCGGCCGTATTTCGATCTCGCTCGGACCGGGCATGGGATTGGGGCAGCGTTTGACCCATTCGACAGCCTCCGCCATGTCCTTGACCTGCCACAGCCAGAAGCCGGCGATCACTTCGCGGGTTTCGGTGAAGGGGCCGTCCGTGACGATCCGGCTCACGCCGTCGAATGCGACCCGTTTGCCGGCCGAGGACGGTTTGAGACCTTCGCCGGCAAGCATGATGCCCGCGGCAGCCAGTTCCTCGTTATACTTCCCCATAGCCTCCAGGAGTTCGGTCGAAGGCAGGATCCCTGCCTCGCTGTCCTTGGTGGCTCTGACTATAACCATAACGCGCATCGTCTTCTCTCCTCTCGGTACAGAAGCCTTCATTGACTTCTGTACCGATGACGAACGAGGTGAGGTTAAGCAGACATTCCTGCCACGATTTTTTCCGAAACGCGGCTTTTCCGTCAGTAGATCACGACGCTGCGGATGGATTCTCCGCCATGCATCAGCTCAAAACCCTTGTTGATGTCTTCGAGCGGCATGGTGTGGGTGATCATCGGATCGATCTCGATCTTGCCTTCCATGTACCAGTCGACGATCTTCGGCACGTCGGTGCGGCCGCGCGCACCGCCGAAGGCGGTTCCCATCCAGCTACGGCCGGTGACAAGCTGGAACGGACGGGTGGAGATTTCCTGGCCGGCGCCGGCAACCCCGATGACGACCGACTTGCCCCAACCGCGATGCGAGGCTTCCAGCGCCTGGCGCATCGCCCTGGTATTGCCGGTGCAGTCGAACGTGTAGTCGGCACCGCCGATCTGGTCCGCGCCGCGCTTCGTCATGTTGACGAGGTAAGGCACGATATCGTCGCCGACCTCCTTCGGATTGACGAAATGGGTCATGCCGAAACGTTCGCCCCAGGCCTTCTTGTCGTTGTTCAGGTCCACGCCGATAATCATGTCGGCTCCGGCAAGGCGAAGTCCCTGGATGACGTTCAAGCCGATGCCGCCAAGGCCGAAGACGATCGCGGTCGATCCGATCTCGACCTTGGCAGTATTGATGACCGCGCCGATGCCGGTCGTGACGCCGCAACCGATATAGCAGATCTTGTCGAAGGGAGCGTCGGGATTGACTTTGGCGACAGCGATCTCCGGCAGGACGGTGTAGTTCGCGAAGGTCGAACAACCCATATAATGATGGATCTTGTCCTTGCCGATCGAGAAACGCGAAGTGCCGTCCGGCATGACGCCCTGGCCCTGGGTGGAGCGGATCGCCGTGCAGAGATTCGTCTTCCGTGACAGGCAGGAAGGGCATTCGCGGCATTCCGGCGTGTAGAGCGGAATAACGTGGTCGCCTTTTTTCACCGAGGTGACGCCGGGGCCGACGTCGACAACGATGCCGGCGCCCTCATGGCCGAGGATGGCCGGGAAGAGACCTTCCGGATCGGCACCGGAGAGCGTGAAATCGTCGGTGTGGCAGATGCCGGTCGCCTTGACCTCCACCAGCACCTCGCCGGCCTTCGGGCCTTCGAGCTTAACGGTCATCACTTCGAGTGGTTTTCCAGCCTGGACGGCAACGGCGGCACGGACATCCATCTTGTCTCTCCCTTAGGTACTTTTCGAATCCGGGCGGACCTTCGCACGGGGAGGTGCTGCGGCTCAAGCCGTAAGGAACCGCCCTCGGTCGGAATTGGTGAGCGTACTAGAACTCAATCAGCGGCACATGCGCTGCTGCATTTTTCGGCATCAGGCCCACAAGGCGCGGATCGTCGATGACTTCGACCATGAAGGCATAGGGCCGGAAGCCGGAACGCTGGTAGAATTTTACCGCAGAGGGATGATCGAAAGTGCAGGTATGCACCCAGAAGCGACGAATGGGACGTGACCAGGCGATTTCGATTGCACGATCCATCAGGAAGCGGCCGGCACCCTTGCCGATGGCGTCCGCGACGAGACCGAAGAAGGTCAGTTCACATTCGCTTTCTTCGCGGAAATCCAGTTCCAGCAAGCCGATGGCGCGATCGCCGTCCATCAGCCTGAAGACTTCGACTTGCGGATCCCTCAGGATGGCAGCAAGTTTGTCATCGGCCATGACGAGGCGGGAAACCCACATCCAATCCTCGCCGACCGCGCGGAAAAGCGCACGGTAAGCCTCTATCTCGGGAGATAGCCAGCGCTTGAGGACAAGCGATGCATCAGTCTCAGGTGCGGCTTTTGCAGGGGGCCGCGCAAACATTTCGAGTCGTGTCTCGACATTTGCGAGCTTGCCGGGCGGGACGGCGGAATAGCCGGAAGGAAGCGGAGGATTTTCGGTCTTCATGCCGCTTTGGAGCCAGTTCACGCTCGAATGTCAATGGCGTGGCTCTGGCGCGACAATCGACCGGCCGAAAGGCAAGCCCAGGGCAGTTTATGCGGCAACATGTTCGTCCAGAAGATGTCGGTCATCGATTGCCAGCCACCGCTTCGCGCGCAGCATCTCCTTCGGCCTTTCGACCATCACAACCGCCGCCATCATCTCGCGCCAGGCGGGATGGTGATCGGAGGGGGCGGCAAGGCGATCGATTTCGCGCAGCACCAGTGCTTCAAGTGGCGAAAGCACCAGCCGGCCGCGTTCCAGGGCACCGCGCAGGACGCGCCAGATATAGGCGAGATCGTAAGCCGAGATGCCTTCAGCAGCAGGACGGCCTGCGTGATAAGCGCCGCGGGGATCCGGTCCGAGAGCCAGGCGGACCTGATCGAGCACGAAGGCGGAAAGGCTTTCCGGCACTTCGGATGCAACTTCCATCGTGTGCAGCAGGAGTTCCAGTTCAAGAGCGGAATGGATGGCGCCGTCAGTGGTGATCGTGCGCATCAGCCAAGCCGCCTTGCCATCATCGATGACACCCTCTGGCGTACTTCCGTAGACGAGGAACATCGTCAGGCTCTCGATGAAGTAGGCGGTCCATTCAGGACCCGACTCGGGACAAGCCTCGTTCAGCGCAAAAAGCGCAAGCGCGTCATTGGAGGAGCGGATGCCATCTGGAAACGCGTATTTGCGCAGCATCAAAACATCGTCGGCCACGATCCGACCCTTCCCGGCGATGACGCATGCCGGAAAAGAAAAGCGGAACCCGCTCATCTTCCTCTCCCCGTTTCATCATGAAACTGCATGTGGAGCATACGGAAAAGAAGTTGAGAGTGCTGAAAGGAGCGGAGTTAACCGGCGTTCAAGGAAACCGTTAAAGGGCTTCGGCCTGTTTCGATTTGAGCCGTTCCCGCCAGATGATGAAGAGGCCGGAGGCGACGATGATCGCTATTCCGAGCCATTTGGAGGCCGTCGGAAAGTCGCCGAAGAGGGCGTATCCCAATACCGTTGCGGAGATGATCTCGAAATACTGGAAGGGTGCGAGCAGCGAAAGCGGCGCCAGGCGGAAGGCGCGAACGACCAGCAGGTGCATATAACCGGAGATCGAACCGAGCAGTATCAGCAGGAAAAGTCCGAACCAGGAGCCGGGAAGGGAAGGGGTGAAATCCGCCCCGCCCATACGGTCGCCCAGGCCGAGTGCTGCCGCCATGAAGAGCGTGCCGCCGACGCCCGCCATGGTCTGCATGACAAGCGGCGAATCGGCTTCGCCGATCGCCCGGTTCAGGAAGAGGTAAAGCGTATAGAGGAAGGCACAGATCACCGGCAGAAGCGCCGTCCAGCCGAAGATCGCATAGCTCGGCTGGATGACGATCATGGCGCCGCCGAAACCGACGACGATCGCCAACCAGCGCCGCCAACCGACCTTTTCTCCCAAAAAGATCGCCGACATCATGGTGAGCATGAAGGGCTCGACGAAATAGATGGCGAAGACGTCGGCGAGCGGCATGTATTTGACCGCGACGAAGAACATGAGGCTCGCCGCCGCATGCAGCACGCCGCGGAAGAGATTCATCCAGGGGCGCTTCGCCCTGAAGACGGCCGTACTGGTGAGGAGAACCAGCGGCAGGATGCAGACGAGCTGGAAAAAGAATCGGTAGAACGTCACCTGGCCGGGCGACATGGCCTCGAACGTCGCCATGTATTTGGCGATCGCGTCCATCGTCGGCAGGATGACCATGCAGGTGGCCATGATGGCCATGCCCTTCAAGGGATTTTCGGATGTGGACGGGGGCATGCCGGCGCTTTCGAAGAACAGTCTTCTTCAAATCACAGCGGGTGACGATCTTCAAGCGGCTGGCACATGGGGCGAAAGACAGGCCCGGACAGCAAAAAACCCGCCGAAGCGGGTTTGTCTGGTGCGGTCGAGAAGACTCGAACTTCCACGGGTTGCCCCACAGCGACCTCAACGCTGCGCGTCTACCAATTCCGCCACGACCGCATCGTGGTAGGTGCCGACTTGCGCCGGCGGGGCAGCATGTAGCAAAACGATTTCGCGGGCACAAGTGTGCCGTGACAGATTTTTGAAGGATAAAAATCGGCAGTTGAAATGCCTATATGGAAGCGGCCGGGAAACCGGCCCTTGCCGCCTCCCGTCGTTTTTGCCAGAAGACCTCCATGCTGACACGCACCGACCTTGATCTTTCCATGCTGCCGAAGCCCGGTTCTCCTCCCGTACGCTGGCGGATTTCCGATGGGCTCGTGCCTTATGAGGAGGCGGTGGCCGAAATGGAGCAGGAGGTTGCTGCGATCGCCGACGGGCGCGCAGACGAACTCGTCTGGCTGCTCGAACATCCACCGCTCTACACCGCCGGCACCAGCGCCAATTCCGCCGATCTCATCGAGCCTGACCGATTCCCGGTGTTTTCCACAGGCCGCGGCGGCGAATATACCTATCATGGCCCCGGCCAGCGGGTCGCTTATGTGATGCTGGACCTCAAGCGCCGGCGGCAGGACGTGCGCGCCTATGTGGCGGCGCTGGAAGAGCTGGTGATCCGCACGCTCGACATGATGAACGTGCGCGGCGAGCGGCGCGAGGACCGCGTCGGCGTTTGGGTACGCCGACCGGAAAAGCCGCGCCTGCCAGACGGCTCGATGACCGAGGACAAGGTCGCCGCGCTCGGCATCCGACTTCGCCGCTGGGTGAGCTTCCACGGCCTGTCCCTCAATGTCGATCCGGACCTTTCGCACTTCTCCGGCATCGTGCCCTGTGGGATCAGCGCCTATGGTGTCACGAGCCTCGTCGATCTCGGCCTGCCGGTGATGATGGCCGATGTCGACATGAGGCTGCGCGAGGCGTTCGAGGAAATTTTCGGGCAGACGATTTCGGAGCGGTAAGGAGAAGGCAATGGTGGAACTGAAAGTGAAGGCCCGCCCGATCGGCGCGACGGCGGTGCTCGGACGCACCGGTCACCCACAGGTGACAAGCGAGACGGACGGCCAGGTGGAGGTCGTGACGGGTGCTTCGGAACCAGGCTTCAATCCGCTCGACCTGATGTTCTCCTCGCTTGCCGCCTGCCTCGTGCTCAGCGGCCGGATCGCGGCAAGCAAGCTCGGCGTTCTCGACAAGCTTGCGGAGGTGAGGGCGCATGTGACCGGTGAAAAGGCCCATGAGGGTCCTTCACGGATTACCCGCTTCATCGTGGATTTCCGTGTCGAAGGGGATTTTGCCGTCGAGCAGAAGGCAGAGATCATCCACATGGCCGAAGAAATCTGCACCGTCAGCAATACACTGAAAAGCTCGCCCGAGTTTTCCGTCGAGATCGGTTAGTCTTCATCGGGAATGCGGCTGTCGACGCCCTCGAGCCGGAGATTATTGACGACGTGACGGACGCCGGAAACGCCCTGTGCCGTGCGAACGATCCTGTGGGAGGTCGCCGCATCGTCAACCACGCCTTCCAGCGTCACCCGGCCCTCGTCGACATGCACGTCGATCGAGTCCATATCGATCAGGTCGAGATTTTCGATCGCGTCCGTTACGCGCTCTTCCATATCATCCGCATCTTCAAGGCCTTCGGTGCCAGGATGGATGCTATCGACGACACGTTCCTCCAGACCGTCGAAATCCGCTTCGTCGACACGATAGCCGCGATTCTGCTCGGTATCGAAATTGGCAGCCGGCTGGCCATAGGCGGCGTTGTCGATCGGCCGGCCGTCTGCGCCGGGGTCATCGTCATAGGGCCAGCCCTCATCGATATTTCGGTCGTCGTAGTCGCGAAAATCTTCTTCGCGGGAAATGTCGTCAGCCTTTTTCTTGCCCGGCATGGTCATCTCCTGTCGCCTGCAATCCCGGCCCCGGCGCACTGCCTGGTGCGCCGGACAGTATAGCATCAATGACGCCCTGACGCGCCATCCTTGTTGCCCGTGAGCGTCAGATGGCTTTCGACATCGTGGACGCCATCCACGGTTTCCGCACTCAGCACCGCCTTGCGTGCTGAAAACACGGTATCGACGGAACCCTCCAGGATCACCCTTGTTCCTTCGACATGCGGTTCGATCATGGACGCGTCGACATCGGGAAGATTTGCCAGCCTTTCGGAGACTTGTCGTTCCAGTTCGGCTGCTGTCTTGTCTGCAGTTGGATTCATGGCCGTAGCTCCTGCTTGCTGCGACCGGAAAACGAGTGGATGCGATTTTGGTTCGCCTCGATGGGTTATTTTCCTTTGCCCCACTTGCGGATCAGACGCTCCCGCTTCAGGCGAGAAAGCCGCTTCAGCCAGAAGATGCCGCCGAGCTGGTCGATCTCGTGCTGCATGCAGACGGCGTAGAAGCCTTCGGCTTCCTCCTCATGGAAGGCCCCGTCGATATCCTGATAGCGGAAACGGATTTTACGCGGGCGTTCGATCTCGTCGGTGACGCCGGGCATGGAGACGCTGCCTTCCATGTGTCGCATCGTTTCCTCCGAAAGAGCCAGGATCTCCGGATTGGCATAGAAGCGGGGGCCGATCTCCTTCGACAATTCCAGCACCACGAGGCGGGTGAAGATGCCGATGTGGGCGGCGGTGATTCCGACGCCAGGCGCCGCCCTCATCGTATCGAGAAGATCATGGGCGAGGGCTTTGAGATTTTCATCGAAGACACGGACCGGCTGGCAGGATCTGGCAAGGCCCGGATCGGGATATTTCAGGATCGGACAGACGGCCATGTCTTCACTCCCTTCGAGCATCTTCCATGCGGTGCGTTGCAGTGCCGGCTGGACCCGCGCCGCCAATTGTTCTAGCAGGAAAACCGGTGGCACGAGCAATAGCATCGGATAGAGCTATCCGGTTGTTGACAATATGCTTTCAGCCGCCATTCTCCTTTTGTCGGATACGAGCAGCGAGGGCGGCAGATGAGCGATATCGGCGAAGACGACCGCCTGCGCACAAATACCGACGAGGCCGGCGACGATATCTATTCCGAAGACGGTTCGATCCGCGCCGATTTCCTAGCGATGGTGGGGGCGGCGATCGCCGACCGCGACGTGCTCTTCCTGCGGAGCCACGTTGCCCGCCTGCACGAATCGGAGCTCGGCGATCTTCTCGAAGCGATCCTGCCCGAACAGCGCCAGGCGCTGGTCAGGCTGCTTGGCAAGGATTTCGACCTCACCGCGCTGACCGAGGTGGACGAGGCGATCCGCCTCGAAATCGTCGACCAGATGCCGAACGACCAGATCGCGGCCGCGATCGGCGATCTCGATTCGGACGACGCCGTCTACATTCTCGAAGACCTCGACCACGAGGATCGGGAAGAGATTCTTGCGCAGCTGCCGTTCACCGAAAGGGTGAGGCTCAGGCGGGCGCTCGATTATCCGGAACAGTCCGCCGGCCGGCGCATGCAGACGGAATTCGTCGCCGTGCCACCGTTCTGGACCGTCGGCCAGACGATCGACTACATGCGCGATGAGGAGGACCTGCCGGAGAGTTTCACGCAGATCTTCGTCATCGATCCCACATTCAAGCTGCTCGGCGTCATCGATCTCGACAGGATTCTGCGCACCAAGCGTCAGATCAAGATCGAGACGATCATGCGCGAGACCAATCATCCGATTCCCGCCGACATGGACCAGGAGGAGGCGGCGCAGATCTTCGAGCAGTATGACCTTCTTTCGGCCGCCGTCGTGGACGAGAACGGGCGGCTGGTCGGCGTGCTCACCATCGACGACGTGGTCGACGTCATCCAGGAAGAGGCGGAAGAGGACATCATGCGCCTCTCGGGCGTCGGCGACGAAGAACTCTCCGACTCGGTCACCGACACATCGCGCTCGCGCGTGCCGTGGCTGCTCGTCAACCTCTTCACTGCCTTCATTTCGGCCTCGGTGATCTCGCTTTTCGAGGCGACGATCGAGCAGGTCGTGGCGCTTGCGATCCTGATGCCGATCGTCGCCGGCATGGGGGGCAATGCCGGTTCGCAGACGATGACCGTCACCGTGCGGGCACTCGCCACCCGCAATCTCGACATCCATAACGCCTGGCGCGTCGCGCGACGGGAAGCAGGCGTCGGCCTCATCAACGGGATCGTCATCGGCTGCCTCGTCGGCATCGTGGCGGGTCTTTGGTTCCACAACGTGCATATCGGCGGGCTGATCGCCACCGCCATGCTGATCAACATGTTCGCAGCCGCCATGGCCGGAATCATGATTCCGCTGGTCCTGGACCGGGCCGGCGCCGACCCGGCGGTGTCGTCCGCCGTCTTCGTCACCGCCGTTACCGACACGACCGGCTTCTTCTCGTTCCTGGGACTGGCAACCCTCTGGCTGCTGAACTGAGCGAAAATTGACTGTTACGTAAAAGTCAATTATTTTGGGCGGATGGGTAACAGGATACGGTTGTGAACAAATATTATAGCATAACGGAACTGACGCGCGAATTCGGGGTCTCGACCCGCACGCTTCGTTTCTACGAGGATGAAGGCCTTATCCATCCGGAGCGCCGGGGTCGCACGCGACTTTTCAGGGCGGCGGACAGGAGGCTCATCCAGGAGATCCTGCGGGGCCGCAGGATCGGCTTCACGATCGCCGAGATCCGCGAAATCATCCAGGTCTACAAGGAGCCGCCGGGCGAGATGGGGCAACTCAAGCTCCTGATGAAGCGCGTCGACGAGAAACGCGAGGAGCTGCGCCAAAAGCGCAAGGACATCGATGATACGCTCGCTGAACTCAACAACGTCGAGGAAGCCTGCCTGACGCGGCTTGCCGAAATTGGCGTCGGAACGTGATATTCAATCAGATAACTGCAGGCCGATGGAGCATTCCTCGGCAATTGCCTGGACACGGTCGTCCTGAGGGGCGATCGTGCCGGTCTGCAGCGGGATGATGAGCGACTGTGCCATGAGACGGTCGGCCGTGCAGCCGCAGAAGCGCTCGCAAAGCGCCCGATCGTTCGCCTGCCTGTTGCAACCGGCTTCACAGCTCAGCATATAGCTCTGTCGGGGGTCCGGCGGTGGAGCGGGATGGACGAGCGAGACGAGATAGACGAGTGCGATCAGAACCGGCTGGTGCACGAGATAGATGATCAGGCTGTGGCGTCCGGCTTTTGAAAGAAGATTCGGCTTCGTTTGGATTGCGGCAAGCCGCGGCAGCCAGTTCATGGAGATTGCCGAGCGGGCGACAGCGACACCGGCCAGCAATGCTGCCACCCACGGAAAGAGCGGCACGTAGTCGTTGGAGCGCGGAGGGATTTCGGCAAAACCGAGCCAGCTCAGGAACCGGGTGTTGAAGGCCGCCGAATCGAGCAGCCCCGGCGCAAGGCTGTAGTCGATGATCATTGCGGCGGCGATCAGGACGACGACTGCGCCCGTGACCAGCGCGGGCAGGCGCAGGAAGGCCAGACCGATCAGGCTCGACAGCGCGATATTGTGCAGGATGCCGAAATAGATCCACTCATTCGGGAAAGCGACCAGCGTCGCGATGCTGATCGCGATCGCCGCGCCGGCAACGATGGCGAAGCGCTTCCAGAAGGAGTACCAGCGGATCGTCGGAAAATGCGCCAGAACCAGGCTGACGCCGGCGAGGAACAGAAAGGAACTGGCAATCGACCGGGCATAGACCCGAAAGAAACCCTGGGTCGCCGTGCCGGGATCGAGATAACCGAAGAACTCGAGATCCCAGGTGAAGTGATAGGTCGCCATGGCGATCAGCGCCAAACCGCGCAGCGTGTCGATCAGCGTGATACGGGGCATTTTAGGCGCGGGATTCTGGCTTTCTGCAACGGTCACTGGCGGTCTTTCCGCATTAGAGGACGTCGCGATCCATGATCGCCAGCCGGGCCTCGGAAAAATATTGCCGGCGTGCGAGCACGAAAATCACGAACAAGGTCATCGCCATGAACATATAGGGCCCGGCGAACCAGCCCAGATAGCCGATCGACAAAAAGAGCGCCCGGAGCCCCGCATTGAAGTGCTTGGCCGCGATGGTGTTCATCCGCACGACCTGATCGGCGGCCCGCTCTGCCGCCGCCGGATCGATATTCGTGTCGCTCATCATCGGCAGTGCACCGAAGAGAATGGTGCAATAATTGAAGAGACGATAGGACCAGCCAAACTTGAAGAATGCGTAACCGAACAGGAAGGTGAGACCGGCCACCTTGATCTCGAAAGCGGTGCGACCGCTATAGGCGACGAGGGGCAGATTGCTGAAGACGGCTTCCACCTGGTCCGTTGCGCCAAGCAGGGCAAAGCAGCCGCCGATCGCGAAAATCGAGGTCGAAGCGAAGAAGGCCGTGCCATTCTGCAAGCCTGCTAAAATCTGAGTGTCAATCATCTTCAGATCGCGCCGGAGTGAATTGTAGATCCACCGCTTGCGGCGTTCGGCCATCGCGCGGTTCAGGCTGGCGCGCGGAAAGAAGCGGGCGCCCGATCCCGCCGTTATCCAGGAATAGACAGCCCAGAGAAGGGCGAAAAGAGCCAGAGCAATGTAGTCGGCGATCGTCATGGGCCTCACCAGGCAGAAGAATCGTCCATCTCTTTTCGTCATGCGTTGTTTCGGTTGTCACGGCAAGTACGCGTCCGGAACGGCGAACAACCTTGAAACGTTAATTCATAGCAGGTATGCGATTTCGGTCTTTTTTCCGCCATTTTTCTCATTGCGAAGCCGGCGGGAATTTAATAGACCGTTAGTCATAACGATCCGGAGAGGACGTTATCTCATGCGGCAAGAACCTGGAGACAACATGGAAGAGACTGCTCAGAAATCCTGCTGGGGCGTGACATTCAAGGCCCTCGTGGGATTTGCCGGTGCGATGGCCCTTGCCTATCTGTTCGGCGCCTTCTGACCTGCAGACGCGATCTCATCTTAATCTTTCGGGCGGGATTTTGGCCTTTCGGCGTGGTATTCAAACCGCGCCGTTTCTATTTTTGCCTCATGTCGCGGGCATCAAACCCGATGTCGGGCAATCGCTGGAACATTCCGGCTGTCTGACATAGACTTTGCCAACATCGTATCTCCGCGCGGATTATCATGTTCCTCTCCGTCTTCGACGTCTTCAAGATCGGTATCGGCCCGTCCAGTTCCCACACGATGGGACCGATGTCGGCGGCGTACCGTTTCCTGGCGCTGATCCTGTCGAACGAATGGCCGCGCCCCGCCGGTGCGCAGGTCGCGAGCCTCAAGGTGAGCCTGCACGGCTCGCTCGCCTTTACAGGCATCGGACACGGGACGGGCAGGGCAGTGATCCTCGGCCTGATGGGCGAAGAGCCGGCAAGTGTCGATCCGGACAGGATGGACGAGATCATTGCCGAGGTGGAGCGGACGGGACGCGTGACGCCGCCCGGACATCCGCCTTATCGGTTCCAGCCGAAAACCGATCTCATCTTCGACAAGAAACAGCCGTTGCCCGGCCATGCCAACGGCATGAGTTTCTCCGCGCTGGATCGCGATGGACGGTTGCTCCTTAAGCGCATCTACTATTCGATCGGCGGCGGCTTCGTCGTGACGGACACCGAACTGGAAGCCATGCGCACCTCGCTGAAATCATCGGGCGATGCACGGGTGCCTTATCCCTTCTCGACGGCAAAGCAGATGCTCGAAATGGCGCGCGGCTCAGGCCTGACGATCGCCCAGATGAAACGCGCGAACGAAGAGACAAAGATCAGCGCTGCCGAACTGAATGCCGGCCTCGACCGCATCTGGGACGCGATGAAAAGCTGCATCGACCGGGGCTTGAAGGTCGAAGGCATCATGCCGGGCGGATTGAAGGTGAAGCGCCGGGCGAAGGCGATTCACGACAAGCTCAACGAGGAATGGCGCAGCAACCGGCTGAACCCGCTGCTCGCCAACGACTGGCTCTCCGTCTATGCGATGGCGGTCAATGAAGAGAATGCCGGCGGCGGGCGTGTCGTCACCGCCCCCACCAATGGTGCAGCGGGGGTAATCCCGGCAACCGTCCGCTACTACCTGCATTTCCATGAGGATGCGACGCCGGAGGATATCCGCAACTTCCTGCTGACGGCGGCGGCGGTCGGCGGCATCATCAAGCACAATGCCTCGATCTCGGGCGCGGAGGTCGGCTGCCAGGGCGAGGTGGGGTCGGCGGCCGCGATGGCGGCTGCGGGCCTTGCCGCGGTCATGGGCGGCTCGCCGGAGCAGATCGAGAATGCTGCGGAAATCGCACTCGAGCACCATCTCGGCATGACCTGCGATCCTGTCGCCGGCTTAGTGCAGGTTCCGTGTATCGAGCGCAACGCGCTTGGCGCCGTCAAGGCGGTAACGGCCGCGTCACTTGCCATCAAGGGCGACGGCACGCATTTCGTGCCGCTCGACGCCTGCATCGAAACCATGCGGCAGACCGGCAACGACATGAGCGAGAAATACAAGGAGACCTCGACCGGCGGGCTTGCCGTCAACGTCGTCGAGTGTTGATTCATTTCGCCGCTGTGGAGCAACGGAGCAAAAACTTGACCTCCGATGCCAATAGGTTTTCAACAAATCCATGGCTCTTCATCTGATCAAACTTTGTGTCGGCGCGGATTCAATCCAGGATCTCAGAGAGTGGGTAGCCGAGCGCTCGCTCAATGCGATGGCCGCCGGCCTTGAACCGCACAGCGTTCATACGACACGCATGGTTCCGAAACGCATCGAGGAACTTCTCGAAGGCGGCTCCCTTTACTGGGTGATCAAGGGACAGGTGCTGGCCCGCCAAAAGCTCATGAATATCGAGACCTTCACCGGCGGCGACGGCATCCAGCGCTGTCATCTCGTTCTCGGTCCGGAAGTGATCGAGACGGCGCCGCAGCCGAAGCGGCCTTTCCAGGGCTGGCGCTACCTGAAGGATGAGGAAGCGCCACGCGATCTCGGCAAGATGGGCGAGGGCGTTGCAGCGCTGCCGGAAGAGCTCAGACGAGAACTCGCCGAACTCGGGCTTCTCTGACTGCAGCAGCCAGTGACCATTGATCCCGACATTCTATCTGGAGTCCGCAACATCTGGATGCAGATTCCAGAACGATCCACTAGCGAAGCTTGAGACGCACCGGTGCCCGGCCGGAGCGCATACCGACATGAAGATGGATATGCGCCTCCGGCTGAGATTGGCGCCAGGCGCGGGCGCCATGGCTGAGCAACATGGCGACGAGATCGCGCGTCTTTTCCTTTGAACGGCTAAGCCCCATACCCGCAAGCCGCATGGCCGCCTCATGAAGCGGATTGAGGGCAACGCCCCTTGCTCTGGCCCTTGGCGAGGACCTGAAGGCGAATTCCACGCTGTTTTCGTTCATTCCCATCGGAAACCCCGTTTACGCATTACTTTCGAGATTCCGCCGCGGCGGCGAACCGCCGCGGACATTCTTGGTGCCTGGCTATCGCCAGCAGTTCACTGGAGCGAAGCCCAGCAGTTGATGCCCTTTTTCTTCAAAGCGTTGCAGGCATCCACAGCGGTCTTCTGGTCATCAAAGCCCCCAAACCGGGCGCGATAGATCTGCCCGCTGTTGCTGTTGAAGGCGACGGTGAAGGGTTTGGCGGAACGCAGTACCTTGCCGCCCTTGTCCTGCGCATTCTGCAGGAGATTCTCCGCCATTTTCTGATCGGGCGAAGCGCCGATCTGGATCACCCAGCCGCTCGGTGTCTCGCCGGCGGCGTTTGACCTGGTGGCCTTTGCTGATGTCTTCGTCGAGGCAGTGGTGACTTCGTCAACGGTGGCGCTACCGGTGCTGGAAGCACCAACATTCTCGGCGCGGGCCGGTATATATTCCGGCGCGGGCGTCGGGACGGCTGCCACGCCGGCCATTGCCGTGTTCATAGCCTGGCTGATCACCTTCTTTTGACTGGGCTCAGCGGCATAGGCCGAGGCGACGGCCGAAGTCTCCGCAGCAGCCGGCTGTTCCTTGTAGCGCGCACCGGGCATCGGACCACTGTTCGGCAGATCGAGGGCCGCCATCTGACGCGCCTCCGACTGCGTGGCGGCGATGGTGGGAGCCGAACGCACAGGGGCGACCGGCACAGGCGCCGACGGAGCAGCCTGGGCGATCAGGTTGCTGTTGCCGCCACTCGAAGCCTTCGGCAGATATTCGGCAACGAGCTTGCGCATCGTCGCGTCGCGGGCAGCACTCGAACGGCCGCCGAGCACGACGGCGACGATCGAACGGCCGTCGAGCTGAGCAGAAGTCGCCAGATTGCTGCCGGCGGCGCGGGTGTACCCGGTCTTGATACCATCGACGCCCTTCACGTTGCCGACCAAACGGTTATGGTTACCGATCACCTGCTTGCCGAAATTAAAGCTGCGGATGGAGAAATAGCCGTAATATTGCGGAAAATGCTGGCGGAGCGCGATGCCAAGCCTTGCCTGATCGCGGGCCGTCGTCATCTGCGCGGTATTCGGCAGGCCATGGGCATTGCGATAGGTGGTGCGCGTCATGCCGAGGGCGCGGGCCTTCCTTGTCATCATCTGAGCGAACCGATCCTCGGAGCCACCGAGGAACTCACCCAGCGCGGTCGCGATATCGTTTGCGGAGCGCGTGACGAGAGCCCGGATCGCCTGATCGACGGTCACGGAGCCGCCGGCACGGACACCGAGCTTGGAGGGCGGCTCGGAAGCCGCGTTGGCGGATACAGGCACTTTCGCGTCAAGGCTGAGGCGACCGGCCTCAAGCGCTTCAAAGGTGAGATAGAGCGTCATCATCTTGGTGAGCGACGCGGGATATCGCAGACCGTCCGGATCTTCCGAATAGAGAACCTTGCCGGTCTTGGCATCCACGACGATACCGGCGTATTTCGGCGCCGCTTCCGCAGGCGCAGCAAAGATCGAAACCGCCAGAATCAGGGTGAAGAGATAACCGAGAAAATATCCCGGGACCGTTGCGCCATCCTTGGGAAAGGAGGCAGAGAACTTAGTTTTCGACACTGCCGCACTCATCGCTTGCATCACGCCATTCACGTCCGGACGCTCCCCCGTCGCAGCCGTTATCCTCCAATCTAGGAGAACAGCGTTACCAAGAGGTTTATGATGAACAGCAGCTTGCTTAGATATGCTGCATTTTAAGCATCAAAATCCCGACCGTCCGTGGAGACCTACTTCGTCAGCCGGTTTTCGACAAAGGATCGAACTGAGGCATCAATATGTTGCCAGTCGTTCAAAAGCGCGCTGGAGAAACGATAGAGCACCGTGAGGTCCTGGCCGATGTGGATATCGCGCTGGCAATCCCCGCTTGTGGGCTTCTCACCGGCAATCGGCAGCAGGCAGCGAACGACGTAGTCTGTGGCGCCAGGGCGAGGGGCGGTGAGAATGACCTCGCGGCCATAGCCGGAATCGGCACGCAGCCGGTGGAGCATCAGTCCGAAATCAAACTGCTGCGGCTCGCCATCGAAAAGTCGCGAATAGATCGGGTCGAGACGGCCGGACATATCGCGCGACATCGTGCCTTGCGACAATTGCAGAAAAATCAATGATGAGGACTGGAAAATGTCGTCAAACCGCGGGCGCAGTGCGGCGCTGTACCCTTCGAGTTCCGGCCAGGTGAAGTAGAGGTCCACGCGCTCGGCAACACCGTTTTGGCGCTGGTCGCGGAAGCGGATCGTGTTGGCGGAAAGGTCGAGCTCGTCCTGACCGATCTGGATGAGGAATTTCTCCGTGCTGTCGGTGTGGCCTGCCAGCGCCATGCGCTCACCGAACCAGCGGCCGCCGATGCTGATCGCGACCGTCAGCGCCGCCAGAACTGCGATCACCGCCGTCAACTGGTAGAGAAACCGGTTGGAGATCAGCGGCTCCTCCTCGATGGACGAAGGGATAGGGGCTGGACCTGCCATGACGTGCGCTCCATGTTCACCCAAGGGGCATTCACCCCGCCTTGAAGCCATGCTCTGGAATGAGACAGGACAGGATACGGAATGCGGGCAGGCGAATGCGCCGCAAGTCTGGAGCGCCATGGTTAACGCTTCGTAAAAGAGGGGCCAAGTTCACGACCGCATGGCTTGAACCGGTTACTCAGGGAGGAAGACGTGCAACTCTTTCAGGGAATCAATGTCGTGTCGATCTCCGTTACGGATCTCGAGCGGGCGCGGCTTTTCTACCGCGACACCCTTGGATTGGGAGAACCGCTCTACGATCTGCCGGATGCCGGCTGGATCGAGTTCTCGACCGGCGCCGATGGCGGCAACCTTTCGCTGACGATGGCAGGAGCGGAGTGGGAGCCGTCGACGGGAACGACGGTGGTGTTCAACGTCAGGGACTGCTACGCGGCGGTCGACGAACTCAGGTGCCGTGGCGTGGCTTGCGGCGAACCCGTCATGTTCGAGGGCCATGTGGTATTCGCGAGTTTCCACGATCCGTTCGGCAACCGCCTGCAAATGTGCAGCCCCGCGCCCTGATCCTGGCCGCAACCGTGTCGCTGCGGCCTTTTCCCTCGTCGATGGGATTACTGGCCGACAGAACCGACGGCTGTCGCGCGGCCGTCCTGAAGCTTGACCCAACGAGCCGGATCGTCGCTCGCCTGACGCTTCAGGTAGGTATATTCCGTATCGGACCAGAGCATGACCTTGTTGCGCATGTTGTCGAGCACGAAATCGCCGCGGTCGGTGCGGACGGTCAGGACAGCATGGCCTTCGCCATTCGGCTGAAGCACGACAGTGATCAGGAGGTCGGAAGGGTCAAAGCCCTTTTTCATCAGCATCTTGCGCTTCAGAAGGACAAAGTCCTCGCAATCGCCGACGGTGCGGGGATAGGCCCAGAGTTCCTCGACGCCGTAAATCTCCTGGTCGGTCATCGGCATGATCGAGGAATTGACCGTATAATTGACGTCCAGCAGGGTCCGCCACTTGTCCTCCGTAAGCGTAATCGGCCCGGCATCCTTATAGGCCGTTGCGCATTCGCTCGCATAGCTTTTGCAGAACTGGTAGTGACCGATCGGCTGATTGGCAGGGCCGAGGACGCGCATGGCCCCGGCGGGCATGGCGACGGAATGTCCGGCGGAAAAGATCGCCAGGAAAGCGGTGATGGCGGCGAGGCCCAGTCCCTTGCTGAATTTCATTTTTGTGTCTCCCCGTTGTGGGAAGAACACTGACACAGAGGGTTTTAGCGACCGCAAAATCTCGCAGTAAAATCAATATCTTATTTGAATTCAATTTATCTAAAACATGATTCGAATGCGCATCGAATTTTACTAAAATCCGAAGGAAATTTTCATTGTAATGC
Organism: Rhizobium sp. YS-1r; assembly: GCF_000757525.1. NCBI lineage: Bacteria > Pseudomonadati > Pseudomonadota > Alphaproteobacteria > Hyphomicrobiales > Rhizobiaceae > Rhizobium > Rhizobium sp. YS-1r. Next base: position 168,417 of record NZ_JPYQ01000006.1, on the reverse strand, counting down.
CACGCAATCAAGCCGGCTCACCGGCTTCTTCTTTTGCTATCCTTTTGCCGGAAAAGGGTTTTCCGAAACCGCCCAGGATGACGGAAGCGGCTCCGGAAGTTAACGCCCGTGTTGCATCCGGCGCCCATCCGCCGAAGAAGACGTGCCACAGGGGGCCTGTCGGGAGGCGCGAAGGGGTGTTCCAGGCCTGTTTCGAAGGCCTAAAAAAGTCCCGAAAAGGCACGATTTTTAGGAAAAAGTTTGTTCTGGCACAGACAAACGGCGCTAAATCCGTCCTGTGCAGCCATGATACAGGGTCTTGATGGAGGAAGGGAGGGGCGGGAGAGCGGAATTGCTTAAAGGAATTCCGTCAGTGCCTCGCGCGGCTGGACAGAATTGAATTCGACCGCCACGCCTTCCATAAAATGGCGCACGACGCGACCACGCATGTTGCCGAGACGCACGGGCGTGCCGATCGCAGGGCGGATATCGATATCGATCGCCGCTCCGGAGAGAGAAAGGTCCATGATGCGGCAGGCGTAACGCCGACCGTCGTCAAGCGTGATTTCTGCCCGGGTGTTGCGCGGCGTCAGGCGGTCATGGCGGCGATCCTCGGGCAGGCCGAGTTCATGCTTGTTGGCGATCCATGTAAGCTGGGCCGCAAGCTTCTCCCGCTTGCGATCGGTTGCGTTGATCGACATTAAAAAGCCGTTCGCCGAAAGGTTCAAAACCGTGCCTTCGAGGCGCCCGATGTGATCGAGATAGGCGATCACGCGTTCACCGACAGCGGGGCGCCCGACACAGGCAAAGGCAACGTCGCCGGGCGACATATCCACCACGGTGCAGGGAAATTCCTCATGCGTCGCGAGCATCAGCCGTCCTGCCACGTTGACCGACACCCGCTGAAAAGTCCTCTGGGCGGGAATTGTCTGCGTCGACGGAGTATGCACCGGCTGAAATGAATACATTCGAGAAAGCTTTTCTCTTGGAGAGTATGGCTAAACTGATACCGTGTCGCGGTTAACAGAAAGTTTTGCGCAGCCCCGTTGCGACTTCCAGGCCATGTTCAGGATGTCTGGCCGTGGGATGAGAAGAGACGACGCAACAGCGCTTCGCCAAAGCCGTGATGGTCGCCGCTCGGCGGCGCATCGATCCGGACGCCACTCTCGACAAGAAACGTCCAGCTTTCCAGCACAAGACCACTGACGGGAAGTTCTGTGGTGGGGAAGGGCTGTCCTTGCGGCAGGAGGGCACCGAGAACGCGATCGCTTCCGTTTCCCTCAGCCGACCGAATGGGTAGCAGCAGCATTTCATAAGCATGGCGCAGGTTGCCGTTCGACGCGAGAACCTCAAGGTATGCCGGCCGCTCATAATGGATGACGTTCTGAACGATCTCTGCCGGCTGCTGATACTCGTTTTCGAGCCATGCCTCGGCAAAGGCCTCCCCACGGAATTCGCGATCGAACAGGTCGCAGATACGCGTCCCGGCGAGCCGGAACGTCAGGAGGCCGGAGGCATCGGTCGTCACAATGAAGAGATGCGGGAGAAGATGGCGCAGCGCCACAGGGTCGATTTCCGTGCGCAAGGGTGCCGCGCGGTCCCCCCTGAGGTTGGCCCAATAGTCGAAAATTGCGCGGCTTGCCTTATTTCGCATCCGTTGTCACCTGTCACATTTTGATACAGATCGCGCCTCATGCACGAGCGTTCTCCGTCCACTCAGCGAAATCCGTGCCACGGCCCACCCCTCAGGGTTAAGAAATCATAAACCAGGCAAAGCCTGCCTCACCGCCTCCTTGCGACGCTTTCCTTTGGCGGGCCGCTCCTATATGGCTGGCGGACATTCCCGAAAGGGAATGGACCAGAGAGGAATGAGCATGAACGACGGACCGGGCATGGCTGACGGGCAGCGGGAGATGGACGAGGACGATCAGCGCTCACCGCCGGTCTTCAACCTGCCGCGGAGCCTGGTGGTGACGCTGGCCTTGCTCGCGGCAATCTATATCGTTCAGGAATATCTGCTTGATGACGACACACGCGCTTATTTTGTCGTGAACCTTGCCTTTACGCCGCTGCGTTATGCCTATCCGCTGGAGGAACAGGGGTTCGCCTGGCTCTGGACGCCGGTCACCTATTCTCTTCTTCACGGCAGTCTCGAACATATCCTCTTCAACGCGCTCTGGCTGATGGCTTTCGGGGCGCCGGTCGTCAGGCGTATCGGCACCTTGCGCTATGTGGTCTTCTGGGTCCTGTCGGCGGCGGCAGCGGCCTTCTTCCACGCCATGATCAACTGGGGCAACGAGACGCTGCTGATCGGAGCGTCCGGCGTCGTGTCCGCGTTGATGGGGGCAGCCTGCCGCTTCGCCTTCCCTCCCGGACGGGGCTACGATCGAATCCACGGCCATCTCTATCCCCGTCAGTCCATTCCCGGCGCCTTCCGCAGCCGCACGGTCGTCATCTTCACGGCAATGTGGTTCATCGGCAATCTGCTGATCGCCTTTGGCGTGACGCTGTTCGGTGCGGACATGGGGCCGATCGCCTGGGATGCGCATATCGGCGGCTTTCTGTTCGGCTTTCTGCTTTTCGGATTCTTCGATCCGGTCTCGCCTTCACGAAGGCCGCTCACTCAACCTTGATATGTGTTTGACCTCGCCCTAAAATTTAGGGGGAAGCACGAAGCGATTCTGGGAGGAGGATGCCCAGATCACGCTTGGTTGATGAGGAGAGGGCCATGGCAATAATCGTCAAGAACATGCTCGATGCAAAGGGCCGCGACGTGGTGACAGTCGGCCCGGACAGGACGCTGCTGGAAGTCGCCGAAATCCTGAACCAGAAGAAGATCGGTGCCGTGGTTGTCACCAGCATGGAAGGCCGGATCACCGGCATCTTCACCGAACGCGACCTAGTGCGAGCCATTGCCGGCAAAGGTCCCGGCGTGCTCGACCAGCCGGTCAAATCGGCCATGACCACCAACGTCCATCGCTGCAAGGAGGAAACGACCGTCGACGAGTTGATGGGTATCATGACTGGCGGACGCTTCCGCCACGTTCCGGTTGAAAAGGACGGAAAGCTGGACGGTATCGTCTCGATCGGTGACGTGGTCAAGTCGCGCATCCGCGAGGTGGAACTCGAAGCCGAACAGATGAAGGCCTATATCGCCGGCTGATCGCCACACGGAATTCGACAGAACAGGTTTTCCCCGGATCAGCGGGCGAAAATTTCCTGCACGCGCTTGAGCGCAGCGATCTGCGCCATGGTCTCACTATAGCCGCGATCTATCGCTTCGCCGGCACGGTGGAACTCGGAAAGTCCGATATCACTAAGGCGCGGATGCAACGCCAGATCCGGCGGATCGCCGGCGAGCCTTGCGCGCGAAATACGTTCCTGGATGATATTGAAAGCTTGCACCATGGTGCCGGTGACACCGACACGGGCGTCGACCGCCTTCTTGCGACCGTCATCCTCAGGCTGAACGCCGGCGCTATGCTTGACCACCGCAGAACGACCAAAGATGTCGTAGTTCAGGTTGACGGCAACCACGAGAGGCTGCTCATAGGCCCGGCAGACGGAGGTGGGAACGGGATTGACCAATGCGCCGTCAACCAGGGTTCGGTTATTGGACTTGACCGGTTCGAAAATGCCGGGCAGCGCATAGGATGCGCGCAATGCGGTAATCAGCGAACCGCTGGAGATCCAGACCTCGTGGCCGGTATGAAGTTCCGTCGCCACGGCAACGAAAGGCCGATCGAGATCCTCGATCGCTATGTCCTCGAGATGCTCCTGCATACGCCTGGTGAGCCGCATGCCGCCGAAAAGTCCGCCGCCGCCGATCGTCAGATCGAGCAGACCGGCGATGCGCCGCATGGTGAGCGAGCGGGCGAAACTTTCGAGCGCATCGAGCTTGCCGGCAAGATAGCAACCGCCGACCAGGGCGCCGATCGAGGTGCCGGCGATCATGCCCACTTCAATACCGGCTTCGTCGAGCGCCCTCAGTACACCGATATGGGCCCAACCGCGGGCTGCACCACCCCCAAGGGCGAGGGCAAGTTTTGCTTTTGGAGGAGGTGTCGCAACAACGGGACGAGAGGGTTCAAGAATCTGCGTTCCGCCGGCTTCAGCAGGAGCGGCCTGCGGATCGTGACGATTCCAACTCCAGTTCAGCATAGACAAAAACCTCCAAAGCTGAACAACCCCCGGTCTGCGGATTGAACCACCGATCGGTTTCCAAATCGTTTACCCAACGCCTGCATGGCGAAAAACGAGGCAGTTGCTTATTTCGTTCCCCCGTCCGAATAAACGGTATCAGGATCGAAATGGCGCTCGTTATCGGTAATTTCAAGGACAGCGTTGCTGTCACGTTTTGTGACGAGCCGATAAAAACAAGAACGTCGGCCCGTGTGGCAGGTCGCATCGTGACCGGCCACGGAAACCTTGAGCCAGACAGCGTCCTGATCGCAATCGGTGCGAAGCTCGTGCACCGTCTGAAAATTGCCGGAAGATTCCCCCTTCTTCCATATCTTTCCGCGAGAGCGGCTGTAATAATGGGCAATACCGGTCTCGATGGTCAACGCCAGGGCCTCCGCGTCCATGTGCGCGACCATCAGGAGTTCACCATCGCGGATGTCCGTGACGACGGCGGTGACGAGGCCGTTGGCATCGAAACGAGGCGTAAAGGCGCCGGCACCTTCCAGCACCGCCTTGTCGGTGGAGGGCTTTTCAAAACTCACGGACATCAGGAAACTCCACCGGAAAATCCGGCCGTCAGCGGCTGCGTACGAGCGTGAAAAAGCGGGCCTGTTCGGCCGCGTTCGTCTTGAACTCGCCGGTGAAGGTCGTAGTCATCGTCTGCGAACCCTGCTTCTGCACGCCGCGCATTTCCATGCACATGTGTTCGGCTTCGATCATGACTGCGACGCCGCGGGGCTTCAGGTGTTCCTCGATTGCAGAGGCGATCTGAGCCGTCATGTTTTCCTGCGTCTGCAGACGGCGACCGAAGATTTCCACCACACGGGCGATCTTCGAGAGACCGAGAACGCGACCACTCGGCAGATAGGCGATATGCGCCTTGCCGACAATCGGCAGCATGTGGTGTTCGCAATGAGAGAAGAACGGAATGTCGCGCACAAGCACGATATCATCGTAACCCGAGACTTCCTCGAACGTACGGCCCAGCACCTCTTCCGGCGACTGCTCGTAACCGGCAAACAATTCGCGATAGGCAACAGCGACACGCTTCGGGGTATCGAGCAGTCCTTCGCGGGCCGGATCGTCACCCGCCCAGCGGAGCAGAACGCGTATGGCTTCCTCAGCTTCCTGCTGGGTGGGACGGACCTGCTTCTCCTTCGAGGCCGGGAAATTCTTCACAATTGCATCCATCTATCGTCTCCCGATGCGGTTCAAGGTCGCATCCGACTGGCGTTACTCACACGAACCAACACGCAGGCAACCGCGGCTGAATTTTGTGCAATCTGGCGCTATCTGATCCTCGGCGGACGTTTTTACAAGGTATCCTGTTTCGATTTCGAGAGGATTTCGTGAAAACATCCTTTCTTGATCATCTCGCCGACACGTCACATATAATGTCGGAAATCCTTTTGTGGTAGTCCGCAAGGCAAGGGCACTGCGTCAAAACATCCGCCATCGGGACTATGAGCGAGCCGTCATGGACGATATCTACAACAGCAAGATCCTCGAATTCGCCGGCAATATCACCCATGCCGGCACGCTGCCGGATGCCGACGCGAGTTCGGAAAAGCATTCGAAACTCTGCGGCTCGAAGGTACGCGTCTATCTGAAGATGAACGGCGACACAGTGACCGACTTCGCGCACGAGGTGCGTGCCTGCGCGCTCGGCCAGGCCTCGTCCTCGATCATGGCCCGCCATGTGATCGGTGCGACGGCCGCGGAAATCCGGAAAGCCCGGGAAGACATGCTCGCGATGCTGAAGGAAGGCGGCGAGGGGCCGGACGGCCGCTTTGAAGAGATGCGCTACCTGAAGCCGGTCAAAGACTATAAGGCCCGCCACCCTTCCACCATGCTGACATTCGAAGCCGTGGTCGATGCGATCGACCAGATCGAGGCGCGGGAACGGGCCGAAGCGGCAGCCGTCTGATCCGATGTGCGACGCTCCCGATTGCCAGCATTCAGAACACCCGCCGAAGACCAACCGCTCGCGCAACTGGTCCGGACCGTTCCGAAAGACGCCGGGTCGGCTTTTCGGCATGGGGCTGATCCGATTTTATCAGCTGACACTTTCGGGCTTCGTCGGCAATTCCTGCCGGCATATCCCGACCTGCTCCGAGTACGGTTACGAAGCAATCGCCCGGCATGGACTCTGGCCCGGCGGCTTCCTGACACTCTTTCGTGTCGCCCGCTGCGGGCCCGGCGGCACGAGCGGGCTTGACCGAGTGCCGGATGCGCTGGAAAGACGCCAGCACTGGTGGACGCCCTGGCGCTATTGGCGGGCCAAACCGTGATTTATGTGGCACTGCTTCACAGCATCAGCGTCGGCGGGGGCAAACGGCTCATGATGGCCGACTTCCGCGACATGGCTGAGCGTCTCGGTTACCGGAACTGCCGGACGCTGGTATCGACCGGCAATCTCGTGTTCGAAACCGACGATTCACCGGTCAGAGATATCGAGCGGGTGCTGGAAGAGGCGTTCGAACAACATTTCGGCAAGCATGTCGATGTCCTCGTCCGTTCGGGGCCGGACTGGCTGAAGCTTTCCGCCGGCAATCCGTTTCCGGAGCAGAAAGGCTCCGAAGTCTGCGTCCGGGTGATGCGCACACCACTCGGCGATAACGTGATCGATCTGCTCGAACGCCATCGCGGCCGGGAAAAGATCGCGATCGTCGACGGAGATCTCTGGGTGGATTTCGATGGCAAGGCGAGCGAGACGCGGCTGATTTCAGCACTGACGACCAGGAAGCTCGGCATCGGCACGATCCGCAACGCCAACACGGTCATCGGGCTCGCCAAAATGATCCAGTGAGCCGCGGGCCACCTTTACTACAAAGCCAAAAGTCTTTATCAGCCACGCCGGCGCTGCCCAAGGCGGACCGCCGTTATTCCAACACCACCCGCATTCGTTGGCGGGACTGGACAGGAGAAAGACATGTCCCAATCCGTTTCCCTTACATTTCCCGATGGCTCCGTCCGCGCATTCGATGCCGGAACAACCGGCCGTGACGTCGCAGAATCCATTTCCAAATCACTCGCCAAGAAGGCGGTCGCGGTTGCCATCAACGGCAACCTGCAGGACCTTTCCGATCCGGTGACCAATGGACCGATCGAGATCGTTACCCGCACTGATCCCAAAGCGCTGGAACTGATCCGTCACGACGCCGCCCATGTCATGGCCGAGGCCGTACAGGAACTCTGGCCGGGAACGCAGGTCACCATCGGCCCTGTGATCGAGAACGGATTCTATTACGACTTCAAGCGCGTCCATCCAGACACGCGCGAAGACTGGCCCTTCACGCCCGAAGACCTGCCTAGGATCGAGGCGAGGATGAAGGAGATCATCGCCCGCAACAAGCCGTTCACCAAGGAAGTCTGGCCGCGCGAGAAGGCCCGCAACGTCTTTGCCGACATGGGCGAGGGCTACAAGGTCGAGCTCGTGGATGCGATCCCGGAAGACCAGGACCTCAAGATCTATTACCAGGGCGACTGGTTCGATCTTTGCCGCGGCCCGCATATGGCATCCACCGGCCAGATCGGTACGGCCTTCAAACTGATGAAGGTGGCCGGCGCCTACTGGCGCGGCGATTCCAACAACGCGATGCTGACGCGCATCTACGGGACGGCCTGGGCAAGCCAGGAAGAACTCGACCAGTATCTGCACGTGCTCGCGGAGGCCGAAAAGCGGGATCACCGCAAGCTCGGCCGGGAAATGGATCTTTTCCATTTCCAGGAAGAAGGACCCGGCGTCGTCTTCTGGCACGGCAAGGGCTGGCGCATGTTCCAGACGCTGACTGCCTACATGCGCCGTCGGCTTGCCGGCACCTACGAAGAGGTCAACGCGCCGCAGGTCCTCGACAAGTCGCTTTGGGAGACCTCCGGGCACTGGGGCTGGTACAACGAGAACATGTTCGCGGTGAAATCGGCCCATGCCTTCATCCATCCGGATGACGAGGAGGCCGACCAGCGCGTCTTTGCGCTCAAGCCGATGAACTGCCCCGGCCATGTGCAGATCTTCAAGCACGGTCTCAAATCTTACCGTGAACTGCCTATCAGGCTTGCGGAATTCGGCCTTGTGCATCGGTATGAAGCATCCGGAGCGCTGCACGGGCTGATGCGCGTGCGCGGCTTTACGCAGGACGATGCACATGTCTTCTGCACCGACGAGCAGATGGCTGCCGAGTGCCTTCGGATCAACGACCTGATCCTTTCAGTCTACAAGGATTTCGGCTTCGAAGAAATCACCATCAAGCTCTCTACAAGGCCCGACAAGCGCGTCGGTTCCGACGCACTGTGGGATCGTGCCGAAAGCGTGATGATGGACGTCCTGAAGACGATCCAGTCGCAGTCGAACAATATCAAGACCGGCATCCTGCCGGGCGAGGGCGCCTTCTACGGGCCGAAGTTCGAATATACGCTGAAGGATGCGATCGGCCGCGAATGGCAATGCGGTACTACGCAGGTGGATTTCAACCTGCCGGAACGGTTCGGCGCGTTCTACATCGATCAGAACTCGGAAAAGCAGCAGCCGGTGATGATCCATCGCGCCATCTGCGGTTCGATGGAACGTTTCCTGGGCATCCTGATCGAGAATTTCGCCGGCCATATGCCGTTGTGGTTCGCGCCGTTGCAGGTCGTGGTGGCGACGATTACCTCGGACGCCGACGAATATGGCCGTGAGGTGGCGGAGGCCCTTCGCGATGCGGGGATGATCGTCGAGACCGATTTCCGCAACGAGAAGATCAACTACAAGATCCGCGAGCACTCAGTTACCAAGGTGCCGGTCATTATCGTCTGCGGCAAAAAAGAAGCCGAAGAACGCTCGGTCAACATCCGTCGTCTCGGCTCCCAGGCCCAGACCTCGATGAAACTCGAAGATGCTGTCACTGCGCTCGCCCATGAAGCGACACCGCCGGACATCCTGCGCCGGCTCCAAGCCAGGAAGGCGGCAGCCTGATCATCCTTGCCTGACAGCGCCCGTCATCACAGGCGCTGTCAGAAAACTGTAATCTTGCTGCAATATTGCAATGACATTGTCATGCGGCGGGGCTGTTCCGCGGAGACTGACTTGCGGTTCAAGGAACTTTCTTACGCCAATGAGAAGGATCCGCGCATCAAGCGCTGGTTCATCCGCTCCATCGAGGGACTTTCCGGCCGCGACCGATATGCGCGGCTCTACGATATCTGGCGAACGGATATCGTCGGAAAAAGCGACCGCATCTTCGGCAAGATGCTCGATCTCATCGATGTCGACCTCGACGTGGCCGGCAACTGGCCGCCGCGGGATATGTCCGACAAGCCGCTTGTGATCGTTGCCAATCATCCGTTCGGGATCGGCGACGGCATTGCGGTCCTGGCACTTGCCGAGCAGCTCGGGCGACCGTTCCGCGTGCTGATCCATAACGACCTCCTGAGGATCCCGGAAATGGCACCTTATTCGCTGCCGGTCTCCTTCGAAGAGACCAAGGAGGCGATGGCGCTCAACATGCAGACCCGCTACGAGGCAGTGCGCCTTCTGAAGGAAGGTACGACCATCATCATCTTCCCGGCCGGCGGCGTGGCGACCGCCAAAAAGGGCTTTGGTCGCGCCGAGGATCTGCCCTGGAAGATATTTCCTGCCAAGCTTGTCCAGGCTGCGCGGGCCAATGTCGTGCCGATCTTCTTCGAGGGACAGAACGGCCCGCTCTTCCACATCGCAAGCCGCGTTTCGATGACGCTCAGGCTGTCATTGCTGATCCGTGAGTTCAAGCAACTCTCCGGCTCGACAATCCGGGCACGCGTGGGCGAGATCATGACCTGGGACGAGATGTCGGCGATCGCGGACCGCAAGGACCTGCTCGCCAGGCTGTACGATGCGGTCTTCTCCATGCAACCATCCAGCAAACAGAAGCTGCTGAAAGCCGGCTAATTTCTATCGGTCAAAGCCTGTGCCGCACCCGCCACCTGCGGCGTATCCCGCAACAACACCTCAACCTCGGTATTCCGGCCGGCCTTCACGGTGAATTCGCGCTGGTAAATCTTGTTCTTGTTGCGGGCGACGGCGAGATATTCGCCTTCCGACAAAACCATGGTCGAAAAGGCGCTGACGCTCTCGTTGACGATGTCGCCGGCCGCAGTCAGCACCGACCAGGCAGTGTCCGCGATAGCTTCGCCGCCCGGCTGCGAGACGAGCTTAAGGGTGATCTGCGCAGCGCGGTGCTGCAATACCGCCTGCGTGAGCTTGCCTGCCTCCACCTGGATGTCGGCGCGCACCACGGCGTTCACATCGCCATATTCCGACACGACGTGATAGGTGCCCGCATTGAGCCGCACGATTGCGTTCGGCTTCACGTCCGCCATGATCAGTGCCCGGTCGCCGTTGTCGCGCACCTCCGCGGAATAGATCGAGAAGCTCAACTGGTTCGGTGGGATGCGCTGGTCGGCGCCCGCGACGGCATTCAGGACGAAACCGCCCGCCTCGAGTACCAGCGTTTGCTTCGCTATCTTGCCGTCGGCAGGAACGATCAGTTTCTTGGTGACGCCGGCGCGGCCGAAGGCGCAATTGACAAAATACTCACCCGGCACGAGCTGGAAGGCGGCCGAACCACCTTCGGAACTGGCAACCAGCGGAAGCTTGCCGTCTTCGCCGGCAATCGGGCTGAAGACGCGCCAGACAAGCCCCTCCTGCATGACCTCACCGTCGGAGGTCAACTTGGCATCGAACAGCACATCCTTGCCGGCGACAGGTGACGCGCCACCGGGAAGGGCGGAAAAGGCATTGAGCTTCGGCATCTTTGCCGTACTGTCGAGCTGGCGGAAACTTTGGAAGGCATCTTCCGCGGACGCGCTGAAGGCAAAGCCGAGAGCCAATGCCCCCGCGAGGATCCTGCATACCGCGAGCGAAGTGCCTGACATCTGTTCCTGTACCGGTTGACTCTTCTTTTCCGAAGCGTCACTTGAAAACCAATGCCAAGGCAATTTCAAGACCTTCCCGCCGCCTCACCTCCGAATGAAAGTTTTGACCATGCAAAATGACGTTAAACTCATTGATTTCCTGCGCGACAGGCATTCCACACCCGTGGCCCAGATCAAGGAACCAGGCCCTTCGCAGGAAGAACTCGAGGCGATTCTCACCTTGGCGACGCGTGTTCCCGACCATGGCAAGCTGGCGCCGTGGCGTCTGGTCGTCTATCGTGGCGACGTGCGGAAAAAGCTCGGTGAAGAATTCCTGGCGCTCCTGCTCAAGAAAACACCCGATATGGAGGATGCCGCAAAGGAAGCCGAATTGGTGCGCTTCACCCGTGCACCGCTGGTCGTCGGCGTTATCAGTACGGCCGCGCCGCATGTGAAGATACCCGAATGGGAACAGGTGCTCTCGGCCGGTGCGGTCTGCCTCAACATGCTGATGGCCGCAAACGCACACGGCTACGTCGCCAACTGGCGTACCGAATGGGTGGCTTACGACGACGTGGCGCTGCAGCTTCTCGGCGTGAAGCCGGGCGAGAAGGTTGCCGGCTTCATCCACATCGGCTCCAGCGATTTTCCGACGCCGGACCGTCCGCGGCCGGAACTTTCGCAGATCGTCACCTATGCCGGCGAAAGCAACGCCTGATGTTCTACACGACCGATACCAATCAGCACGGCCTGAAAAATGATCCCTTCAAGGCGATCGTGGCTCCACGTCCGATCGGCTGGATCGGGACGAAGGGCAGGGACGGTTCGCTGAATCTTTCCCCTTATTCCTTTTTCAACATCGTCTCCGACAGGCCGAAGCTGGTGATGTTCTCCTCCAGCGGCCGCAAGCACAGCCTGAAGAATGCCGAGGAAACCGGGGTTTTCACCGCGAGCCTCGCAAGCCGCCATCTTGCCGAGAAAGTGAATGCTTCTTCGGAGGCGGTGGAATACGGCGTCAGCGAGTTCGAGGTGGCAGGACTGACGGCGAAGATGGCCGAACTCATCGATGCACCCTACGTTGCGGAAGCCTATACCGTGCTCGAATGCCGAGTCACGGAGGTGATCCAGCCCAAAGGGCTGGACGGCGAGGGCGCGGACGCCTTCATGGTCTTCGGCCAGGTGATCGGCATCCATATCAGTGAAGAGATTTTGCGCGACGGGCGCATCGACATGAGCCTCGCCCGGCCGATCGCGCGCATGGGTTATCGGGATTATGCCGACGGCGGCGCGGACGTCTTCGAAATGGTTCGCCCGGCGGGTGCCGGCGGTTAATCCGCAAAAATGTGATTGATGATCTGAATTTGGTCGAGCCGGCGACTGAGCTTACCGGTGAAGCCGTTTTCCCGAGCGATCCGACATTCGGATTGGAAGGGGCCGTTACGGGTCGGCGAGACGGCGTCGATGGCCATCACGCCGATAGCGGATGCGGCAAGTCCAATCGTCGCCCGGGCGAGGCGGGTCGCATCGGAGAGGGGGTCGAAGTCCTGCTCCCAACCCAAGCCGGAGAGACGGTCACTGCAGCGCTCGAAGCTGGCGGCCGCAAGCATTCCGGCAGCGTCGGCCAGCGCGACAATCCCGGTACTGCCCGGTGGCCGGCCACACCGCAACTCCTCGACACGAAGAACAACGGCGAGCCGCTGAACCTCTGCACCATTCCGAGTTCCCCCGAGGAGAACTGTTACCGCGCCCGCACGAATTGCGTATTCGGCGGCAACTTCGGTTTGCATGGAGGCAAACGACGGCAGAAGGAAAGCCGGAAGATGATCAGGATCAAGCTTCGCCCATGCTTTGCAAAAACCCGCGACCGATTCCCACGACTCGGGTGATCCCGTCAGGTCGAGCACAAGCCGGTCGGCGCCGGCCGCATGAACAGTCGCCATGTCCGCCGATGGTTCGACAATCAACCAGGAGCGTATCTTCGGGGTCTCTTTCACGGTTAACAAACGTGATGAACCAATCTTAAACTTTTTCACCCTAGCGTGAACTCCAACAGGCTGGACGCGTTCCGGCATGTGTTACCGGGGCTGGGTGTGATCGTACAAGCATTTCTTCGTTGGGCGGAAACCGCAAGGGCAAGCGACAGGGCCAAGGCGGCCAACGCGCTGGGCCGAGCTTATCTTCGCTCGTCAATGGGTGGCGAGCAGCATCAGGCTGCGGCGCTCGCCATGACCTATCTGCTCGATGATCCGTCGCCGCGCGTGCGGCTGGCGCTCGCCGAAGCGCTTGCCGGGTCTTCCGAGGCGCCGCGCGCCATTATCGTCTCGCTTGCCGAAGACCAGCCGGAAATCGCCTGCACCGTGATTACCCATTCACCGGTACTCACCGAAAGCGATCTTGTCGATCTCGCCGGACGAAGCGACAGCTTGACCCGCGGCCTGATCGCCGCACGGCCCGGCCTTTCCCGCGGGATCGCCGCCGCGATTGCCGAAATCGGCGATGAGGGTGAGGTGATCATCCTGCTCGAAAACGAAACCGCATCCATCACCCGTATCTCGCTGCGGCGGATCGCAGAGCGGTTCGGGCATCACAGCGATATCCGCAACCTGCTGCTGGAGCGGGAGACCTTGCCCGCAGACGCCCGGCATATGCTGGTCAACCACATCACCGCGGCACTGGCGAACTTCGGCCTGGTACGCACCACGATGGCGCCAGCGCGTATCGACCATGTCATCCGCGAAGCGGGCGAGGCGGCGGCGGTAGCGATTGCCGGTACGGTGCGGCTGGAGGAAATCCCGGGCCTCGTCGATCATCTGCGAACGGCCGGGCAGTTGACGCCAGCCTTGCTGATCCACGCACTCTGCACCGGCAAGGTGGATTTCTTTGCCGGCGCGATAGTTTCACTTTCGGGCCTGGATGATCGTCGCGTCAGGGCGATCCTTGTCACCGGCCGGATGCATGCGGTGCGCGCGCTTTTCGAAGCCTGCGGGCTCGGACGTGACATCGCCGTCGTCTTCGTCGAAGCCGTCTTCCTTTGGCGCAAGGCATCGGCGAGCGGCACACCGGACGGGATATCCGGCCTGCTGCTCAAGACGTTCAACCGTTCAGGGATGCCTCTTTCGCCGGTCTCCGCATTGCTCGACATGATCGAGAAACTGCACCTCTCCGAGATACGGCTCGGGGCGCGGTCCTTTGCCAACGAAGTCTCGCTGGCGGCTTAAGCTTCTTATCGGTGGAATTTCCTGGCGACCCAGGAATAACCGTCTTCGACCAGGCGGACCGGCTTGACCATCAGCGTTTTCACACCTTCGGTCGTGGGAAGGACGCTCCTGACGCGTCGGATGGCGCTGCTCGCAAGCGTTTCCTCCTCCTGCGGCGTCACGACGGCCGGCTGCTGGGCCGGCTCAGGGGGCGACGTCTCGGGTTTTGCCTGCGTTGCGGGAGCATTCGCAATTTCGGTCGCTTCGGGCTTCTGGCAGACGGCAATAATCATCGGATAAGGCTGGTTCGCATAGCGGCCAAGCTGATCTTCGGAAACCGCATCGCACATCGCGATGGTCGGCCAGCGGTTCTCGGCCGTTGCAATATAATGGCAGTCGGTTCCGGCGTCATTGCAGCCGAGAATGGTCATGACGATAAGTGCGGCGTTCATGTTGTCCCCCGGATGATCATGATCGACTTAAAACGAGCAATCTTGACCCGACCAAGGCAGCTTTCAACGACACGCTGCATCCTGTAGTCGTTCTTGAATGCATGAAACCAGTGGACAATGCCAATGACCGTGACGATCGCGCTCGAACCGCCTCGCCAAGCGGGTGTTCTCAGGCTTCTCGAACTATCCGATGCCTATGCCGCCTCGCTCTACCCCGACGAAAGCAACCACATGGTCGACGTTTCGAGTCTGGAAGGATCGGGGGTGTCGTTCTTCGTCGCACGGAAGGACGATGCGATCCTCGGCTGCTGTGCGCTGGTGGAGGCGAGCGACGGCACTGCAGAGATAAAGCGCATGTTCGTCGATGAGGCAGCGCGCGGCTTGAAACTCGGAAAGCGGCTGATGGACGTGATCCTGGAACGGGCCATGGAACGCGGCATGTCGACCATTCGTCTGGAGACGGGAATATACCAGCCGCAGGCGATCGGCCTCTACCGCGCGTACGGTTTCGTCGAGATCGGGCCCTTTGGAGACTACAAGCCCGATCCACTCAGCATCTTCATGGAGAAGAGGCTTTCCTGACGACCGGGACCTCCGGAGGAAGCTCCTGCGCACCCGAACCCCTGGTGAAATCGGCTGCTTCCACGTCGGTGCTTTCGGCCATCTTCGCTTCCCGGATCCATTCGCGCCAGATCGACACGATGAGAGCCATCAGCACGGGACCGATGAAAAGGCCAAGGAAGCCCATCGTGCTGACCCCGCCCACCAGGCCGAAGAACGTCGGAAGGAAGGGCAGCTTGATCGGACCGCCGACCAGTCGGGGGCGCAGCGTCTTGTCGACGATGAAAAGCTCGACCGTGCCCCAGAGGAAGAGGCCGGCTCCCGCGACATAGGAACCGTTCGCCACCAGATAGAACGAGATCAGGGTGAAGGAAAGCGGGGCGCCGCCCGGAATGAGCGCCATGATGCCCGTAATCACACCCAGCGTCACGGGTGAGGGTACGCCGGCGATGTAATAAGCAATGCCGAGTACGATGCCTTCACCGATGGCGATCAGCGTCTGGCCGGTGACGGTCGAGCTGATCGTCGCGGGAACGACACGCGATATGCGTTCCCAGCGGGTCGGGAAGATCCGCTCTCCCAGAAGGTCGATCTGTTGAGAAAAGGAGGCGCCGTCTCGATAGACGAAAAAAAGGGCGATCAGCATGAAGAGCAGCATCAGCAGCAGATGGAATGCACCCCCGCCGGCGGCTACGATTGCTCGGTAGATGTTGCCGATATTGGCGCCGCTGATGAGCTGGATCAGCCCACCGATCGCACCCGGCGATCCCACATGCTCGACCCATTGCACGCCGACCCATTCGCCGATCCAGGGCAAGCCGGTGATCCAGGCAGGAGGGGGCGCTCCGAAGCGGTTGACCTCGGCCGCCCATACAATCCACTGCCGGACCTCATCTATCGTATAGGAGATGGCGATGCCGATCGGCACGATGAGGAAGGTCAGGATAAAGATGATCGCCAGCGACGCGCCGAGCGTCGTGTTGCCGCCAATGCGGCGCAGCAGTTCGCGATAGAGCGGCCAGCTTGCAAAGCCGATGACGAGGGCAGCCAGGACCGGCACCAAGAAGCCGTGAAAGAAATAGATGCCGGCAGCGGCAACAAGCACCAGAAGCCAGCGCGCGGCGGAAATCGGCGGAATGAGCGCAACCCTTGGCACGACTGGCCCAAGCCAGCGCGGCTCCTTGGGTCCCTTGCGACTGTTATTCACGCTCACCGTTTATCCTTTTCCATTCTCGCCTTCATATGGCGTGGGCGGCTGCCTGCCACAAGACTAACGCTTCAGTCGTTAAAAGGAAGCTTTACTTACTTGCCCTAGACTGCAGATGCGATAGAAATGTGAAATCACCTTCCGGCCCTTACCGAAAGTACAGCGCAAATCCTACCTGCGGCGTCACATGCGATAAGGCATCCATGAGGCTGGATACTGCCGGAGATACGGATTGGCTCTCGGTCGCATGCCAAGGTCGATTGCATCCATAGTTGGCATCGCAAGGCACCTGGAGACAATCCGGCCAGTGAAGCTTCGCTGCAATCGCCGAAGAACTGATGCGCAGGGATATTCCTTGGTTTTGCTACCGCTACAGCGGCAGAGCGGCCAATCCGGCGCGCTTTTCCGCACCCGTGGTCCGCGAACCCCGTTGATCGGTGCCCTGACGAAAGCGCTCGACGGTCGGGACTGATCTTAACTCCGATCGAAATGCCGGCTCAGATGTCGAGATTCTCCGCAAAGGCGGCGCGTTCCTGAATGAAACGGAAGCGGGCATCGGCCTTGGTGCCCATGAGGTTGTCGACGGCCTCACGCGTTCCCTCGAAATCCACATCGTCGATCGCGACGCGCAAAAGCGTGCGATGGGCGGGATCCATGGTGGTTTCCTTCAACTGCGCCGGCATCATTTCGCCCAGACCTTTGAAGCGGCCGATCTCGACCTTCTTGCCCTTGAACACCGTTTCCATCAGCTCTGCCCGGTGAGCATCGTCACGGGCATAGACCGTCTTTCCACCCTGTCGCAAAACATAGAGCGGCGGGACCGCCAAATAGAGGTGGTTGCCGCGTATCAGCTCCGGCATTTCCTGATAGAAGAAGGTGATGAGCAGGGAGGCGATATGGGCGCCGTCGACATCCGCGTCGGTCATGATGATGACGCGCTCGTAACGGAGGTCTTCCTCGCGGTATTTGGTTCGCGTGCCGCAGCCGAGCGCCTGGATGAGATCGGCGATCTGCTGGTTGGCGGAGAGTTTTTCGCGGCTGGCGCTGCCGACGTTGAGAATTTTTCCGCGGAGCGGAAGGATCGCCTGATTGGCGCGGTTGCGGCCCTGCTTTGCCGAGCCGCCTGCCGAATCGCCCTCGACGATGAAGAGCTCGGCACCTTCCGCCGTATTCTGCGAGCAGTCGGCGAGCTTGCCGGGCAGGCGCAGCTTGCGCACCGCCGTCTTGCGGTTGACTTCCTTTTCCTTGCGGCGGCGAAGGCGCTCCTCGGCGCGCTCGATCACCCAATCGAGAAGCTTCGCAGCCTCGTTCGGATTGCCTGCAAGATAATGGTCGAAGGGGTCGCGCAAGACGTTCTCGACGAGGCGCTGCGCTTCGACAGTGGCAAGCTTGTCCTTGGTCTGGCCGACGAATTCAGGCTCCCGGATGAAGACCGAGAGCATGCCGACGGCCGAGATCATCACGTCGTCGGTGGTGATCTGCGCCGCGCGCTTGTTCTGGGTCAGTTCGGCATAGTTCTTGAGCCCCTTGGTGAGCGCAATGCGCAAACCCGCCTCATGGGTGCCGCCTTCGGGCGTCGGGATGGTGTTGCAGTAGGAATGAAGCTGTGGGTCGCCACCATACCAGGTGACTGCCCATTCCATCGCTCCATGGCCGCCGGTCTTTTCCGTGCGGCCGGCGAAAATCTCGCGCGTAACGGTGAATTCCTTGCCGAGTGTGGCGCCAAGATAATCCTTCAGGCCGCCGGGGAAGTGGAAAACCGCTTTTTCTGGAATCTCGCCATCCGCCGGCACCACGCCCGGGTCGCAGCTCCAGCGGATCTCGACTCCGCCGAACAGATAGGCCTTGGAGCGGGCCATGCGGAAGATGCGGCCGGCGTCGAACTTCGCATGCTCACCGAAGATCTGCGGGTCCGGATGGAAACGGACCTTCGTGCCGCGGCGGTTCTGCACGTCGCCAAGTTGCTCCAGCCCACCCTGCGGAACGCCGCGCGAAAAGCGCTGACGGTAGAGTTTGCGGTTGCGGGCGACTTCGACTTCCAGCAGGTCCGACAACGCGTTGACGACGGAAACACCGACGCCGTGCAGGCCGCCGGAGGTCTCATAGGCCTTGCCGTCGAACTTTCCACCGGCATGCAGCTTGGTCATGATGACTTCGAGGGTCGACTTGCCCGGCACCTGCGGATGGTTTTCGACCGGAATGCCACGGCCGTTATCCGTGACCGTCAGGAAACCTTCCGCATCGAGATGCACTTCGATGAAATTCGCGTGACCGGCAACCGCCTCGTCCATCGAGTTGTCGATGACTTCCGCGAACAGGTGATGCAGCGCCTTTTCATCCGTGCCACCGATATACATGCCCGGGCGCATGCGCACCGGTTCGAGCCCTTCGAGGACGCGAATCGAGGAGGCACCGTAATCGTCGCCGGAAGATTGCGCCGGGGCAGGGCGTGCCGGCGAAGGCTCTGCCTGCGCGGCAAGCTCCGGTTCGACGGCGACCGGCTTCGACGTCAAGGGCAGGTCGGCGAAAAGGTCGTCATTGTCATCCATCGGCTGCGTCGGTACTACCTGTCGGGGTGCGGAAGAAGAAGCCATACCCATCTCATGCTGTTTCGAATCACTCGCGATTCTGCCAGAAAGCAGGCTTTTTCGCGATGCCGCAAAGAAACGGCCTTTTTCAGCAATGCTTTGCCGACAAGGCAATGGCAAGATTCGACCGTATCAGGAGTCCGATGAAAAAGGTCATGTCCACAATTCATTTCGTCTTCGGCGCACTTCTTGCGGCATTGATCGCGTTTGCCGGCATGCCCGCCGCTGCCCAGGATGGTCCAATCAAGCCCTTCAAGGACGACCTGTTCTCGCGCCAGGCTGTATTGGAGACCCGCGACAGCGGCGCCTATGACGTGATCGACTACCAGGAAATGCGGGACATCAACGGCCGCGACCGGGTGCCGGAGCGACGCGTCAAGGATGCCTATGTTTCCCTCGGCGTGCGGCGCCACCAGGAGAACGAAACGCTGAACCTTCCCGAGAACAGAAAGCTCGATGTCACCAGAGTGGGACAAATGGAAGGTGCGTCCTTTACGGTGATTTTCATCCACGGGCGCGGCGGCGACCGGAGGCTCGGCGCAAACGACTACACGTTCGGCGGCAATTTCAACCGGCTGAAGAACCTCGCAGTCAACAATGGCGGCACCTACTATTCGCCGAGCGTTACCTCCTTCGACGACAAGGGGGTCGCCGACATCGCCGCGCTGATCCGCTATGCGTTCGACCGGTCCTCAAGACGGCCGGTCATCCTCGCCTGCGCCTCGATGGGCGGTTTCATCTGCCAGGGTGTCAGCCGCGACGCGGAGACCGTGCATTATCTCAAAGGCATGGCGCTCCTCGGTGGTCCGCCTGATGCGGGTCTGCCGAAAACGCCTCTCGCAAAGCTCAAGCTGCCGATCTATTTCGCCCACGGCAGCGCCGACGGCGTCTACAAGGCCGAGGAGCAGGCGGCAATCTATCGCAAGCTTGGAAGCGCGGGCTATCCAACCCGTTTCACGCTGTTTCAGACCGGCAGCCACGGCACGCCTATCCGCATGGTTGACTGGCGGAAAGTGCTGAACTTCCTGCTTACCGCCGGCTGAAGCCCCGCCGTTAACCAAAGTCGTGAACCAAGACCTGTCTTTTGCATACCAATTCGGACGGGATGTGTCTAAAACAGGTCCCCGTATCTGTGGAGGTTTCGGTTTCTGCCATCGAAAGAAACCGAACAGGAGAGGAAGCTATCGCCGATGACGCCCGATGTGCGCCCGCTTGTTGCCGGAAACTGGAAAATGAACGGCACGCGCGAGTCCCTGACAGAGATCAAGGCTATGGCCGAGGGCGTTCAGGGCGCGCTGTCCGAAAAGGTCGATGCGCTCATCTGCCCGCCGGCAACGCTGCTCTATGTCGCGACCGCGCTTTCAACCGACAGCCCGCTGATGATCGGCGGTCAGGATTGCCATCAGGATGCTTCCGGCGCCCATACGGGTGACATCTCGGCGGAAATGATTGCCGACTGCTTCGGAACCTATGTCATCGTCGGGCATTCGGAGCGGCGCACCGACCACGCCGAAACCGATCATCTGGTGCGCGCCAAGGCGCAGGCGGCCCATGCGGCAGACCTCACCGCCATCATCTGCGTCGGTGAAACGGCGGGCGAGCGGGACGCTTACCAGACCCTCGAGGTCCTGAAGCGCCAGATTTTCAACTCAGTTCCGGAAACGGCGACAGCCGCAAATACCGTGATCGCATACGAACCGGTCTGGGCGATCGGCACCGGGTTCACACCGACCGCCGATGACGTCGAGATCGCCCATGCCTTCATGCGGGCCGAGCTCACGGCCTGCCTCGGAGAGGAGGGGAGGCGCATGCGCATCCTCTACGGCGGCTCGGTGAAGCCCGGAAATGCCCGGGAGCTGATGAGCGTCGAGAATGTGGATGGTGCGCTGATCGGGGGCGCGAGCTTGAAAGCCAACGATTTCCTCGCCATCTATCGGGTCTACGAGACACTGATGGCCTGAGCCTTTCGATAGGGGCTTGGAATGCACGCAGCTCTCATGTAAAGAGCCGCCAACTCTTTTTGTTGTCTCCCCCGCGGAGGCATGGATTTTGATATGCAGACCGTTCTGATCGTTATTCACCTCATGATCGTGCTTGCCCTCGTCGGCGTGGTGCTGATCCAGCGTTCCGAAGGCGGCGGACTGGGCATCGGCGGCGGCTCCGGCTTCATGTCGGCGCGCGGCACGGCCAATGCACTGACCCGCACCACCGCAATCCTCGCGACGCTTTTCTTCCTCACGTCGCTGGCGCTCGGCATCCTGGCAAGATACGAAAGCCGCCCGAGCGATATCCTGAACCGTATTCCGCAGAGCCAGCAAGGTCAGGGCAGCGGCATTCTCGACCAGCTTGGTCCCGCCCCGACACAGACCCCGGCCCCCGCGGAAAACGGCGTTCCGTCCGGTTCCGGCGCGGCTGCGCCCGCTCCTGCGACTCCTGCAACGGGTGCAGCTCCGGCAACGCCGGCCGCACCTTCTGCTCCGGCGGAACCCGCCGCTCCGGCCGCACCTTCGGGTGTCCCGACCGGCCAATAAGGTCCGGTCAACGCTTAAAGCTCCGGCAGGCCAAAAGCCTGCCGGTTTTATTTTGGGAAGATTCCACAGCCGTTTTGCCGAAACGGACAATTTGTGCTGGCGGAATCACGAATGAAAAGGTATCCGGTGACTCCCATGGCGCGATATGTATTCATCACTGGCGGCGTGGTTTCCTCCCTCGGAAAAGGAATTGCGGCCGCGGCACTTGGAGCACTGCTGCAAGCCCGGGGCTACCGGGTGCGGCTCAGAAAACTCGACCCCTATCTGAACGTGGATCCGGGCACGATGAGCCCGACCCAGCACGGCGAAGTCTTCGTGACCGATGACGGGGCGGAAACCGATCTCGATCTCGGCCATTACGAACGCTTCACGGGGCGTTCTGCGACCAAGACCGACAACATCACCACCGGCCGCATCTACAAGAACATCATCGACAAGGAACGCCGCGGCGACTATCTCGGCGCGACAGTGCAGGTCATTCCGCACGTCACCAACGAGATCAAGGATTTCGTGACCGAAGGCAACGAGGACTACGATTTCGTCATCTGCGAGATCGGCGGTACCGTCGGCGACATCGAGGCGATGCCGTTCCTGGAAGCGATCCGCCAGCTTGGCAACGACCTGCCGCGCGGCACGGCCGTCTACCTGCACCTGACCCTGATGCCTTACATTCCGGCAGCGGGCGAGCTCAAGACCAAGCCGACCCAGCATTCGGTGAAGGAACTGCAGGCGCTCGGCATTGCGCCCGACATCCTGCTGGTGCGCGCCGACCGGGAAATCCCGGAGGCCGAACGGCGCAAGCTGTCGCTGTTCTGCAACGTACGGCCTTCCGCCGTCATCCAGGCGCTCGACGTCGCCAACATCTACGACGTGCCAATGGCCTATCACAAGGAAGGCCTCGACAACGAAGTGCTTGCCGCCTTCGGCATCGAGCCGGCACCGAAGCCGCGTCTCGAACCCTGGGAAGAGGTCTGCAACCGCATCCGCACGCCGGAAGGCGAGGTGACGATCGCGGTGGTCGGCAAATATACCGGCCTCAAAGACGCCTACAAGTCACTGATAGAGGCGCTGCATCACGGCGGCATCGCCAATCACGTCAAGGTCAAGATCGAGTGGATCGAGTCGGAAATCTTCGAGAAGGAAGATCCCGCGCCGTATCTGGAAAAGGTCAACGGCATCCTCGTGCCGGGCGGTTTCGGCGAGCGCGGCTCGCAGGGCAAGATCAATGCGGCGCGCTATGCCCGTGAAAAGAACGTGCCTTATTTCGGAATCTGCTTCGGCATGCAGATGGCAGTCATCGAGGCGGCCCGCAATCTCGCCGGCATCGACAAGGCTTCTTCGACCGAATTCGGTCCCACCAAGGAGCCGGTGGTCGGCCTGATGACCGAATGGGTGAAAGGCAACGAGCTCGAGAAGCGCTCTGCTTCGGGTGACCTTGGCGGCACGATGCGCCTCGGTGCCTACAAGGCAACTCTGAAGCGTGAAACGAAGATCGCCGATATCTATGGCTCCACCGATATTTCCGAGCGTCATCGCCACCGTTACGAGGTCAATATCGACTACAAGGACCGGCTGGAGAAATGCGGCCTGGTGTTCTCGGGCATGTCGCCGGATGGCGTGCTGCCTGAGACGATCGAATATCCCGATCATCCGTGGTTCATCGGCGTGCAATATCATCCGGAGCTGAAGAGCCGGCCGCTCGATCCGCACCCGCTCTTTGCCAGCTTCATAGAAGCGGCCCTGGAACAGAGCCGGTTGGTTTAATGCGTTTAGAAAACCCGGCTTCGGCCGGGTTTTCTGATTCACGTCCCGCTTCAGGCAGCCTGAGGCAGCGGGCCGACATAAACCGAGCGTGGTCGGATGAGCCGGCCTTCAAGCGCCTGTTCACGGGCATGAGCGATCCAACCGACCGTGCGGCCGATCGCGAAGACCCCGGTGAACGCTTCGCGCGGAAACTTCAGCGCATCCAGCAGCAGAGCCGTGTAGAACTCCACATTGACGTCGAGCGGCCGGTCCGGCTTGCGTTCCCTCAGGATGGCAAGCGCTGCCTGTTCGACCGCTTCCGCAAGCCGGATGCGGTCATGATCGACCTGGCCGGTTGCGATCAACGGTTTCAGGGCACCTTTCAATGCATCGGCGCGCGGATCGCGGACGCGGTAGATCCGGTGGCCGAATCCCATCAGGCGCTCGCCGCGATCGAGCGCATGGCCAAGCCAGGTTTTTGCATCGGCTTCAGTACCGACGGCATCCAGCATGTCGAGTACCGGCCCCGGAGCGCCTCCATGCAGAGGTCCCTTAAGCGCGCTGATCGCCGCCAGGACCGACGAAGTGAGGCCGGCTCTCGTGGAGGCGATGACCCGGGAGGCGAAAGTGGAAGCATTCAGCCCGTGGTCGGAAATCGTCACCAAATAGGCATCAAGGGCGGATACCTGTTCCCGGCTCGGGAGATTCGCATTCAGCATAGCCAGGATGTCGGCGGATTGCGAAAGCGACGGACTCGGCGCGACAGGTGTCTCGCCCTTCTGCAGCCTCAGCAAGGCCGGCAGGAAGACGGCAGGAGCGGCCAGCAGCCGCAGCACGGTTTCGAAATCCTCGCCGTCCGGCAGTCTTGCGATAAGAGCCCGCATGCCATCCACCGGTGGTAATTCCTGGAGTGCCTCATCCGCCGCCTGGACATGCGCAAAGACTTCGGCACGCATGCGGCCGAGCCGGGTCTTCAAGTCATCCGCAATGACAGGACGATCCAGTAGACCCTCCAGCAGCAGGGCTGCGGTATCCTCATACGTCGCGCGCTCGACAAGACGATCCAGCGATACGCCACGAATAACCAGGCGTCCGGCTTCACCATCCACGTCCGACAACCGGGTTTCGGCGGCAACGACGTCTTCAAGTCCATTCTTCATGGGTGTTTCTCCTTTACGGCGAGGATGATCCGCCCTAGTCTTGTTGACGTCAATCTTGATGCAATCGATCAATATGAACATACTCTGGATCACCGCCGACGAGGCCCTTGCCCGGCTCGGAACCAAACCGCAGACGCTCTACGCCAATGTCAGCCGCGGACGCATCCGTGCCAAGCCGGACCCTGCCGACCCGCGTCGCAGCCTTTACCGGGCCAGCGATGTGCAGCGGCTCGCAGAGCGCCATGCCGGCCGGCGCCAGGCGGCTGCGGTCGCGGCGGAAGCCATCCGCTGGGGCGATCCGGTTCTGCCGACCGCCATCTCGACGATTTCCGACGGAAAATTGTTCTATCGCGGTCATGATGCGATCGAGCTTGCCGGCCATGCGACGCTGGAAAAGGTCGCCGCCCTTCTTTGGAACAGCCAGGACATCCGTGTCGAAACGGGTGAGCACCGAACGGGAGAGGCGTCACGCATGGCAAATGCCCTGGCAGTCCTTGCGGCGCGCGTCATGAACGACCTGCCGGCATTGGGCAGGACGCCTTCCGTCCTGCAAGCCGAGGCTGTCTCGGTGCTCTCCACGGTGGCCGCCGGGCTCGCACCGTGGAATGGCGAGCCGGTGTCACTGCATCAGCGCCTTGCGCTTGGCTGGCAACGGCCCGAAGCGGCCGACCCGATCCGCAGGGCGCTGGTGCTTGCGGCGGAGCATGAGCTCGCCGTCTCGGCTTTCGCGGCACGCGTCACCGCATCATCCGGTGCGGCCCTTTCGGCAGCAACGCTTTCGGGATTGGCGACGCTGACCGGTCCACGGCATGGCGGCGCATGGCTCAGCGTCACGCGGCTTGCGGAACAGGCCGTATCTGTCGGCGTGCGGGAAGCGATTCGGGGCGCCCTGTCATCGGAAGGACTGGTGCGGGCCTTCGGCCACCGGCTCTACCCGCAGGGCGATCCCCGCGCCAAGGCCCTGTTGGCAAGCTTCGAGGTTCCACCCCTCTACAGATTCCTGGCGGAAGCCGGAGAGGAACTGCTCGGCGAGCCGGCCAATATCGATTTCGCACTTGCCGCGCTTGCGGCCACGTTCGGGCTACCGGAAGACTCACCGCTCGTCATCTTCGCTCTTGCCCGTACCCCCGGCTGGCTCGCGCATGCCATGGAGCAGGTCGATAGCGGCCAGCTGATTCGACCGCGGGCCCGTTATGCAGGCATCCCGCCAGACGATGCTCTTTGAGGCCATGCGAGGGCTCTTGCACCGCGCCTGAACCCCGCTTCCCAAAGCCCCTATAGCGTTTCAGGACCGGATGGATTCGTTCTGGCCTTGTAGGCTGCGAGCGCTCTGTCTCGGGCAAGGCCGTGATCGACGATCGGCCTCGGATAGGTTCGGCCGAGCTCGATTCCGGCCTTATCCAGAACGTACTTCGGAGCATCGAAGGGCTTGTGGATGTACTTGCGGTCCAGGTTGCCGAGTTCCGGTACGTGCTCGCGCACGTAATCGCCCTCCGGATCGAATCTCTCGCCTTGCAGGACCGGGTTGAAGATACGGAAGAAGGGCGAAGCGTCGGCGCCCGAGCCCGCGACCCACTGCCAGTTTGCGGCATTGTTGGCCGGATCGGCATCGACCAGTGTATCGCGGAACCACTTCTCGCCTTTCCGCCAGTCGATCATCAGATCCTTGATGAGAAAAGATGCGGTGATCATCCGCACCCGATTATGCATGAAGCCGTAGCGCCAGAGTTGGCGCATGCCGGCATCGACGATCGGGTAACCCGTCAGCCCCTTCGTCCAGGCGCGGAATTCCTTCGCATCATACCCCCACTGGAAGGTATCGAAAGTGTTGTCCCAGTTCTTCTCGTCCAGTTCCGGGAACTCAATCAGCAGGCTGTAGCAGAAGTCGCGCCATGCGAGTTCACGGCGAAAATGTACCACATCTTCGGAAGCGGTCTTCGGCATGCCCCTGGTCGCATGCCAGATACGAGCCGGGGAAATCTCTCCGTGGGTGAGATGGGGCGACAGCAAGGACGTGGCTCGGACGCTCGGCAGGTCACGACCATGCTTGTAGTCCTGGAGCTTCCGGTCGATAAAGTCGGCGAGCTTTTCCCGAGCGCCATCTTCACCGGGGGTCCATATTGCCGGGAACCCGGCCGCCCAGTCTGGCTTTTTCGGAAGAAGTCCCCAACTGTCCAGTCTCTCTGACCGGTGATGATGATCCTGCGAAGGAATTTTCAGCGGCGGGCCGATCGGCTCCCGCGGCTCGCCGGCCTTTTGCAGAGCGTTCCAGAACGGTGTGAAAACCCTGAAAGCCCTACCGGCGCCGGTGCGGATCGCATGCGGCTCTTGCAGAAGCTGGCCATGAAACGCACGGACGGCGATATCGCGCTTCTTCAGTTCGAGCGCGATGCCGCGATCGACCTGATGCCGCTCATAGGCGCGATTGACAAAAACCATGCGAGCGCCAGTCTGGCGGGCGAGATCGACCAGCACGTCCTCCGCCTTTCCGGAAATCAATGTCAGGCCGCTGCCGGCGGACTTCAGGGATTTCGCCAGCGCCGTCAGGGAGTGATGCAGCCACCATCGCTGAGCGGCTCCCAGCGGGCCGACATTCAAATGCTGCGGTTCACGGATGTAGACCGGAATGACTGGGCCGCCGGTTTCCATCGCCGCGTGCAATGCCGGGTTGTCATCCAGGCGCAAATCCCTGCGGAACCAGACGATGCTGGGGACTTCTGATTTCGGCACACTATTCTCCGTGAGGGGACAATGCTTCCCAAGCTCCGGATTTAGTCGATATCCGGATCGTCGTCAGGGACGTATCAGCAGTACGGGACAAGGAGAGCCTGCAGGCAGTTCCGGCGCGTGCGGAGGGCGGATGATCAGCCCGCCGGACTGGGCAAAAATCTTCATCATCGAAGAATCCTGTTTCTGGAAGGCCTCGGCCACCAGATTACCGGCGTGATCCTTCGAGATCCTCGCACGCAGATAATCCTGGCGCTGGTCGTTGGCGGCCAGCGCCTTCGTCGTGATGCCTTCCACTTCGCGATGCCTTTCCGGCAGGCGGGCGAGCTTGCGAAGCAGCGGCTCCAGAAAGAGCATACCGGTAACCAGGCTTGCGACCGGATTGCCCGGCAGGCCGAGCACCTGCATGCCTTCAAGGGTCCCGACCATGAGCGGCTTGCCTGGCCGCATGGCGATCCGCCAGAAATCGAGTTGCATGCCTGCGTTCTTCAGCGTCGCCTGCACGAGGTCGTGATCGCCGACCGAGGCGCCACCAAGCGTCACCAGCACATCGGCTTGCGCGGCGCGGGCCTTTTCGATCGCAACAGCGATATCTTCCTGCCGATCCCTGACGATGCCGAAGTCCAGAACCTCGCCGCCATTGTCGCGCACCAGCGCGGAAATACCGAACGTGTTGGACGCGATGATCTGCGCCAGACCGGGTGTGTCGCCGGGCAAGACCAGTTCGTCGCCGGTCGCCAGGATTGCGACGCGCGGACGGCGATAGACGGAAAGCTCCGGATGGTTCATCGCAGCGGCGACCGTCAGGTGCGAAAAATCGAGAAGGGTGCCGGGATGGAGCACCGTCTCGCCCTCAAAAAAGTCCTGGCCGCGCGGGCGTACATGCCGGCCCTTCACGACGGCGAAGGTTGTGCGGATACGGTTGCCGTCGAGCCTTTCGGCATCCTCCTGGATCAATACGGAATCGGCACCTTCCGGCAGGGGCGCTCCCGTGAAGATGCGAACGGTCTCCCCTTTGCCGACCACCCCTTCGAAAGCATGGCCGGCAGCGGCACTGCCGATAACCGTCAATTCGGAGCCGATCGCAGATGCATCTTCGGCCCGCAAAGCATAACCATCCATCGCGGAAGCATCGAATGGCGGCTGAGTAAGCCGGGCGACCACTTCGGCCGCCAGAATCCGGCCGCTGGCCTCGCCAAGCGGAACGGTTTCGCTTCCGGCAATCGGGTCCGCCTTGTCCAGCAGGCGGCTCTTCGCCTCGGAAACGGGCAACAATGCCATCTCTCAGCCCTCCCACTCAGTCCTTTGGGCGATAGGTTCCGGACTTGCCGCCGGTCTTTTCGAGAAGACGAATCCCCCCGATCTCCATCCCCTTGTCGGCGGCCTTGGCCATGTCATAGATCGTCAGGCACGAGACGGAAACCGCCGTCAGCGCCTCCATCTCGACGCCGGTTTTGCCGGTAAGCTTCGCTGTCGCCGTAACGCGCAGCCCCGGAAGCGTCTCGTCTTCCGTGATATCCACCGAAACCTTGGTCAGCATCAGCGGATGGCAGAGCGGGATGAGGTCCGACGTCTTCTTGGCTGCCATGATGCCGGCCAGTCGCGCCGTGCCGATCACATCGCCCTTTTTAGCGTTGCCCTCGCGGATCAACGAGAGCGTTTCCGGCAGCATGCGGACGTAACCTTCGGCCGTCGCCGAACGGTTCGTCTCGGCCTTGTCGCCGACATCGACCATATGCGCCTCGCCGGACGCGCCGATATGGGTGAGGTTCGCCATTATTCCGCCGCCAGGGTCGCGGTCCCGCCGGTCAGGAGCAGGCGGGTCGCCGCAGCCACGTCGTCCTTGCGCATCAGGCTTTCGCCGACGAGGAAGGTATTGATGCCGACCTGTCTGAGGCGCTGGCAATCCTCGTGCGTGAAAATGCCGCTTTCTCCGACGAGCAGACGATCGGCCGGCACCATCGGGGCCAGTTTCTCGCTCGTTTCCAGGCTCAATTCGAAGGTGCGCAGGTTACGGTTGTTGATACCGATCAGCGGCGAGGGGAGTTTGAGCGCCCGCTCCATCTCTTCGGCATCATGGACCTCGATCAGCACGTCCATGCCGAGTTCTGCGGCAACATCGTAAAGCTCGCGCGCCTCACCATCGGACAGCGAGGCCATGATCAGCAGGATACAGTCGGCGCCCCAGGCACGCGCCTCATAGACCTGATAGGGCTCGAACATGAAATCCTTGCGCAGAGCAGGAAGCGAGCAGGCATTACGGGCCGCGGTCAAAAATTCCGGAGCTCCCTGGAAGCTCGGCTTGTCGGTCAATACCGAAAGGCAGGCGGCGCCGCCGGCTTCATAAGCGGCTGCAAGGGCAGGGGGGTCGAAATCCGGGCGGATCAGGCCCTTTGACGGGCTGGCCTTCTTGATCTCGGCAATGAGACCGAATCCGCCTGCATCCTGCTTTGCCTTCAGCGCCCGATAGAAACCGCGCGGGGCCGGCTGGTTGGCGGCGCGGACCTTCACCTCGGCGAGCGGCACACTCGCCTTGGCAGCGGCGATTTCCTCGCGCTTGTAGGCTTCGATCTTCTTCAGGATATCGGTCACGGCTTCAATCCTTTTCGTTCGAGACGGCGACGAGGCGGTCGAGGGCCGCCGCTGCCTCGCCGCTTTCCAGCGAACGGGTGGCAAGCCTCATGCCATCCGCGATCGTCTCCGCCTTGCCGGCAATCACCAGGGCCGCCGCCGCATTGCAAAGGGCGATATCGCGATAGGCATTTTTCGCACCGGCAAGCACCGCGCGCAAGGCCGCGGCATTGACCACGCCATCGCCGCCTTTGAGTTCGGCAAGCGTCGCAGGCTGCACACCGAAATCCATCGGTGTCAGCTCGAAGGAACGGATCTTGCCGTCTTCCAGCGCGGTAACCTGGGTGATGCCTGTCGTGGTGATTTCATCCATACCGTCGCCATGCACCACCCAGACGGTTTCGGAGCCCAGGTCGCGCAGCACTTCAGCGATCGGCTCCAGCCATTTCGGCGCGAAGACACCGAGAAGCTGGCGCTTGGCTCCGGCCGGGTTTGAGAGGGGACCAAGCAGGTTGAAGATCGTGCGCGTGCCGAGCTCGACGCGACTCGGGCCGACATGGCGCATCGCCGCATGATGCATAGAGGCGAACATGAAGCCGATGCCGGCTTCCCTGATGCAGCGGGCTATCAGTTCAGGGCCGATTTCCAGATCGACGCCCAGCACCGACAGCGCGTCGGCCGTGCCGGATTTCGAACTCTGCGCCCGATTGCCATGCTTGGCGACCGGCACGCCGCAGCCGGCGACGATGAGCGAGGCGAGGGTGGAAATATTGTATGTACCCAGTCCGTCGCCACCGGTGCCGACGATATCGATCGCGTCAGCCGGGGCTTCGACGGGCAGCATCTTGGCGCGCATGGTTGCGACTGCGCCGGTAATCTCTGCGACAGTCTCGCCGCGAACACGCAGTGCCATCAGGAAGCCACCGATCTGCGACGGCGTTGCCTCTCCCGACATCAGGATGTCGAAAGCCTCGCGCGCTTGCTCACGCGTCAGACTCTCGCCATTGGCGACCTTGGCGATAAGGGGTTTCAGCTCAGGCATACTCGGTTACCTCGCGCGTCACTGGAGCATGACCTGATTAAGGACGGTCTGGTTGACGGAGACGCCATAACTGTTCTTCAGGCTGTTAACCATCTGATCGAGCATGTCGTCGCCGACCGCCTCCGCCATACGCTCCAGTTGCTCATCGCCGGAAAGCGCATCGGTGGTCACCTGATCGACGGCTGTGACCTTCATCAGGAGACGGCTTTCACCATCGGCGCCAAGCGCGGTGGCAATGATGCCGACCGGGCCGGAGAAAGCTGCCGCGATCGCTTCACCTCCGAAAATCGCGTCCTCCTCACCGCGGCGCAGGCCCTGCTTGTTTTCGACCGAAAGGCCGAGCTCTGCGCCGATGGCCTCAATCGTCTCGCCCTTATCCAGGCGGCCCTTGAGCTCATTGGCCTTGGCTGCCAGCGCCTGGCGCTGCTGGTCCGCGGTCCAGTCGGCAATCGCCTTGTCGCGCACTTCGGCAAGCGGCCTGTCGCGCTCGGGGACGATGTTGCGGACCTCGAACCAGACATAACCGTCATTGCCGAGGTTTACCGGGATGGTATCGGCGCCAGGCTCGGTGCGGAAGACCTCGCCGAGCAACTGATTGGAAGCCGGAATATCCTCGATACGCTGCTCCTGTTCGTTGCGACCCGACGCGTCGGCGGTCACGGTGACGATCTTGAGGTTGAGGTCTCTGGCTGTATCCTCAAGCGACGTGCCGCCGCTGCGCATGTCCTCGAACCGATCGTGGACGTTCAGGACTTCCTGGGAGGCTGCAGAAACCGCGAGCTGCTTGCGGATATCTTCCTTTACCTCGTCGAACGAACGGGTCGTTTCCGGGCGAATATTGGTGACGCGCAGGATCACCGGACCAAAGGTGCCGTCGATGACGGGCGTCGTGCCGCCAGCCGCTGCAACCTTGAAGGCGGGCTCGGCAAAAGTCGGATCCGGCATGTTATCTCGGGTGAAATCACCCAGCAGCACGTCGGTCGCCGTCTTGCCCTGGTCCTTGATGATCTGGTCGAAGGTCGCCGTACCATCCTTGAGCTGCGTTGCGGCAGCTTCCGCCATTTCCTTGTCCGGGAAGGTAAGCTGCTCGATCGTGCGGGTTTCGTGGGTCTTGTAGCTGTCCTTGCTTTTCTCGTACTGGGCACGCACCTGATCATCGGTGATCGAGGACGCATCAGCGATATCGGCCGGCTGCAGTTTTACATAGGCGAAAGTCCGGTATTCCGGCGCCCGATAACGGCTTTTCACACCTTCAAACCAGGCGGATAGCACGTCGTCGGTCGGCGCCTTGACCGGATCGATATTGGCGTTGGAGAGCAGGAGATAGTCAACGGAACGGCTCTCATCGCGATAGTGCTTCAAGGCGTCGACGAGCACTTGCGGCGGCTTGAATCCGTCGGACACCGCCTCGACGACCTGGCTTCGCACCGCAACCTTGCTGCGCTCCTTGATATAGTCATCCTCCCGGATACCTGCATTGCGCAGCCTCGACGTGAAGAGGTTGCGATCAAACTGGCCGTTGACGCCCTTGAAGGCCGGATCCTCGGCGATCAGGCCCGCGAGCCTTTCCTCGGAAAGACCAAGGTTCATATCATCCGAAAGCTGATCGAGCGCAGCGCCGGCAGCAAGCTGGGCAAAAACCTCGTTCTCGACACCAAAGGCGCGCGCCTGCTCGGCGGTCAGTTGCGTGCCAAACTGGCGGCTCAGATTGGCGATCTGGCGCTGGTAGGCCAGGCGGAATTCCTCAGCCGATATCTGCTGGTCCCCGACCGTCATCACCGTATTGCCGTTTGCCGTCAACATCGAACTGGAAACACCCCAGATGCCGAAGGAAACGACCAGAAGCAGGAGGAGAGCCTTGGCAACCCAGGAGCGGGCGGCGTTTCTGAGGGAATCAAGCATCGATCAACATACCTTGCGAATAGTCCTGCCGCCTGAAACAAAGCGGATTGAAGGACTGTCTCTAAATCAAACCGAGACGGAAATGAAGGCATGCCGACGGAAAAGCGAACGGTGTTCGTTCATGCGTGTCTGGCAGCCTTCCCACCCGAGGAAATGGGGCGGCATTCAGGCGATCCGCCAAGGCTCCGGCATCCTGCGGTGCGCGGACCTTCACGTCATTGTCGAAATAGACGTAAACATCCCGACCATGGGTCCGGGGAGGGGAGGCTGAACCGACACGTTCGGCCTCCTTCGGATCCTCTCCCTTCGCCCATTGGCGGATCAGATGAGCCCAGCGGTCGAGCGCCTTGTCGTCGTAGCCGCTGACGTAAAGCTGTTCGGAACCGTGCAGGCGGCAATAGACGAAATCGGCCGTCAGATCCATGAGAAGCGGCCATTCCACGGTGTCGGCTACGACCAGACCAATCTGATAATGGCGCAAGAGATCGATGAATTCCTGCGCGCGGAAACTGTCGTGGCGGATTTCCAGCGCATGGTGCATCGGCCGCCTTGCGTCCATCTCGACATAAGCGCGATCATCGAGGCGGGTGTCGTGCCTTCCGGCAAGTTCGACTGCTTCTTCGGTATTCTTCGGCAGCAGTTTCAGGAACGCCTCGAAGCGGGCCGGCTCGAATTTCATCCGCGGCGGAAACTGCCAGAGAATGGGGCCGAGCTTCTTGCCGAGACGAAGGACGCCGGAGGCGAAGAAATTTGCGAGCGGTGTCCCGATATCATCAAGGCGGCGCATATGGGTGATGTAACGCGAGCCTTTGACCGCGAAGACGAAATCGTCGGGCGTCGCATCATACCATGTGGCAAAGCTCTGGGGGCGCTGAAGACCGTAGAAAGTGCCGTTGATCTCGATCGAGCGAAAATGTTCGGCAGCATAGGTCAGTTCCTGCTTCTGCCGCAGGCCCTTGGGATAAAATACGCCGCGCCAGGGCTTGTAGGTCCAGCCCGAAATGCCGATCCGTATATCGCCCGACCGCTTCTTCATCGTGCCACCTGAGATCACGATGATCGAAACGTTCCGGCGACGCGACGGTTCCTGAAGCGGCCTATTTTGTGAAGATGAAAAAGGCGCCGAGGGCGATGAAACTGAAACCGACGATCTGCTTCCAATGAATCGTTTCGCCGAGATAAAGCACGGAAAAGATCACGAAGACCGAGAGCGTGATGATCTCCTGAATAGTCTTCAGCTGAGCCGCGTTGAAATAGCCGTAGCCGATCCGGTTGGCCGGCACCTGCATGCAATATTCGAAAAAGGCGATGCCCCAACTCGCCAATATAACAATATAGAGCGGCTTATCCCCGAACTTCAGGTGGCCATACCAGGCAAATGTCATGAAGACGTTGGAGAGAATCAGGAAGCCGATGGTGAGGAAGGGAACGGCGGCGTTGGGCATAGGTGATGATTCCGTGGCAGGATAAGAGATGCCTTACGGCAATCACGTCCGCGCCCGAAACACAAGCGGCTGGTCATCCATGAGACGAGAGCAAGCCACTTCAGCGCCGGCGGCCGGGCGCACAACAGAGCCTGCGAAACGGCAATGCTGCCTGACCGGGCATTCCGAGCAGCGCGGATTGCCGAACCTGCAGAAGAGTTGGCCGAGACGTTTTGTCAGGACATGGAATTCCGACAGTTCGAATGCGTCCAATCCGGCACCGCGGCCATGACTGCAAGCGCATCCTTCACGTAAGACGCCTTATCCTTCGCCTGGTAACGCCGTTGATCGCGTGTTCGATACCGGCGTCAGGCCCCAGAAAGCCTGCGAAGGCTCAATGCACGGTGTCGAGTCGGATCTCGTCCTCGAGCGTGCGGAAGGCTTCGTAAAGCGCCTCGACCAGGATATCGGTCAGCTTGTCGGCGTCACCGGTCTGCAGGAACAGCGCGATCGACTGTTCGGACGGCTGGTTTGTAGAGTTGGTCTCGTTCGACATCATAGTCCCCAATCATTCGGGATCATCCCGACGAGAAAACGATAGGGATATTGGCTTGCGCCGAGCTTGATGGATGGAAGGCGCCAAGCATGCCGTCGCTCTCCGCGCACCATTATTCAGCTAGCGTTCATTTAGCAAATGTCAATTCAGTTGCGCCGTATCGCCTTACGGCAAGAGACCCGGCGTGTGGATCACACGAGGCGCACGTCGGGTCTCGATATCGAATTGGAGGGTGCCTTGCGGCTGGCAGCGATCTTCAAACGTCTGTTCTTCGTCTGGCAAAGACGCCGAGACTATGATGTTATCGATTATGCCGTGGGATATCGCGAGCCTTGGATTGAGCAGTCGATTCGCGATTTCGAGCGACGGTTAAAGGACTGACCAACAAGGCCGACGGCCATCTTTCCCTGCGCTAGATCAGCACCGTCTCCACGGGACGCCGCGGAGAAAAGGCAAGTTCCGGGCCATAACCGAAGCGCATCACGATATCAGGCCGCATCCCCCTCTCACCGATCAGCGTCGCCAGTTCCGGTCGCAGACGCGCCACCTCGACGGGTTGATTGACGAAGGCGTGTTTGACGCCGAGGCTGGTCGCCGTCAGCGCGAAACGCTGACTGGCGCGGCCGACTGCAATCCAGTGCGCCGGGCTCTCCGCCTCGGCAAGGAAGACGGCGATTCCCGCCGACGAATCGATCTGACGTGCATATTTGTCGTTCTCGGACGTGGGACTGAAGAAAAGCTCGAACGCGTAGCCGCCAAGAAGATCGGGAAGCACCGGATTGCCGCTCGCAGCCGAGAACAGGCCGTCTCCGGAAGTCATGGCGGCGCGGGGATTGAAGCGCAGCCACTGCTTCAATTCCGCCATGAAGGCGGGGGTGCCCATCTGTGCGTCATTGCCAGCGACGACCAAGTCCCGCACCTGCCGCATCAGGACCCGGTCAGAAAGAAGGACAAGCCGGACGCCCGGTATTCCGGCAGCCCGCCGGAGTTTTTCGAGATGTTCGGCAGGTACAGGACGTCGATCATAGGTGGCGCGGGTGGACTGTCGCGCCGGAATTGCTGCGAAAAGCGGATCGGATCGCGACGCACCTTCGGAAAAGGAATAGCGCACCCGGGCGCCGTCTGCATCGATCTCCAGTTCGCCCGGTCGTCCTGTCGCCCCCGCAGCGATCAGCAGATTCTCCGCTGCGCAGCCGAGACTGACGAAGAGATGATGGTCGTCCGGATCAACGGCCGGCGTCCTGCGCGACAGATCGGGCAGGATGTCGATAGCGCCGTCTTCGATGCGAAAGCGCCATGGCTGGGTATTGTGACTGTTGGCCGCGAGCGTCGCATAACGGACAAGGTCGGCCATATCCGGTCGGGCCGGGATCGGAGCGCGCAGGTGGGCCGCATAATCGTCATATCCGCTCATAGACCCGACAGCCGACCGCCACCCGGCGACCCCCGCGCCCCCAAGCAGCAGCGTGCCGGCTGCGCCAAGGAGCATGCTCCGTCTGTTCATGCCGCCTCCTTTTTTCTGGCATTCTATATGGGAGGATGGGTATGCGTTTGAGCTTGGTCAAGAAGACAGGCGAATGCGCTGACCCGTAGCGACATGGCCGCCGGATCCGAACAAATCTTGCAGCAATTGGAAAAGATGAAGCAGCGGTCATTCAGGCCGGGATACAAGCTGCCAATGGCGGAAGAGGTGGGATTCGAACCCACGGTACGGTTTCCCGCACGCCGGTTTTCAAGACCGGTTCCTTAAACCACTCGGACACTCTTCCATCGAATGCTGGCTTTATAGCCTGCAGGTTTTCGGCGTCAACTGAGCGCCGCCAATCATTTCCTTTCTACCGACAGTCTGAAATACGTCTGAGCGAATTCGACCGTCCCCTTCATTCGTGAGCCGCCAGCATGGTTAAATCGCTCACAAAAGCGGTAATCTTGCTCCTCGCGCCGTCAAAATTCCGGCTTTCACCCGCCCCCGCATTCGCAATCGATTAACCATACTCGATAAAAGTTTATCTATCTGCCCGATTTTGTTCGCATTTTTGCCATGTTGCCGGCAAGACTCCCCTGCTATCGACTTCGGCGGCATAGGGGTATGCCTCGAACCGGTTCACAATGGCTGCGAAAAGCGGAGCGGTGACGAGGACCGACTGCCGTAGATCGCGGCGAAAGCGGCATGGGACGGACGAGTTTGGGTTTGAGTGGCGGCAAGCTTTCGCTGAGTGCGAAATGGCTCGGGATAACATTGGTCTGCGTCGGAATGGCATCGTGCGCCACGACCGAGGCGCCCAAGAAGAAACCCCGCAGCAAGGAATATTTCTCCGAAAAGGAATATGGCGTAAAAGCAAGCCCTCGGGTCGTCGAGGCAGGAAAGCCCGTGCCGAAAGGTGGCGGTCGTTTCATGGTAGGCCAGCCCTACCAGGTGAAAGGGAAGACCTACGTCCCGAAGGAAGATCCCAACTACAACAAGAAGGGTCTTGCCTCCTGGTATGGTGCTGCTTTCCATGGCCGGTTCACCGCCAATGGCGAAGTTTACGACAGCGAACATCTTTCCGCCGCGCATCCGACCTTTCCCTTGCCGAGCTACGCACGCGTCACCAATCTCGATAACGGCACGTCGGTGATCGTCCGGGTCAACGATCGCGGGCCCTATCATCCTGGCCGCATCATCGACGTTTCCGACAAGACGGCCGAGCTGCTGGACATGAAGCGGACCGGCACGGCACATGTGAACGTGCAATATGTCGGCCGCGCACGGATGGATGGCAGGGACATGCCGTTCCTGATGGCATCCTACATCCGTAAGGGCGACCGCCTGCCGTCGATCCAGCCGGAAGGGCAGATCGCAACCGGCGTCATGGTCGCGTCCAACCAGCCGCTGGGCGACCAGCTCCAGAGCTATGGCTCCGCCATGCCGACGCCTGTCGCGCTTGCTGGCCGCACGCCGAGCGGTCCCGCGCCGGCCGCGACACAGGCCTTTCAGGCATTCGAACAATTCGCGGCGCTACCGCAGATAGGGCCGCTTCCCTCCGAACGGCCGATGGCCGGCGATCGACAACCACGCGCCGTCGCTCCGGTCTATGCTGAATCAGCGCCGGCCAAGAGCAAGGCTATGGCGACCTACGCCGAACCGACAAACGCCCGGGCAACCGTTGCTTACGCGGAACCCACGAGAGCCAAGGCCCCGCAGGTGATGTTTGGCAACATGATCCTCGAAGCCCCGAGACCCGCTCAAAAGCCCGTGCGTTGAGAGCACCGCAATTGCGGTGAGTCGGCGGCGCTGCTAGGCATAGAGTGACGTGGTCGATGGGGTGATGATGCGGCGCCTTCTGTTTTTCCTTTGCCTGATTGTGCTTGGCGTTGCCCGGCTCTCGGGAGCAGCGAGCGCACAGCAACCCACGCCCGCCTTCGTCACCAAGGCGAAACAGGTTTACATGGTCGAGGCCAAGACGGGCACAGTGCTGCTCGCCTCGAACGAGAATCAGGCTTTCCCGCCGGCCTCGCTCGCCAAGCTGATGACGATGGAGGTCGTTTTCAGCGCCATCAGGCGCGGCGAGATCAGCCGCGACACCGTTTATCCCGTCAGCGAATATGCCTGGCGCACGGGTGGTGCGCCATCCGGTACGACGACCATGTTCGCAGCGCTGAAATCGCAGGTTCGGGTGGAGGATCTCGTCAAAGGCGTGATCGTGCAGAATGCCAATGACGCCTGCATCGTTCTGGCTGAAGGCATTTCCCGTTCCGAAGGCGAATTTGCCGCCCGCATGACCGCCCGCGCCAAGGATATCGGGCTCAGCCGCTCGCTCTTCGGCAATTCCACCGGCCTGCCAGGTGCGGAAAACCGTACGACAGCGCGCGACCTCGTGGAACTCGCCCGACATATCCATCGTGAATATCCGGAATTCTATCCGCTCTATGCGCAGCCGGATTTCGAATGGAACAAGATCTTCCAGCGCAACAAGAACCCGCTTCTTGCGCTGAACATCGGCGTCGACGGCCTTGGCGCGGGTTTTGCGGAAGGGTCCGGCTACGCGCTGGTCGCCTCGGTGGCGCGCAACGGCACGCGGCTCTTTCTCGCCATGGGCGGCCTCGCGAGCGACAAGGAGAGGCTTGAGGAGGCACGAAAGGTGCTGGAATGGGGACTTTCCTCGTTCGAGACCAAGGTGCTCTTCAAACAAGGGGAGGTGGTTGGTCAGGCAAGCGTCTACGGCGGGACGTCGCGCTATGTGGACCTTGTCGCCAGGGAGCCGGTCGATATCTACCTGCCGACCAACAATCCCGATCGGCTATCGGGGCGAATCGTCTACCGCTGGCCTCTCAGAGCCCCTGTTGCGGAAGGGCAGCCTGTCGGTGTACTCAAGATTTCCTCAGCAGACAGAGTGGTGCGCGAAGTCCCGCTGGTGACCGCCCAGTCCATCAAGACAGGCAGTCTGACGAGCCAGGCAACCGATGCTCTGCTCGAACTGATGTTCTTCTGGCTTTAAGACTTTGAGATTTGCGCATTGTTTCGCACTGCACCTATATTGCGCTATAAATTGATGAAGAGATGAATGCGGAAACACGCGTGGCAGAACGTTCCGGATTGTTCGTGACTTTCGAAGGCGGCGAGGGGGCCGGCAAATCCACCCAGATTCGGCGGCTGGCCGACCAATTGCGGCGTCGTGGCCACGACGTGCTCATGACCCGGGAGCCAGGCGGTTCGCCAGGGGCCGAGGCTGTGCGCCATGTCCTGCTTTCCGGTGCGGCAGAAGAATTCGGCGTGCGCATGGAGGCGATCCTGTTCGCGGCCGCCCGCAACGACCATGTCGAAGAAGTGATACGCCCAGCGCTCGAAAGCGGGGCTATTGTGCTTTGCGACCGCTTCATCGATTCTTCGCGCGTCTACCAGGGCGTGACCGGCAATCTGGAACCGGACTTCATCGAGGCGTTGCAGCGGGTGGCGATCGATGGCGTCGTCCCGGATTGTACGCTGATCCTCGATCTCCCGGCCGAGGTTGGCCTGAAACGCGCCCGCAAGCGCGGCGCGGAAAACGCACCGGACCGATTCGAACGCGAAGAGATCGAAACGCACGAGAAGCGCCGCGAAGCCTATCTGGAGATCGCCGAAGTGGAGCCAGGTCGCTGCCATGTGGTGAATGCCGAACGTGCCGAGGATGAGATCGCAGACGAAATTTTCGCGATCATCGAGCCGCTGGTACGCGAGCTCGCCCTCAGGCAGACAAGCAATGCGGAATCGGTCGGATGAGCGAAGAGACCGCCGGCATCCTCGACGGCGCCGTGCCGCCGGCACGCAATCCGCATCTCTA
This sequence comes from Rhizobium sp. YS-1r, assembly GCF_000757525.1. NCBI lineage: Bacteria > Pseudomonadati > Pseudomonadota > Alphaproteobacteria > Hyphomicrobiales > Rhizobiaceae > Rhizobium > Rhizobium sp. YS-1r. The sequence goes on along the minus strand of NZ_JPYQ01000006.1, from coordinate 128,425 downwards.
TGGCCATCGATCGGCCGAGGATTTCCTTGCGCGCAGCTACCGTTCGGGGAAGGGGCATCACGCAATTCTCATCGAGGGGCCGGAAGGAATCGGCAAAGCGACACTCGCCTTCCGTTTCGCCAATCATGTGCTCACCCATCCCGATCCTGAAGCGGCGCCGGACCATCTCTCCGATCCTGACCCCAACTCGCCGGTGAGCCGGCAGATCGCGTCGGGCGCTTCGCATAATCTGCTGCATCTGACGCGTCCGGTGGACGAGAAAACCGGGAAAGCGAAGACCGCGATCACCGTGGACGAAGTGCGCAGGGCAGGGCATTTCTTCTCGCAGACCTCCGGCACGGGCAATTGGCGGATCGTCATCATCGATCCGGCCGACGACCTCAACCGCAATGCCGCCAATGCCATCCTCAAGATCCTCGAAGAGCCGCCGCGGCGTGCGCTCTTCATCGTGCTCTCGCATGCGCCCGGAAAACTGCTGCCGACGATCCGCTCCCGCTGCCAGTCGCTGAAGCTGTCGCCGCTGAGCGATGAAGACCTGTCGAAGGCGCTCGCCGGGCTTGGCATGCCGCTCGAAGGCGGCCGGACCGAGGAAATCGTGCTGTCCATGGGCAAAGGCAGCGTTGCGCAGGCGCTGAAGCTTCTGAACTATGGTGGCACCGAGATCATCGCCGCCTTCAATGAGGTGATAGCAGCAGACGGCCCCACCGCCCGAAAAGCCATGCACCGCCTGGCGGACGTGCTGTCCGGCAAGGAAAGCGACGTGATCTTCGGCTTCTTCCTGGAGCATCTGAGCGACTATCTGGTCGCCCGCGCACGTGAAGCGGCGTTTGCCGGCGATCTTCCGGCCGCCGACCGGCAGGCCAGGCTCGTCAGCGATATCGCCGAAAAGATCACGGTGGCGCAGGCCTACAACCTCGACCGCAAGCAGACGATCCTCTCGATTCTCGAAGCCGCCCGACGTTGATCGCGGGCAGGGTGGGGAACATCGCAAAGGAACTTTGTGTTTCGCTCCTGCGAAACATGCGCTAAGAGCGCTGCATCATTTCCTTTAAGTGCCCGAGTGCCGACAATGCCGAACAAGACGCCCTATTACATCACCACCGCGATTTCCTATCCGAACGGCAAGCCGCATATCGGCCATGCCTATGAACTGATCGCGACGGATGCCATGGCGCGCTTCCAGCGCCTCGACGGCAAGGATGTCTTCTTCCTGACCGGCACGGACGAGCATGGCCAGAAGATGCAGCAGACGGCCCGCGCCGAAGGCATCTCACCGGAAGCACTCGCCGAACGAAACTCGAATGAATTCCGCGTGATGGGCCGGTTGCTTAATGCGTCCAACGATGACTTCATCCGCACTACCGAACCTCGCCATCACGAGGCTTCGAAGGACATCTGGAACCGGATGGCCGACAACGGCGACATCTACAAGGATACCTATGCCGGCTGGTATTCGGTGCGTGACGAGGCCTATTACGCCGAAAACGAGACCGAAGTGCGTGATGGCGTGCGTTACGGCCCCCAGGGTTCGCCGGTCGAATGGGTGGAGGAGTCGAGCTATTTCTTCCGGCTCTCTGCTTATGAGGACAAGCTCCTCAAGCACTATGAGGAAAACCCGGATTTCATCGGTCCCAACGAGCGCCGCAACGAAGTCATTTCCTTCGTGAAATCCGGCCTCAAGGACCTGTCGGTGTCTCGCACCACCTTCGATTGGGGTATCAAGGTACCGAACGACCCGGCGCATGTCATGTATGTCTGGGTCGATGCGCTGACCAATTACATCACCGCAACCGGCTATCTGGATAATCCGAACGGCCCGCGTGCGAAATACTGGCCGGCGGACGCGCATATCATCGGCAAGGACATCATCCGCTTCCATGCGGTCTATTGGCCGGCCTTCCTGATGTCGGCCAAACTGCCGCTGCCGAAGCGCGTCTTCGCGCACGGCTTCGTGCTGAATGCCGGCGAGAAGATGTCGAAATCGCTCGGCAACGTGGTCGATCCGTTCGAGCTTCTGGAAAAGTTCGGGCTCGACTATGTTCGCTATTATCTCTGCCGTGAGATTTCCTTCGGCCAGGATGGCAATTGCAACGAGCAGCTCATCGCGACCCGCGTCAACGCCGATCTCGCCAATGGCATCGGCAATCTCGCCAGCCGCTCGCTGTCGATGATCGTCAAGAATTGCGATGGCATCGTCCCCGAGCCCGGTGAATTCACCGACGCGGACAGGGAGCTGCTTGCCGCAGCCGACAGCCTTCTCGCAGCCTGCCGGGAGGAGATGGATAAACAGGCTATCCATCGTGCGCTCGCGGCGATCATCGGCGTCGTCTCGGAGACGGACCGTTATTTCGCTGCGCAGGCGCCCTGGGTGCTGAAGAAGACCGACCCGGCCCGCATGGGCACCGTGCTCTACGTGGCAGCGGAAGTCGTGCGCCAGGTCGCCATCCTCCTGCAGCCCTTCATGCCGGATTCATCCACCAAGCTGCTCGATCTGGTAGCCGCGCCGGCCGACGCCCGCGATTTCGCGGCACTCGGCGAGGCAGGGCGCCTGAAGCCGGGAACGCCACTTGAGGCGCCGAAACCGGTCTTTCCGCGTTACGTGGCGCCCGAAGCAAGCGCCTAATATAGCTCCAGGTTTTCCCATGCTGATCGATACCCATTGCCATCTGGATTTCGCCGATTTCGCGGAGGAACGCGACGCGATCGTCGCCCGCGCTCACGAAGCCGGCGTAAGGCAGATGGTGACCATCTCGACCCGTGTGCGAAGGCTCGACGACCTGCTGGCGATCACGGAGAAATATCCGTCAGTCTTCTGCTCGGTCGGCACCCATCCGAACAATGCCGGCGAAGAACTCGATATCCAGACGGAAGACCTGGTGCGGCTCGCGAAGGCGCATCAGAAGATCGTCGCAATCGGCGAGGCGGGGCTCGACTATTTCTACGACACGCAGACGCCGGCCGATCAGAAGACCGGCTTCGTCCGCCACATAGCCGCGGCGCGGGAGACGGGCCTGCCGCTCGTCATCCACAGCCGCAGCGCCGACGCAGACATGATCGAGATACTGACCGTCGAAAGCGGGAAGGGGACATTTCCCTTCATCCTGCACTGCTTCTCGTCCGGTGCCGAGCTCGCCCGTGTCGGCGTGGAACTTGGCGGCTATGTCTCCTTCTCCGGCATCCTGACATTCCCGAAGTCGGAAGAGTTGAGAACCATTGCGCGGACCGTGCCGATAGACCGGTTATTGGTCGAGACCGACGCGCCGTATCTGGCGCCGAAGCGGTGGCGGGGAAAACGAAACGAGCCGTCCTACGTGGTCAATACCGCCGAAGTGCTCGCCGAATGCAAGAACGTGAGCTACGAGGAGATTGCCCGCGTCACCACCGAGAATGCCTTCCGCATCTTCTCCAAGATGCCGAGGCTCTGACCGTTGGCACGGTATCGGCAGCGCTTCACCATTCTCGGCTGCTCGTCGTCACCCGGCGTGCCGCGGCCGAATGGCGATTGGGGCGCCTGCGATCCGGATAATCCGAAAAACCATCGAACACGCGCCGCCTTTCTCGTCGAGCAGATCGCCTCGGACGGCGCCAGCACCGTGGTGGTGATCGACACTGGCCCGGATTTCCGCCAGCAGATGATCGCCGCCAAGGTGGGCCGCGTCGATGCGGTGCTCTATACCCATGCGCATGCGGACCACCTGCATGGCATAGACGACCTGCGGACCTATTTCATGCTGCAGCGCCACCGCATCCCGGTCTATGCCGATCCGTTCACCATGGAGCGGATCCAGCAAGGTTTCGGCTATTGCCTGGAGACGCCGCCGGGCGGCAATTACCCGCCGATCGCGCGGCCGTTCCTGATCGAGACCATGGACGAGCCGATCGTCATCGACGGTCCCGGTGGGCCGATCCGGTTCCTGCCGTACAGACAGGCCCACGGCGATATCCATTCGCTGGGCTTCCGGATCGGTAATGTGGCCTATTGCAGCGACGTCAGCGACTTTCCGCCGGAGAGCATTCCGAAGCTCACCGGTCTCGACGTGCTGATCATCGACGCGCTGCAATACAGATATCATCCGAGCCATCTGTCGCTCGAACAGGCACTCGACTGGATCGCGCGCTTCCAGCCCAAACGTGCGATCCTGACGCATATGCACATTCCGCTCGACTACGATACCGTCATGGCGGAAACGCCGGAGCATGTGGAGCCGGCCTATGATGGACTGGCGTTCGAAGTCGAGATCGATTTCTGACCTGATAATGAACGGGAATGAGCGCTGACCCCAAGGTTTTCCAACCCCAAGATCACGGCCATTAGTTCCATAATCTATCTTATGTGATTTCCGTATGTAGCCCCGTGGGTTCAAGGATGAAGTGCGACAGCCTGTTCTTCCCCTTTCAGCTTTCGGCGAAGTCTCGCAATGTCTCGCCAGCCAACCGATAGCGGACCCATTCCTTCATCGGTTCGGCACCGATCGCCTCGTAGACGCGGATCGCCGGCTCGTTCCAATCGAGCACACTCCATTCGAAACGGCCGCAATCGTTTTCAAGCGCGATCGCCGCCAGCCGTTTCAGCATGGCCTTGCCAGCACCTAGCCCGCGCGCCTTTGGCGTCACATAGAGGTCTTCGAGATAAAGCCCGTTCCTCGCTTGCCACGTCGAGTAACTGAAGAACCAGATTGCCATGCCAACCGGTTCGCCGTCCTGTTCGCAGATCAGCGCGCGCGTTACCGAATCCCTGCCGAAGATCGACTCCCTAATCGTTTCAACCGTTGCGGCGACCTCGTGTTCGGCCTTCTCATAGAGCGCCAACTCGCGGATGAAACCGAGAAGCGTCGCAGTATCCTCGCGGACAGCTTCGCGTATGATGAGCGCCATGGAAAACCCTTTGAAAATAACAGGCTGAAGCCATGTCCTGATGCAAATGACAATGTCAAGACAGAGGTTACGGTCGCAGTCACTCAGCCGCTGATTTGATCTCCGCCACGGCATCGATTTCGTAGGAATAGCCGTCCAGCATGCCATAGGCTTTTTCGATGTTCTCGATCTCGTTTTCCGCCCGGCCGATCGCCTCGCCGATCGTTTCGCAACGCGATCTCAGCATGCGACCCAGAACATCCGTTTCCGGTTTCCTGCCGATGCGGTCGATATGGTTGCGGATGCGGGCGCGGTGACGCTCCATCTCCAGGATATGAATCCGCGCGTTGACGATCTTGTCGGTGAGCTTGCGGCGCATGGCAGCGACCGGATCAAAACTCCCCGGCTCCCGCTCATCAAGGATAACCTCGTTGATCAGCGTCTCAAGGATGACGAGGCCCTGCAGGTCCTTGGTGTCTGCAAGTTCCGGATCGAAGCCGGTATCGTCATAGACCTTGCGGCGCACGGGGTCGCAAAGAAGCTCGTAGGACGTCGTCAACCTGCTGAACAGGTCGACGTCGCCGCCGGCATCCGGATGGGCCGTTTTCGCACGCTTGCGGTAGGCAGACTTGATGGTCGCGCCATCCGCCTCGCGGGAAATACCGAGCATCTCATAGGGGTCGATCACAGTGTCACCTGTTTTCGGCAAATCAATTTCATCGTGGTAACGTCTAAGTCCCGCAGGCTCAACCCATTATCCATCCTTATGGCCAATTAGGGGCAGGCCACCCCCCTGCCCGATTTTCCCACAGCGTTGCTTATCCGGACGCGTCACCTCGGGAGATGCCGATGGGTAGCGGCCGAGCGTGCCACCTGCTCATAAATCCCGGTCATGAATTCCAGGGTCTTCGTCGCCTCATCGAGTCTCCCCCCGAAATTGGGCAAAGACTGGACCGCCTTGATAAGAAGCGAGGCGCGGAGCTGCGCATAACGCTCGGTTACGTCGCGTCCCTTTTCCGTCACCGAATAGGTGACGCCGGAACGCCCGCTGCCCTTGCGCTCCACGAGCCCCGCCCCGATCAGCTTACGCAGACTGTATTGCATATTGGGAATATCCTCGCGGTTGGAAAGTCGTGCCAGGTCCTTGATCGTCTTTGGCCGATCGTTCATGCGAATGATGTGCAGCATGGCATTTTCCGGCCCGCTTGCGGCGAAATCGATGACGGAAGCCAGACATTCGGCCTGCCACCGACCGAAAGCCTCGAAGGCGCGCATCAGAGCATATTCGAGCTCCGCAACGTCCACCTCCAACGGCGTCCTGGCGAGATGCCAGCTCCGGTCCAGACCGCGCTGTGCCTCACCTTCGTCCTGCCCTATCGAACTCATCGGCGTGTTTTCCTTCTCCAGTGCAGCAATCATGTTGACAAGCTTTAGGTTTCAAATAAACTTTCTATTGTAATATCTATCAAAAATCTGGGGAACAAACCATGACGGAGAATTCCATGTTCACCGCCGGGCAGTTTTTGCTCGGCACTTTCGCCTCCAATTGCTCCGGCGGCATGTCGGTTACCAAAGTTCCTGAGCGTTGGAAAAATTCGTGGGACAACAATCTGAAATTGGCTCAGCTTCTGGATGCGGCCGGCATCGACTTCATGCTGCCGATCGCCCGCTGGATCGGCTACGGTGGAGAGACCAATTTCCACGGCAATGTTCTCGAAACCGTTACCTGGGCGGCCGGCCTTCTGGCGAAAACCCAAAACATCAACGTCTTCGCCACGATCCACACCGTTGCCAACCATCCGGTCGTCCTTGCCAAGCAGATCGCCACCATTGACCAGATCAGTGGCGGCCGCATCGGCCTGAACATCGTTGCGGGCTGGAACCAACCCGAATACGAGGCGCTCGGGCTCGAACTGCCAACCGATCACGAAACGCGCTATGCCTATGCGGAAGAATGGTTCGATGTGGTCAAGACGCTCTGGCAGCGGGCGGAAACCTTCGACTACGACGGAAAATTCTTCAATCTCAGCCGGGTGCTCGGAGATCCTCGCCCGGCACGCAAGGTGCCCATCCTGAACGCCGCCGGCTCCGGCCAGGGCCGTGCCTTCGCCGTCCGCAATGCCGACTTCCTGTTCACGCCGGCGATCGACCTCGAACGCTCGGCATCCGAGGTTGCCGAACTAAAAGCGCAAGGCAAGGCCGCCGGTCGCGATCTCGGCGTTCTCACCTTCTCGCATGTCGTCTGCCGGCCGACGGAAAAGGAGGCACGCGACTATCTCCAGCATTTTGGAAAGGACAATGCGGATTGGGAGGCCGTAGACAACCTGGTCCGGCTGCAGTTTGCCCATGCGCATTCCTTCCCGCACGATCTCCTCGCGCTCATACGCGACCGCATGGCAGCGGGTCATGGCGGCTTTCCGCTGGTCGGTACGCCGGAACAGGTGGCGGAAGGGATACTGTCGCTTCACAGGGCCGGCCTTAATGGCACAACGCTGTCCTTCGTCGACTATGCCGAGGAGTTTCCCTACTTCCGGGACACGGTATTGCCGATCCTGGAGGCCGAGGGAATCCGAAGGAGCGTGACGACGGCGGCGGCTGCAGCCTGAGACTGTGGAAATGCTAGTCGCTCGCCGCAAGACCGCCCGGATCGAGCGGAAGAAGCCGGCGTGAAGCTGCATCTGGCTTAGCTGCCTCTGCGCCACAGGGATAGGCGCCGGCCCTCCGCCACCGGCGCCATGAGGAAACTGACCATCACGCAGGGCAGCAATACGAGGAAAGTCGCAGCGAGACTGACATGCTCGGCGATGAAGCCCAGCAGCGGCGGCACACCGATCGTCGAGAGCATCAGCGTCAGCGATAAAGCCGCAAGGTTTTCCGACGGCTGCCCTTTGCCGCGCTCGATCGTCGTCGAGACCGCCAGCGGGAAAGCGAGCGCGATGCCGCAGCCGATCAGAAACAAGGCGACGCCCGCGAGCGTGAGGCTCGACGTCATCACTAAGAGCATGATTCCCATTGCGACCGAAACGGCCGATGCGCGCACCAGAACCATGGGCCTGAAGCTATCCCGGAGCATATCGCCGGACAACCGTGTCAGGCCCATGCCAATGGTAAACGCAGCATAGAGCATGCCGGCAATTGCCGGATCGGCGCCGAGTTCTTCGCGCAAGAAGAAGATGCCCCAATCATAGACTGCGCCTTCGACGATACAGAGCCCGAAGACCATGACGCAGATGAGCAGGATCGTGCGGTCCGGCAAGACATAGGCAGAGCGCTTGCGTTCCGGCTGCGCGTCCGGAGCCACGTCCTTCGGCGTGACCCAGAACACCAGCAGGCAAGCCGCAACGACGAAGGCAGCGGCCATAACCTGTTGTGAAAAAGGCGCCACCGCCCTCTCCGCCAGGAAGCCGGAACACAAGGATCCGACGAGCAGTCCAACCGACCAGAAGCCATGGCTGCGCGCCAGGACCTTCGTGCCGGTTCTTTGCTCGATACCGGCGGAGATCATGTTGGCGGCGACGTCGAAGATTGTGCGAAAGAAGCCGAAGAGGAAGAAACAAAGGACGAAGCCGATGACCGGGGAAATCGTCAGCAGCGGGCTGAGCAAAGCGCAGATCGGCAATGTGACGAGCGCCGTCAGCCGCGGTGTAAAACGGTCTGTAATCCGCCCGGCGAGAGGCAAGGCCAGAAATGTACCGACCGGCGCGCTCAGCAGCGCGAAACCAAGGACTGCCTTATCGATTCCCATCGACGCCTGGATGGCCGGCAGGCGGGTAAAAAGCGAAATGAACAGGATAGCATTGCTGAAATAAAGCAATGCCGGCGGCAGAAAGGTTTTCATAAAAATGTTCCGGGCGAATCAGAGCTCCCGGCGCATTCGTGCCAGCGCGGATCACTTCAGACAAGCGGCGATAACGGAACCCTGCCCTGCGCCACTGAGGGGCGAAAATTCACGGAAAAGTATGAATATCAGGCGCAATCCACTGCACCTGTCATCATCCTGCAATCGTTCAGATTCGCCTGCCCGTTCCAGGGGCGATGCCTCAAAAATTTGCGGGGACCATCTTCTCCTTTCCCAGAAACGCGCTAGCCTCCTTGCAGCCATCTTGGAGAAAACCGATGCCCGTTCGATTACTTCCTGTCGTTCTGTGTCTCGCTCTCTTATCCTTCACCGCCGCCAAAGCCGAAGACCCCGTCGCGGAGGCTCAGGCGGTCATCTCTGGCCAGATCGCCGCGCTGATGCGCAATGACGCGGAAAGGGCCTACTCCTTCGCCTCTCCTGGCATCCGTAGCCTCTACCCCGACAAGAACCGGTTCCTGGACATGGTGCGCAAGGATTACGAACCCGTCTATCAGGCCAGCAACTATGCCTTCGGCCGCTCGAAACTCATCGGTGGCGGAGAAATGGTGCTGCAGGAAGTGATGATCGGCGCCAGGGAGGGTAAGGACTGGACCGCCATCTACCAAATGCGGCTGATGGATGACGGAAGTTACAAGGTCGATGGCGTGCGGATGATGCGCAATACAGCGAGCCAGGGCATCTGACCCTCACTGCGGATCGAGATCGCCCTTGGCCCACATTTCCTGCGTTTCGGCGTAGAAATCCGCAAAACGGCCTTCGGCGATCGCCTGACGGATGCCCTTCATCAGGTCCTGATAGTAGTGCAGGTTGTTCCAGGAGAGCAGCATGCCGCCCAACGCCTCGTCCGAACGGACGAGGTGGTGAAGATAGGCACGGGAGTAATCCCGCGCTGCCGGGCAGTTCGACTCCTCGTCGAGAGGCCGCAGATCCTCGGCATGGCGGGCATTGCGGATATTGACCTTGCCACGGCGGGTGAAGGCGAGGCCATGGCGGCCGGAACGGGTGGGCATGACGCAGTCGAACATGTCGATGCCACGCGCGACCGACTTCAGGATATCGTCCGGCGTGCCGACACCCATCAGGTAGCGCGGCTTTTCGTTCGGCAACACCGGGAGCGTGGTCTCCAGCATCTTCAGCATGACGTCCTGAGGTTCACCGACTGCGAGGCCGCCCACCGCATAGCCCTTGAGATCAAGCTGTTTCAGACCTTCGGCAGAACGGATGCGCAGATCTGCTATGTCGCCGCCCTGGACGATGCCGAACATGGCCTTGCCAGGCTGATCGCCGAACGCGACGCGGCAGCGCTCGGCCCAACGCAGCGACAATTCCATGGCTCGCTCGATCTCCTTGGGTTCTGCCGGCAGTGCCACGCATTCATCGAGCTGCATCTGGATATCCGAGCCCAGAAGGCCCTGGATTTCGATCGACCGTTCCGGCGACATGTGATGCAGGCTGCCGTCCACATGGCTCTTGAAGGTCACGCCCTTCTCGTCGAGCTTCCGGAGCCCGGAAAGCGACATGACCTGGAAACCGCCGCTGTCGGTCAGGATCGGGTGCGGCCAGCGGATGAGATTGTGGAGCCCGCCGAGGCGGGCGACGCGCTCCGCCCCCGGCCTCAGCATCAGGTGATAGGTGTTGCCGAGGATGATGTCGGCGCCAGTGTCGCGCACCTGATCGAGATACATGGCCTTGACGGTGCCGACCGTCCCGACCGGCATGAAAGCCGGCGTGCGGATCATGCCGCGCGGCATGGTGATCTCGCCAAGACGCGCACCACCATCGGTGGCCCTGAGGTTGAATTGGAAGTTTTCACTCATTTGTCGGTCCGGAAAAGCAGGCACGCGTCGCCGTAGGAGTAGAAGCGATAGCCCGTCGATATGGCATGGGAATAGGCAGAACGCATCGTCTCAAGCCCGCAAAATGCGGAGACCAGCATGAACAGCGTCGATTTCGGCAGATGGAAATTGGTCATCAGCATGTCGACTGCCTTGAAGCGATAGCCGGGCGTGATGAAGATGTCGGTCGCACCACTCCATGGTTTTATCATGCCATCTTCGGCAGTCGCGCTCTCGATCAGCCGGAGCGACGTCGTGCCGACGCAGACGATGCGACCGCCTCTTCTCTTCACGGCATTCAGGCTTGCCGCAACCCCGGCGCTCACATAGCCGATTTCCTGGTGCATCCTGTGATCGGTCGTATCCTCGGCCTTGACCGGCAGGAACGTCCCTGCCCCGACATGCAGCGTCACGAAATGCCGTTCGATACCGGCGGCATCGAGGGCTGCGAAAAGCCCGGGCGTGAAATGCAGGCCTGCTGTCGGCGCCGCGACGGCACCCTCCTCCCGGGCATAGATCGTCTGGTAGTCCTTGCGGTCCTGGGCGTCTTCCGGCCGCTTGGCGGCGATATAAGGCGGCAGTGGAATGTGTCCGACTACCGCGATCGCCTCGTCCAGTGCCGGGCCGGAAAGATCGAAGCGCAACGTCACCTCACCGCCCTCGCCTTTCTCCTCGACGGTTGCAGTGAGCGCCCCCAGCAGACAGGCATTGCCGCCGTGGCCAAATTCGATGCGATCGCCGATCTTGATGCGTTTGCCGGGTTTCGCAAAGGCCTTCCAGACATCAGGCGCGGTGCGCATGTGGAGGGTGGCGGAAACCTGCTGGCCGCCAGCCCCTTCCCGATGGCGGATGCCTTCGAGCTGGGCCGGAATGACCTTGGTATCGTTGAAGACCAGCGCATCGCCGGCTCTCAGAAAATTCGGCAGTTCCAAGACTCTGTGGTCGGCAAGCACAGGGTCGCTCTCGGGCCGGACGACAAGCAGCCGGGCGCTGTCGCGCGGGCTTGCGGGCCTCAGTGCGATGCTTTCCTCTGGCAGGTCAAAGTCGAAAAAGTCGACGCGCATAATTTTCCCGGAAAAGCGAAACCCGCCCCGACACGAGACGGAGCGGGTCGGTCATTCAAGTCAGATCAGACATCGGCGGCGACGCGCAACGACACGATCGAGTCCGGATCCTTGACCGGCTCGCCCTTCTTGATCTGGTCGATATTGTCCATGCCCTCGATGACCTGGCCCCACACGGTGTACTGCTTGTTGAGCCATGGTGCATCGGTGAAGCAGATGAAGAACTGGGAATTCGCCGAATTCGGGTTCTGGGAACGGGCCATCGAGCAGGTGCCGCGCACATGCGGCACAGCCGAGAACTCGGCCTTCAAGTCAGGCTTTTCGGAACCGCCCATGCCGGCGCGGGCCGGATTGAAGCTTTCGCTTCCCTGTTTGCCGAACTTCACGTCGCCGGTCTGGGCCATGAAATCGGCGATGACGCGGTGGAAAACGACGCCGTCATAGGCGTTTTCGCGCGCAAGCTCCTTGATACGGGCGACATGGCCGGGTGCCAGGTCCGGCATCAGCGAGATGACGACCTTGCCCTTGGTGGTTTCCATGATGAGGGTGTTTTCCGGATCCTTGATCTCGGCCATTTTCTTCTCCTTTTTTAGCGCCCGATATGTCGTCTGCGACGAGGCGCCCTCGGTTACTTCTTGCCGACGGTGACCTTGATCATCTTGTCGGGGTTGGTGACTTCTCCGTTGCGGCCCTCACCGCGCTTGATCTTGTCGACAAACTCCATGCCTGAGACGACCTTGCCGATGACCGTATATTGGCCGTTCAGGAAAGAGCCCTGATCAAACATGATGAAGAATTGCGAATTGGCGGAATTCGGGCTTTGCGCGCGCGCCATCCCAACTGTGCCGCGCTCGAACGGGACCTTGGAGAATTCGGCTGGAAGATCCGGCAGGTCGGAGCCGCCGGTGCCGGCGCGGCCGGGGTTGTAACCTGGGCCGCCTTCCTTGCCGAACTGGACGTCGCCGGTCTGGGCCATGAAGCCATCGATGACGCGGTGGAAGACGACATTGTCATAAGCGCCCTTGGCGGCAAGCGCCTCGACCTGCGCCACATGCTTCGGAGCGACCTCCGGCATCAACTGGATCACAACCGGACCATCCTTGAGCTGGATCGTCAGGACATCGTCCGGCGCGGCAAAAGCCGGCATGACCATGGAAGCGAGGGCGAAAGCGCCGGCAATGGTGAAACCAAGCAATTTCATACGGAACTCCGGGTTCGGAAACGATCAGCGTTTCAGCTTGTTATTCAGGGCTTTGAGGACTGCGGCAGGCACGAAGGCGCTGACATCGCCGCCCATGGAGGCGATCTGCCGGACCAATGTGGCCGTAATGGGCCGCGAGGCGGTGCCCGCTGGCAGGAAGACAGTCTGGATATCCGGCGCCATCTGCCTGTTCATGCCGGCCATCTGCATTTCGTAATCGAGATCGGTTCCATCCCTCAGCCCGCGGATCAGAAGTGCCGCACCGTTGGCGCGGGCTGCATCGACCACAAGATTATCGAAAGAAACCACGGAAACATTGGTTGCCTTGCCGGGCAGGACTTCAAAAAGCGATGCGCGGATGAGTTCGGCTCGCTCCTCGAAGGTGAACATCGGAACCTTGCCCGGATGAATGCCGATCGCGACGATCACCGTCTCGGCAACATTGAGTGCCTGGACGAGCACATCCAGATGACCATGGGTCATCGGATCAAAAGAACCGGGATAAAAAGCAGTCGTCATGCCGAGTGGCCTGTTCCAACGAATTCTCCGGCCTTTTGTCACGGAAGGCTGCTCGCCGCAAGACTCTCCCAATTCTGAACGGAAGATGAATGCCCCGTTCAAGGGTGTTTCAGCGGCATTGTGATCTTATGCGCATCGTGGCGGGCACTAAGCCCCGTCCGTATCGAGGGAGAAACGAAGGAAAGATGCTGGCGGTGATAGTGATGGGGGCCGTGATGATTGCTTTCCTGGTGGAAGCCATGGTCGTCGCTTTCGGACCAGACGAAGCGTGAAATGGTCGAATTCTGAACGCCAGATGAACAGGCCATTCAAGGACGCTTCAGAGCAATCCGGCTAAGTTTCTCTCAAAATGCGGTGGAACCTGTTTGCGCGACGCGCGTTCAGGCAAACAAGAAGGACAGACGGAGATGATCGCGAAAAGGAAAACGGTCATGCCTGACAAGATCACCATGATCAACCTGGTGTGGACGGCAATGATCGCTGTAATGCTGACGGCAACAGTAACCCTTTATCAAGATAAATCCGAATTGACCGATCTCAATTACCCGCAGGTAACGGGTCGCTATAGCGATCTCTCGTATTACTGACGCGGGTACACGAACCAGAAGGGATGACCATGTTCGTGACGTTGACTGTACTTGCAGGCTTGATCAGCATCATGTTCGTGGCATCCGTGGCATCCACGATTTCCGAACTTCGCCGTGAGCGCGAGGACATGAAGGATTTTCGTGATTTCGCGCGTCGTCACAGCGCGTTCTAAGCAATTTCACAGTAGTACGGACCGGATCACGCAGAACTCCCGTCGCGACCGGTTCAAACAAAAGCCGGAGGATCAGATCCTCCGGCTTTTAACTTTTGTTCGGCTCGTCCAGTTCTGGAGAGGCGCGGCCTATTCGGCCGTACCTTCATCCGTCGGTCCGCCTTCCGGAGCAGCACCGATATCACCAGTCTCGGCCGTGATCTCTTCAGGCAGATCATTGCCGTTTTCCTCGTCGCCTTCCGGCTCGCTGATACGCTCGACCGATACGACTTTCTCATCCTTGGCAGTGGAGAAGATCGTCACACCCTTGGTCGCACGGCTGGCGATGCGGATGCCGTTGACCGGCACACGGATCAGCACGCCGCCATCCGAAACAAGCATGATCTGGTCATTTTCCTCAACCGGGAAGGCGGCGACCAGTTCACCGATCTCGGCGGTCTTGGACGTATCGGTGGCGCGGATACCCTTGCCCCCGCGGCCAGATGTGCGGAAATCATAGGAGGACGAACGCTTGCCGAAGCCTTTTTCCGAAACCGTCAGCACGAATTCTTCACGTGCCTTCAGCTCTTCATAACGTTCATCGGACAGCAGCCCTCCCTCGGTGACTTCCTCGCCAACGAGAGCAATATCCTCCTCGTCGACGCCCGCCGCACGGCGTTCGGCCGCCGAGCGCTTGAGATAGGCTGCACGCTCCCAGGGCTCCGCATCGACATGGCCGACAATGGTCATCGAGATGATGCGATCCCCCTCGCCGAGCGTAATGCCACGCACGCCGATCGAATTGCGGCCGGCGAAGACGCGCACATCATCGACAGGGAAGCGGATGCATTGACCAAGCGCGGTCGTCAGCAGCACGTCGTCACCCGGTTCGTTGACGTCCGAGTTCGGACCCTTGCAGGTCTCGACGGAGAGGATCTCGTCGCCCTCCTCCTCGAGCTTCATGGCGATCTTGCCGTTGCGGTTCACCTGCACGAAGTCCGACAGCTTGTTGCGGCGGACGGTGCCGCGCGTGGTCGAGAACATGACGTCCAGGTTATCCCAGGTCGATTCGTCCTCGGGCAACGGCATGATCGTGGTGATGCGTTCGCCGGATTCCAGCGGAAGCATGTTGATCAGTGCCTTGCCGCGCGACTGCGGCGTACCGATCGGCAGGCGCCAGACCTTTTCCTTGTAGACGATGCCGCGCGAAGAGAAGAACAGCACCGGCGTGTGCGTGTTTGCAACGAACAGGCGGGTGACGAAATCCTCATCACGCGTCGCCATGCCGGAACGGCCCTTGCCGCCGCGGCGCTGGGCGCGATAGGTACCGAGCGGCACGCGCTTGATGTAACCGAGATGCGAAACGGTGACGACCATGTCTTCACGGGCGATGAGATCCTCATCGTCCATATCCGGACCGCCTTCGAGAATCTCGGTGCGCCGCGGCGTGCCAAATTCGTCACGAACTGCGGCGAGTTCGTCCTTGACGATCTGCTGGATGCGAAGACGTGACGACAGGATTTCGAGATAGTCGCTGATCTCGACACCGATCTTGTTCAACTCGTCGCCGATTTCATCGCGGCCAAGAGCCGTCAAGCGCGCAAGACGCAGTTCGAGAATTGCGCGAGCCTGCTCTTCCGACAGGTTATAGGTGCCGTCATCATTGATCTTATGGCGCGGATCATCGATCAGGCGGATCAGCGCCTCGACATCGTGAGCCGGCCAGCGGCGGGTCATCAACTGTTCGCGCGCCGTCTGCGGATCGGGCGCACGGCGGATCAGCAAAATGATCTCCTCGATATTGGCAACCGCAATCGCGAGCCCCACCAAGACGTGCGCACGCTCGCGCGCCTTTCGCAGCAGGTATTTCGTGCGCCGGCTCACCACCTCCTCGCGGAAGGACACGAAGGCCTTCAGCATGTCGATGAGCGCGAGTTGTTCAGGCTTGCCGCCGTTCAGCGCCACCATGTTGCAGCCGAAAGAGGTCTGCAGCGGCGTATAGCGATAAAGCTGATTGAGGATCACATCCGCATTGGCGTCGCGCTTCAGCTCGACGACCACGCGGTAACCCTGGCGGTCTGATTCATCGCGCAGGTCGGAAATGCCCTCGATGCGCTTTTCCCGCACGAGTTCGCCGATCTTCTCGACCATCGATGCCTTGTTCACCTGATAGGGAACCTCGGTGATGATGATCTGCTCGCGGTCGCCCCGCATCGGTTCGATCGTGGCGCGTCCGCGCATGATGACCGAGCCGCGGCCCGTCTCATAGGCCGACCTGATGCCGGAACGGCCGAGGATTAGGGCGCCGGTCGGAAAGTCCGGACCGGGAATGATCTCCATCAGCTCCGGCAGCTCGATCGCCGGATTGTCGATCATGGCAATGCAGCCATTGATGACTTCCGAGAGGTTGTGCGGCGGTATGTTGGTCGCCATGCCGACGGCGATGCCGCCGGCACCATTGACCAGAAGGTTCGGAAACTTCGCCGGCAGCACGACGGGTTCCGAGAGCGTGCCGTCGTAGTTGTCGCGGAAATCGACCGTCTCCTTGTCGAGGTCGTCGAGGAGGGAATGGGCAGCCTTTTCAAGGCGACATTCGGTATAGCGTTCGGCCGCCGGCGGGTCGCCGTCGATCGAACCAAAATTGCCCTGGCCGTCGATCAGCGGCAGGCGGAGCGACCAGTCCTGCGCCATACGGGCGAGCGCATCATAGATCGCCAGGTTGCCGTGCGGATGGTATTTACCCATCACGTCCCCGGTGACACGGGCGCATTTGACGTATTTCTTGTTCCAGTCGATCCCCAGTTCCGACATGCCATAGAGGATGCGCCGGTGAACCGGTTTCAGTCCGTCTCGGACGTCCGGGAGAGCGCGGCTGACGATCACACTCATGGCGTAATCGAGATAGGACCGCTGCATCTCCTCCATGATGGAAATGGGTTCGATGCCTGGAGGCAGCTTTCCGCCGCCGGGTGTGCTTTGCTCAGTCAAATCGGATCACGATCTCTGTTCGGAATCAGTTGGTTGTTTATAGCGGAAAGCGGTTCCGAGCGCCAATTTCCACCGTGGTTTTGAACAGCTTTTGCGGTGTTTTCCGGGCATTGTACAAGACATAGCACCTCAATTTCGAAAACCCGTTGCAGGCTTCCCTAAACCGCGCGCCTGTCCTAACAATCTTCGCATGCGACTGCAAGGATGCAGCGTGACAGGAGAGGATATGGCCACCCCGGATATGCTGGTCAATGCACTGACCACGATGCTTGTGACACTCGATCCACCGGGGCTTGCGCCGGTCTTCCTGGGACTGACCGTCGGCATGACTGCGCTCCAGCGGCGGCATGTGGCGCTTCGGGGATCGCTGATTGCGTTCGGCATCCTGGCCGTCTTCGCTCTCTTCGGCTCGGGCGTGCTCGGCATCCTGGGGATTTCGATCGGCGCCTTTCGTATTGCCGGCGGCCTGCTTCTCTTCTGGATATCCTTTGAGATGGTCTTCGAAAGACGCCAGGAGCGGAAGGAAAAGACCTCTCAGGCGGCAATCACCATCGACCATATCCACAATATCGCGGTCTTTCCGCTCGCCCTGCCGCTGATCGCCGGGCCAGGCGCCATTTCCGCGACCGTGCTGCTTGCCGGAACATTCCCCGGCCCACTTGACCGCGCCCTGCTGATCGGTGTCATCGGCTTGATCATGCTGCTGGTCTACGTCACCCTGCTGATCGCAGAACGTCTCGACCGTTTTCTTGGCGTCACCGGCCGGGCGATCCTCACCCGCCTGCTGGGCGTCATC
The DNA here is from genome assembly GCF_000757525.1 of Rhizobium sp. YS-1r. Classification (NCBI taxonomy): domain Bacteria; kingdom Pseudomonadati; phylum Pseudomonadota; class Alphaproteobacteria; order Hyphomicrobiales; family Rhizobiaceae; genus Rhizobium; species Rhizobium sp. YS-1r. The sequence continues at coordinate 110,570 of NZ_JPYQ01000006.1, read as the reverse complement.
CTCGCCGCCCTGTCCGTCCAGTTCATCGTGGACGGCGTGCGTTCGGCTTTTCATCTATAGAGCCCGCGACAAAGCGCCGTTTTCTGCTAAAAGCGCTCGCCAACCGGAATGCCATCAATCGGAATCGAAAGTCCATCATGCAACGCACCCTACGCCGGCTTCTGCCCGAAGCCAGCCCCATCAGTACGAGGGAAAGACTGCGCGCCGCTCTCGGCGCTCTGACGGGAATTCTGGTCACGGGGATGATCGGAGGTCTGGCCTTGCGGGCCGACGCATCGCTTCCGGCCCTGATTGCGCCGATGGGAGCCTCGGCCGTCCTGCTCTTTGCCGTGCCGTCCAGCCCGCTCGCCCAGCCCTGGTCGATCCTCTGCGGCAATACTGTTGCAGCGCTGGTCGGCGTGACCGCCGCCTTGCTCATCAATGATCTGTTCGTAGCATCAGCGGCTGCGATCGGTATCGCGATCGCTCTCATGATGACCTTCCGCTGCCTGCATCCGCCGAGCGGTGCGATCGCACTTACCGCCGTACTCGGCGGGCCGGCCATCCATGAACTTGGATACGGCTTTGTCCTCTGGCCGGTCGCAGGCAATTCGCTGGCCCTGCTCGTGCTTGCCCTGATCTTCAACAACCTGACGGGACGCCCCTACCCTCACGCGATCAAGCCGCCCACGACTGATCACGGCACCGCCGATCCCGCTCCCGTTCAGCGCATCGGCTTCACGTCAGAGGACCTCGACGAGGTGCTGAAGGAATATGACGAATTTCTCGATATCGACCGCGACGATCTCGAAACCATCCTGCGGCGAACGGAATTGCGCTCCTATCGCCGCCGCGCCGTCCATCTCGATTGTGCCAGCATCATGTCCCGCGACGTCGTCGCAGTCGCGCCCGACAACTCGCTGAAGGAAGCGCATGACCTGATGCGCGCCCATCATTTCAAGGCCCTGCCCGTTACCAATGACAAAGCCGAGGTCGTCGGCATCGTTACGCAGACCGATTTCCTCGACAAGGCGAACTGGACCAAAGGACGGCCCAGGATCGGCTTCGGCCAACGCCTGCGCCTGGTGCTTTCCGGCAAAAGCGCGCCCAGCGACACGATCAAGGACATCATGACTGCACCCGTCAGAACCGTTAGTCCCGACACGCCCGTTGCCGATGCCATCGTCATCTTTGCCGAGGAAGGACTGCACTACCTGCCGGTCACCCGGAGCAATAATAAACTCGTGGGGATATTATCACAGTCGGATGTCCTGGTGGCGATGCTCGCCGACGGAGCAACCCAAGACGCCGATATGCGTCTAAGCGCCTGAAATGAAACAGAGCGCTCAGGCATCAATCCCTGCAGGTGTTGATGAAAGTCGAGGAAATCCTCGATTCTAGAACGGGATATCGTCGTCGAGATCGCGCGAGAAATTCCCGCCTGCCGGCTGCTGGCTGCCACCACGAGCCGGGCCGCCCGACGGCCGGCCATAATCATCGCCACCACCGAAGTCACCGCCGCCGTAGTCGTTCCCGACGCGATTGTTACCGCCGCCACCGTAACCACCTCGATCGCCACCGCCCTCACCCCGACCATCGAGCATGGTGAGCGTCGAATTGAAACCCTGCAGCACCACTTCCGTCGTATAACGGTCGTTGCCGCTCTGGTCCTGCCATTTGCGGGTCTGCAACTGGCCTTCGATATAAAGCTTGGCGCCCTTCTTCACATACTGCTCGACAACCTTGCAGAGGCCTTCGTTGAAGACGACGACATTGTGCCATTCGGTCTTTTCCCGGCGCTCGCCGGAATTCCGGTCGCGCCAGGTCTCGGAGGTCGCAATGCGCAGGTTGGCGATCGGCCGGCCATCCTGTGTGCGGCGAATTTCCGGATCGGCCCCGACATTCCCCACCAGAATGACCTTGTTCACGCTACCAGCCATAACTCTTCACCTCGTCTCTGCCGCATCCCGCGGACTTAAAACCAATCATGACACTTTAGCCCATCGGCCTCACTCATTGGGCGCCGATGATTTTTAATCCACAGGCAAATTTGTTCTTTATTTGTTCTATTTTATTCCTATAGTGCTGTCAACCGACTCGAAATGGCGCTGCATTGCAGCAAGTTTCCGTCTCGACAGCGACGGATCAATCACTACATAAGGACCTTCGATCCTCCCGAGAGCATGAAGATGAGTGAACTCAAAACCATTTCAATACGTGGTGCGCGCGAGCACAATTTGAAGGGCATCGATCTCGACCTGCCGCGCAATTCGCTGATCGTCATGACCGGGCTTTCCGGCTCGGGCAAGTCTTCGCTTGCCTTCGACACGATCTATGCCGAGGGTCAGCGGCGCTATGTCGAGAGCCTTTCGGCCTACGCACGCCAGTTCTTGGAAATGATGCAGAAGCCGGACGTCGACCAGATCGACGGGCTTTCGCCGGCGATCTCGATCGAACAGAAAACGACCTCGCGCAATCCCCGTTCGACGGTCGGCACGGTCACCGAGATCTACGACTATATGCGCCTGCTCTTCGCACGCGTCGGCGTGCCCTATTCGCCGGCGACGGGATTGCCGATCGAGAGCCAGACCGTCAGCCAGATGGTCGACCGCATCCTCGCCTTCGAGGAAGGCACGCGTCTTTATATTCTGGCGCCGATGATCCGCGGCCGAAAGGGCGAGTACAAGAAAGAACTCGCCGATCTGATGAAGAAGGGCTTTCAGCGCGTCAAGGTCGACGGCCAGTTCTACGAGATTGCCGATGTTCCGGCGCTCGACAAGAAATACAAGCACGATATCGATGTGGTGGTGGACCGGCTTGTCGTGCGTTCCGATATCGGTGCGCGCCTCGCCGACAGCCTCGAAACCTCGCTGAAGCTTGCCGACGGCCTGGCGGTCGCCGAATTCGCCGACAAGCCGCTGCCGCCGGAGGAAACGGCGGCAGGCGGTTCGGCCAACAAATCGCTCAACGAGACACATGAGCGCGTGTTGTTTTCGGAAAAATTCGCCTGCCCCGTTTCCGGCTTCACCATTCCGGAAATCGAGCCACGCCTCTTCTCGTTCAACAATCCGTTCGGCGCCTGCCCAACCTGCGACGGGCTCGGCTCGCAGCAGAAAGTGGATGAGGCGTTGATCGTGCCGGAGCCCGCCCGGACCCTACGCGACGGCGCGATCTCGCCCTGGGCGAAATCCACCTCGCCCTATTACAACCAGACGCTCGAAGCTTTGGGCAAGGCGTTCGGGTTCAAGCTTTCGAGCCGCTGGAACGAGCTCTCGGAAGAGGCGCAAAGGGCGATCCTGCACGGGACCGAGGAGAAGATCGAATTCCATTATGCCGACGGCGCCCGCTCTTACAAGACTGTGAAGACTTTCGAAGGCATCGTGCCGAATCTCGAGCGCCGCTGGAAGGAAACCGATTCCGCATGGGCGCGTGAGGATATTGAGCGCTACATGTCCGCCGCTCCCTGCCCCGCCTGCAACGGCTATCGCCTGAAGCCGGAAGCACTCGCCGTCAAGATCCACAAGCTGCATATCGGCGAAGTCACCGAAATGTCGATCAGGGTGGCGCGCGACTGGTTCGAGGCGCTGCCGGAACACCTGAACGCCAAGCAGAACGAGATCGCGGTGAGAATTCTCAAGGAAATTCGCGAGCGCCTGCGCTTCCTGAACGATGTCGGCCTCGATTACCTGAGCTTGTCGCGCAATTCCGGCACATTGTCCGGCGGCGAAAGCCAGCGCATCCGCCTTGCCTCGCAGATCGGTTCGGGCCTGACCGGCGTGCTCTACGTGCTCGACGAGCCGTCGATCGGCCTGCACCAGCGCGACAACGCGCGCCTTCTCGACACGCTGAAGCACCTCAGGGATATCGGCAACACGGTGATCGTCGTCGAGCATGACGAGGATGCCATCCTGACGGCGGATTATGTGGTCGACATCGGCCCGGCCGCCGGCATCCACGGCGGTACGGTGGTGGCTCAAGGGGCGCCGGCCGAGATCATGGCCAATCCAAAATCGCTGACCGGCAAATATCTTTCCGGCGAGCTCGGCGTGCCCGTGCCGCCCGAGCGCAGAAAGCCAAAAAAGAGCAAGGAAATCAAGGTTTTTGGCGCACGCGGCAACAATCTCAGGAATGTTACAGCCGCCATTCCGCTTGGCGTCTTTACGGCGGTGACCGGCGTTTCGGGCGGCGGCAAGTCCACGTTTCTGATCGAGACACTCTACAAGGCGGCCGCACGCCGCATCATGGGCGCCCGCGAGATTCCCGCCGAGCACGACCGGATCGACGGTTTCGAATTCATCGACAAGGTGATCGATATCGACCAGTCGCCGATCGGACGGACGCCGCGCTCCAACCCGGCGACCTATACCGGCGCCTTCACGCCGATCCGCGACTGGTTTGCGGGCCTGCCGGAAGCAAAAGCGCGCGGCTATCAACCGGGCCGTTTTTCGTTCAACGTCAAGGGTGGGCGGTGCGAGGCCTGCCAGGGCGACGGGGTGATCAAGATCGAAATGCACTTCCTGCCGGACGTCTATGTCACCTGCGACGTCTGCCACGGCAAGCGCTACAACCGCGAAACGCTCGACGTCACCTTCAAGGGAAAGTCGATCGCCGACGTGCTCGACATGACGGTCGAAGAAGGCGTCGAGTTCTTCTCCGCGGTGCCGGCGGTGCGCGACAAGCTGCAGTCGCTCTTCGATGTGGGCCTCGGCTATATCAAGGTTGGTCAGCAGGCCAATACGCTTTCGGGTGGCGAGGCGCAGCGCGTCAAGCTAGCCAAGGAACTGTCGAAGCGCTCGACCGGTCGCACGCTCTATATCCTCGACGAGCCGACGACCGGCCTGCATTTCCACGACGTCGCCAAGCTCTTGGAAATGCTGCACGAACTGGTGAACCAGGGCAATTCCGTGGTGGTGATCGAGCACAATCTCGAAGTCATCAAGACGGCGGACTGGATTATCGATATCGGTCCGGAAGGCGGCACGGGCGGCGGCGAGATCGTCGCGGCAGGTACGCCGGAACAGATCGTCAGGGAAAAGCGGTCCTATACCGGGCAATTCCTGAAGGAACTGCTGGATCGGCGACCGGCAAAAAAGGTGGAAGCGGCGGAGTAAACATCCGCATTGGGAGGATGTGAATGACTAAAGCCGGCATTATCCGCACGGGCATCGGTGGATGGACTTTCGAACCCTGGGAGGGCACGTTTTATCCCGACAAGCTGCCGAAGAAGAAGCAGCTCGAATATGCCGCGAGCAAGCTCGCGGTCATCGAGGTCAACGGCACCTATTACGGCGCCCAGAAGCCGGAGACCTTTGCGAAATGGGCGGCCGACGTGCCGGACGGTTTTATCTTTTCGCTGAAGGCAAGCCGGTTCACCACCAACCGCAAGGTTCTCGCGGAGGCCGGGGAATCGATCGAGAAGTTCCTAGGTCAGGGGCTGACGGAACTCGGCGATCATCTCGGGCCGCTGCTGTGGCAGTTCGCGCCGACGAAGAAATTCGAGCCGGATGATTTCGAGGCCTTCCTGAAACTTCTGCCGAACAAGCTCGACGGCCTGAAGCTGGCACATGTGGTCGAAGTTCGTCACGACACATTCAAGGTACCGGAATTCGTGGCGCTGCTTGCGAAATACAACATCGCTCCCGTCTGCGCCGATCATTTCGACTATCCGATGATCGCCGATGTCACTGCGGACTTCGTCTATGCACGCCTGCAAAAAGGGTCGGACGAGATCAAGACCTGCTATGCGGAAGAGGATATGAAGGCCTGGGCGAAAAGATTGGAAACCTGGGCCGAGGGTGACGTGCCGGACGACCTGCCGCTGGTCGACGACAAGCACAGGCCGAAAAAGGAGCCGCGCGACGTTTTCGCCTTCTTCATCCATGAAGGCAAGGTGAATGCGCCTTATGGCGCGATGGCGATGCGCGAGCTCCTGGAAAGTCGCAGCTAGGGATCTAGCCAGACGCCGGCATGGGCGGCGAGATCCTCGGCCGTCATGCCCCTGCCTGCCCGCTTTGCAGCTTCGCCATGCAAGTAGACGGCGGCTGCCGCCGCCTCGAAGGCCGGCATGCCTTGGGCGAAGAGTGCTCCGATCATGCCGGCGAGAACGTCGCCGGAGCCGGCAGTGGCGAGCGACGGCGGTCCGTTCGTGTCGATGTAGGCGCGGCCGTCCGGCGCCGCGATCACCGTGTCGGCGCCTTTGTAGACGATTGCCGCATGAGCACGTTCGGCGGCTTTCACCGCCTTTTCCACCTTGCTCAGGTTTTCGTCCGAGGCCAAATCCGGGAAGAGGCGCGAGAACTCGCCCTCATGCGGCGTCAGCGCAAGATGGGTATTGCCGTCGGCAAAGGCGTCGAACAGTTCCGACGGATCGTCCCTGAATGACGTTATGCCGTCCGCATCGAGCACCAGCGGACGATCCCGCAGAGCCAGCACGAATTGCCTTGCCCTCCCGCCAACGCCGAAGCCGGGTCCGAGCACGAAAGCGGCAAGCTTTGCGGTGCGAAGCCACGTTTCCAGATCTTCCACGGTATCGATCTGATGCAGCATGACAGCGGTGAGCGAAGCCGCATTGACCTCCATGGCATCGCTTGGCGAAGCCACTGTCACCAGCCCTGCCCCCGTCTTCAGCCCCGCCGCCGCCGAAAGTCTGGCGGCACCCGTCCTGCTCGCCGGGCCGGAAAACACCGTTAGATGTCCGCGCCGGTATTTATGCGTATCGGGACCGGATGCCGGCAGGAGATTGCGCCACAACACGGGCGAGTTCTCCCTTGTCTTCCCGGCGACGGTGTCAATGATCCGCGCCGGAATGCCGATGTCGAAGACCTCCACTTCGCCGCAACGCACCCGTCCCGGCAGCAGAAGATGCCCCGGCTTGCGCGTCATGAAGGTGACCGTGCAGTTCGCCTCGAAAGCGGCACCGAGGGGGATGCCGCGTCGCCCGCAGAGACCGGAAGGCAGATCGACAGCAAGGACCGGGATCTTCGCCTCACGGACCTTATGGATCACATCCACGACGGGTTCGGGGACGGCGCGGGCGAGACCCGCCCCGAACAGCGCATCGATCACGACGTCGCCGTTTGCCGGATGATAGTCCTGCAATGGTTGTGACGGCAAACCGGAGAGTTCGCGCGCCAGCTTCGCATCGCCCTTCAGCTTTTGCGGATCAGCCAGATGATAGATGGCAACAGATGCGCCCGCTTCCGCGAGAGCCCGGGCCGCGACATATCCATCACCGCCATTGTTGCCAGGGCCGCACAGCACGACAAAGCGCCGGGCACCTGGAAAATGCCGCAGTGCCGACGCTGCCACCGCCTGCCCCGCCCGTTCCATCAGGCCGAAAGACGGAATGCCGGATTCAGCCGAGGCAGCATCGGCCGCTCCCATCTCGTCAGGCGTCAAAAGAATATGGTCCAGCGATTTGCGCATGCTGCTATTGAACGGAAAGATGAACAGAAAACAAGCGCTGTTTCACACGTCAATTAGCATACAAAATAAGCAAATGATTAAATTATCATCATTTCCGCGTACACATTTACGCTTGTTCAACTTTCAAAAAATCGTCATGAAAGCGCATTTTTTGTGCTGTGACGCACAATATCCGGGAAAAACGGAGGCATTTTTGCCACGAAACCCTCGCTTGTGTTGGGATTTGGTGCAAAACAGCATTATTTTTTTGAAAGTGCCATCCGAGTTTGGCACGATAACTGCATTGGCATGGCCAAGTGGGTAGAGGCCTGCTTCAAGGGAGAAGCGGAGAGATAGTTTCTCATGAAAAAGATCGAAGCGATCATCAAGCCTTTCAAGCTCGACGAAGTGAAGGAAGCCCTTCAGGAGGTCGGCTTGCAAGGGATCACCGTGACCGAGGCAAAAGGTTTTGGCCGCCAGAAAGGTCATACCGAGCTCTATCGTGGCGCGGAATATGTCGTCGACTTTCTGCCGAAGGTGAAAGTCGAGGTCGTCCTGGCGGACGAGAATGCGGATGCGGTCATCGAAGCCATTCGGAATGCCGCGCAGACTGGACGGATCGGGGACGGCAAGATATTCGTCTCCAATGTGGAGGAGGTCATCCGCATCCGTACCGGTGAAACGGGCCTAGACGCCATCTAATCCGCCTCGCGGCCGCCGGCCGGGGCTTCACATCGTCATCTTACACATTGAGGAACGTCATATGACGAGCGCAAGCGAAATCATGAAACAAATCAAGGAAAACGACGTCAAGTTCGTGGACCTACGCTTCACCGACCCGCGCGGCAAGCTGCAGCATGTCACTATGGACATTTCGGCCGTCGACGAGGACATGTTCGCCGACGGCGTGATGTTCGACGGTTCCTCGATTGCCGGCTGGAAGGCCATCAACGAGTCGGACATGGTATTGATGCCGGATCCGGCGACGGTCCATATGGACCCCTTCTTCGCCCAGTCGACGATGGTTATCGTTTGCGACATCCTCGACCCGATCTCCGGCGAGGCCTATAATCGCGATCCGCGCGGCACCGCCAAGAAGGCGGAAGCTTATCTGAAGGCCTCCGGTATCGGCGATACCGTCTATGTCGGTCCCGAGCCGGAGTTCTTCGTCTTCGACGACGTGAAATACAAGGCGGACCCGTACAACACGGGCTTCAAGCTTGATGCGTCCGAACTGCCGTCCAATGATGACACCGACTACGAGACCGGCAACCTCGGCCACCGTCCGCGCGTCAAGGGCGGCTATTTCCCGGTCCCGCCGGTCGATAGCCTGCAGGACATGCGCTCCGAAATGCTGACCGTGCTTGCCGAAATGGGTGTGGTCGTCGAAAAGCACCACCACGAAGTGGCCGCCGCCCAGCACGAGCTTGGCGTCAAATTCGACACGCTGGTGCGCAACGCCGACAAGATCCAGATCTACAAGTATGTCGTGCACCAGGTCGCCAATGCCTACGGCAAGACCGCAACCTTCATGCCGAAACCGGTCTTCGGCGACAACGGTTCAGGCATGCACGTCCATCAGTCGATCTGGAAGGATGGCAAGCCGACCTTTGCCGGCGACGAATATGCAGGCCTTTCCGAGACCTGCCTCTATTACATCGGCGGCATCATCAAGCATGCCAAGGCGATCAACGCCTTCACCAATCCGTCGACGAATTCCTACAAGCGTCTCGTACCAGGCTATGAAGCACCGGTTCTGCTCGCCTATTCGGCCCGCAACCGTTCGGCATCCTGCCGTATCCCCTTCGGCTCCGGCCCGAAGTCGAAGCGCGTCGAAGTTCGTTTCCCGGACCCGCTGGCAAATCCCTATCTCGGCTTCGCCGCCATGCTGATGGCCGGCCTCGACGGCATCAAGAACAAGATCCATCCCGGCAAAGCCATGGACAAGGACCTTTACGACCTGCCGCCGAAGGAATTGAAGAAGATCCCGACCGTCTGCGGTTCACTGCGCGAAGCGCTTGAAAACCTCGACAAGGACCGCAAGTTCCTGACGGCCGGCGGCGTCTTCGACGACGATCAGATCGACGCCTATATCGAACTGAAGATGACCGAAGTGATGCGCTTTGAAATGACGCCGCATCCGGTCGAATTCGACATGTACTATTCATCCTGATCAGGGCGGCGGGGGTCTCTCCCGCGCTTTTCCTCGAACGGCGGGCTTCAGGCCCGCCGTTTTCAGTTGGTGAGGCGGTTGCCTTGCCGAAATTTCTCCGGTGTTCCGATGTCCTCCGCGAATACGCCGCAACCACGTGCTCTCGACTGGCTGATCTTCGTTTTCGTGCCCGTCCTCTTTTCCAGCAACCTGATCTTCGGGCGCGGGGTGATCGGGGAGGTCGGCCCCTTCATCACGGCGTTCATCCGCTGGGCCGGGTCGACGCTGACCATGGTGCCGCTGCTCTATCTCGACTGGCCGGCCGCCTGGACCTTCGTCCGCGAGCACACCTGGCTCTGGCTGTGGCTCGGCTTTTTGAGCATCGGCATCTGCGGCGGCTTCGTTTATTGGGCGCTGACGCTGACCACGGCCTCGAATGCAACGCTGATCTACACGACTTCGTCGCTCTTCATCATCCTGTTCGAATGGCAGTTTTCCGGCCGCAGGATCAGCGGCCGCGAACTGTTGGGCATGGGCGTCGCATTTGCAGGGGTTGCCGCAATCGTACTGCGTGGTGATTTCGGCGCCCTCACGCACATGGACTTCAACCTCGGCGACCTTGGCATGCTTGTGGCGGCGATTGCCTTCGCGGTCTATTCGGTGCTCCTGCGCCGGCCTGCCGCACAGGCCATCCGGCCGCTCTCGCTATTCGGCTTGATCGCCTTTTCCGGATCTCTGCTCCTGCTGCCTCCGGCTGTCTGGGAATTCCTTCACGGCGGGCTCTTGCCCAGGACCGTATCGGCCTGGTCGAAGATTGCCGGCATCATCCTTTTCGCTTCGCTTGCCGCTTTCTTCTGTTTCCAGCATACGGTGCGCATCTTCGGGCCGGCGACAGCCGGCATCACGCTCTACATGATGCCGCCTGTCTCGATCGTCATGGCGGTTGTATTCCTGGATGAAACTTTCGAGCAGTATCATGCGCTCGGAATCGTTCTGGTGCTTGGCGGAGTCATTCTGGCCACCGCAAAACCATGGAAACTTGCGAATACTTAAGTCTATCCCGTGGAACGATGGGGGCGTGCCTGCATTAATCTCTTGATGTCGGGAGGTTTTATTCCCACATTGGATGCGAAAGGACATCGCACCATGAAACAACGCAACGCTAAATTTACCATCGGAGAAGTGGTCCGCCACAAAGTCTTTCCGTTTCGGGGCGTCGTGTTCGATGTTGATCCGGAATATGCCAATACGGAGGAATGGTGGAACTCCATTCCCGCGGAAATCCGGCCGAGCAAAGACCAGCCCTTCTATCATCTCCTGGCGGAGAATGACGAGACGGAATATGTCGCCTATGTTTCGGAACAGAACCTGGAACATGACGAAAGCGACGCGCCACTGCGCAATCCGCAGGTCTATCAGATCTTCGATCGCGCTCCATCCGGCCAGCTGAAGCCCAAGATCATCCTGGCCCATTGATCCGGCCTAGCCGGAGCGTTTTGAAACTGAAGAGCGCCGGCGTTCCCGCCGGCGCTTTTTTTATCAGAATCAAAAAACCCGGCGCAAGGCCGGGCTTTCGATGGGGTTCAGACCCGAATTACTGGCTCTGCTTGGCAGCGTTCTGAGCGTCTTCCAGCTTCTTGCGTGTTTCTTCGGCCTTGCGCTGCATGCCCTCTTCCAGGCTCCGCTGGCTCTGGGCGATCTGCTCCTGCGGCATCGCAGGGCCATCGAAGGCGCCCGTGAAGCCCTGGAGGGAGACCTTGATCGGGTTCGGAGCCCGCCGGAAGTTGATCGAGGTGAAGACCACATCATTGCCCTTCTTGAGGCTTGCGATCATCGCGTCGGTCAGCGGAACTTCGGCTGTGCACTTGTCGGGAAGGCAGACAACGTAATCGAGCTTCTGGCCCTTGCCGCCGTCGATCTGCATGACGATGCCCGGCGGCACGAGGCGTGCAGTCGGCACGGAAACCTGCAGGATCTTGCGGTTGACCTTGCCTTCGACCGTGATCAGGCCGACGGCGGTAATCAACTGGCCGTTCTGAGCTGCAATGATATTCTGGACGACACAGAGATCATTATCGTCCTGCTTGGTGCAGGTCTTGAACCAGCCGAGCGGCGGGGCACCCGGAGCACCGGCTGCCGGCGCCGCCGCGTCCTGTGCAAACGATGCAACCGGCAGCGCGCTCGCGCCGATCGAAAGTGCGAGAGCGGACATCGCCGTCCGCAGAACTTGGGTTGCCTTGAGCATCATAACGAAATCCGTCTCCTGAAATCCGTTGGGCGCGGCCGAAGCCGTTCTCATCCCTCGGGGCGTCTTACTGCCCGTCACCTGTCGGTCAAATGAGGCAATTGAATGACCCGCCCGTCTGGCCAACCTGTTACATCGGGCCGCCGCCGATATCCAGCCCTCCTTTCGCTTTTTTTGACAAGACGTTAATGCCGCCCATCAATCTTTTGCGTGTTCCGGCGGTTGGTGCCCCTCTTTGCTTGCGCTATCTTGCGGGCGAATCAGCGAGGATTTCACCGCCATGAGTCCCATGCGACATTTCATTCCGTTTATGGCCGCACTTCTGATCGGCACGCCCGCACTGGCAGAACCCCTTCATGGAATCGCCATGCATGGCAGTCCGGCGCTACCGCCGGACTACAAGCATTTTTCCTATGTCAACCCGGACGTAAAGAAGGGTGGCAAGGTAGCCTACGGCGTTGTCGGCACATTCGACAGCCTCAATCCCTTCGTCCTGAAGAGCATGCGCACCACCGCGCGTGGGCTCTGGGACCCGATTTTCGGCCATCTCGTCTATGAACCGCTGATGACGCGATCAAGCGACGAACCTTTCACCCTGTACGGTCTGCTTGCCGAGAGCGTCGAATGGGACGAGGGACGCAGCTTCATCCAGTTCAACCTTAATCCGAATGCGAAATGGTCAGACGGCGAGCCAGTCACGGCGGATGACGTGATCTTCAGCTTCGAACTTCTACGCGACAAGGGCCGTATCCCCTTTTCAAACCGGCTGACGCCGGTGGAGAAAATGGAAAAGATTGGCGAGCATGGCGTCCGCTTCACCTTCAACGACAAGGCGGACCGGGAATTCCCGCTGATTCTCGCAACTGCCACGCCGATCCTGCCGAAGCATGCCATCGACCCGGCCACATTCGACCAGTCAACGCTGAGACCGCCGGTCGGCTCCGGCCCCTATCGGGTGAAATCCGTCTCTCCCGGCGAGCGCATCGTCTACGAACGTAATCCGGACTACTGGGGAAAGGACATTCCTTCCAAGGTCGGTTTCGACAATTACGAGCAGGTTACGGTCGAATATTTCCTGCAGGAAAATACGCTGTTCGAGGCGTTCAAGAAGGGCGAGATCGATATCTATCTGGAAGGCAGCCCGACCCACTGGGCACGCGCCTACGATTTCCCGGCCGTGCAGAACGGCGATGTGGTGAAAGATGCCTTCAAGCCACAGCTGCCGACCGGGATGCTCGGTTTCGTCTTCAACACCCGCCGCCCTATCTTTGCCGATGTCAACGTCCGTGCCGGCCTATCGCTTACCTTCGATTTCGAATGGGCTAACAAGAACCTCTTCGAAGACGCCTATACCCGCACGGAAAGCTTCTGGCAGAACTCTCCCCTTTCCTCTCTCGGCAAACCAGCCGACGAGCGGGAGATCAAGATCCTCGGAACCACCAGGGACAGGATCGAACCGGCCGTGCTCGACGGTACATATCGCCTGCCGAGGACCGATGGCTCCGGCGCCGATCGCAAAGTGCTGCGCGAGTCGGTCGAACTTTTGAAGAAGGGCGGCTATACGATCAAGAACGGCAGGATGTCGGATGCGTCCGGCAGACCGCTCACCTTCGAAGTGATGACCCAGACCCAGGACCAGGAGAAACTGGCGATCACCTATCAGCGGACGCTGAAGATGATCGGGATCGATATGTCGATCCGCACCGTAGACGACGCGCAATACCAGGCGCGTTCCGGCAATTTCGACTACGACGTGATCGTCAAATCCTATCCCTCGTCGCTATCGCCGGGCATCGAGCAGATGGGGCGCTGGGGTTCGTCTTCACGCGACAAGGACGGCAGCTTCAATTTTGCGGGCGTTGCCGACCCCGATCTCGACAGGCTCATCGAGGCCATGCTGACGGCACGCAGCAAGGAGGATTTCGAGGCGACGGTTCGGGCTTACGACCGCATGCTGATTTCCGGCCATTATCTTGTGCCACTCTACCACATCGCGGAACAATGGGTGGCGCGGCGCAAGCATATCGGTTATCCGGAAGCGCTGCCGCTTTACGGCTACCAGCTCAACACCTGGTGGGATAAACGCGCGCAATAACCGGAAACATCCAGCCCTGCCAATGAAAGGACACCCGCCGTGGAGCGCGTAACCGTCGACATCGTATCGGATGTGGTCTGCCCCTGGTGCTATCTCGGCAAGGCGCGGCTGGAACTTGCAATCGCCGAGGTCCAGGACGAGGTGGGCGTCGATGTCAACTGGCGGCCCTTCCGGCTCAATCCGGACCATCCGCAGGAAGGCGTCGATCACCAGGCCGATCTGGCGCGCAAGCTCGGCGGCAAAGATGCCGTGGACCGCGCGCATGAAATGCTGAAGAAACTCGGCGAAGAGGTCGGCATCCGCTATAATTTCGAGGCAATCAAGATCGGCCCCAATACGCTCGATGCGCATCGCCTGCTGCACTGGGCGATAATGGAAGGCCGAGAGGTTCAGGACAGGGTCGCGACCGCGCTCTTCAGGGCGAATTTCGAAGAAGGCCGCAATGTCGGTGATCACATGGTTCTAGCCGATATCGCCGCGCAAAGCGGCCTCAACCGCAAGGTGATTGAAAACCTTCTGAAAACCGAAGCGGACAAGGATACGATGCTGTCCGAGATCGACGCGGCGCAGAAGATGGGCGTCACTGGCGTGCCCTTCTTCATTATCGACGGGCAATATGCGGTCAGCGGCGCCCAGACGCCGGATGTGTTTGCCAATGCGTTGCGCGAAATCGCCAAATTGAAGGCGGAAGCCCGCAAGGGCATGATCTGAACTGCTCGGGAGTCATTGTCTTGCGTAACGACCAGAGCATGAAGGGCGTTCTCCTCGCCTTCGCTTCGTTTGCGGCCTATTCCTGGAGCGATGCCAGCGTCAAGATGATCGAAGGCGCGTTGACGGCCTATGAGATGGGCTTTTTCGGAGCCGTCTTCATGCTTGCCGGTTTTCCATTTCTGCTGAAACCCGACGACCGGTGGACGGATGCCTTCAGAAGCAGCAACCGGCCGCTGTGGATCCTGCGTTTCTTCTCGTCTGCCATCGGCACGATCGGCAGTGTCGCCGCCTTCACCTATCTCTCGATGGCGGAAGCCTTCGCGCTGATCTTCCTGTTGCCTTCGTTCGTGACGATCATGTCCGTGCTCTTCCTCAAGGAAGCGGTCGGCATCAAGCGCTGGAGCGCCGTCATCATCGGTTTCATCGGTGTGCTCGTCGTGCTTCGCCCCGGCTTCCGCGAGCTTTCCATCGGCCATGTCGGCGCTGTCTTCGCGGGACTTTCCGGCGCGATCTCCATCATCGTTTATCGCGCCATGGGACCGTCGGAGAAAAACATCTCACTCTATGGCGCCGGCATCATCGGCGTGCTCGTCGTGCTGGGCATCCTCATGATCCCGGACTTCCGCTGGCCGACCCTGCCTGAATGGGCCATGCTTGCCGGATACGGTCTTCTCGCGGCGCTCGCCACCATCCTGCTGATGTATGCGGCCTATTACGCGCCGGCCGCCCTTGTCGGTCCGACGCAATACAGCCAGATGCTCTGGGCGATCCTGTTCGGCTATCTGATCTTCGGCGACACGGTCGACCTGCCGATGCTCCTTGGCATCGTCCTGATCATCGGCTCCGGCCTGCTCACGCTTGCGCGCGAGCGGGCTCGCGATGTGCCGCTACCGACATCCGTCGCGACCGACCCGCAAGCCGCGGTCGTCACCAAACCCGATACTCAATCCGACATTTAATCATCTTTCGCCAACTCGGCAAATTGCGTCATCACCTGGGCGGCAGCCGTGAGCCGTTTCATCGGCGATGGCAGGTCGCGCGTCAGGAACACGCTCTGATCCGGCCGGATTTTTGCCAGCGTTCCCTGCTTGGCGATGTAGCCGACCAGCGCCGCCGGATTGGGGAACTGCTTGTCACGGAAGCTGACGACCAGGCCCTTCGGGCCGGCATCCAGCTTTTCGACATTGGCCTTGCGGCAGAGCGACTTGATATAGACGACCTTCAGGAGGTTCTGCACTTCGGGCGGCATGGGACCGAAACGGTCCACCATTTCCGCGCCGAAACCATCGATCTCTGAAAGTTCGGTCAATTCGCCAAGCCGGCGATAAAGACCCATGCGCAGATGCAGATCGGGCACATAGCTTTCCGGGATCATCACTGTGATGCCGACGGAAATCTGCGGCGACCAGCCGGTGTCGGTGATTTCGTCGTCCCCCTTCACTTCGGCGACAGCTTCCTCCAGCATCTGCTGATAGAGCTCGAAACCGACTTCCTTGATATGGCCCGACTGCTCCTCCCCGAGCAGATTGCCCGCGCCGCGAATGTCGAGGTCGTGGCTGGCGAGCTGGAAGCCTGCCCCCAGCGTATCGAGCGACTGCAGCACTTTCAGTCGACGATCGGCGGTCGTCGTCAGCGGCTTGTTGACCGGCAGGGTAAAGAGCGCGAAGGCGCGCACCTTGGAGCGTCCCACCCGACCGCGAAGCTGGTAAAGCTGCGCCAGCCCAAACATATCGGCCCGATGGACGATCAGCGTATTGGCGGTCGGCACGTCGAGGCCGGACTCGACGATGGTGGTCGATAGAAGTACGTCGTATTTGCCGTCGTAGAAGGCATTCATGATGTCTTCGAGTTCGCCGGCCGGCATCTGCCCGTGGGCAACCGCAACCTTCAATTCCGGCACGTCCGACTGCAAGAAGTCCTGGATCTCCGGCAGATCGGCAATTCGCGGGCAGACATAAAAACTCTGGCCGCCGCGATAATGCTCTCGCATCAGCGTCTCGCGGATGACGAGCGGGTCGAAGGGCGAGATGAAGGTGCGCACCGCCATGCGGTCGACCGGCGGCGTCGTGATGAGCGAGAGTTCGCGCACGCCGGTCATGGCAAGCTGCAGCGTGCGCGGGATCGGCGTCGCCGACAGCGTCAGCACATGCACATCGCTCTTGAGTTCCTTCAGCCGCTCCTTGTGCTTGACACCGAAATGCTGCTCCTCGTCGATGATGAGCAGACTGAGGTTGGCGAACTTGATCCCGGCACCGAGCAGCGCATGGGTGCCGACAACGATATCGACCTTGCCCTCGGCCAAGCCCTTCTTGGTATCCGCCAGCTCCTTGGCGGAGACGAGGCGCGATGCCTGGGCGATCGTGATCGGCAGGCCGCGGAAGCGTTCCTTGAAGGTCCTGTAGTGCTGGCGGGCGAGCAAAGTGGTCGGCACGACGACCGCCACCTGTGCGCCGTTCATCGCAGCAAAGAAGGCGGCGCGCAGCGCTACTTCCGTCTTGCCGAAACCGACGTCGCCGCAGACGAGGCGATCCATCGGCCGGCCGGCGCCGAGATCGTCGCGTACGGCGTCAATCGCATTCGCCTGATCCTCGGTCTCGTCATAGGGGAAGCGGGCGGCGAATTCGTCATAAAGCCCCTCCGGCGTCGTGAGCACCGGCGCGCGGCGGGTCATGCGCGCGGCGGCGATGCGGATCAGATCGTCCGCCATATCGAGCAGCCGCTTCTTGAGCTTCGCCTTGCGTGCCTGCCATGCACCACCGCCAAGCCTGTCGAGCTGGGCCTCGGCCGCATCGGAACCGTAGCGCGACAGAAGATCGATGTTTTCAACCGGCAGGAAGAGCTTTGCCTGATCGGCATAATGCAATTCCAGACACGCGCGCGGCGCACCGGCCGCCTCGATCGTGACGAGACCTACGAAACGGCCGATACCGTGTTCCGCATGGACGACGAGAGAACCTTCATCGAGACCGGTGACTTCCGTCAGGAAATCCGCCCCGCGCTTGCGCCGCTTGCCGCGGCGGACCATGCGATCGCCCAGGATGTCCTGCTCGCCGATGACCGCGATGCTATCCGTCTCAAAACCCGCTTCGAGGCTGAGGACGGCGGAAGCTGCCTCCCCCTTTTCGAGTAGATCCAGATCGGAGAGCTTTTCAACGGGCCTGATGCGCTTCAAGCCACGCTCGTCCAGAACCTGCAGCAGGCGGTCGAGCGAGCCGGCGGACCAGCCGGTGACGAGGACCTTGATGCCTTCGGCGCGCTTGTCGGCGATGTGCTTGACCACGAGGTCGAAGACGTTGACGCGTTCGTCGCGCGCTTTGTCTTCGGCCTGGTTTTTTGCCCAGCGCGGGCCGGCATGGGCGCCTACTGTCACCACGCGGCGCCCTTCTGCATCCACCTCGTTGAAGGGTGTAACCCGGAGTGCGCCGACGGCGTCGAGCGCCGATGCAAACGCCTTGCCATCGAGATAAAGCTGACCTGGCGAAATGGGTTTGTAAGGGGCGGCCTGTGCTGCAGCGCCCTTTCCTTCTCTGCCGCTATCGCGCCGCGCCTCATAATAGTCGAGAACGAGTTTCGAACGCTCGGTCGCCGCTTCACGCGCCGTATGGTCGGTAACGATGCGGAAGCCCTGGAGGTAGTCGAAGGCGGTTTCAAGCCGTTCGTAGAACAGCGGCAGCCAATGTTCCATGCCGGCATAGCGGCGGCCTTCGGATACCGCCTGATAGAGTGCGTCATCGCGAGTCGCGGCACCGAAAAGCGAAAGGTAGTTCTTGCGGAAACGGCTGATCGTATCGGGCGTCAGCGTCACCTCGCTCATCGGGTTCAGATCGAGCGACCTCGCCTGGCCTGTCGTGCGCTGGCTGGCCGGATCGAAGGACCGGATCGACTCCAGCGTATCGCCGAAGAAATCAAGCCGCACCGGCTCTTCCGTACCCGGCACGAAAACGTCCAGAATGCCGCCGCGCACCGCGAACTCACCGACCTCGCGCACGGTCGCCACGCGCTCGAAGCCGTTGCGCTCCAGTCGTGCGGCGATGTCGTCCATGCGCACCTGATTACCGGGTTTGGCCGAGAAGGCGAGACTTTCGATGATCTCGGCGGGAGCGATCTTCTGCAGCATGGCGTTGACCGTGACGAGCACGATCGCCGCATGCGGCTTCTTCCGATGCGCAATCAGGCCGGAGAGTGCCGCCAGCCTCCGCGCGGAGACATCGGCGCTCGGCGAGACCCGGTCATAGGGAAGGCAGTCCCAGGCCGGCAGCGCGAGGACCGGAATTTCCGGCGCGACGAAGGACAGCATCTGTTCCAGATCGGGCATGCTCTGCCCGTCGGACATGACATAGGCGATCGGCTGGCCGGCGCGCGCGAGCTCCGCCAGGATGAGCGGCTCCATGCCAGGCGGCACGTTGCCGATGGTGAGCGAACTTCCTGCAGCCGTTATTCTTTTCGCGTCGAATCCGGGAATCATCGAGCCAGAAGTCATCGGATGAGGCCAAGCCTCGCTTCCAGAGAAGCCTTGGTGACCGGGTCGAAATCCGGCGTGTAGGCAGCTATGCGCGCAAAGAGCGGCGTCCTCAGATGTTCCGGGAGCGGCTTTGCGCCCGTAATCCAGGCATGCAGATCATGATCGTCCTCACCCATGACCGCCTCGAACTGATCGAGTTCGGCATCGGACAGACGGGCAATCTCCGTTTCCGCAAACTGCCCGAATACGAGATCCATCTCGCGAATACCGCGATGCCAGCAACGATAGAGAATGCGACGGCGGCGCGGATCGAGATCCGCGCTGGTGCGTGATAGTCCAGTCATGTCGGTGTCCCTGTTTGCGGTTCATATAGGACGCTTTTCCGTCGTCGTCACCTTGCCAAATAGGCAAAATCCATCGCATTTTGCGCTTTATGCGTCCCGCCACTCTCGATCCACTGTTCTCGCCCGTCGCTTCGCTTGCCGGCGTCGGGCCAAAGCTCGCCGACCTGATCGCGCTTGTTACCGGCCGCGAGGATGCGGACGATTGCCGTGTCATCGACCTCCTCTTCCACGCTCCCTATTCGCTGATCGATAGGCGCAACCGGCCGGGCATCGCCCTCGCGCCCCAAGGGGCGATCGTCACCATCGAAGGACGTGTCGATCGGCATCAGCCTCCGCCGCGCGGCAAGTCGAACTTGCCCTACCGTGTTTTTCTCCATGACGAGACGGGCGAACTGGCGCTGACCTTCTTCCATGCCAAAGGCAACTGGCTGGAGAAATCGCTGCCGATCGACGAGATGGTGATGGTGAGCGGCAAGGTAGACTGGTTCAACGGCCGCCCTTCCATGGTGCATCCGGATTTCATCGTGAAATCCTCAGAGGCCGAAAACCTGCCTTTGATCGAGCCTGTTTATCCGCTAACGGCAGGCCTGTCGCCCAAAGTGCTGCGCAGGGCGATCGACGGCGCCGTCGCACGTCTACCAACCCTGCCGGAATGGGCGGATGCAGCACTCACGCAGCGTCAAGGGTTTCCTTCCGTTGCGGAAGCCTTCAGGCGTCTGCACGATCCGCGCGATGAGACGGATATCGATCCGCAGTCGCCCGCCCGCCGTCGGCTTGCCTATGACGAGTTCCTGGCCGGCCAGGTGTCGCTCTCGCTGGTGCGCCAACGCCTTCGCAAGGTGCCGGGCCAGCCGATCCGGGTAAAGGGCGATCTATCCGCCAGGATCATAGCCTCCCTACCCTTCTCGCTGACACCGAGCCAGAAGCTGGCTGTCGATGATATTCTGAAGGATATGGCGGCTGATGAGCGCATGCTGCGGCTTCTACAGGGCGATGTCGGCGCCGGAAAGACGCTGGTTGCGCTGCTCGCCATGGCGGCGGCTGTCGAAGCCGGTGGTCAGGCCGTGCTCATGGCACCAACGGAAATCCTTGCCCGCCAACATTTCGCAACAATCTCCAAACTGGCCGGAGCGGCAGGCGTGACGGTCGAAGTCCTGACCGGGCGCACGAAAGGTCGAGAACGCGAGCAGATTGCCGAAAGAATCGCCTCCGGCGAAGCCCGGATCATTATCGGCACCCATGCACTCTTCCAGGATGCGATCAACTATCACAATTTGATGCTTGCCGTCGTGGACGAGCAGCACCGGTTTGGCGTGCATCAGCGTCTCCGGCTGACCGCCAAGGGTATCTCGCCCCACATGCTGGTGATGACCGCGACGCCGATCCCGCGCACTCTGGTGCTTGCCGCCTTCGGCGACATGGACGTTTCCAAGCTCACCGAGAAACCTGCCGGCCGCAAGCCGATCCAGACCGTCACCATCCCGACCGAACGGCTCGGCGAGATCGTCGCACGGCTGAGAAGGGCGATCGATGAAGGAAAGAAGGCTTATTGGATATGCCCACTGGTCGAGGAGTCGGATGTCTCCGACCTCATGTCGGCGGAGGAGCGGTATGCGGTGCTGGCGAAAGAGCTGGGCCGTGAGAATGTCGGGCTCATCCACGGCCGCATGAGCGGTCCGGAAAAGGATGCGGTCATGTCCGCATTCAAGAATGGCGAATTGCGTTTGCTGGTCGCGACTACCGTCGTGGAGGTGGGCGTCGACGTGCCGGATGCAACGATCATGGTGATCGAGCATGCGGAACGCTTCGGGCTTGCCCAACTCCATCAGTTGCGCGGTCGCGTCGGGCGCGGCGACGAAGCTTCCACCTGCATACTGCTCTACAAAGGGCCACTCAGCGAAACCGGACGCGCGCGGCTTTCGATCCTGCGCGACAGCGAGGACGGTTTCCTGATCGCCGAGGAGGATTTGCGCCTGCGTGGCGAAGGCGAGCTGCTCGGCACCCGCCAGTCCGGCACGCCGGGTTTCAGGATCGCCAGTCTCGAAGCGCATGCCGACCTCTTGGAGATCGCCCGCAAGGATGCAGCCTATCTGTTGGAACGTGACCCGGAATTGATGAGCGAACGCGGCCAGAACATGCGCGTGCTGCTCTATCTGCACCGTCGCGACGAGGCTATCCGTTTCCTGAGAGCGGGATAGATCAGCCTTGCGTTACCGGCGGAGGAAGAACTGCCGTGGGTACGCCTCTGGCAGGCTTATAGTCCGGCGCGATCAGCCCCCCGGAAATCAGCAGTTTCGCCCCCTCTTCCGGCGTCATGTCAAGCATGATGAGCTTGCTCTTCGGCACGAACATCAGGAAACCGGCTGTCGGCACCGGCGTCGGAGGCAGGAAGACGGCGACCATCTCCTCGCCATCCGCATTGAGCTTTGCCGCGATCTCTCCCTGTGCGTCACCGGAAATGAAAACCAGCGCCCACATGCCGGGGCTCGGGAATTCGATCAGCCCGCATTTCTTGAAGGAGGTCGACTGTTCCTTCAGCACCGTCTCCAGGATCTGCTTGACGCTCCTGTAGATCGTCCGGACGAGCGGCATGCGATGCAGGATCGACTCGCCGAAATTGACGATCGACCGCCCGATGAGGTTCTTGCCGAGGAAGCCGATGATAGTGATCAAGACGACCGCAATCACCAGACCCGTGCCGGGAATGGTGATATTGAAATAATATTGCGGGTCGTAGCGTTTCGGAATGTAAGGTGTGACCCAGCTATCCGCCCAGTCGATAAAGGTGAAGGTCAGCCATATGGTGATCGCGAGCGGCGCGCAGATGACGAGCCCCGTAAGGAAATTATTCCTGAGCCGGCCCGCCAGCGATATACGCTCTGGACTGTCGCTCATCCGGCTTCCCTGACCCATCTAAACATTGCAGCATTCATCGAGGCGACAATGCCGGATGCGATACTGCGTTGCAAGAAAAAGCCGCAGAGATCACTCGACAGTGACGGATTTCGCCAGGTTGCGCGGCTGATCGACATCCGTGCCCATGAAGACTGCCGTGTGATAGGCAAGCAACTGGATCGGCAGCGAAAAGATCATCGGCGCGATGATCTCGTCCACATTTGGCAGCGCAATGGTCGCCATGGTCGGCAGTTTCGAGGCGGCTGCCCCTTTCTCGTCGGTGATGAAGATGATCCTGCCACCGCGCGCCGCCACTTCCTGCATGTTGGAGACGGTCTTTTCGAAGAAACGATCGTGCGGCGCGATCACGATTACCGGCATGTTCTCGTCGATCAGCGCGATCGGCCCATGCTTCAGCTCGCCGGCGGCATAACCCTCCGCATGGATATAGGAGATTTCCTTGAGCTTCAGCGCACCTTCCATGGCAAGCGGAAAGCTCGTGCCGCGACCAAGATAAAGAACATCCTTGAAACGGGAGAGTTCACGAGACAGGCCCTCGATCTCGGGCTGGATGTCGTTCAACACCCGACTCATGATACGCGGCATCTCGGCAAGATGCTTGACCATCGCCTTTTCGTCGTCTGCATTCACGGTGCCACGGGCGCGACCGGCGCCGATCGCAAGTGCAGCCAGGACGGCCAACTGGCAAGTAAAGGCCTTGGTAGACGCGACGCCGATCTCCGGTCCGGCGAGGATCGGGAAGATCGCGTCCGCTTCGCGGGCAATGGTGGATTCCCTGACGTTCACCACCGCTCCGATCTTCAAGCCCTGATCCTTGCAGTAACGTAGCGAGGCCAGCGTATCCGCCGTCTCCCCGGACTGCGAGATGAACAATGCCGCCTGCGAGGGCGACAGCGGCAATTCGCGGTAACGGAATTCGGAGGCAACATCGATCTCGACGGGCAGGCGTGCATAACGCTCGAACCAGTATTTGCCGATCAGGCCCGAAAGATAGGCTGTACCGCAAGCGGCGATTGCCAGGCCGGAGACCTTGCCGAAATCGATCGCCGTATCGTTCTTCTTCACCGTATGAGCGGCAAAATCGATATAGTTGCCGAGCGCGTGAGAAATGATCTCAGGCTGCTCGTAGATCTCCTTCTCCATGAAATGGCGGTGGTTGCCCTTGTCCACCATGAAGGCGGTGGCTTGAGAAATCTGGCTCTGCCGCTTGAGCAGCTTGCCTTCGTAATCGATAATCTCGACACCTTTGTGGGTCATGATGGCGCAATCGCCATCCACCAGATAGGTGATCTCATTGGTGAAAGGCGACAACGCGATCGCGTCGGAGCCCAAAAACATCTCGCCCCGGCCATGGCCGATCGCCAGTGGCGGTCCGAAACGCGCAGCCATGATCGTGTCCGGATCGTCTTCGAACATCACGACGAGCGCATAGGCCCCGGAGACGCGGTTAAGCATGGCAAGCATGGCCTCGCGGTGATCCATGCCCTGGCGGGTGTATTTGGCGAGCAGATGCGCCACGACTTCCGTATCGGTCTGGCTCTCGAAGACGGCGCCTTCGGCAAGCAGTTCGTCCTTCAGTTCGGAAAAGTTCTCGATGATGCCGTTGTGGACGACGGCGACACCCGCGACGAAATGCGGATGCGCGTTGGTTTCATTCGGCACGCCATGGGTCGCCCAACGGGTGTGGGCAATACCGATCGTGCCGGGCAACGGTTCCGCATCGAGCTTCTTTTCAAGATTGAACAGCTTGCCCTCGGCCCGGCGGCGATCCATCCGGCCCTCGCAGATCGTCGCGATTCCGGCGGAATCATAACCGCGATATTCGAGCCGCCGAAGCGCATCAACCAAGCGTGATGCTACCGGCCCTCTTCCGACGATCCCGACAATCCCGCACATGGATGCTTATCTCCGCTTGGTTGAACCGCGTGAATTCCTATCCGATTACGCGTTTTGCGCAATCGGTTCAGTAGTCACTTTCGATGTCGGAAAGTAATGGTTGGCGGTTAAGGTGCTCTTGTTTATTTCGCTGCTTTTTTAGCGGCCTTGAAAGCAAGCGCACGCTCCCGGATCACTTTGGCACGCCCAGGCTTCATTTCCTGGCGTGCACGGCCAAGGGCCAGCGCATCGGCGGGCACGTCTTCGGTAATCACGCTGCCGGAGGCCACATAGGCGCCGTCGCCGATCGAAACCGGCGCTACCAGCGAAGAATTCGAGCCGATGAAGGCATTCGCGCCGATGCGGGTCACGTGCTTGTTCACACCGTCATAGTTGCAGGTGATGGCACCCGCGCCGATGTTCGAATGGGCCCCGACGAACGCATCGCCGATATAGGTCAGGTGATTGACCTTGGCTCCCTCGCCAATCTCGGCATTCTTGACCTCGCAGAAATTGCCGACCTTTGACTTGGAAAGCAACGTAGCGCCTGGCCGGAGGCGCGCAAACGGACCTATTTCCGCCCCCGCCCCGATATGGGCGCGCTCCATATGCGAAAAGGCATGAATGAGAGCCCCGGCCTCGACCTTCACGCCAGGTCCGAAAAAGACATTCGGCTCGATAAATGCGTCCTGGCCGATTTCGGTATCGTAGGAAAGGAAGACAGTCTCCGGCGCGACCATGGTGACGCCCGAGAGCATCAGTTCGTGGCGGCGGCGCTCCTGCCACAGCCTTTCAAGGGCGGCAAGCTCGGCGCGGTTGTTGCAGCCGGCGACCTCCGTTTCGGGTGCATCGACGGCCACCACCCTGCCGCCGTCAGCGCGCGCGATCTCGACCAGATCGGTAAGATAATATTCACCCTTGGCATTGTTGTTGCTGATTTTTTCGAGAAGCGACAGCGCCTTGCGGCCATCGATCGCCATCAAGCCGCTGTTGCACCAGGTGACCTTGCGTTCTTCCTCGCTTGCATCTTTCTCCTCGCGAATGGCGATGAGTTCGCCGTTTTCGACAAGGAGCCGACCGTAACCAGTCGGCTTGTCGGTATGAAAGCCGATCACCACGACATCCGCCCCGTCAGCAAGTCCTTCACGCGCCAGGGTAAAGGTCGCGGATGTCACCAGCGGCACGTCACCATAGGCAATCAACACATCGTCGTAGCCGTGAGCGATGGCATCTTTTGCTGTGAGGACCGCATGGCCCGTTCCGCGTCGTTCGGCCTGGAGAAAGGCCTCGACCGTAACGCCCTCGACAGCGCCCGCTTTGGCAACCGCATCCGCATCCCGGCCGACCACGAGCGCTGCGGCGGAAACGCCCGTCGATGCGACCGCGGCCATCACATGCGCGATCATCGGCCGACCGGCCACCGGATGCAGCACCTTTGACATCGATGACCTCATGCGTGTGCTATCGCCGGCGGCGAGGATGACGGCAAGGCAGGAACGGCTCATCGGGAATCTCCTTCATGCAATTGCCCGGCTTTTAGCAGCAAGACAGTTGAAGCGCGATAAACGGCTTGTGTGCAGCAGAAACAAAAAGGGCGCCCGAGGACGCCCTCCATGCTTCCCAAAAGGGAAGTGGATCAGACACTATTGAGGCAGCTTGTCGTCGACGCCTTCAACATAGAAATTCATGCCGAGCAAAACGCCATCCTGAGCCTTTTCGCCCGCAGCAAGCCAGGCAGTGCCGTCCTGCTTGTTGATCGGGCCGGTGAAGGGATGGAGTTCACCCGACTTGATCTTGGCTTCGGTCTCCTCGGCCATCGCCTTCACGTCGTCCGGCATGTTGGTATAGGGCGCCATGGTCAGGATGCCGTCCTTCAAGCCGTCCCAGATCTGTTCGGATTTCCAGGTGCCGTCGAGGAGTGCCTTGGTGCGCTTGATGTAATAGGCACCCCAGGTGTCTACGATCGCGGTGAGCTGGGTTTTCGGGCCGGCGGCGATCATGTCGGAAGCCTGCCCGAACGCCAGGATGCCTCGCTCGGCCGCGACCTGCATCGGAGCCGTCGTGTCGGTGTGCTGGGTCAGAATATCGACGCCCTGGTCGATGAGAGCCTTCGCAGCGTCGGCTTCCTTGCCGGGATCGAACCAGGTATTGGCCCAGACCACCTTCAGCTTGAAGTTCGGGTTGATCGACTTGGCGCCGAGCTCAAAGGCGTTGATGCCCATCACCACTTCCGGGATCGGGAAGGAAGCGATATAGCCTGCCAGCCCCTTCTTCGACATCTTCGCAGCGATCTGCCCCTGGATATAGCGACCTTCATAGAAGCGTGAGTTGTAGGTTGCGAGATTCGGAGCCGACTTGAAGCCGGTCGCATGTTCGAACTTCACGTCCGGAAACTTTTGAGCCACCTTGACGGTGGCGTCCATGAAGCCGAAAGACGTGGTAAAGACCATGGCGCAGCCGGACCGGGCCATACGCTCGATGGCGCGCTCGGCATCCGGGCCCTCCGGAACGTTTTCCAGGAAGGGCGTCTCGATCTTGTCATCGAGAGCCTTCTGGAGCTCCTGGCGGCCGAGGTCATGCGCCTGTGTCCACCCGCCGTCCGTCTTCGACCCGACGTAGATGAAACAGACCTTCTTCTTTTCCTGGGCCTGGGCGCCGGTCGAAAACCCGCCGAGCAAGGCGGCCGATGCGGCAAGGGCAATAATCAGTTTCTTCATTTCCGAACCTCTATTGGCTTGAAGACGTTTGTTTTTGCACCGCGGTCACCGGTCGGGGACAAAGGGTTTCCCGAGCGATGCCGGCGTATTGATGAGCGTCGTGCGGCGATTATGCGAGATGATGATCAGCACGACAATAGTGGCCGCATATGGAAGGGCGGACAGCAGTTGTGAAGGCAGGCCGACACCGAAGGCCTGCGCGTGCAATTGGCCAACCCCGACTGCACCGAAAAGATAACCGCCGGCAAGCACACGCCATGGCCTCCATGAGGCGAAGACGACGAGCGCCAATGCGATCCAGCCCCGGCCGGCAGACATGTTCTCCACCCATTGCGGCGTATAGACGAGCGAGAGCTGCGCTCCGGCAAGCCCGGCGCAGGCACCGCCGAACATGACCGCCAGATAGCGTGTGCGGATGACATTGATGCCCAGCGCATGAGCGGAGGCATGGCTGTCGCCGATTGCCCGGACCTGCAAGCCGGTGCGGCTCCTGAACAGGAACCAGTTGATGCCGATCACCAGCGCGATGGACAGATAGAAGATCAGGTCCTGGCTGAAGAGAACCCGGCCGACGAACGGAATATCCGAGAGCAGCGGGATGACGATCGGCGGCAGCTTGATGCCGGGCTGGCCGACGAACGCCTCGCCGATCTGGCCGGAAAGACCAAGCCCCAGAATGGTGAGTGCAAGGCCGGTCGCCACCTGGTTGGCAACGAGCGTCAGCGTCAGAAAGCCGAAGAGCAGCGAGAAAATCGCCCCGCCCAGAATGCCGGCAGGAATGCCGAGATGAGGCGAGCCGGTCAGTTGCGCGGCGGCGAAGGCGCAGACTGCGCCCATGATCATCATCCCTTCGACACCGAGGTTCAGCACGCCGGCGCGTTCCGTCACAAGCTCACCAAGCGACGCAATGACGAGCGGTGTCGATGCGGTGATGACGGTAAGGAGGATAGCCTCGAACATCAGGCCTTCACCTCCGCCGGTTTGGTGCCTGCAACGATCAGTCGAATTCTGTAGTGAATGAGCGTGTCACAGGAAAGTACGAAGAAAAGCAGCAGCCCTTGGAAAACGCGGCTGACCTTGTCCGAAATGCCGATCGAAAGCTGCGCCGCTTCGCCACCGAGATAAGTCAGCGCCAGCACAAGGCCCGAGGCGATAATGCCGAGCGGATTGAGGCGTCCGAGGAAGGCGACGATGATGGCGGTGAAGCCATAGCCGGGCGAGATGGTGGGCTGCACATGGCCGATCGAGCCTGACACTTCCGATATACCGGCAAGCCCCGCCAGAGCGCCGGAGAGCAGCATCGAAAACCACACCATGCGGCGAGCAGAAAAGCCGGCAAAGCGCCCTGCCCTTTCTGATTGACCGAGCACGGAAACTTCGAACCCTTTCAGCATGAAGCGCATCATGAACCAGAGCGCGACGGCTGCGATAATCGCGAAGACGAAGGCCCAATGGGCGCGGCCGGAGGAGAGTATTTCCGGCAGGACCGCCTCGACCTGAAAACTCTTGGTCTGCGGGAAGTTGTATCCCTGCGGGTCGCGCCACGGACCGCGTACCAACCAGTCGAGATAGAGCTGGGCGATATAGACCAGCATGAGGCTCGTCAGGATCTCGTTGGTGTTGAAGCGGGTCTTCAAGAGGGCCGGGATCCCGGCATAAAGCGCGCCGCCCGCCATTCCCATGATCAGCATGAGCGGCAGGATCATCGGTGAATGCCAGTCGGGATACAGGACCGGCAGGATCGAACCGGTAATCGCGCCGATGGTAAACTGGCCTTCTGCGCCAATGTTCCAATTGTTGGACCGGTAGCAGACCGCAAGCCCGACACCGATGAGGATGAGCGGCGCCGCCTTGGTCGCCAGTTCGTGCAGTGACCAGACTTCCAGCAGCGGCTCGACGAAATAAACGTAGAGTGCGTTAAGCGGGTTTTTTCCGAGCAGCCAGAACATGACCGCGCCGAAGATCAATGTGAGCGCCAGCGCAAGCAGCGGCGACAGGATCGAGAACAGCGTCGAGACGCGGGCGCGCTTTTCAAGCTCAATGCGCATGCGCCGCCTCCGGAATTGAATGGCTCTCGTGGATGCCACCCATCATGAGGCCGATGCGCTCGAGGCTGAGCGTTCCGGCCGGATACGCCGTGGACAACCTGCCTTCCGAGATTACGGCGATATTGGTCGCGACTTCGAAAATCTCGTCCAGATCCTGGCTGATAACAACAACGGCCGAGCCTGCCTTTGCCAAATCGATCAGCGCCTGGCGAATGCGGCTTGCCGCACCCGCATCGACACCCCAGGTCGGCTGATTGACGACCAGCATAGCCGGCTGACGGTCAAGCTCGCGCCCGACGATGAATTTCTGCAGATTGCCGCCGGAAAGCGAGCCCGCGAGCGGATCCTCACCGCTTTTTCTCACATCCATCGCCTCGCAGATGCGCCGCGTCGCCGAACGGATCGCATCGTGGCGGACGATTGCGGCCAAGCCTGCAGATAAAAATGCCTTCCTATCCGACTGACTGCGGGCGAGCAAAAGATTGTCGGAAAGCGGCATAGCCGGGACAGCCGCATGGCCATGGCGCTCCTCCGGCACGAAGCCGGCACCGAGCAGTCTGCGTCCGTTGATGCCGGTGTGGCCGACCGCCTTGCCGCGGATACGGATCGCCTCGTCTTCGGCGACGGGATATTCGCCCGACAGCGCATCGAAGAGTTCACCCTGGCCGTTGCCGGCGACGCCTGCGATCGCCAGCACCTC
This sequence comes from Rhizobium sp. YS-1r, assembly GCF_000757525.1. Lineage (NCBI taxonomy): Bacteria > Pseudomonadati > Pseudomonadota > Alphaproteobacteria > Hyphomicrobiales > Rhizobiaceae > Rhizobium > Rhizobium sp. YS-1r. Next base: position 80,922 of record NZ_JPYQ01000006.1, on the reverse strand, counting down.
TCCGGCCCGCACCTTCATCGAGATATTCTTCAGCGAGACGGCAAAGGGCGTGCGCGCCGGCACCGAAAGATCGCTGACCTCGATGCAGGTATCCCCAAGCGGCGCTTCGCCATCCCGATGCACTTCGGCCACTTCGGAGCCGACCATCATGCGGGCGAGCGAGGCCGGCGTCTCCTGCTTCGGGTCGCAGGCGCCGGTAACCTTGCCGTGACGAAGCACGGTGGCACGGTCGCAGATGCGCCGCACCTCCTCCAGCCGATGGCTGATGTAGAGAACCGATCGACCTTCGGCCTTCAGCTTGAAAAGCGTCTCGAACAGACGATCAGCCTCCTGCGGCGTCAGAACCGAGGTCGGCTCGTCGAGGATGATCAGCTTGGGATTTTGCAGCAGGGCGCGAACGATCTCGATGCGCTGGCGCTCGCCGACGGAAAGGTCCGCCACATGCGCCTTGGGATCGAGCGGCAGACCATAGGCTTTCGAAAGCGACGCCGCTTCGTCGGAAATCCTCGACAGCGAAATTCTCGGGTCGAGCGACAGCGCGATGTTTTCGGCCACCGTCAGCGCCTCGAAAAGCGAGAAATGCTGGAAGACCATGCCGATGCCGAGATGGCGGGCTTCGCCAGGCGAAGCGATTGTCATTGGTGAGCCGTCCCAAAGGATCCGACCCGCGCTCGGTTGCAGCACGCCGAAAAGCATCTTGACCAGGGTGGATTTGCCGGCACCGTTTTCGCCGAGAAGCGCATGAATCTCGCCCGGCGCGATATCCAGATCGATCGCACTGCAGGCGGCGAAGCTGCCGAAAAGTTTGGTCAAACCTCGAACCGACAAGAGCGGAACGGTCGCCGGACCTTCGGATAACGTCACTGAACCCCCTGTTTCGCCTGTGTCCAACCTTCTTGCGAGGCTCGGCCGGCACGGCGGCGCATTGTTCTTTGAACGCTTCTCAAGCCTGATGCTGAGCGTTCTTTTGTCATATTGATACCGTTTTTGTTGCTTCGCACAACATCAAAGAAAAAGCACAAGAAGCAACGTCCAACTATTTCCCCAGATTGGGGAAAAGCTGCAGCGCGGCGCCGATGCAATAAAGGTAGATGCCACTCACGACGACGCCCCAGGCCACCCAGTCCGGCGTGGCGAAATGCAGGAGGAGTGCATAGCCACCCAGTGCGCACCAGACAAGGCAGACGGCGAGGTTGAATGGTCTCAAGCGTTTCACCCGCACCGGATGCAGGAAATTGATCGGCAGGAACGTGAGGATCACGGAGATTGAGACGACGATCAGCGCCGTCAACGCACTGGCATCGATAGCAAAAAGCGTGAAGATCACCATGTTCCAGACGACCGGGAAACCGGAGAAGAAATATTCCTCCGTCTTCATGCCCGTGTCGGCGTAATAGACGGCGCTTGATACGACGATCGCGCCGGCAGCGAAGAAGGACCAGGGCTCGCCGATCATGCCGCTCTGGTAGAGTGCGAAAGCCGGCAGCAGGACATAGGTCACGTAGTCGATGATATTGTCGAGTGTGTCGCCCGACCAGTTGGGCAGGACTTCCTTGACCCGCACCTTGCGGGCAATCGGTCCGTCGATACCGTCGACAAGCAGCGCAAGGCCGAGCCACCAGAACATGTCCACAAAGCGGTGTTCGGCTGCCGCGACAACACCCAGGAAGGCCAGGAACGAACCCGAAGCAGTTAGAAGATGAACCGAAAAGGCGCGCATTTCCGCATAAGGAACTTTCCGGTAGTTGAAGATTCGTCTGATCACGCCGCCAGTCCACCTCTCTCTCGTTGGGCTGGTATGCGGCCAATCAGCACGCTTTGCAACCTGCCAGCCCTACGCGGCGCGGATAAACCCTTGCTTTTTCTATGCTGCGCCGCGATGCCCCATGGATATGCACGCTTTGAAGTTCTAAATAGTTTCGTCAAGGATATTCGCAGATCAGGACAACGGAAATGCAGCATTTCGAGATCGCCGTGGTGGGCGGGGGGCTTGCCGGATCGCTTGCGGCCCTGGCTCTCGCGCGCGCCGGGCGCAAGGTAGCCCTCATTGCTCCCGTATCCGAAAAAGCAGACGAGCGCACGACGGCCCTGATGGACCAGTCGATCCGCTTCCTGGAACGGCTCGGCGTGTGGGATGATATTGCCCCCTCGGCGGCGGCCCTGTCCATCATGCAGATCATCGATGGCACGAAGCGGCTGCTGCGGGCGCCGACGACACAGTTCCGGGCACAGGATGTCGGCCTTTATGCCTTCGGCTACAACATCCCGAACAAGGCGCTGTCCGGGACGCTGGATGCAGCCGTCACCGCGGAACCGAACATCACCAAGATTACGCAGAGCGTTCAAACCGTGGATTATTCCGCCGAACGGGCAGCGATCACGCTTTCGGATGCCTCCACCATCACGGTCGATTTTATCGTGGGGGCCGATGGGCGGAAGTCAAAGACCCGCGACGCGGCCGGAATCGGCGTGCGCCGTTGGTCCTACAGCCAATCGGCACTGGTGCTGAATTTCGCCCATACGCTGCCGCACGGCAATGTCTCGACCGAATTCCACACGGAGACTGGACCTTTTACCCAGGTTCCGCTTCCGGGCCTTCGCTCCAGTCTTGTCTGGGTCGTGACGCCGAAGGAAGCTCAGCGCCTCGTCGCTCTGCCCGTCGAAGACCTGTCGCAGGCTATTGAAAATCGCATGCAGTCCATGCTCGGCAAGGTGACGGTGGAAGACACCCCGCAGATATGGCCGCTTTCAAGCCTGATGGCGGACCGTTTCGGCAAGGGGCGCCTAGCCCTGATCGGCGAAGCCGCGCATGCCTTCCCGCCGATCGGCGCGCAGGGCCTCAACCTGTCGCTGCGCGACGTGATCGCCCTTTCCGAGCTTCTCGCCCCCATCGGCGACCGGCCGATCCCGGCGGATGCAGGCGATCGTTTCAACCGGCGCCGGCGGCCGGACGTCATGAGCCGCACCTTCGGCGTCGACGTTCTCAACCGCTCTCTGCTGTCGGATTTCCTGCCCGTGCAGATGCTGCGTGCAGCCGGCCTGCATTTCCTCGGCAGCGCCCCGCCGCTCCGCAATCTGCTGATGCGCGAGGGAATCGAGCCTGGCCGCGGGTTCCGTGCCGTCCTTGACGCCTTAAGGAATGAGGTCCGGCGGTAGAATTCCAGCGTTGATGAGGTAGAGAAACACCGGCAAGGTCAGCACCGAGAGTACGGTGATGATCAGGATGCTCGCGGACGCCCTTTCCTGCCAGACGTGATATTGCTGGCTGATGACGAAAACGTTCGTCGCCGTCGGCAGCGCCGAAAGCAGGGTCGCCGAGTAGATCCAGACGGGATCGAAGTTGCCGATCAGCGACAGCACCACATAGGTCGTCATCGGCAGCATGGCCAGCTTGAAAACGGCGATATAGCCGATCTCCACGGGCACGCGGCGGATGGGCCTCAGCGCCAGCGTCACCCCCATGGCGAAGAGAGCGCAAGGGGCTGCCGCCTGCGCCAGATAATCGACCAGGCGCTGGAATGCCTCCGGCGGCCTGATCGCCAGGGCGGCAAAACAGAAGCCCAGCACGGTCGAGATGATGAACGGGTGCAATGCCACCCTTCGGGCAATGTCGGCCGCAACCCGGATCGCCGGGCGCCTGTCGTCCCCGGCGGCCGCCATCATGGCAGGCGCAACGATGAAATGCGCGGCATTCTCGAAGCAAACGATCAACGCCACCGGCACGGCGGCCGCTTCACCGAAGGCCAGCAGCGCCAGCCCCGGTCCCATGTAACCGATATTGCCATAGGCACCCGCAAACGATTGGATTGTGCAATCGGCGAAGGAATTGCGCCTGATGAAGAAGCCGATGAGAAAAAGAAGGAAGAAGATCAGATAGGTCGCGCCGATCTCGCCGAGAATGAAGTCGACCCGGGTCAACTGTTCGACCGGCGTGCGCGAGACGAGTTTGAAGAACAGCGCCGGAAGTGCTGCGTAGATGATGAAAGTGTTCATCCAGCCAAGCGCTTCGGCGGGCTGTTTGGTAACCTTGGCAGCGAGGTAACCGATGAAGATCAGCCCGAAGAAGGGCAACAGCATTGCAATAATGTCGGCCATCTTTGCCAGCCCAAGGTCCCGGGTCGCGTTGGAAGGAGATTCCCGTTAACCGATTTGCATGAGGATTGGAAAGGTCTGCTGGAACCATATCGCGGCAGAACTGACGAAGCCGAAGATGAAGGCGAGACCGGTCAGGATCAGGAATACGCCCATGACTTTCTCGACCGTGCCGAGATGGCGGCGGAAGCGCGTCAGGAACCGCATGAAGGCTCCCGAAAAGCCGGCGGCGATCCAGAAGGGCACGGCAAGGCCGAGCGAATAGATGGCAAGCAGCATAGCCCCCTCGCCTACGGTGTCGCGCGAGGCGGCAACACCAAGAATGGCGCCGAGCACCGGACCTATACACGGCGTCCATCCGAAGGCAAAGGCGAGCCCCATGACATAGGCGCCCGAGAGAGTTGCCGGCTGCCCGCCGCCCTGGAAGCGCGCCTCGCGGGCCAGGAAACCGATTCGGAAGACGCCGAGGAAGTTGAGGCCCATGGCGATGATGATCAGACCGCCGATCTTGGAGAGAAGGTCCAGATGCTGGCGCAGCAGTACGCCGATCGTCGAGGCCCCTGCCCCAAGTGCCACGAAAACGGTTGCGAATCCCAGGGTGAAGAACAGCGCAGACATCAGCACCGCCCTGCGCGTTCCGCTCCTGAACTCGGCAACCGCGGCACCGCCGCCGCGGAACTGTTCAACGGAAATGCCCGCCATATAACAAAGATAGGGCGGCACGAGCGGCAGCACGCAGGGGGAAAGGAACGACAGCGCGCCGGCAAGAAGCGCACTCAGCAATGATACTTCGGCAATCGACACGTGTGGCTCCGGATGGCAGTCTTTTCAGACCCGGCATTGCGCTTCACGTACCGATTCAAGGCGGCGAATGCCAATCACCTTTTCGCATCATCATGGAAAAGCGGCAAGAAGCCGCATTTTTGCTGTTTTTGCGGGTTGACCGCAACGGGTCACCTGCATATGTTCCGCGCACTTTCAAGGACGCGCTGCAGCGCACCACGGGAGAGCGTAGCTCAGCCGGTAGAGCAACTGACTTTTAATCAGTAGGTCCAGGGTTCGAATCCCTGCGTTCTCACCACCTTAAAAATTCTTCATCTTCTCAGCAGAAACATCATTCTTACAAAGAATTCAGGTTTCATCGAACGCGCGTCGGCGAATAGGATGCGGGCAAACAATTGATAAACATCAATTATTCTAATTTTTCCGCGCTCCCGAAACTCAGGTTTCGGCCGAAAATCCGACAGGTCGCCGGTCTATAACCTTATCAATTGTTAAGCTGACTATCGCGGCTTCGAGGCGTAGTTTTCGATGCAAGACTGAATACCGCCGGCGGCCGCACATGCCGCGACGCGACGGTATGAGACAGCCGATTGAACTTCTTTGATCAAGAACGGAGGCGCCATGCGCTCGTTCATGTCGATAGATCGTCGCCCACCAATCCGGCTACGCCATCCACCGAACTGAACTTCCGAAGAGCACGACCATTCCGTGGTCTACCTGGCTCTCCTTCTCTTCTGACCTCACCGAAAGCCGATCGGCCGCGGGCTTAGTCCGCGGCTTCGATCCCCCTCGCCCCGGAACCCGTCATCAAGGCGGGGCCGGAGCCATCAATCAGAAAGGAAAACCAGCATGTCCGATATCCTTCGCAAACACCGCCTCGCCGCCCTTCTTGGTGCAGCCATTGCCGTTGCTCCGCTTGCCATGCCCGTCATCTTCGGCCTCAACGCCGCCGAGGCCGCGACCGACACTGCGCCGATTACCGGCACAGTCGCCCCGGGCGGTTCCTTCGCACCGATCGTCGCAGCCGACAAGCCGGCCGTCGTCACCATCACCACCGTGATGAAAGCCCAGAATGCCGATACTGGCGACAATTCGCCATTCAGCGATGCTTCACCCTTCGATGAGCAGTTCAGGCAGTTCTTCGGCCAGCAGGGCATTCCGATCCCGCGCCAGATGCCGCAACGCCCGACCCCGCATGCAGAGGCCCTCGGTTCCGGTTTTATCATCGCCGCAGACGGCTATATCGTCACCAACAATCACGTGATCGACAGCGCGACGAGCATCAGGGTAACCTTGGACGACGGCACGGAACTACCCGCCAAGCTCGTCGGCGCCGACCCGAAATCCGATCTCGCCGTCATCAAGATCAATGCGCCGAAGCCGCTTGCCACCGTTAACTGGGGTGATTCCGACAGGCTCAACGCCGGCGACCAGATCCTTGCGATCGGCAATCCCTTCGGCATCGGTACGACGGTCACCGCCGGCATCGTCTCTGCCCGCGGCCGTGACCTGCACAGCGGTCCCTACGATGACTTCATCCAGATCGACGCACCGATCAATCACGGAAACTCCGGTGGCCCGCTTGTCGATCTCCAGGGCAAGGTGATCGGTATCAACACCGCTATCTACTCGCCGAATGGCGGTAGCGTCGGCGTCGGCTTCGCGATTCCCTCCGATCAGGCGCAAAAGGTTGTCGCCAAGCTGATGAAGGACGGCTCGATCGAGCATGGCTTCATCGGCGTGCAGATCCAGCCGGTAACGGCGGACGTTGCGAGCGCCATCGGCCTTGGCAGGCCTGAAGGCGCGCTGGTCGCCAATGTGAGCGATGACACGCCGGCGTCCCGGGCCGGCATCGAGACCGGCGACGTCATCACCGCCCTCGGCGGGCAGGAGATCAAATCACCCCGCGACCTGTCGCGCATGGTCGCCGATCTCGCGCCAGGAGCCAGGGAAAGCCTCACCGTGTGGCGCGAAGGCGAGACCAGGGACCTGCGCATCACGATCGGCGGCAACCAGGACGACCAGCAGCAGGCCTCCGCCGATAACGGCGACAAGTCGAGCCCGGCCGCACAACGCGTTCCGACGATCGGCGTCGGCCTTGGCGACATTACCCCGGATGTTCGCCAGGCGCTCAACCTGCCGCGCCGGGAAAGCGGGGCGGTGATCGAAAGCGTCGCCCCCGACAAGCCGGCAACCGATGCCGGCCTGCAGCCCGGGGACATCATCGTCTCGGTCAACCAGCGGCCGGTGAAATCAGCCAAGGAAGCCAAGGCAGCAGTTGCTGATGCGGGCAAGGCCGGTCGCAAATCGGTCCTGCTTCTCATCCAGCGCGGCGACAGCCAGACCTTCGTAGCGGTCCCCTTCTCGGTCAGCTAAACCGCCAGATCCCGCATCATCATATGGCACAGCCCGGTCTTCGGGATCGGGCTGTGCCCACCCCGACCATGAATGGTCATCACGTTCTATTGAAACACAACCCGGAACCTCTACATGTCTGGCACCGTTTATGCGGGCGAAGGAGTTCCTGATGCGGATCATTTTCGTCGTTCTCATCGCCTCGGTGCTTAGCATCCTGGCATTCAAATATGCAGACCAATCCCTCGGCAACGCCAATATCCTGGCGCCCTCCACAGAACTCTCGTCCACGAACTGAGCCGTTTTGGCGAGCACGATCGCGTGAACCCCGCAGCCGCCCCGTCGAAGCCCTCCGGCCGGCTTGACCATTTTCTTCTTGCGACCATATTGCTTCGGTCCCATCCAAATCCCTTTCCCGAAAGCGAGAAAATTTTATGGCCAAGCCGAAGATTGCCATCATCATCACGAGCACGCGCGACGTCCGTTTTGGAGAAAAGCCAGCCAAGTGGATTTGCGAGACTGCGTCGCAGCGCGAGGACATGGAATTCGAACTCGTCGACTTGCGCGACTTCCCGCTGCCATTCTTCAATGAAAAGGCGTCCAATGCCTGGGTTCCAACCGAAAACGAAGTCGGTCAGCGTTGGCAGAAAAAGGTCGCCGAATTCGATGGCTACATCTTTATCGTAGCTGAATACAACCGTTCGATCACGGCCGTACTCAAGAATGCCCTCGACTACTCCTACAAGGAATGGAACCGCAAGCCGGCGGCGGCCGTGGGCTACGGCAGCGTCGGAGGCGCACGTGCGGTCGAGCATTTGCGCAACATAGCCGTCGAGCTACAGATGGTTCCGACTCGTCCGGGCGTGCACATCCAGGGTGCCGATTTCTTCGCAGTCTGGCAGCAAGGCAAGGATATCAAGGAACTCACCCATCTCGAGCCAGGCGTGAAGACCATGCTGGACGACCTCGCCTGGTGGGCGGCGGCACTGAAAACAGCCCGCGAGACGGCCTGACCTTCTTCACAAGAGGTTGACCCAAAGGTTCCGACCATGGCCGGAACGTTTCGGCGTCCCGGGTTCGGTGCAATAATCACAGATTTGAAAACGACAAAAAGCCGGCATCCCGCGCGAGATGCCGGCTTTTCCATTAACGAACCGATTTGTCGCCCTGTTCTTCTTCGAACGAGACGGCAGCGTCGCCGTCGCGGAAGCCGCATTGATGCCGGCTTCGACGTTCCCAGAAAAAGAGCCGCCGTCTGATGCGGATCAAGGCAGAACTACCTTACCGATATTTAAGTTCCTCCTACACGCGTTTCATGTCATTGGAAGCATAGAGAAATCCGCGACGACCACGCTTCCGGCGGATTCGCGCCGTGTGGCGGCGGGACGGACACGTACGGCCGTCCCATATATCATCCAAAGAGGGACTTGACCTTGAACGTGCAGAAGACACCCGACCCAGCGGTAAAGACGAGCGATGCGCCCGATCTCGCCGCGATCCTGGCAGCGTCGGGCGGCGGCAAGAAGCGCCGCTGGCTCTTCTGGCCAATCGTTTCCATCGTCCTTCTGATCGCTGCCGCCAGCGCCTATACCTATTTCGGCAGCAACGGGACGCGATACGACTATACGACACAGCCCGTGAAGCGCGGCGATCTTTCGGTCATCGTCACTGCAACCGGCTCCGTCCAGCCGACCGACCAGGTGGATATATCGAGCGAACTCTCCGGCACGGTGCGCAAAGTCAATGTCAGCTACAACAGCCCGGTGAAGACGGGCGATGTGCTCGCCGAACTCGACACCAACAAGCAGGAGGCCGATGTCCAGAGCGCTCGCGCCCAGCTTGCCTCCGCAAAGGCGAGCGTGCTCAAGGCAGAAGCGGAAGCCGCATCCGCCAAGAATACGCTTGACCGGCTGACCGGCCTTGTCAGCAACCGCATTTCCAGCCAGCAGGAGCTGGACGCCGCCCAATATACTTATGAAGCTGCCGTCGCGACCAAGGCGGTCAACGAAGCCGCAGTCCTGTCCGCCGAAGCCAGCCTGCAGCTTGCAGAGGTCAATCTCTCGAAACTCAAGATCGTCTCGCCGATCGACGGCGTGGTGCTCACCCGCGATGTGGATCCCGGCCAGACGGTTGCCTCCTCGCTCAATGCGCCGGTGCTCTTCACCATCGCCGGAGACCTGAGGCATATGGAACTTCAAGTCTCAGTCGATGAGGCGGATGTCGGCCAGGTGAGGGAAAGCCAACTCGCGAAATTCTCCGTCGACGCCTATCCGGACCGCAGCTTTCCCGCCGCCATCGAGACTGTGCGCTTTGCATCCGAAACCGTCTCCAATGTCGTCACCTACAAGGCGATCCTGACGGTCGACAATGCCGACCTCCTGTTGCGCCCCGGCATGACGGCAACCGCAGACATTACGGTGGAATCCGTCTCCGATGCACTCCTCGTGCCGAATGCGGCTCTGCGCTATTCGCCACCCGCGACCACCAGCGGCAATCGCGGCAGTTTCCTGACCCGGCTCTTTTCACCACCGCGCCTGCGCACCAACCGCAGCAGCGATGAGGCTTCGGCGGCCAGCCGTGCCGTATGGGTCCTGCGTGCCGGCGTCCCCACCCGTGTCCAGCTGGAAACCGGCCCGACGGACGGGCAGTTCACGGTGCTGAAATCCGGCGACATCACGGAAGGAGACCTGCTGATCACGGATGCCGTGGCTCGGGCCAACTGAGGGGCAAGGCCATGACGCTTCCTCCCCTCATTACATTCAAACAGGTCTCCAAATTCTATGGCCGCGGCGAAGCCATGATCCGCGCGCTGGACCATATCGATCTCTCGATCTCGCAGGGCGAATTCGTGGCCATCATGGGGCCGTCGGGCTCGGGCAAATCCACGGCCATGAACATCATAGGCGGGCTCGACGTGCCCTCCTCCGGCGAATACTTCTTCCAGGGCATCCCGACGAGCAGCTTCAACCGTTCGCAGCTCACGCTGCTTCGACGGCATATGCTGGGCTTCGTCTTCCAGGGCTTCAACCTGCTTGCCCGCACATCCGCCGTCGAGAATGTCGAACTGCCCCTCGTCTACCGTGGCATGGACCACCGTGAACGCCGCCGGCTCGCGCTCGCCGCCCTGGAACAGGTCGGCCTCAAGGGCCGCGAAAGCCATACGACACAGGAGCTATCAGGCGGTCAACAGCAGCGCGTTGCGATCGCCCGCGCCATCGTCACCAATCCAGCCGTCCTGCTTGCCGACGAGCCGACCGGCAATCTGGACACCAGGACCAGCTCCGAAATCATGGAACTGATCACCCGGCTCAATCGCGAGAACGGCATCACCGTCATCATGGTCACCCATGAGGAAGACATTGCTGCCTATGGCAAACGCCTCCTGCGTTTCGTCGACGGCCGGCTTGCCTCGGATCAAGTGCGGGTGAAGGAGCCGGATCATGTTCTTTGAAACCGCAAAACTCGCCTGGCGCGCGATCAGCCGCAACATGCTGCGCTCATTCCTCACCGTGCTCGGAGTCGTTATCGGCGTCGCTGCCGTGATCGCGATGGTGACGGTTGGCAACGGCACGACGGCACGCGTTCAGGACGAGCTTTCGCGTCTCGGCACCAACACGCTGTTCGTCCGACCCGGCCAATGGGGGCCGGGACGAGTCAGCACCGAGGCCAAGCGTTTTACCGACAAGGATGTGCAGGCGATCCGGGAACAGGTGACCGGTCTGAGGGCCGTTGCCCCGGTAAACCGTGGCACGGCAACCGTGATTGCCGGCGGAGCCAACCATTCGACCAGCGCCATCGGCACCACCAATGATTACCTGATCGCGCAGGACTGGGACCTCGCGTTCGGTCGCAACTTCCTGCCAAACGAAGACCGTGGCAGCCATGCCGCCTGCATTATCGGCGAAACAGTGCGCAAGGAGCTTTTTGGCGCAGCCAACCCGGTCGGCCAGAACATTCGCGTCAGCAACATCGCCTGCCCGGTCATCGGGGTACTTGCCGTCAAGGGTCAGTCGGGCATGGGTGACGACCAGGACGACACGGTGATCATGCCGCTGAAGCTGCACCAGCGGCGGATCGGCGGGACGACGACGATCAGCAGCATCATTCTCTCCGCTCAGGACGGCGTCGCGACGTCGAAGGTGCAGTCTGACGTGGAAAGCCTGCTGCGCGAGCGGCGGCGCATCGCGATCGGCCGCGAGGACGATTTCTCGGTCAACGACATGTCGCAGATCGCCGCGGCGATGACCGGCACCACGGTGCTGCTGACGGGCCTCCTCGGGGCAGTGGCGGCTGTCAGTCTGCTCGTCGGCGGCATCGGCATCATGAACATCATGCTCGTTTCGGTAACGGAGCGGACGCGCGAAATCGGCATCCGACTGGCGATCGGCGCGCTGGAAGGACAGGTGCTCACCCAGTTCCTCGTCGAGGCTGTCATGCTGTCGATTTTCGGGGGCGTCACGGGCATTATGACAGGATTGGCTCTCGCCTTCGGCGTCGTCAGCTATCTCCAGGTGCCCTTCGTAACGAGCCCGACGATCATTGCGCTTGCATTTGTCTTCTCGGCTGCAATCGGCATGATTTTCGGTTACTTCCCTGCCCGCCGTGCGGCTCAGCTTAACCCGATCGAAGCTCTCCGGCATGAATAGCGGTTCCGACCGAGCTTCGTCACGGTGCCGGTCTACCGCGATTGCCCGGGGAGAAACCAACAAGATGTCATCCGAGGCAGAATCCCTCAGCCGGCAGGCCTATCGGCGGCTGGAGAACCTGATCGTGACGCTGAAACTGAAGCCGGGAGTTCCCGTGACGGAGAGGCAATTGATCGCGCTTGCCGGCCCGGGGCGCCCCCCGGTTCGCGAAGCGATTCAGAAGCTCGAATGGCAGGGGCTGATCCGGGTGCGGCCGCGCGTCGGACTGCAAATCGCCGAGATCGTCCCCGGCGATCATCAAGGCATCATGCAGGTGCGCCGGCAGCTCGAACCTCTTGCCGCTGCCCTCGTGGCGGAACATGCGAATGAAGAGCAGCGCTCCGCCTTGGTGGATTGCGCCAAGGCGATGAATGCGGCTTCCGACACAGGCGACATTTTGGGTTTTCTGGAGGCCGACAGGCGTTTCGATGAGATCTTCGAGGAGGCCTGCCCCAATCGCTTCCTGGTTTCGGCCCTGGCACCGCTTCAGACGCATTCGCGACGGTTATGGTTCTCAAAGGCCTCTGCCGATCGCATGGATCAATCGGCAGCACGACATATCGCCGTCATTTGCGCCATACAGGCGCGTGACATCAACGGCGCGCGACAGGCGATGGAAACACTCCTCGCCTATCTCGATAATTCATGAGTGGATCAGACGTGGGCCTCGGCCTCGCGCTGCCTTGCAAGCGCGGCCAGATCCGCCGGCTTCAGCTCGACGGACTCGCCGCAGCCGCAGGCGGATGTCTGGTTGGGATTGACGAAGGTGAAGCCGGACCGCATCTTCGTGACTTCGAAATCCATTTCGGTGCCCAGGAGATAGAGGACCGCAGACGGTTCGATCCAGACCTTGGCGCCATCCCGCTCGATCAGATCGTCCTTGGCATTGGGTTCGGTGACGAGATCGATCGTATATTCCATGCCGGCGCAGCCGCCCTTCTTGATCCCGACGCGAACACCTTTCGCATCCGCCCCGGAATTGGCCACGATCTGCTTGACGCGCGCCGCTGCGGCATCGGTCATTGTCATCACTGCAAAGCCCATGGGCCTTTTTCTCCTTCCACAACCGGATTCAAGGTCCGGCGCTTCACGATTCAAATGTAATGTCCTGCCGTAAACGGATCAATACCAACCCACGGCAACCTGAGCTTCTTCGGACATCCGTTCCGGCGTCCACGGCGGATCGAAGGTCATTTCAACCTCTACTCCGGAGACCCCTTCCACGGCGCCGACTGCATTCTCGACCCAACCAGGCATCTCGCCGGCTACGGGGCAACCGGGAGCGGTCAGTGTCATGACGATCTTCACCATGCGGTCGTCTTCGATGTCGATCTTGTAGACGAGGCCGAGTTCGAAGATGTCAGCCGGGATTTCCGGATCATACACGGTCTTCAGCGCGGCAATGATGTCGTCGCCGAGGCGGGCGAGCTCGTCGGCAGGAATAGCGGACTGGATAATCCCCTCGCGGGCATCCCATTTCAGTTCCGTTTCATCGACAGCCATGACAAAATCCTCAGGCAAAGAAATTACGCGCGTATTCCAGCGCATCCGCAAGCGCGTCCACTTCGGCACGTGTGTTGTACATGCCGAACGATGCCCGGCATGTGGAGGTCACGCCGAAGCGTTTCAAGAGCGGCATGGCGCAATGGGTGCCAGCACGCACGGCGATACCTCTGCGGTCGATCACCATCGACACGTCATGGGCATGGATGCCGGCAAGCTCGAAGGAGAAGATGCTGCCCTTGCCCGGCGCATCGCCGATGATCCTGAGCGAGTTGATCGCCCGAAGCCGCTCGGCCGCATAGGCTGCGAGATCCGCCTCGTGGCGGGCAATTGCCGCGCGGCCGATCTTGTCCATGTAATCGAGAGCATAACCGAGCCCGATCGCCTGGACGATCGGCGGGGTGCCGGCCTCGAAACGGTGCGGCGGGTCGTTATAGGTGACGTTGTCCTCGGTCACCTCGAAGATCATCTCGCCGCCACCCTGGAAGGGCCGCATCTCCTTGAGGCGATCCATCTTGCCATAGAGCACGCCGATGCCTGACGGGCCGTATAGCTTGTGTCCCGTCATCACATACCAGTCGCAATCGATATCACGGACATCGACCGGCATATGCACGGCCCCCTGGCTGCCGTCGATCAGCACCGGAATGCCCCGCTCGTGCGCGATGCGGCAAACCTCCTTGACCGGGACGACCGTTCCGAGCGCATTCGACATATGGGTAATCGCGACGAGCTTGGTCTTCTCGGTCAGCGACTTCTCGAAGTCCTCGATGTGGAAAGCGCCCTCGTCATCGACCGGCACCCAGACGAGCTTCGCGCCTTGCCGTTCACGGATGAAATGCCAGGGCACGATATTGGAATGGTGCTCCATGATGGTGACGACGATCTCGTCGCCCTCGCCGATCCTCGGCATGCCCCAGCCATAAGCGACCGTGTTGATCGCCTCCGTCGAGTTCTTGGTGAAGACGATCTCGTCGACCGACCCGGCATTCAGGAAACGGCGCACCTTTTCACGCGCCGCCTCATAGGCCTCCGTCGCAGCATTCGAAAGGAAATGCAGGCCACGATGGACATTGGCATATTCGTGCGAATAGGCATGGCTGATCGCATCAATCACCGCCTGCGGCTTCTGCGCCGACGCGCCGTTGTCCAGGTACACCAGAGGCTTGCCATGCACCATGGTCGACAGGATCGGGAAATCCCGCCTTATGGCTTCCACGTCATAGGTCGTCGCCGGTGTGGTCTGGTCCATATCAGGCATGCCTTTCAAGCCAGGCCGAAATGACGCCTTCCAGTGCCTCGACCAGCTTCTCGTCATCGAGTTCCTCGACGATCTCCGCCACAAAGGCGTGGACCAGCATGGCCCGCGCCTTGTTCTCCGGAACGCCGCGCGCCATCATGTAAAACAGATGGTTCCTGTCGATGTCCGCAACTGTCGCACCATGACCGCAAACCACGTCGTCGGCGAAGATTTCGAGCTCCGGCTTGGCCGAGAACTCACCATTGTCCGAGAGCAGCAGCGTGTTGCAGGCCATCTTGGCGTCGGTCTTCTGGGCATCCGGTGCAACCCGGATCATGCCCTGGAAGGCGCCGCTGGCGCGATCTAAGACGACGTTGCGGATGATTTCCGTGGAGTTGGTGTGCGGCACGTTATGGCCGAGAACCAGCGTCACGTCCGTATGACCTTCTCCGCCGAGCAGATTGACGCCGCGCAGCGTCAAATCGGCGCCCTCGCCTTCGACGTCGATGCGCAGTTCCTGGCGCACCAGCTTGCCGCCGGCATTGACGACGAAGAGTTTCAGCTTCGCGTTCGTCCCGAGCTTGACGCGAATCTGGCCGAGATGGGTATCGGCAGCGCCCTGGCTCTGCAGGATGATCCAGGTGATCTCCGCACCATCCTCCAGCACGATGTCACTGATCGACGACACGAGCGCGGCATCATCCGTCACCGACCGGTGACGCTCTATGATCGTCGCCTTGGAGGCTGCACCGAAGGAGACCGGGAAACGCGTATGGATCTGCCCCCCTGCATGGAGGGCCTGCAGTTCGATCGGCTCTTCCAGCTCCGCGTTGGCAGGAACCGAGATCGCAAAACCGTCACGTACGAAGCTGCCGTTGATGCGGCCGATGGCATCGTCCCTGTCGAGCGCCGTCAGGCCGGCGACGGCCGAACCATCGGCGAGCTTGTCCCTAAAGCGGGCAATCTCAATTCCGTCGGCCGAAGCATCGTCATCGGCGTCCCCCTGCAGCACTGAAAGGACAACCGAGCCCTCGACCAGCGGCGCTATGGGATCGATCGCGCTGACCGGCGTCGCCTCGGGAACCGCCCGCAACAGGGTTTTCAGGTCCGTATAGTGCCAGGCCTCGATCCGGCGGGTCGGAAGACCGGCCTTCTTCAAATCGTCCAGAAGCCGGTCGCGCGTGCCAGCGACCGCGCCATTGCCCGGCAATTCGCCGAACTGGGCGCCGAAAGCTTCAACCAGAGCGGTTTCCGCAACCGTCATCCGACCAATAGGCTGGTTTGTCGTCTGCATGTTCATGACACCATCCTTCCCGCGCGCTTAGGCCGCTTCTCCAATGATGTCGGCATAGCCATTCTCTTCCAGTTCGAGCGCGAGCGCCTTGTCGCCGGAGCGGATGATCTGCCCCTTGTAAAGCACATGCACGCTGTCGGGCACGATATAATCGAGCAGGCGCTGGTAATGGGTGATGACGATCACCGCACGGTCCGGCGACTTCAGCGCGTTGACACCGTCGGCGACGATCTTCAGCGCATCGATGTCCAGACCGGAATCGGTCTCGTCCAGCACGCAAAGCTTCGGCTCAAGCAGCGCCATCTGCAGGATTTCCGCGCGCTTCTTTTCGCCGCCGGAGAAACCGACATTCAGCGGACGACGCAGCATGGCCTGGTCGATCTTCAGCTTCTCGGCAGCGTCCTTGACGCGACGTATGAAGTCCGGCGTCGTCAGCTCGGCTTCGCCGCGCGCCTTGCGCTGCTCGTTCATCGCGACCTTGAGGAACTGCATGGTGGCGACGCCCGGGATTTCGACCGGGTATTGGAACGCGAGGAAGATGCCCTTGGCGGCACGTTCGGCGGGATCGAGTTCAAGGATGCTCTCGCCGTTATAGAGGATGTCGCCTTCGGTGACCTCGTAGTCCTCGCGACCCGACAAGATGTAGGAGAGCGTCGACTTGCCGGAGCCGTTCGGCCCCATGATGGCGGCGATCTCGCCGGGCTTCACGGTGAGGTTCAGGCCGCGGATGATCTCGGTGCCGTCTTCGGCGATGCGTGCAAAAAGGTTCTTGATCTCAAGCATTTCGTTTCCTACTCATAGGGCGGGTTCAAGGGCCGCCTTTGACCGATCGCGAGAGCGGTCCGTTTTCTGGTCCGTCATCCTCGGGCGTGTCCCGAGGATCTAAACCGTTAATTGTAATCGCCCCACAGTTTTGTATTCGGATGGGGTCGGTATGTGTTTTCCATTTCACCTATGTGTTCATAAAGGTCCATCCAAGTCGGATTGAACTCTTCTATGAGCTTGATTTTCCACTCCCGTACATACCGCTTCAGCGACTTTTCACGTTGGATCGCCAGCACGATGTTCGGGTGATTTTCGAACCACACCAGATTTTTCGCCTTGTATTTCTGAGTGTAGCCCTTCTGCACCTCGTTGCGGTGCTCCCACACGCGCCCCTGTAAATCACTCGTGACACCGGTGTAGATCACGCCTCGTGGTTTATCGGATATCATGTAGACGAAACCGCTCATTCCTTCTTTCCGTTGACGTTTGTAGATCCTCGGGACAAGCCCGAGGATGACGGAGGCGTTGTTACCCGACGCTTCCTTCGAGCGAAATGCCGATCAGCTTCTGGGCCTCGACGGCAAACTCCATCGGCAGTTCCTGGATGACGTCCTTGACGAAGCCGTTGACGATGAGGGCGATCGCTTCCTCTTCCGGAATGCCGCGCTGCATGACGTAGAACTTCTGGTCGTCGGAAATCTTCGACGTCGTCGCCTCGTGCTCGATTTGCGCGGAGGCGTTCTTCACGTCGATATAGGGCACGGTATGCGCACCGCACTTGTCGCCGATCAGCAGCGAGTCGCAGTTCGTAAAGTTGCGGGCATTCTCGGCGCGGCGATGGATCGACACCTGGCCGCGATAGGTGTTGTTCGACTTGCCGGCGGAAATACCCTTGGAGATGATGCGGCTCGACGTGTTCTTGCCGAGGTGGATCATCTTGGTGCCGCTATCGATCTGCTGATGGCCGTTGGATACGGCGATCGAATAGAACTCCCCACGGCTGTCGTCGCCACGCAGGATGCAGCTCGGATATTTCCAGGTGATCGCCGATCCGGTTTCCACCTGGGTCCAGGAAATCTTGGAGCGCGCACCGCGGCAATCGCCGCGCTTGGTGACGAAGTTGTAGATGCCGCCTTTGCCTTCGGCATCACCCGGGAACCAGTTCTGGACGGTCGAATACTTGATCTCGGCATCATCGAGCGCCACGAGCTCGACAACAGCGGCATGAAGCTGATTCTCATCGCGCTGCGGTGCCGTGCAGCCCTCGAGATAGGAAACGTAGGCGCCCTCCTCAGCGATGATCAGCGTGCGCTCGAACTGGCCGGTATTCTTCTCGTTGATGCGGAAATAGGTGGAAAGTTCCATCGGGCACCGGACGCCCTTCGGCACGAAGACGAAGGACCCGTCGGTGAAGACTGCCGAGTTCAGCGTCGCATAGAAATTGTCGGTGGCAGGAACGACGGAACCGAGATACTTGCGGACCAGATCGGGATGTTCGCGAATGGCTTCGGAAATCGACATGAAGATCACGCCAGCCTTCTTCAGCTCTTCCTTGAACGTGGTGACGACCGAGACCGAATCGAAGACCGCGTCGACGGCCACTCTCGGCTTCTCGACGCCGGCGAGTATCTCCTGCTCCCTGAGCGGAATACCGAGCTTCTCGTAGGTCTTCAGAAGCTCCGGATCGACCTCGTCGAGCGACTTCGGACCGCCAAACTTCTTCGGCGCCGCGTAATAGTAGAGGTCATTGAAATCGATCTTCGGATAGTCGACGCGCGCCCAGGTCGGTTCTTCCATCGTAAGCCAGCGGCGATAGGCGTCGAGACGCCATTCCAGCATCCAATCCGGCTCCTGCTTCTTGGCCGAAATGAAGCGAATGATCTCTTCCGAAAGACCTTTGGGAGCCTTGTCCACTTCGATGACGGTCTCGAAACCGTATTTATACTGGTCGATATCGATCCGGCGGACCTGATCGACTGTTTCCTGGACGGCAGGCATATCATTCTCCAATTCTTGCCGGTTCAAATTCCGGCAATTCTTGTCAGCATTCCGGGGGGACAAACGCCTCCCCTATGTAGTGGCCAAAAGGCTGTTTTCACACCTTTTGGCAAGCGGAAATTTGCGTTTCCGCAAATTCGACAAAATCAGGCCGCTTCGCCCCTCGGCCTCCGGCGGCCGGCAATCTTGGCGAAAGCCGCAAGCGCCCGCGAGATGTCTTCGTCGGTCGTATCAGGCCCGAGCGAAATCCTGAGCGCGCCGAGCTTGGGATCGTACCCCATCGCGCTCAGTACATGGCTTTCGCCCACTTTTCCCGAAGAGCATGCAGAGCCGGCCGACAGCGCAATGCCTTCGAGATCGAAGGCGATCTGTCCGGTTTCGGACTTCAGACCCGGCAAAGTGAAGAAGCAGGTATTCGCCACACGCGGGACTGTTTCGCCATGGATGATGGCGTCCGGCGCCGCCTGACGCATGCCCGCCTCCAGCCGGTCACGCAGACCAGCGATTGCGGCGCTGCGCTCTTCGAGATTTTCAAGCGCCGCTGCTGCCGCCGCACCAAAGCCGACGATGGCATGAAAATTCTCGGTGCCGGAACGATGGCCCTTCTCCTGTCCGCCACCGCGGATCAGCGGCTTCGGCATCAGCACCTCGCCGCGCGAAACCAGTGCACCGACGCCCTTCGGGCCGCCAATCTTGTGGGACGAGAGGATCAGGAAATCAGCATCCAGGACATTGATATCAACGGGCACGCGGCCGACCGCCTGCACGGCGTCCACCACCATCAGCCCGCCATGCGCATGGGCAATCGCGGCGGCTTCCGCCACCGGCTGGATGATGCCCGTCTCGTTGTTGACCAGCATCACAGCCACCATCGGCAGGCCGGCACTGCGATCATGGCCGGCGAGCAGGTTTTCGAGCGCCGCCAGATCGACGATCCCATCGCGATTGACCGGCACCTCCGTGACCCGCTCCGGGTCGAGACGCCCGCCTTCACGGATCGCCGGATGTTCGATCGCCGACACAAAGAGCCGGCTGACCGTCAACGGGGCACGGCCCATCCGGAATTCGGGCGTCAGCACATGATTGGCCGCTTCCGTCGCTCCGCTCACGAAGGTCACATGCGGCGCCTCGGCACCCACGAGAGCCGCAACCTGCCGCCGTGCCGTCTCCAGCGCGCCGCGGGCCGCCCTGCCCTCGCCATGCACGGACGAAGCATTGCCGGGCAGCCGCAACGCATCCAACATGGCAGCGCGAGCCGGCGCACTCAAAGGTGCGGTCGCGTTCCAGTCCAGATATGTGCGGTTTGGCGCCATTGCCTGATCGATTTCCGTTCCTAGATAGCAGTCAAATCTCACGAATGCGGAGAATTCCGCATTTTTGTTGAAATTTCCGCCAGCCTTGCCTTATGAGACATCGCATCGGGCTCCATTTCGAATGGCGCCCAAAGTTTCGAATGGTTCTAAACTGAGTTGTAGAAAAGCTGAGCGACTTCGTCAAGTCAAACTCGACGTGATGACGACCTGTTCGGAACCAGAGCACGTTGACCGGAGTACCAATGCCCGAAGTCATTTTCAACGGCCCCGCCGGCCGCCTGGAAGGTCGCTATCAGCCGTCCAAGGAAAAGAGCGCCCCGATCGCCATCATCCTTCATCCGCATCCGCAGTTCGGCGGCACGATGAACAATCAGATCGTCTACCAACTTTTCTATATGTTCCAGAAACGCGGCTTCACGACGCTCCGGTTCAATTTCCGTGGCATCGGGCGCAGCCAGGGCGAGTTCGACCATGGCGCCGGCGAGCTTTCCGACGCGGCTTCCGCGCTCGACTGGGTGCAGAGCCTGCATCCCGATTCCAAGAGCTGTTGGGTTGCAGGTTATTCCTTCGGGGCCTGGATCGGCATGCAACTTCTGATGCGCCGCCCGGAGATCGAAGGCTTCATGTCGATCGCGCCGCAGCCGAACATCTACGATTTCGCCTTTCTTGCGCCTTGCCCCTCGTCGGGCCTCATCATCAATGGGGATGCCGATAAGGTCGCACCGGAAAAGGATGTCAACGGCCTTGTCGAAAAGCTGAAGACCCAGAAGGGAATCCTGATCACCCACCGTACCGTCGAAGGCGCCAACCACTTCTTCAACGGCCAGGTGGAAGCCCTCATGGCGGAATGCGAAGACTATCTCGACCGTCGTCTCAATGGGGAACTGGTGCCGGAGCCGGCCGCCAAACGCATCCGCTGAGGCGTTCCCTGTGCTCTTGTCAGACGGCCGCCCCGGCGGCCGTTTTCATTTCACGACCCTGATCGATCCAGAAGGCGGAAACCCCGGATGCGCTTGCTTGACGCAATTGCGGCCGGTGCGTTTCGCCTCGTAGAGAGCTGCATCGGCATTGCGCATCGCGTCGGCGAGTTCGCCTCCCGAAGCAAGCTCCGCGACGCCGAAGCTGGCGGTCACGGTAAAGGATGGTGGCAGGGCGCTGATGCGGATCCCCATCGTCCCGGCCCGAAGCGCCTGCGCAAAAATCAGCGCCATCTCTATCGTCGTATTCGGCATGAAGACACCGAACTCCTCTCCGCCGATGCGGCCGACGACAGTCGTCTTTGTTGCGCTCGTCTTTAAAAGTTCGCCGAAAGCACGGATCACCAGATCACCACCGTGGTGGCCGTAGGTGTCGTTGATGCTCTTGAAATGGTCGAGATCGCAAATGATCACCGCGTGCCGGACATTCGGCGCCATCGAGATCGCCGCCTTCACGCCATTCTCGAAACCTCGGCGATTGGCAAGACCGGATAGGGCATCCTGTTCCGAATTGCTGCGCTCGTCGGCCATGATTTCCAGCACCAGAACCGAAAGCAGTGTCAGCCCGACCGCGACCATCAGCACGGCGGTCGAGCTTTGCGAGATCAGCGCGTAATTCGTATGGATGTAATCCCTGGCGGTCGTCCCCGCCCCCGCCAGTACCGCCATGCCGGCCTTACCGAAGAAATGCAGGCCGGTAACGAGGAGCAGGCCGCCGAGCGCCCGATCGATCGCGAGCCGGCGCGCGGAGGAGAGAACCGCAAATGCGCTGGCCAGGACCACCAAAGCGAAAGGCGTCTGATATGAGAAAGCATGCAGGACAGTCCCGCGCGGCAGGTTGTATATCAGGACATCGAGAATCGTACAGGCAACCAGGAAGCAGATTGCGAAAGGCAGATTGCTCTTCCGGCCATACAGGTCCCCGATGCCGATTCTCAGCAGGATCATACCGCCAAGCACGGTCGCGAACGCGCCGATCGCCCAAAATCGGGTCAGGGCGGTGTAGGCGACCAGCAGCTCGCAGATCGCCGAGAGCGAAGCGACCGCAAAGCCGGCCGCGAACCAGAGCGCAGCACTTCGCGAGCGGCTGCGAGTCGATACAACCGCGAAGACCAGCGAGAAGGAAATGGCGATGATAAAATTCACCGCCAGGAAGAAGGTCGCCCCGTTCATCAACCCTCAGTGCAGATCGCTGCACGCCACCCGTTTACCGTGTTCCATGACCGATGTTAGATGCGCATGAACAAGAAACGGTTAATACCTAAAATATTAGCGACAATCAGCGTGTTCTGCGTGCCTCCGTATTGGTTGCGGTCCTTCCATTCCTCGCATTGATCGTTCCAAGCATCACTTTTGAAGTGATTGCGGGCAAAAACAGTGCTAGACGCGCCCCACACAGCGAAAACACATCCCTGCCAGAGATTGATCATGTCCAGGTTCAAGTCCGATTTCCTCCGCACGCTCGACGAGCGTGGTTTCATCCACCAGATTTCCGACGAGGCTGGTCTCGACGAACTGTTTTCGAAGGAAACCGTGACGGCTTATGTCGGTTACGACGCTACCGCAACGAGCCTCCATATCGGCAACCTGATCTCTGCCACGATGCTTTACTGGCTGCAGGAGACCGGCCACCGGCCAATCGCGCTGATGGGCGGCGGCACCTCGATGGTGGGCGACCCTTCGTTCCGGGACGAGCAGCGCAGGCTCCTGACGCCAGAGGCGATCGCCACCAATATCGAAGGCATCAAGAAGATATTCTCCCGCATCCTCCGCTTCGGCGACGGCCCGACGGATGCCTTCATGGTCAACAATGCCGACTGGCTCCTGAAGCTGAACTACGTGGAATTCCTGCGCGACGTAGGCCGGCATTTCTCGGTCAACCGTATGCTCTCCTTCGACAGCGTCAAGCTGAGGCTCGACCGGGAGCAGTCGCTCTCCTTCCTCGAATTCAACTACATGATCATGCAGGGCTACGACTTCGTCGAGCTCAGCCGGCGTTACGGCTGCCGCCTACAGATGGGCGGCTCGGATCAATGGGGCAATATCATCAACGGCGTCGACCTCGGTCACCGCATGGGGACACCGCAGCTCTATGCCCTGACGACACCCCTCCTGACGACCAGTTCCGGCGCCAAGATGGGCAAGACCGCTTCCGGCGCCGTCTGGCTCAACGAAGATGTCTTCAGCCCTTACGAGTTCTGGCAATACTGGCGCAATACCGAGGACGCGGACGTCACCCGCTTCCTAAAGATCTTCACGCGCCTGCCGCTTGACGAGATCGCCCGGCTCGCGGCGCTCGGAGGTTCGGAAATCAACGAAGCGAAGAAGATCCTGGCAACCGAGGCGACCGCCATCGTGCATGGCCGGGAAGCGGCGGAAGCTGCTGCGGAAACCGCGCGGACCACGTTCGAGGAAGGCGGACTTTCCGAAAACCTGCCATCCGTCGAGGTTCCAGCCACCGAGCTCGATGCCGGCGTCGGCCTCCTGTCGCTGATGGTACGCGCCGGCCTCGCCGCCTCGAACGGCGAAGCCCGCCGACATGTCCAGGGTGGCGCGGTGCGCCTCAACGATCAGTCTGTTACCGACGAACGCAAGACGGTGGGTGCAGGCGAGATCACCGGCGACGGCGTCATCAAGCTTTCGCTCGGCAAGAAAAAGCACATCCTGGTGCGCCCGGTCTGATCCAGTCCCGCAATTTGCAAACAAAACTGGGCCGCGTCTGCGGCCCTTTTTCTATTGAAACTCGAAGATCTGCCGGAAAATGCCGGGAGCGATCAGCGACAGCGGGTTAACGGTGAGCTTCGGCTTGTCGAACGGGCCTTCCAGCTTGAAGGTAATGCCGAGCAGGCCGCGATCACGGCCGTTGCCGAGAATGGCACCGATCAAGGGGAGTTCGCCGAAGAGACGGTTCAATCCATAGGCGGGCATGAACGTTCCGGTCATGTTCATATTGCCTCTGGAATCGCGCACAAGTCCCTGGAAGGTCGCGCCGATCTGTTCGCCGCGCACCACGCCGTTCTCGACGGCGAAAGCCCCGTCGCGGTAAAGAAGGCTCGCAAAACCACGCTGGAATTTGGCCGAGGTGACGTCGATATTACGCTTCGTCGCGGTGCTC
Organism: Rhizobium sp. YS-1r; assembly: GCF_000757525.1. Taxonomy (NCBI): domain Bacteria; kingdom Pseudomonadati; phylum Pseudomonadota; class Alphaproteobacteria; order Hyphomicrobiales; family Rhizobiaceae; genus Rhizobium; species Rhizobium sp. YS-1r. The sequence continues at coordinate 56,802 of NZ_JPYQ01000006.1, read as the reverse complement.
AGGCTCCGCCCTTCCTGATCCGGTGTCGAGACCAGAGACTGGAGCTTCGATTCGTTGACGAGCGAAAAGTTGCGCAGATCGATAGATCCCGTCCAGGCGTTACCATTCGCCTTCAGCCGCAGGTTCAGGAGCCCGCCGCGCATGTTGTCGTAAAGATCCGTAAAGCGGATCACCGCGCCTGCATCTCCGCTGGTGATGGAGACCGTATTGCCGCCATTCATCTCGCTGATCACCGCTTGGCCGCTACCCGTCGCGGCAGAGAAATCAGCAGTCGTGACATCGCCGTCGCGCCTGGAAACCAACAGCGACACGTTGGTCAACGTCTGGTCGTTGAAGCCGATCATGCGGTCGAGTTTGGCTCGCACCGTTACGTCATCGTCGTCGCGACCGCCACCACCTTTTCCCTTTTCCTCTGCCCTCAGCCTGGTGATGACCGGCCGCATATCCATTACGGAACCGGTGATCGATATGTCGAAATTGCTCTTCGCTTTCTTCACGGCGACCGCATAATTGTCCGCAGGCGAAAGCTGGACACGGGAGAACTCGGCCGAAGTAAGCTCGTCACTATTGAGCACCAGGCTTCCCCGCGCGCCAAAACCATCACCGGATAGCTCGAAATTGCGGATGTCGGTGCGAGCCCCCTCTCCGGAAAGCTCGAATTGAGCCTTGGCCGGAATGCCGCCGCCCTTCGTCCATCCAAGCCACGGAACGGAGAGAGCCGCGCGACTCAAGTCGAGCGCCACGGTCTGGCGGGCTTCATCAACCCAGATCCAATGCGCAGAGATCGTCCCGTCGATTATCTCGGAAAGTCCCGGAACCAGCTTCTCTCGCTGGTCGTTGTTGAGCACCGTCTTGATAATCCGCTCGCGTTTGACGGGTGATGCGCCATCAACCGGCTCAACGACCGTGATATCCGCCGGCACGTCGTCGATCTCACCCCTGGCGGCAAGCCGAGCGGCTTGCGTGTCGATATCCAGCGTTCCGTTCAGCGCGCCGATCTTGCGACCGGAAAACTCGGTGCCGAGATCGACGTCATCGAGTTCGACATGGGCGTTCCAGGTTGGCTTGGGGGGATTCTGGGCGTTAATCAGACCCATGCGCGCCTTGAGATCGAGCCGGGCATTGCCGGAGAAATCTTCCGGTTTGAACTCTGTCCCCCTAAGAGCGTTGATCGGTCGGAAATTCGCAAGTTCCGCCACTGCGTCCGCAGGTCCTGCAAGTCTCAGCGAAAGATCAGCCATCAAGGGCTTGTCATAAGTGGCGGGAATGGAGAAACGGCCATTCTCCACCGAGACGGACCGCCCCGACGGAAAGAATGACGCCGCATGGGCGATATCGAACTGGAGCACCTGTCCTTTCAGATCGAAACGGCCCTCGATGTCACGGAGCGGTGGGATGTCGCCGGGGAGGTTGATCCGGGCATTGGCAACATCGAAACTGATCTGCAGCTCGTTCCCGTCGAGCTCCATCGGAATGCCAGGGCCTTTCATACGGCCTGCCGGAATGAAGACGGCAATCGAGCCATTGGTCACGGTCCCGCCGAACATATTGCCCATGATCCAATCGCGCGGCTTGCGCGCCATCCAGAAGGGCCAGAGTTGCTTGACGCCGGTCACTTCCATGTTCGGCAGCTGTGCACCGAAGCTGATTTCCGGCGATTGATCGCCGAACCGGATTTTCAAAGCTCCGGCCATCCGTCCAAGAGGGCTGGAAACACCCATTTCATCGAATTGAAGCTCGCGATCAGCCGAGAGGTATCGACCCGTCGCCTTGAGATCGAACTGTGCAGGCTGTTCGCTTTCGGTCGCTCCCACGGCCGTGCCGCTGCTGATCAGAAGGTCCAGGCCGAAGCCAAGCCGCTGATCGTCCGGATTCAGTCGGTTGAGATCGATGACCGCTCCCGTGAACGGCAGGACCGTAGGACCGAAACGGGCTTCCGACTTCAGGAGTTCGATCGAATCCTTGGCAAAATCATAGGCGATATTGATGACGGCGCCGGTAAAGGTCTGCTGGAGGCCATCGAAATAGAAATAGCCCGGAGACTGGCGAAGCGTTGCGGTGATGGCAGGCTTCGTGGTCTCGCGCGCGCGGACGGCGGCAAGGTCGAGATCGAGCGAACCTTCGATCCCCTCGCGCGGCGCTCCCTCCTCGGTTCGCTGCAGCAGGAAGGACGTGACCTCGAGACCCGTTAACTTCGCCGATAGGGATGTGGTGACGCCTCCCACGGTCCTGGACGCAGCCGTCAGCACGGCCTTGCGGCCATTGAGGCTGATCGCACCATTGATCTCCACCTCGCCCTCGATGCTGCGGGTCAGCTCGAGATTATCGACGACCAGCATGATCGGTTTCCGCCCCGGGGCGGCAGGCAGCAGGATTTCGATGCCGGAGATACGAACAGAACCCGTGCCTGTGCGCTCGATGAGACCACGCGCCTCGTCGAGACGTTGAAAAGCCTGTTCGAGCAGAGCGGGCATGGCGTCGATCCGCACCTCGGACAGCGGCAGCGGATCGCCGGACGGCAGTTGCGCCGTGTTGAGGTGGATGTTTTCCGCCTCCATCTGCTTGATGGAGATCCGGCCACCGAGAAGCGCCAGGGGATCGATCGCCATGCGCATGGCGCCCGTCTGGCTCAAATGTTTGCCCGTTGCCTGTTCAACGATATCGACGTCGCGCGCCTCCAGGGCCAGACGAAAACCCGAATCGAAGCGGATGACAGTCGAACCGACCGATGCGGCATAACGCGGGCCGATCGCGTCGTTGAGCGCGCTTTGGGCGCGTGTCGAAAGCGCTCCGTCGACTGCTCCGCCTTCGATCGCGAAGACGGCGCTGCCGAGCGCGACAAGCACCAGCATCAGGAGCAGCACGACCGTCCTGCCGAATCGCTTCACGCGTTTTGGCGGCGGCGGGCAATGGACGATGATCGGATCTTCCGCCTGTGCAGAGGGAAGTTCGTGCAGCGGAATGATGTCCTTCCGGCTGAAACTGACCCTTTCTCCGCGAATTTCCGCCATCAGGTTGAAACTATCTTTCCATACTCGCAAATGATCTGGACGCCGCGGAGGCCAGTATATACCGATTGCGGCGACAATCACTCAAGATACCGGCAAAAGAAAGGAAATCCATGTCCCATTTGATGGTCGGCGACATTGCACCGAACTTCGAGCTTCCACGCGACGGAGGCGGCACCGTTTCCTTGCAGGCTCATTCGGGTAAGCCGATTGTGCTCTACTTCTATCCCAAGGACGACACGGACGCCTGCACCAGGGAGGCGATCGCGTTCTCCGGGCTCTTGCCGGAATTCGAAAAGGCAGGGGCAAGCGTGATCGGAGTGTCTCCCGATAGCGTCAGGAAACATGACAAGTTCGCCAAGAAGCACGAGCTTTCGGTCATCCTCGCCTCCGACGAAGACGCAGCCCTTGCCAATCTCTATGGCGTCTGGAAAGAAAAGAAGATGTATGGTCGCACCTATATGGGTGTGGAACGGACGACCTTCCTGATCGGCGCTGACCGGCGAATCGCAAGGATCTGGCCGAAAGTGAAGGTCACGGGCCATGCCGAGGAGGTGCTGGAAAGCCTCAAGGCACTGTAAGCAGAGGAATCCGATGACGGACACGTTTTCGATCACGTCGCTGAGAGGCGGCGCAACGACTGCGATCCTTTCGGCCGATCTCGACATCAAGACGCGGCTTGCGCAGGAGACCGCCACCCGTTGGTTCGAACGTCGGCTGTCGCTGCGCTCGCCGCTCGATCCGCCGCTGCCCGAGCGGCCGGGCCGACCTGAAAAGCCGGAACTCGTGCCGCCGAAAGCCGTCGAAAAGCGCTCGCTGCATACGCTGAACGGCCGGATCGCTACGCTGCATGCGATCGCCCATATCGAGCTCAACGCCGTCGACCTGGCGCTCGATATCGTCGCCCGCTTTGCGACCGAAGCGGTGCCGAACTCCTTCTTCGACGGCTGGATGCAGGTCGCGTTCGAAGAGGCCAAGCATTTCCGCATGGTCCGCGCACGATTGAACGACCTGGGAGCCGATTACGGGGATATGCCGGCTCATGACGGGCTCTGGCAGGCAGCCCACTCGACCCGCAACGATCTGACTGCACGGCTCGCCGTCGTGCCGCTCATCCTGGAAGCGCGGGGGCTCGATGTGACGCCGTCGCTGCAGGCCAAGATGCGCGAGACGGGCGATCTGGAAAGTGCGGCGATTCTCGATGTCATCTACAATGACGAAAAGGGTCACGTGGCGATCGGCGCGAAATGGTTCCGCTTCCTCTGCGCCCGAGAGCGAAAAGATCCGGCAGCGACATTCCAGCAACTGGTGCGCGCCAATTTCCGCGGCTCCCTCAAAGCGCCGTTCAACGACATCGCCCGCGCCGAAGCTGGCCTCACGCCCTCGTTCTACCGCTCCCTCACGTCCACCAGCAGCGCCTGAAATAAGCATTCATTAACCTTAACCATGTGTAATCGATCCAACGGAACGGGTTGCATCTCCGGGAGATTCACGTGGCGAAGGGAATCGAAAAACGGGCGTTTGGGAAGCGTGCGCCTCAGCACGTCCTCATTCTCGCCAGCGGCGAAAAAATCCGCCACATGACCATTCGCCCCTGGATGGCGGCTCTGACCTTCTGCTTTTTCGGTGTGTTTACGATCGGCTACCTTGCGGCGACCTCCTATCTCGTCATCCGTGACGACCTGGTCGGCGCGACCATGGCGCGCCAGGCCCGCATGCAACACGATTACGAAGACCGTATCGCGGCGCTGCGCGCCCAACTCGACCGCATTACTTCGCGCCAGCTTCTCGACCAGCAAGTCGTCGAACAAAAGGTGGAAAAGCTGCTTGAGCAGCAGAACGCTCTCTTCGATCGACATGGCAAGCTCGGATCGCTGCTGAACCGAGCGGAAGAATCCGGATTGACCGCGCCCGAGATGCCCGCCCCGGCCTTCCAACCGGTCAAGAAGGAGCGGCAGGCCTCGCTTTCCGGAGGAAGCGGCTTCCAGGCCATCGACAAGCTACTCTCCGGCAAGACTTCCGCCACTCCGCTCGATACAAAGAGTGCGCTCGGGTTTGTGCCGCTGCGCGACAACATTGCCGATCGGGCCGACCGCGTTTTTTCCAATGTGACGCTATCTTTGAAAAACATAGAGAAGGAACAGCTCGCCAAGATTACCAATCTGACAACCGACGCTTCCGCAACGGCAGATGCGATTGCCGCGATCCTCAAGCGCACCGGCGTTCAGGTAGACCCTGCACGAAAGGCTTCAGGAGATACAAGCGAAGGTGTGGGCGGCCCCTATGTCGAGCCGCAAATTGATGTCAGCGGTTTCGATGTTTCGCTCGACGAGCTCGACGCAGCACTCAGACGGCTGGAAAGCGTGCGAGAAACGGCTCGCGACCTGCCCTTCGGCAATCCAGCACCCGGCCATGAGATCACCAGTCGCTACGGCAACCGCATCGACCCCTTTCTTGGCCGGCTGGCCCTTCACGCAGGCGTCGATTTCCAGGCGGATACCGGCCAGGCGGTGGTTGCAACCGGCGCCGGCAAGATCATCACCGCCGGGCCTTCCGGCGGTTACGGCAACATGGTCGAAATCGATCACGGCCAGGGCGTCACCACTCGTTATGGGCATATGTCGAAGATCCTGGTCAAGGAAGGCGATATGGTCTCCGTCGGCGATGTCATCGGGCGGGCAGGCTCCACCGGTCGCTCCACCGGTCCACATGTGCATTACGAAGTCCGCCGCGACGGCAATCCGGTCGACCCTATCCATTTCCTCAATGCCGGCATGAAGCTCACGACATACCTCAATTGAGCCTTTCGTTTTGACGAAAGACAACCTTCCTGCCGCGCAAACGATAGCCGGCTTGACTATTTAGTATCTTCGTTCATCAATCCGGCAGCCGAATTGCCTGCTTTCCTTGACTTTCGGGCATTTTGGTCCTATGTCGCGGCCAGTCGTCAGCCATTCGCGCGTCGACCTGCACAGTGTTCGCTTAAGAACCGGAACGGAAACAGAACTCCCTTTGACCACATTCGCTGATCTTGGCCTGAGCCAGAAAGTCCTCTCCGCGGTCTCCGACGCGGGCTACACAATCCCCACACCGATCCAGGAAGGGGCAATTCCCCACGCGCTGCAGCGTCGCGATATCTGCGGCATCGCCCAGACTGGAACCGGCAAGACGGCTTCCTTCGTTCTGCCCATGCTGACGCTTCTGGAAAAGGGACGAGCCCGCGCCCGCATGCCGCGCACGCTCATCCTGGAGCCCACCCGCGAGCTCGCAGCCCAGGTCGCCGAAAATTTCGACAAATACGGCAAGAACCATAAATTGAACGTCGCGCTCCTGATCGGCGGCGTCTCCTTCGAAGACCAGGATCGCAAGCTCGAACGCGGTGCCGACGTGCTGATCGCGACACCGGGCCGCCTGCTCGACCACTGCGAGCGCGGCAAGCTTCTCATGACCGGGGTTGAGATCCTCGTTATCGATGAAGCCGATCGCATGCTCGACATGGGTTTCATCCCGGATATCGAGCGGATCGCCAAGATGATCCCCTTCACCCGGCAAACCCTGTTCTTCTCGGCCACGATGCCGCCGGAAATCCAGAAGCTGGCTGACCGCTTCCTGCAAAATCCGGAGCGAATCGAGGTGGCTAAACCCTCGACGACCGCCAAGACCGTGACGCAGCGCCTCGTCGCCTCGCACAACAAGGATTACGAGAAGCGCGCGGTGCTACGGGATCTGATCAAGGCGCAGGACGACCTCAAGAACGCAATCATCTTCTGCAATCGCAAGAAAGATGTCGCGGATCTGTTCCGCTCGCTGGAACGGCATGGTTTCTCGGTCGGCGCCCTGCATGGCGACATGGATCAGCGTTCGCGCACCACCATGCTGGCGAATTTCAAGGAGGGCGGCATTCAGCTCCTCGTGGCCTCCGACGTCGCGGCCCGCGGCCTCGATATTCCGGACGTCGGCCACGTCTTCAATTTCGACGTGCCGATCCATGCCGAAGATTATGTCCACCGCATTGGCCGCACCGGCCGTGCCGGGCGTTCGGGCCGTGCCTTCACCATCGTTACCCGCTCCGACACCAAATATCTCGACGCCATCGAAAAGCTTATCAACGAGAAGATCGAATGGCAGAGCGGTGACCTTTCCGCGCTCCCCGCTCCCATGGAGAGCCAAGACGATCAGCGTGGCCGCAAGGGTCGCGATCGTGATAAGGAGCGCGGCCGAGGCAGGCGAAGCGATTCGGGCCGCGGCAGCTCTGTTCATAGGGCTGACACGAAGAACCAAGATAATCAGGGCGAGGCCGAAGAGGCATTCGACAAGTCGGGGGCGGAAAACGTGAAACCGGAGCGCAAGACAGACAGGAAGCCGCAGAACGCGAGCGGCAACCGCAACACGCGGCCGAACCCTGCCAATGACGACAACCGCGAACGTCGTGCCCGCTACCATCGCGATCATGATGATGGCCCGACCCCGGTCGGCTTCGGTGACGATATCCCCGCCTTCATGCTGATCGTTGCCAACGCCAAGGCTTAATTCAACGTGACAAAACCGGGCATCGATTTTCCGGGCGTAGGCGCCGGGCTCGTAATCCTGCGCGACGACGGCAAGGTTCTGCTGTGCCGCCGCATGAAGGCACCGGAAGCCGGTTTCTGGAGCATCGTCGGCGGCAAGGTCGACCTTATGGAGCTGTCCGCAGACGCTGCCCGCCGCGAGGCGGAAGAGGAAAGCGGCCTCAGAATCGGCAAAGTCGAATTTCTCTGCGCTGCCGAGGAGATAACCGAAGCCGACCGGCAGCACTGGATTTCGATGATTTATGTCACGCGCGACTTCATCGGCGAACCGACGCTCATGGAACCGGATAAGCTGTCGGAGATCGGCTGGTTCGATCCGCAGAACCCGCCGCAGCCGCTTTCGGTCTTCTGCGTCAAAGCACTGGCCCAGCTCGCAAATCAGCGATGAGAACAACGCCGCTCCGGCGAACCAGAGCGGCTATCTTGATAAAATCATTTTGTTTCTATTCTCGGACGTGATCCTGGTCGATAGTCTCGGCAGCCCGCGTCCCCATTACGAAGCAGATGATAAGCTTCCCTTAGTTTCCCGATCAACCTGCGAAATCTTGCACTGTCGGCGGCGACGCTTCGCATTCAGGCTTTCGCGTTCGCCCGCACGGCCGCCTCAAAGGCGAGCCTGACCCATTTCCGCATCTCGTCAGGATCATCATAGGCCGCGTCCGGAACAGACCAGTAGGGCATGGGCACAGGCGTGCCCTTCTTGTTCTGATAGACCCATTGGCGCGCGCCGGCCGCCTCGAATTCCGGACCGCTCAGTTCATCCGCCTTCAAAAGGACCTCGTCGCGCAGATCGATCGCGACGATCAGGCCCTGGTGATAGACACCCTTGCCGCCGAACATGCGACGGATCGAGACCGGACCCAAGCCTTCGAACATTTCCTCGATGCCGGCATTATCCATCGCCTACCCCCTCAATATGCCGCCTGCAGCCGTCACCGCTTCGGGCGTATCGACGTCTAGATGCGCGGCCGGCCCGATATCGACGTCGATCACCGACAGGCCGGAATTCTCGATGATGGCGCGGGCGCCGACGTCGCCTTCAAGCCTCAGGACCGCGTCATAGGCAATGCGCGGCAGGATGATCGGATTGCCCCGCTTTCCCTCCGAGACGGAACGCACCACCACACCGCCACCCGCCTCGCGGAAAGCGGAAACAAGCATGTTCACATGCTTCGCCGTCACACCCGGCATATCTCCCAGCATGACGAGGACACCATCTCCCGACGCCAGCTCCGGCGCGGAAAACCCCGTGACCAGCGAACTTGCCATGCCGGAGGGATAGTCCGGATTGAATTGGCCGCGAATATCAAGACCGGAAAGCGCCGCCTCGACCTCCTCCCGCCGATGCCCGGTGACGGCAACGACCGGCGCGGCCTGCGAGGCCAACAGCATTTCGGCCACGCGGCGGACGAGCGGCACACCGTCGAATTCCGCCAACAGCTTGTGCGGGCCATCCTTGCCCATGCGCCGCGCCTGCCCCGCAGCAAGCAGCAAGGCCCCCACCGAGAGAAGTTTCGCTTTCTCCGTCGTAGCGTCGCGCGGACGCGGCCGGGTCGGAATTTCCATCAGAAGCCCGCCGACCCCCATGCCCGTGATATCGAACGACGTGGGCGTCTCGCCGGCCATCAACCGGTTCAGCACCCAATCGAAACCATTCTCCTTGGGCGAGCGGGCGCAACCCGGCGCGCCGAGCACCGGCATGTCACCGATCCTCCCGAGTACCAGCAGATTGCCGGGATCGACCGGCATGCCCACCTGTTCCACATCGCCGCCCGCAGCTCGGATAGCCGCCGGAATTACATCATCCTTATCGGCTACCGCGGAAGCGCCGAAGACAATAATCATAGCCGGCTCATTAGTTTCCTGCGGCGTAAGCTGTTGAAGAACCTCAGTCAGGCGATCGGCAGAATGTGGAATCCGTATTTCTTTTATTAGCCGGCTACCAGATGATGCAAGTCGATGTTCGAGAAGCCGTGCGGTCCGATCCATGACCGAAGCTTTCAACGATGGAAGTTCGGTCGCCACCAGAGTCACCGCTCGGGGACGGAAGGTTTTTACCTCGAATGCCACCGATTCTGCCAGAAGCGAAACGGCCTGGGCGATCTTCTCGCCGCGAACCGCCAGAGGAATGATCTTGACGGTGGCCACCATGTCGCCGGCGCGCACCACGACGTGATCGGCAAGACAGGCGAGCGTGATTGCCGGATCAATGCGGTTCAGTGCATCCACCACCGCCTTGTCGGCGACGAAGAGGCCATCGATCTTGGCGTAAACATTCACCCGCCCCGTCGTCGCTTCGGAAAACCGCAAGTTGTCGGGCGCGATCGTGCGGGCGATCACCGCAGCTGCCTCATCCTCCAGCATATCACCGGGATCAAGCCGGACAGCGACAACGGATGTCATCCCTTCTTCAGAAAGACGGGCAATGTCCTCCTGCGAAAGCACCTGCCCTTTCGATATCCGGCCTGAGGGCAAGCGGATGCTGTGCGCCAGCACCGTGCCCCCTGCTTCCTCAAGCTGAAAGGTTCCGTATTTCATCGCATCACCCCGCAGCGACAAGCTCGCGGCGACGGAAGGCCTGGACGATCTGGGCAAGCGTCGCAAGCGCAATTTCAGCCGGGCTTGCGGCGCCGATGTCGAGGCCGATGGGTGCCGCAATCCGGCCGATCTCGTTATCGGTGCGGCCCATTTCCTTCAGCCTCTCGACACGCTTCGCATGGGTCTTGCGGCTGCCGAGCGCGCCGACATAGAAACAGCCGGCCTTGAGCGCCTCCGACAGCGGGAAATCATCTATTTTCGGATCGTGGGTCAGTGCTGCCAGCGCCGTATAGGCGTCCAGCGGCCGATCTTTCAGCACATCCTCCGGCCAATCGGCGATCAGCTCGACGCCCTCAAAACGCTCCTCCGTCGCAAAGGCGGTGCGCGGATCGATGATCGTCAGGTCATAGCCTGCGACCGGTGCCAGCCGCGCCAGCGCCTGGCTGATATGCACCGCACCGATCACCACGATGCGCGGCGGCGGCAGATGCACGTTGAGAAAGAGAGAGCGGCCTTCGACGTCCACTGTGCCCGCCTTGCCGCTGCGGAAAGCCTTGGCGATTTCCTCGCCGAGCGGGCCGGACATGTCCTCGCCTTCAAGGATCACCTGTATCTTGCCATCGGAAATGTCGGTGACCGCGATCGCCGCCTGGCGCGCGCGCCGGGCCGCATTCAGTTTCTTCAGTGTTTCGAACCGCATCAGGCGAGCCTTTCCACATAGACCCGGATCTTGCCGCCGCAGGACAAGCCGACGCGCCAGGCGGTCTCGTCCGCCACGCCGAATTCCAGCATCTTCGGCGTGCCGGTCGAAATCACGTCGAGCGCCTCGGTGATGACCGCGCCTTCGACGCAACCTCCGGAGACGGAACCTTCGAAATTGCCCTCGCCATCGATGACGAGATGGCTGCCGGCCGGGCGTGGCGCCGAGCCCCAGGTGTCGATCACCGTGGCGATTGCAACATCGCGGCCAGCCTCTTTCCAGCTCTCGGCCGTGGCCAGCGGGTCCAATATTTCGGAAACAGTCATGCGACCCTCCTCATATCCAGATAGCGCCGCGGGTCCGCGGCCTTTGTATGATCATCCGACAACGCAATCGCGAGATCGGCAAGCGACCGCAGATTGTGAACGGCGCGAAATTCGTCCACGTGCGGCAGCATGGCGCGCACGCCGCGCGCTCTCGCCTCGAAGCCGTCGAACCTGAGCAGCGGATTCAGCCAGATCAGCCGCCGGCAGGAACGGTGCAGCCGGTCCATTTCCTTTTCGAGTTCCTCGACACCGTCGCGTTCCAGCCCGTCGGTGATGAGAAGCACCACGGCCCCCTGCCCCAGCACGCGCCGCGACCAGAGACGGTTGAACTCGGCAAGGGTTGCGCCGATCCGCGTGCCGCCCGACCAGTCCCGCACGGCCTCCGTACAGCCCGACAGCGCCTCATCCGGATCGCGACGACGCATCTGGCGCGTCACGTTGGTCAGCCGCGTGCCGAACAGGAAGGTATGCACCCGCGTTCGCTTCTCCGTCAGCGCATGCAGGAAATGGAGAAAAATGCGCGTGTACTGGCTCATCGAGCCGGAAATATCGGCGAGCACGACGAGCGGCGGCGGCGCCCTGCGGCGTTGCCGGAAGCGCGGAAGAATGAGATCGCCGCCGCTCCGCATCGCCTGGCGCATGGTGGCGCGCGGATCGATCCGCTGCGGACGATTCGAGGGCCGGAAACGGCGCGTCATCACCTGGTCGAGCGGCAAAGCGAGCTTTTGGAGCTCACGCCTTGCCTGCGCCAATTCGGCGGCGGTCATCTGGGCGAAATCCATCCGCTTCAGCACTTCGCTGGCGGACGTTGTGAAGCGGGAATCCACCTCGACTTCCGGCGGTTTTCTGCTCGGGTTTTCCGGCTGGTCGGCGGTCAACGCGTCGCTGACGCGGGCAGCACCGGCTTTCTGCTTTTCCGGCTCGCGGTTATCGGCCGCCCGGGGCGACATCATCGCGATCATCTTGCCAACGAGATCGCGCGAGCGCCAGAAGAGCCGGAATGCCTCGTCGAAAACCGGTTGGTCCTCGTGGCGCTTGACGAAAACAGCCGAAAGCGCTGCGTGAAATTCCTCGCGCGAACCGATGCCGATCGCATCGATGGCAGCGATCGCGTCGACGGCAGCGGCCGGGCCGGTCTTCAATCCGGCACGGCGGAGCACGCGGGAAAAATAAACGAGATTGTCCGCAAGCCGCCCGTCGCCGGCCGGGACCGGCGGCATGATCGCTGCGTCTCCATCCAATCCCGCCGCCATTTTCCCTATCCCGCCGCCAGAAGTTCCGCCTTGACCTCATTGAGCACCCGCTCGCCCTCACCTCCCCTGATGCGGGCGATGTCGTCCTGGTATTTCAGGAGCGTGCCGAGCGTGTCGGCAATCGTTTCCGGATCGAGCGCGATGCGGTCTAGTTCGGTCAGCGCCGTCGCCCAGTCGATGGTCTCGGCCACGCCCGGATTCTTGAAGAGATCGAGCGTCCTGAGCTTCTGTACATACGCGACGACCTGTCGCGACAGCGTCTCGGCGCATTGCGGCACCTTGCGGCGGATGATTTCCAGCTCCTGCACCGCATCGGGATAATCAACCCAGTGGTAGAGGCAGCGGCGCTTCAACGCGTCGTGGATTTCGCGGGTGCGGTTGGTGGTGATGATGACGATCGGCGGCTCGGCGGCCTTGATCGTGCCGAGTTCCGGGATCGTCACCTGGAAATCCGAGAGCACTTCCAACAGGAAAGCTTCGAAAGCCTCGTCGGTGCGGTCGAGTTCGTCGATCAGGAAAACCGGCGCCGGTCCGCCCGCCTGCCCCAGCGCCTGCAGTACCGGACGGCGGATCAGATGGCGCTCGGAAAACAGATCGGCCTCCAGCCGCTCGCGATCCTCGATACCCGTCGCTTCCGCAAGCCGGATGTCCAGCATCTGTGCCGGATAATTCCATTCGTAGACGGCAGACGAAATGTCGAGGCCCTCGTAACACTGGAGGCGGATCAGCGGCCGCCCCAGCGCTCTGGCGAGCGTCTTGGCGATCTCCGTCTTGCCGACGCCTGCCTCGCCTTCGAGAAAAAGCGGCCGTTTCATCTTCAGCGCCAGGAAGATCACTGTCGCGAGCGATCGGCCGGCAAGATAATCCTCTTTGCTCAAGAGCGAGATCGTCTCGTCGATCGACCGAGGGATCGATTGGGGAATAGAGGTGGGCAAAGTGCCCGTTTTCCCATCCGGCATATTCATACCCTTTCAAACGGCGTTCTAGAGCGTGCGAAAACCCCGGTCCAGATAGATGAGCGACGGTGCCTCCGGGCCGAAATGGATGGCTTTCACCTCGCCGAACATAACAAAATGCGTCGAGACATGCTTGATGTCGGTCAGCCGGCAATCGAAGCTCACCACGGCGTCGGCGAGCACCGGCGCACCCGTCGCAAGCGTTGTCCAGGTTCCCAGTGCGAAACGTTCTCCCGCCGGCACGCCGCTCAAACCAGCAAAGGCTGTCGCGAGTGCTTGATGACTGGCGGCCAGCGAATTCAATGCGAATATGCCGCTCCTTTCGAAGATCGCGTTATTGGCATTGCTGTGATTGAGGCATACCAGCACGGTCGGCGGATTATCCGAGGCGGAGCACGCTGCGGTCACCGTCACGCCGCGCCGAACCCCTTCGAATTCCGTCGTCACCACCTGAACATGGCCGGCATAACGCGCCATACCGTTGCGATAGATAGCGGGATCGGGAAAAGTCTGGTCCGACAAAGGCATCTCATAAAAGCACCGAGGACAATCGCAGCCCCCTTTTTCGAGATATGGTAGCAAAGATGCTTGATGTCCACGTCCATTGCGGCTTTTTACCATCGCCGGCCGATTCTCTTTGACGGCGGCGACGAGAAGGCTAAATGTGGCCTGAGGTTGAATGCCAGAGCAAAGCATGACAGCACGACGTTTCATCATCGCCGGCCTGCTGGCTTCGCTTGTCGGATGCGGATCGGCATCGGCTGCGGTGATCGGCGTCGTGGCGCCGCGCTCCGGCCCGTATGCCTCTCTCGGCGCCCAGATCGTTCAGGGCGCACGTGCTGCAGCCGAGGCGGCAGGCGATACGGTTGTCGAGGTGGATGAAAGCTGTGATGAAAGCAGTGGTGCTGCCGTCGCCAGGAGCCTTGTGGACGCCAGGGCCGCTGCGGCGATCGGTTTCCTCTGCGTCGAAACCCTTACCACCGCGCTGCCGCAATTGAAGGCGGAGCAGATCCCGGCCATCAGTATTTCCGTCCGCTCGAAAATCCTCATGGAGGACGCCTCGCGCAACGGCTGGCCCTTCTTCCGCATGGCGCCGGTCGAAGGCGACGAGGCGGAAAAGCTTGCCGAAATCATTCTCGACCTCTGGAAGGCCGAGCCGATCGCGCTCGTCGACGACGGCACGATCTACGGCCGCGAGTTGGCCAGCGCCATTCGCCAACAACTGGAGCCGATGGGAATCACGCCGGTCTTTACCGACACCTTCCGCCCCGGCCAGGAGCAACAGGTGGCGCTGGTACGCCGCCTCGCCAAGGCGGGCGCCACGCATGTCTTCGTCGGTGGCGACCGCAACGACATGGCGATCATCGCCCGCGATGCGGTATCGGAGGGCATCCCGTTGACATTGATCGGCGGCGACACGCTTCGTGCCGCCAACCGGCCTGTGCCGTTGCGTGACGGCGTGCTCGCGGTAGCGCTTCCCGATTATGCGACCCTGCCCTCGGCTGCTGCTGCGATCACGGCGCTGCAGACAAGGAATATCGATCCCGATGGCTATGTGCTGCCGGCCTATGCCGCGGTAGAAGTCGTGCATCAGGCAATATCGAGGGCTGGCAACAGGCCAGCGACCGCGGCAATCGCCAGCGGCTCCTTCAATACGGCCATAGGCCCGATCGCCTTCGGTGTCGACCAGGAACTGAAGGAGAATCCATTCCGCCTGCTCGAATGGCGCGGATCGGCCTTCGCCCTCTCGCATCCGGCAACCGAGTGACGATTGTTCATGAAGCCTGCCGGTGCTAAGTGGCGGGGAAAACCGGAGCTCTTTCGACCATGACCCCAGCCACGCCCTTGGCGATCCGAATCGCACCTTCCATCCTCGCCGCCGATTTTTCCAAACTCGGACAGGAGGTGCGCGACGTCATCGAAGCCGGCGCCGATTGGGTGCATCTCGACGTGATGGACGGTCATTTCGTGCCGAACATCTCCTTTGGTCCCGATGTCATCAAGTCGCTCCGGTCCTATACCAAGGCCTTCTTCGACTGCCACCTGATGATTTCGCCGGCCGATCCCTATCTCGAAGCCTTCGCGAAGGCAGGCTGCGACGGGATTACGGTGCATGCGGAAGCAGGCCCGCACCTGCATCGGTCGCTGCAGACGATCCGCGCGCTCGGCAAGAAGGTGGGCGTCACACTCAACCCGGCAACACCGCTTTCCGTTCTCGAAAACGTGTTGGATGACATCGACCTGATCCTGATCATGAGCGTCAATCCGGGCTTCGGCGGCCAGAAGTTCATTCCCGCGATGGTGGAGAAGATCCGCACTGCGAAGGCAATGATCGGCAGCCGGCCGATCGAGCTCGAAGTCGACGGCGGCATCACCGCAGAAACGATCGCAGCAGCAACCGCTGCCGGCGCGAATGTCTTCGTCGCGGGTTCTGCGGTTTACAAAGGCGAGGGAATCGCGGCCTATCGGGAAAATATCGCGCGGCTGAAAGCTGCGGCGGAGGATGGACGCAGATGACATTGCGCTTGCGATCTTCGGTTCCTGCCTGTGCGGCGATGTTCTTCGCCGGTTCCACATCCGCAGCCGATATCGCCAGCATCCACCCCATCGGCTTTTCCACCGACGGCCAGATCTTCGCCTATGAGGAATACGGCATTCAGGATGGCTCCGGTTTTCCCTATGCCAATATCCATGTGCTCGATCTCACCAAGGACACCTATCTGCCGGGAACGCCCTTCCGGGTGCGCCTTGAAGAGGACGACGCGACGATAGCCAAAGCCCGCTGGAAGGTTCAAAACGATGCGGAAGTGGTGATTGAGGCTCATGAACTCGCCAATCATCCAGGCGAACTCGTCGCGTTCAATCCGATCACCGAAGTCGACAACGATCCTCACCGGCTGCGCTACCGCAGCGTGGCCGTCGTGCCTTCCGTCGGTGAACCCAACACGCTCGTACTTGAGGAAATCCCGCAACCGCATGATCCGCGCTGCGAAGGCCTGGTCGAAAGAAACGTTTCGCTCCGCCTGCATTTTAGCGAACGGGATGGAAAGCCGGTAGATGACATGGTTCACGAGGACCAGCGCATCCCCTCCTCGCGCGGCTGCGTTAGCGGCTATCGCTTGGGCGGTATCGTCACCGGCGTCGTTCCCGGTGGAGCCCGGATCGAGGTCGCCCTCATCATGGTTTTCAGCGCCGGTTTCGAGGGGCAGGACGGCCGCTGGATTGCCATTCCGATCAAAACAGCAAGTCCTGACCTGCGTTGAGACGCCTGCAAACTTGAGCTTGCTCGCACTTCTTGCTACAGCGGCGCCGAACACCATTGAGAAAGCCGAAAGCCCATGATCCCCCGCTATTCGCGGCCCGAAATGGTCGCCATCTGGTCGCCCGAAACGAAATTCCGCATCTGGTTCGAGATCGAAGCGCATGCCTGCGATGCACTGGCTGCGATTGGCGTGATCCCGAAATCGGCCGCCGAGACCATCTGGGAAAAAGGCGGCAAGGCTCAGTTCGACGTTGCCCGCATCGATGAGATCGAGGCCGTCACCAAGCATGACGTCATCGCCTTCCTGACCCATCTTGCCGAATTCGTCGGTCCCGACAGCCGTTTCATCCACCAGGGCATGACCTCGTCCGACGTGCTCGATACCTGTTTCAACGTGCAGCTCGTGCGGGCGACGGACATTCTGCTTGCCGATATCGACAGGCTTCTCGAAGCGCTGAAGCGTCGCGCCTTCGAGCACAAGGACACGGTCACGATCGGCCGCAGCCACGGTATCCATGCGGAGCCGACGACCTTCGGCGTGAAGCTCGCCCAGGCCTATGCGGAATTCGACCGCAACAAGACCCGCCTCATGGAGGCCCGCGACGAGATTGCGACCTGTGCTATTTCCGGCGCCGTCGGCACCTTCGCCAATATCGATCCACGCGTCGAGGAGCATGTCGCGGCCGCCATGGGTCTGAAACCGGAGCCGGTCTCGACGCAGGTCATCCCGCGCGACCGGCACGCCATGTTCTTCGCCACCCTTGGTGTCATCGCCTCGTCGATCGAGCGACTGGCTGTCGAAATCCGCCACCTGCAGCGCACCGAGGTGCTGGAGGCAGAGGAATATTTCTCACCGGGCCAGAAGGGTTCCTCGGCCATGCCGCACAAGCGCAATCCGGTGCTCTCCGAAAACCTGACGGGGCTTGCCCGCATGGTCCGCTCCTATGCCATCCCGGCCATGGAGAATGTTGCGCTGTGGCATGAGCGGGATATTTCCCACTCCTCCGTCGAACGCATGATCGGCCCGGACGCCACGATCACGCTCGATTTCGCGCTCGCGAGATTGACCAGCCTGATCGATAAGCTGCTCGTCTATCCGGAAAACATGATGAAGAATATGAACAAGTTCCGCGGGCTTGTTCATTCGCAGCGTGTGCTGCTTGCGCTGACGCAAGCCGGGGTTTCCCGCGAAGACGCCTACCGGCTCGTGCAACGCAACGCCATGAAGGTCTGGGAAGAGGGCAAGGATTTCCTCGAGGAACTTCTCGCCGATCCGGAAGTCCGCGCGGCACTCTCAGAAGAGGATATCCGCGAAAAGTTCGACCTCGGCTACCATACCAAGCATGTCGACACGATCTTCAAGCGCGTCTTCGGGGAATGACGGAAGCTGTTTGACGATGGACGCCGCCGGCTGTTCCGGCGGCGTTTCCATATGACTTGCCTGGAAGCTACGGATCAGGCTTGACCGTTGGTAAGATCATCAATCCTGCGGGGTGACCGGATGGAGATATCAGGAGCCACAAGCTTGCGATAGAGGTGCCAGGTCGCGTGGCCGAGGATTGGCATGATGACAGCAAGGCCGGCGAAGATCGGTATGGTTCCGATGACCAGCAGAGCTGCGACGATCAGCCCCCAGAGCGCCACGGGCACCGGATTGGCCAGCGTGGCCCGGACACTCGTGTCGATGGCTGCTACCGCTCCGACGTCCCGGTCCAGCAGTAGCGGAAATGCCACCACCGTCGTCGCCAGCACGACCACCGCAAAGAGGAAGCCGGCGAGATTGCCCCACAGGATCAGCGCCATGCCCTGCGGCGTCGTCAGGACCTCGTTGAGGAAGGACGAGATGGAGGTTGGAGCCACGTCGCCGAAATAGGCGGTGTAGATCGCCTGCGCCACCAGCAACCAGGATATAAACAGCACGAATAGCAGGAAGCCGACGGCGATGATCGACGGCAACGCCGGCGATTTGAGCACACTAAAGGCATGTCGCCATGAGCTGTCCTCGCCGCGCTCGCGGCGGCGGCTGATTTCATAAAGCCCGATTGCCGCAAGAGGCCCCAGCAGGGCGAACCCGGACATCAGCGGGAAGAGCAGCGGCAGCAGGTTGGCGCCGGAGCTCCAGACCATCAGGAACACACCCGCGAGCGGATAGATCAGACACAAGAACACGTAATGTGAAGGCTTCTCGCGGAAGTCGTTCCAGCCCAGGCTCAGGGCGTCCATAATGTCGGCTACACCGATCTTGCGAACGACCGGACGGACAAAACTGCTGTCTGCACCGGCCATGACATGAAATGTCGTCATAAGGATTCTCCTCCTAGACCCGTCACGGTTCCGCGTTCCCCCATACGCAAAGAACAACGTGGTGGCAGTTCCGATATGGATTCCGCCAAACTGAGCGGAATCGACGATGCATCGATCCACCCGACCACCGTAAGACGTTCGACTAAGAAGAGGCCGACACGCTTCCTCGGCAACCGGCAAAGGAAGTCTAGCAAATTTTGCAGCTTCTGTCGCCTCTTGCCTTGACTTCGAACGCGTTGCTCCTCAAATCGCGCCATCATGAAAGCATCCGAAGCCGATATCCTGATCATCCCCGGCTATACCAATTCCGGACCCAACCACTGGCAGACGCGCTGGCAATCAAAGCTCTCCACCGCCCGCCGTGTGGAGCAGGCGGAATGGTCAAAGCCCGTCCGGGACGATTGGGTCGCTCGCGTCGCCGAAGAGGTCAATGCCTCGATTCGTCCGGTCGTGCTGGTCGCCCATTCCCTCGGCATACCGTCCGCGATCCATGCTATTCCGCTGTTCAATAAGCGCGTCGCCGGCGCCTTCTTTGTGGCGCCGCCCGAGGTGGACAATCCGGAGATCCGGCCCAGGCACCTGATGACCTTCGGCCCTTATCCGCGCGATCCCCTGCCCTTTCCCTCACTGACGGTCGCCAGTCGCAACGACCCGTTCGGCTCGTTCGAACATGCCGACGACATCGCCTCGGCCTGGGGCTCACTCTTCATCGATGCTGGAGAAGCGGGCCATATCAATGCTGAATCCGGCCATGGCCCCTGGCCGGAGGGCACCATGGTCTTTGCACAGTTCCTCAGCCGTCTGAAACCATGACGAGACGATATCTCGTCATGCCCTTGTTGAATTCAGAGGCGGCAATTCGAACGACAATCTTAAGCTGAACTTAATCGGCATTTGCTAAAGTTTTCGCTCATTCGTAGTGAGCCAGGCCCGCCGATGCCGTCAAACGTTCTCTCACGCCGTTTAAACTCCAGTTCAGGAGACGACACCGGCGTTGTAGCGTTGGCCTTGGAAGCTCTTCCTTTCCCGATCGCAGTCATCGATCACGCCGGCGCGCTTTTGGCGGCAAACGCACCATTTCGACGCGATTGGATCGGAAGCGCGGCCGCGACGACCAGCTTTTCGAACCTGTTTGATCCTGAAGGACGCGCGGAGATCGACGAGAAGCTCCTGCAATTGCGCAACGGCTCCTCCTCCGAACTTCTGGAATTGCGGGTCGCCCGGGCGGAGGGGCCTACGCGATGGGCGCTGGTCCATTTGGCTCCGCTTGCACGAAATCCGAAAAACCAGCCACTGCTCTTCGTGCATATCACCGACGTCACCGAGCGAAGACAGCATGTCGAAGAGCTTGCGGAGCGCGAAACCCGCTGGAACAACGCCCTTGTCAGTTCCGTCTCAGGGGTATGGGACCATAACTATGCAACCGGCCAGAAATACTATTCCCCGGTGTGGCGTCAGATTCGCGGAATGTCACCTGAGGATCCGCTTGCCGCCTCCACGCAGGCATGGCTGGAACTCGTGCATCCCGAAGACCGGGAGCGGGTCGCCCACGCAATAGAGCGGCAGAACGCGGGCGACCCGGCCTATGCAGTGTTCGAATATCGCGAGCGCCACAAGCAAGGCCATTGGATCTGGATCGAATGTCGCGGCGCTTGCGTCGAATGGGATGCGAGCGGCAAGGCCACGCGTGTGGTGGGCACGGATACGGATATCACCGCGCGCAAGGCGGCCGAAGAGGCGATGGCAAAGATGTCCCGCCGGCTCGACATGGCCCTCGAAATTTCCGGCATCGGCGTCTACGAATGCGACTTCGACACCGGCGAGGTGGACTGGGATGAGCAGATGTTCCGGATTTATGGCCTGGAAAAAAGCGAAGAGGTCGTCATCGGTGGCCTATGGGAAAGCTTTCTGCATCCGGAGGACGCGGAGCGCGTGCAAGCCAACGTCGAGAAGCATATCCGGGAT
Organism: Rhizobium sp. YS-1r; assembly: GCF_000757525.1. Lineage (NCBI taxonomy): Bacteria > Pseudomonadati > Pseudomonadota > Alphaproteobacteria > Hyphomicrobiales > Rhizobiaceae > Rhizobium > Rhizobium sp. YS-1r. The sequence goes on along the minus strand of NZ_JPYQ01000006.1, from coordinate 35,922 downwards.
CAGAAGCGTTTCTCCGATGAATACCGGATCATCCTGCGCGACGGTTCTGAGCGCACCATCCGCACCCAGACCATGTCCTTTACCGACGGCACCGGCCATCAGAAGATGGTCGGCGCCAATTGGGACGTTACCGCTGACGTGATACTCCGTCGCGAGCTCGAACGGGCCAAGACCCTTGCCGAGGCACGCAACCGGGAGCTTGAAGCCGCGCGCAGCCGCATTGAGCACAACGCGATGCACGACTACCTGACCGATCTGCCGAACAGGCGTTACCTGGACGAGATGCTGGAGCGTGTGGCAGCGGAATGCACCCGTCACGGACAGGGCATTGCCATCCTTCATATCGATCTCGATCGTTTCAAGCAGATCAACGACACACTCGGCCACAGCGCCGGCGACATGATGCTGAAGCATGCGGCGAAGGTCTTGAAAGAGACGATCCGGAAAGGCGATTTCGTGGCCCGCATCGGCGGCGACGAATTCGTCATCCTTTCGAAATTCCAGGGATCGCCGCGAAGGCTCTCAAATCTTGCCGAACGGATCATCAAGGAATTGCGCAAGCCGGTTTCGTATGAGGGTCATGATTGCCGTTTCGGCGCCAGCATCGGCATCGCTTGTGAGATGGGGGCAAATGTCGATGCCCGCCAGCTCCTGCTGAATGCCGATATTGCGCTCTACCGAGCCAAGAAGCGCGGCCGCAACCGGCACGAATTCTTTTCGGCGGATACGCAGAACGAGATCATCAGCACCAAACGGATGTCGGACGAGATCCTGCTCGGTCTCGAACGCGATGAATTCGTCCCTTTCTACCAGCTCCAGTTCGACGCCGCGACGCTGGAAATTGCCGGGGTCGAGACGCTTGCCCGCTGGATGCATCCGGAGCACGGTATGCTGCCGCCGGACCAGTTCCTGGAGACCGCCGAAGAACTGGATGCGGTCTCGTTGATCGACGGAATGATCCTTCAAAAAGCGCTGGCGGATTTCCGCGAGTGGAGACAGCAGGGCCTTGAGATTCCGAAGCTCTCGGTCAATGTCTCCTATCGCCGCCTTCACGATGCAGCACTGTCGCGCAAGCTCGAGGCACTGAAGATCGAACCGGGTATGGTATCGTTCGAGCTCTTGGAGTCGATCTTCCTCGATGATTGTGACGACGGCGTGCTGAAGAACCTGGCGCGGCTTAGAAAGCTCGGCATCGATATCGAGATCGACGATTTCGGCACCGGTCACGCCTCCATCATAAGCCTGCTCAGGCTAAACCCACGAGCCCTCAAGATAGACCGGGAGCTGGTACGGCTCGTTTCGCAATCCCCGGAACCGCGAAAGCTGATAGGTTCGATCGTCGAGATCGGCAAATCCTTGAATATCCGGGTCATCGCCGAAGGCGTCGAAACCTTTGAACAGATCCGCATCCTGCGCGATCTCGGCTGCGACGTGCTGCAGGGTTATGCGCTTGCAAGGCCGATGCCCCGCTCCGGAATTCCCGGCTTCATCCGTTCGGGCCGCGGACGTCTCGGCGAGGTCTCCGCTTGACGAGACCGCCGCAAAGCTCCGCCCGTGCTGCTTCCTCGATCTTTCCCGCATAAGGAAAGCCGAGCCCGGCCGGGCTCGGCTTTCTTTCGTATCAAAGAACACGGAACGCTTACTGGTTTTCGATCTGATTGACCGCCTCGGCGAGCAGTTCGATCATTTTTGTACGAATGTCCTGGTCGGAGATGGCAACGCCGGCCGCATCAAGATCGCCGCGCAGCTTGCGGAAGACATCCTCATCGCCGGCTTCCTCGAAATCGGCGATAACGACCTCTTTCGCATAGGTTTCCGGATCCGTCTTGCCGAGCAGGCCGGCAGCCCAAAGGCCAACGAGCTTGTTGCGGCGGGCAAGCGCCTTGAACTTCAATTCCTGGTCCAGGGCGAACTTGTTTTCGAAAGCTCTTTCGCGATCGCTGATGCCGCTCATCTCGGGTCTCCCAAAAGTGGACTTTGTGACTGGACCCCTTAATCAAAAGACGCGCGAAGTGCAATCGGCGGCGCTTCGATTCCAGCACAAACGAATTGACGGATGCAAACTATTCAAGGAATGGCGCCAATGTTCCTCCAGCCTTGCTGGCGTCAGCCTCAGGCGGTCTGCATCTCCTTGACGACTTCAATGAGAAGATCGTGCATCTTCGCCTGCAACTGCTCGTCGGTTACAGCGATGCCGGCTGCGTCGAAATCATGACGCAATTTGGTGGCTATGTCGTGCAAAGTCTTGTCGTCGAGGGTGAAGGATACTAGATCCTGAACATAACCGTCGGCATCGGCCACGCCGAGCAGTGATGCGGCCCAAAGGCCCATCAGCTTGTTACGACGGGCTTCCGCACGAAACTGGAAGGACTGATCGTAGGCGAATTTATCTTCAAGGGCTCTGCCCCGTTCGCGAAGAGCATACATTATGAAATCCCTGCTTTTTACTGGTTATGACTGTCCTTTTCTTGAGGACGCGGTCATTGCTACAGAAAAAGCTTCAAAAATCCGTGTAAGCTGACGATGAATGATTCTTCATTGCTTTTCGTCAAGTCCCCCTCTGCCCACAAGCTTTTGGAGGCCTGCATTGTGAAACCCGTTCTTTTCCGATAAGGGACCGCTCAAACATCATCCATTGCGCCCGCGAGGGGCGCCAACAACGAGACAAGAAACCATGAACCGTCGCCGCCGTATTTACGAAGGCAAGGCCAAGATCCTGTATGAAGGCCCCGAACCCGGCACGCTAATTCAGTTCTTCAAGGACGACGCCACTGCCTTCAACAAGAAGAAACATGACGTCATCGACGGCAAGGGCGTTCTCAACAACCGCATCTCTGAATACATCTTCACCCATCTCAACAAGATCGGCATCCCGACGCATTTCATTCGCCGGCTGAACATGCGCGAGCAGCTCATCAAGGAAGTTGAGATGATCCCGCTCGAGATCGTCGTGCGCAATGTCGCCGCCGGCTCGCTCTCGACCCGTCTCGGCATCGAGGAAGGCACGGTTCTGCCGCGCTCGATCATCGAATTCTATTACAAGTCCGATGTGCTTGCCGATCCGATGGTCTCCGAAGAGCACATCACCGCTTTCGGTTGGGCCAATCCGGCCGAGCTTGACGACATCATGGCGCTTGCCATCCGGGTCAACGACTTCCTGTCCGGCCTCTTCCTCGGCGTCGGCATCCAGCTCGTCGATTTCAAGATCGAATGCGGCCGCCTGTTCGAAGGCGACATGATGCGCATCATCCTCGCCGACGAGATCTCGCCGGACAGCTGCCGTCTATGGGATATCGAGACCAAGGAAAAGATGGACAAGGATCGCTTCAGGCGCGACCTGGGAGGGCTTCTGGAGGCCTATTCGGAAGTCGCGCGCCGTCTTGGCATCATCAACGAAAACGAGCCGATCCGCGGGATGGGGCCGGTTCTCGTCAAGTAATTCAGGGGGTAGATCAGTGATCAAGGCACGCGTGACAGTCACGCTCAAGAACGGCGTCCTCGACCCGCAGGGCAAGGCGATCGAAGGCGCGCTTGGCAGCCTCGGCTTTTCCGGCGTCGGTCATGTGAGACAGGGCAAGGTCTTCGACATCGAGCTCGACAGCGCCGACAAGGCCAAGGCGGAGGCCGATCTGAAGGCCATGTGCGAGAAGCTTCTGGCAAACACGGTGATCGAGAACTATACTATCGCCCTCGACTGACGGTTGCGGAGCGCGTGATGGCTGAAATCACGAATGAACTGATGTATGAACTCATGAAGCGAATGCATGCAGACATTGCGGATGTGAAGCTTGGTCAACGCGAGCTGAAAGCTGAAATGAACGCAATGCGCGGCACTATGATCTCGATGCAGCAAGACATTCACAATATCTACACGACGCTGTCCAGACACGAAACGCGCCTTGATCGGATAGAAAACCGCCTCGAATTGCGTGAGCTCGCGGAGGCACAAGCAAGGTTTGAACCGCACCCATGAAATCCGCCGTCGTCCAGCTTCCCGGCCTCAATCGCGATCGCGACATGATTGCCGCACTCACCAAGATTTCCGGCAAAGCACCGGTCACCGTCTGGCAGACGGAAACCGAAATCCCGGATGATGTCGATCTGATCGTCATTCCGGGCGGTTTTTCCTACGGCGATTATCTGCGCTGCGGTGCGATTGCAGCTCGCATGCCGATCATGCAGGCGATCAAGGAGAAAGCTGACAAGGGAGTAAAGGTTCTCGGCGTCTGCAACGGCTTCCAGATCCTCGTCGAAGCCGGCATGCTGCCCGGCGCCCTGATGCGCAACGCTTCGCTGAAATTCGTCTGCAAGGAAGTGAAGCTCGAAGTGGTTAATGCGGAGACGGATTTTACGCGGGCCTATGAAAAGGGGCAGATCATCCGCTGCCCGGTCGCCCACCATGACGGCAACTATTTTGCCGATGCCGAAACCCTGGCTTCCATGGAAGGCAATGGCCAGATTGTCTTCCGCTATGCCGAAGGCACCAATCCGAACGGCTCCTTGAACGACATTGCGGGCGTCATAAACAGCCGCGGGAATGTCCTCGGCATGATGCCGCACCCGGAAAACCTGATCGAGGCGGCCCATGGCGGCAATGACGGTCGTGGTCTGTTCGCCTCGGCGCTCGATGTGGTTGCGGCCGCCGCTTAACCCTCTGGTCATCTGCCTCGACCAAAGAGCGCCGTAAATCACGCCAGGACGTTTCGATGCCGTTTTCCATACGCCTTCCCGCCCTCTTTTCCCTCGTTCTCGCGGGCATGGCCCTTTCGGCCTGTCAATCAGGACGGGAAGCCGCGGCACCCAATCGCGCCGCGCTCCCGACCATGGAGCGAGTGGCGCTCGCCGCCAATACCTGCTGGTTCAAGTCGGGCGATGCAACATTCAAACCCTATCGGCTGGCGCCGGAACTCAATTCCTTCTCCGGACGGCCGCGCATCCTCGCCGTTCCGCGCAACAGCCCGGAATCCCGCCCGGTGCTGGTCGTACAGGCGGAAGGAAGCCCCGCGCGCCTCGACGTGTTCGGTCCGTTAATGACCGGGGCCGAAGGAGAGCGAATCAAGCGGGACGTCCTGCGCTGGGCGAACGGCGCGAACGGCTGCTGATATTCGCCATCAACGTTCGCGCCTTCAGGTACAGCCTGTTGCAGGTCTGCACCGCTTTTCCGAATTTTCACATCTTTTCGCCATAAGTCATAACGCCGCCTAAACGCCTGCTGGACGCCCCCCGAGCCCCATTGTACCAATTCGTCCCTGGAGACGGTCGGTCGCATAACGCGGATCGTGCCGGCCGCGAGCAGCGGCAATTGTGAGGGCGATGTTAATGAAGAAGGCATTTTTCGGCTCTGTCATCGGGACAATCATCGCCACTTCGGCGATGTCTTCCTCGGCATTCGCCCAGGAACACCTGCTCGATGAAGTCCGTATCGGCGTTTCCGGCTCGATTCAGGCGAAAAGCACCTTCGAGCCCGGCGCATTCCCGTCAGCCACGGTCTTCTTCGACCCCTTCGACCAGCGCCATGCCCAGAGCTTCCTCGACCATATGCTGCGTCCGAGGGTGCATCTCGGTGCGATTGTCTCGACGGCTGGGGAAGCCAGCCAGGTCTATGCCGGCTTCACGTGGACGGCTCCCCTGACCGACAAGTTCTTCATCGATCTCGGCTTCGGCGGCGCGATCAACAATGTCGACGACGACAACGACGGGCCGCAGGTCGGCTGCAGCGTCCTTTTCCACGAGTCGGCTGCCCTTGGTTACAACATCACCGAAAACTGGCGCGTTCTGGCGACCATCGAGCACTCTTCCAACGCCGGTCTTTGCGACGACAACGATGGACTGTCCTACGCAGGCATCTCGGTCGGTTATAAATTCTGATCGGATCAGATACCATTTTTTGAAAGCGCCGGTTTTTTCCGGCGCTTTTTGTTTTCGCCGCCAGGATGTCGTAACATTCAGCAGCAGCATTTTCCTGTCGCGCCCCCGCGCCACTTAGGTTAAAGAGCGCCAAAGCTTGGCCCTTCAATCCAGAGAAGAACATGACCATTCCGAACAGCATCGCGATCACTCCCGAACTCGTCGCTTCGCATGGCCTGAAGCCGGACGAGTATCAGCGGATCCTCGATCTGATCGGCCGCGAGCCGACCTTTACGGAACTCGGCATCTTCTCGGCCATGTGGAACGAACACTGCTCCTACAAGTCATCGAAGAAATGGCTGCGCACCCTGCCGACCAAGGGACCGCGCGTCATCCAGGGACCAGGCGAGAATGCCGGCGTCGTCGATATCGATGACGGCGATTGCGTCGTCTTCAAGATGGAGAGCCACAACCACCCCTCCTATATCGAGCCTTATCAGGGTGCGGCGACGGGAGTGGGAGGTATCCTGCGCGACGTCTTCACCATGGGCGCACGTCCGATCGCGGCGATGAACGCTCTGCGGTTTGGCGCTCCCGATCATCCGAAGACCAAGCACCTGGTCTCCGGTGTCGTCGCCGGCGTCGGCGGCTACGGCAATTCGTTCGGCGTACCGACCGTCGGCGGCGAAGTGGAATTCGACCCGCGTTATAACGGCAACATCCTCGTCAATGCCTTTGCAGCCGGCCTCGCGCGTACCGATGCGATCTTCTATTCCAAGGCGGAAGGCGTCGGCCTGCCGGTCGTCTATCTCGGCGCCAAGACGGGCCGCGACGGCGTCGGTGGTGCCACGATGGCGTCTGCCGAGTTCGATGAATCGATCGAGGAGAAGCGCCCCACCGTGCAGGTCGGCGATCCTTTCACCGAAAAGTGCCTGCTCGAAGCCTGCCTCGAACTGATGGCAACCGGAGCGGTGATCGCGATCCAGGACATGGGTGCCGCAGGACTCACCTGCTCGGCTGTCGAAATGGGTGCCAAGGGCGACCTCGGCATTGAGCTCGACCTCGACAAGGTGCCGGTGCGCGAAGACCGCATGAGCGCCTATGAGATGATGCTCTCGGAGAGCCAGGAGCGCATGCTCATGGTGCTGAAGCCGGAGAAGGAAGAGGAAGCAGAGGCGATCTTCGTCAAATGGGGCCTCGATTTCGCGATCGTCGGCAAAACGACCGACGACCTGCGCTTCCGCATCCTGCACCAGGGCGAAGAAGTGGCGAACCTGCCGATCAAGGAGCTTGGGGATCAGGCGCCCGAATATGACCGGCCATGGATCCAGTCGAACGGCCGCGCCCCCCTGCCCGCATCCCAGGTTCCGGCACCGGCCGATTACAACGCGGCGCTGCTGAAGTTGGTCGGTTCGCCCAACCAGTCCAGCCGACGCTGGGTCTGGGAACAGTATGACACGCTGATCCAGGGCAATTCTCTGCAGCGTCCGGGCGGTGATGCCGGCGTCGTGCGTGTCGACACCCATCCCAGCAAGGCGCTCGCCTTCTCCTCCGACGTGACCCCGCGCTATGTCGAGGCCGATCCGTATGAAGGCGGCAAACAGGCGGTCGCCGAATGCTGGCGCAATCTCGTTGCGACCGGCGCCGAGCCGCTCGCTGCGACCGACAACCTCAATTTCGGCAATCCGGAAAAACCGGAGATCATGGGCCAGCTCGTCGGCGCCATCAAAGGCATAGGCGAAGCCTGTACCGCGCTCGATTTCCCGATCGTATCCGGCAACGTCTCCCTTTACAACGAAACGAACGGTGTCGCGATCCTGCCGACACCCACAATTGCCGGCGTCGGTCTCCTGCCCGATTGGCAGAAGATGACGAGGATAGGCTCGGCGCGAGAAGGCGACAAGCTGATCATGATCGGCACGGACGGCAGCCATCTCGGCTCTTCCGTCTACCTGCGCGACATCCTCGACACCATCGATGGCCCGCCTCCGGTCGTCGATCTCGCCGCCGAGCGTCGCCACGGCGATTTCGTCCGGTCCATCATCCGCAATGGTCAGGTGACCGCGTGCCACGATATCTCCTCCGGTGGCCTTGTCCTCGCGCTCGCGGAAATGGCCATGGCTTCCGGCAAGGGCTCGAAGGTGAGCTTGTCGGAGCAGCGCGGCCCTGCGCATGCCCTTCTTTTCGGTGAGGACCAGGCCCGTTACGTGATCGCCGTTCCGGCCGACCTTGCCAATTTCGTGCAGGCGAATGCGGAAAGTGCCGGCGTGCCCTTCCGCCCGCTCGGAACCGTTTCGGGCGACAGGCTGGCGATCGACGGTCTTATCGATGTACCGGTGGCTGAACTCGTCAAAGCCCATGAAGGCTGGTTCCCGACCTACATGGATTGATCCCGTGTTTTGCGGATGAGAAGCTGTCGATCGCGGCTCGATCCCTCTTTGACCCGGGAGCGGCTTTGAGGCACTCTGTCCTCACAAAAGCTCGCGGTGAGTCCGTGAAAAGAAAAAGGGAAAAACATCATGCCGATGAGACCGGGTGAAATCGAGGATCTGATCAAGGCCGGCATTCCGGGAGCCAAGGTCACCATCCGGGATCTTGCCGGAGATGGCGATCATTACGCGGCCGAAGTGGTGGCCGAGCAGTTCCGCGGCAAGAGCCGCGTGCAGCAGCATCAGATGGTCTACGAGGCGCTGAAAGGCAATATGGGCGGTGTCCTGCATGCGTTGGCATTGCAGACTTCGGCCCCGACGGACTGAGACGATCCATGCCGAACCTGATCAACGAGATCGTCACGGGCATCGTCCAGAGCGCCATGAAGGAGCTGCTGAAGAAGTCGCATGGCCGCACGAGCACCAAGCGCAAGAAGCGGCAGACCCGCTCCGCCACGTCGGGCCGCTTCGTCACGAAGACCACTGCGCGGACCGCCAAGCCCGCGAAGAAGCAGGTGAGCCGCCGGCGTACAGCGGCAAGCCGCAGCAGGCAACGGAACCACTGAGCACAGGTGTGCCGCGCAGATAGCGTCAAAACCCGATGCCCGATTGGCGTCTAGCCGACTATTCCGCTGGAATTCCCGGGGCTGTGTTGCTATTTAGGAGAAATGACGCAGCGCAGCGGCCCTTGAAACCGCGTGTGAAAGGATATGACATGAGCGGAGTTCACGAATTCATCGACAACGAAGTGAAGGCGAACGACGTAGTTCTCTTCATGAAGGGTACGCCCCAGTTCCCGCAGTGTGGTTTCTCTGGCCAAGTGGTGCAAATTCTCGATTACCTTGGCATCGACTACAAGGGCGTGAACGTGCTTGCCGACGCCGAAATCCGCCAGGGTATCAAGGACTATTCCAACTGGCCGACCATTCCGCAACTCTATGTCAAGGGCGAGTTTGTTGGCGGTTGCGATATCATCCGCGAGATGTTCCAATCGGGTGAACTGCAGAATCATCTGCAGGAACAGGGCATCGCCGTCCGCGGCGCCGCCTGAATTCTTCCGGACCACCCGGTCCGGGTTTTATCGAAGACATTTTCAAGGCGCCGCTCCCAACGGCGCCTTTCCCATTGTTTAGGAAACCACTGTGACAAATCCTTCACAAACGGCCCCGGATCGCTTGCGCGCCATGGGCCGAGCCGAATTCATTGCGATGATGGCCATGCTGATGGCGCTCAACGCCCTGGCGATCGATATCATGCTTCCCGGCCTGGGCGAGATTGGCGCCTCGCTGGGCGTGGTGAACGAAAACCACCGCCAATATGTCGTTTCTTCCTATGTATTCGGGCTTGGTGCGGCGCAGATCCTGTATGGCCCGCTTTCGGACCGCTTCGGCCGCCGAAAGCCCATGCTCTTCGGCATTGCGGTCTATATTCTGTGTGCGATCGGCATCGTGGTCGTGCCTTCCTTCGGCGCAATGCTGGTGCTGCGTTTCATCCAGGGTGCCGGCGCCGCAGCAACCCGGGTCATCACCATCTCGATCGTCCGTGACGTCTATGGCGGCCGCGCCATGGCGGAGGTCATGTCGCTGATCATGATGGTCTTCATGATCGTGCCGATCATCGCGCCAGGCACCGGCCAGCTCATCATGTTCCTCGGTAACTGGCACCTGATCTTCGTATTCATCGCGATCGTTTCGCTCTGTATCGGCTTCTGGATGTATAGCCGCCTACCCGAGACGCTGGACGCTGCCGACGTTCGCCCCTTCACTGTCTCCTCGATCCTTGACGGCTTCCGGATCGTGCTGACCAATCGCATCGCCCTCTGCTACACGATCGCCAGCACATTCATCTTCGGCGCCCTGTTCGGCTTCATCAATTCCGCCCAGCAGATTTACGGGGGGATTTACCAGCTCGGCGTCTGGTTCCCGGTCGCATTCGCAGCCGTGGCCGTGTTCATGTCGACCGCTTCCTTCCTGAATGCCCGTTTCGTCGGCCGGTTCGGCATGCGCCGCCTGTCGCACGGCTCGCTCATCGGCTTCATCACCATCACCTTCCTGTGGATGCTGATGCAGGTTTTCGGGCCGCAGCCCATGCCGATCCTTCTGTTCCTGGTGTTTTTCTCGCTCGCCATGTTCCAGTTCGGTTGGATCGGCTCGAACTTCAACTCGCTGGCCATGGAGCCGCTCGGCCATGTGGCGGGCACCGCCTCTTCGGTGCTCGGCTTCATGAGCACGGTCGGCGGATCGGTTATCGGGTTGGTGATCGGCCAGGCCTTCGACGGCACGGCCCTGCCGCTCGTTGCCGGCTTCTTCACCGTGTCCATTATCGGCCTGATTTTCGTTTTGATCGGCGAGAAGGGAAAACTCTTCCAGCCGCACAATCCGCGGATCTGAACAGCAAAAAGGCCGGAATAAATCCGGCCTTTTCCAATCAGGCTCCGATGATCTCGTTCCGCAGCATCTGCCAGCTTTCCTTGTCGGTGGCCAGCAGCAAACCGCCATCGACATGATGCGGCAGATAGGCTGAACCGTCGAAGCGCGCCGCATAACCGCCGGCCTCGGTCGCGATCAGCGTGCCTGCCAGATGATCCCAGGGCATCAGCTTGTTGTAGAGCACGAATTGCACATGGCCACCCGCAAAGGTGCGATATTCATGCGCCGAGCAGCGATAGCTCGAAAAGAAGCGTACCTTGGCAAGATTCCCCAGGATACGGTGGCGCATGTCACCGAAGAAATAGCCGGCTGAAGCCATGCCCACCATCGCATCCAGCGGCCGGGGTTGAGCCACGGAAAGACGGATTGCCTCCCCCTCAGGCCTTATCAGGAAAGCGCCGCCCCCCTTCTCCGCCATCACCCAGTCATCGCCCATGGGGTCATAGATGATGCCGGCGACCGTCTCGCCCTTCCAGACGATGGAGGCCATGACACCAAAAGCTGGAATGCCGGAAGCAAAGTTGAAGGTGCCGTCCACGGGATCGACAACGATCGCGAATTCCGCGTCGGCGAGCCTGCCAAGCAAGGCGGGGTCGGCGGCGACCGATTCCTCTCCGACGAACAATGCATCCGGAGCAATCGTTTCGAGCTCGCGCCGGATCAACCGCTCTGCCGCTTCATCTGCCTCCGTCACGAGGTCGGACGGTTCGCTTTTCGAGCGCACGTCGCCGTTTCCGAGCCGACGGAAGCGCGGCAGGATTTCGGATCTGGCAGCAAGGCGCAAGAGATCGGCAAGCTTCGTGACGTCGAGCGGAAGGGTCATCGTTATATCTCAGGTTCTGAAAGAGGAACTCAGGGTGACGGGTTGGTCTGCAGGCCGGCAAAATCGAAGAGTTTCGGATCAAGAAGATGGGACGGATTCACATGGGCGAGAGCGCGCAGCATCGCATCCTTGCGGCCGGGCATGCGTGCCTCGATCTCGCCAAGCATCTGCTTCATCGCATTGCGCTGCAAGCCGTCCTGCGAGCCGCAGAGATCGCAGGGGATGATCGGGAACTGCATGGCGGCGGCGAATTTCGCGAGATCGTCCTCGGCGCAATAGGCGAGCGGACGCAGCACCATCAGGTCGCCTTCGTCGTTCAGGAGCTTGGCCGGCATGCCTGCAAGACGGCCGCCGTGGAAGAAGTTCATGAAAAAGGTTTCAAGGATGTCTTCGCGGTGATGGCCGAGCACCAGCGCGTCGCACCTCTCCTCCCGCGCGATCCGGTAAAGATTGCCGCGGCGTAGCCTGGAACAGAGCGAGCAATAGGTGGCGCCTTCCGGCACCTTCTCCTTCACGATCGAATAGGTGTCGCGGTATTCGATCCGGTGCGTCACCCCGATCGAGGTCAGATAGTCCGGCAGGATGTGTTTCGGAAAATTCGGCTGGCCCTGATCGAGGTTGCAGGCGATCAGTTCGACCGGCAGAAGCCCGCGCCATTGCAGATCGAGCAGTACGGCGAGCAGCGAATAGGAATCCTTGCCGCCTGAAAGGCCAACCAGCCAGCGCTTCTGCCCTTTCAGCATCTGAAAGTCATCGAAAGCCTGGCGCACCTGCCGAAGCAGGCGCTTGCGCAGCTTGTTGAATGAGACCGAACTCGGCGCATCGCGGAACAATGCCGGCACCAGGCCATCGACGGCCTCATCCGGCTCATCCTCGATTCTGGCGTTCACACCCATTCGCCTTCCCTCAAAAACGGAGAAGCGGGCCTCGCCCGCTTCCTATATATCATCAGGCATCGAGCGCCGCTGCCACCGCCTCCAGCGCTTCGTCCGCCCTGGCTCCATCCGGACCACCCGCCTGAGCCATGTCCGGCCGTCCGCCGCCGCCTTTGCCGCCGAGGGCCGCGGAGGCGAGCCGCACCAGATCCACTGCGCTGAACCGGCCGGTCAGGTCCGGCGTCACCGCAACGACAGCACTTGCCTTGCCATCTTCCGACACACCGATCAGCGTTACGACGCCGGAGCCGAGGCTCACCTTGCCTTCATCGGCCAAACCCTTCAGATCCTTGGCATCGATGCCGGTGAGCGCCTTGCCCATAAATTTGATGCCGCCGATTTCGCGGACATCGCCGGCCGAGCCGCCCTGCCCGCCGCCCATGGCAAGCCGGCGCTTGGCATCGGCCAACTCTCTCTCAAGCTTACGCCGTTCGTCGATCAGCGCCTCGACGCGCGAAACGACCTCCGTCGGCTGTACCTTCAGCGCGCTAGCCAGCGTCTTCACCCGCTCGTCCTGCTCGGCGAGATAGGCGCGTGCCGCCTCGCCCGTCACCGCCTCGACACGGCGGACACCGGCGCCGACCGCGCTTTCGCCCAGAATGCGGACCAGGCCGATATCGCCGGTCGCATTCACGTGCGTGCCGCCACAAAGCTCGACCGAATAGGGCTTGCCGGACTTCGGTCCCTCGATGGCCCTGCCCATGGAAACGACGCGCACTTCGTCGCCGTATTTCTCTCCGAACAGCGCCATCGCGCCTTCCGCGATTGCATCGTCGACACTCATCAGGCGCGTGGTGACCGGCGCATTCTGAAGAACGATGGCATTTGCCATGTCTTCGACCTTCTGCAATTCCTCGCTGGTCATCGGCTTCGGATGCGAAACGTCGAAACGCAGGCGTTCCGGCGCGACCAGAGAACCCTTCTGCGCCACGTGCGTGCCGAGAACTTCGCGCAGCGCCTCATGCAATAGGTGGGTCGCCGAATGGTTCGACCGCAGGCGTGAGCGGCGACTGTGATCGACCGCCAGCGCCACGGCATCTCCGACCTTCAAGGTGCCATCGGCGACGATCGCGCTATGAACAAAAAGGCCCTCGCCCTTCTTCTGCGTATCAGAGACGTCCAGCCGGGCACTGTCCGTAGAGATTGCACCGGTATCGCCCATCTGGCCACCGGATTCCCCATAGAACGGTGTCTGATTGACGATCACCTGCACCTGATCACCAGCCGATGCGCTATCGACCGCCTTGCCGTCGCGGACGATCGCCTGGACGACGCCCTCCGCCGTCTCTGTGTCGTAACCCAGGAATTCGGTCGCACCGAACTTTTCCTTGAGTTCGAACCAGATCGTCTCGGTTGCCTTGTCGCCGGAGCCCGCCCAATGGGAGCGGGCTTCGGCCTTCTGGCGCTCCATGGCGTCGGTAAATCCTGAAATGTCGACACCGATTTCACGGGCGCGCAGCGCATCCTGGGTCAAGTCGAGCGGAAAGCCGTAGGTGTCGTAGAGCTTGAAGGCTGTTTCACCGTCGAGCATATCGCCCTTGTGAAGCGTGCTCGTTGCGTCGGACAGCAGCGAGAGGCCGCGTTCCAGCGTCTTGCGGAAGCGGGTCTCCTCGAGTTTCAACGTTTCGGAAATCAGGGCCTCGGCGCGCACCAGCTCCGGATAGGCGCGGCCCATCTGCTGGACGAGCGCCGGCAACAGTTTCCAAAGCAGCGGCTCCTTGGCGCCAAGCAACTCGGCATGACGCATGGCGCGGCGCATGATGCGGCGAAGCACATAACCGCGTCCTTCGTTGGACGGAAGCACGCCATCGGCGATCAGGAAAGCGGTGGACCGCAAGTGGTCGGCAATCACGCGATGGCTCGCGCGACGCTCGCCTTCCGCCTTGACGCCGGTTGCCTCCTCGGAGGCCGAAACCAGTGCGCGGAACAGGTCGATATCATAGTTGTCATGCTGCCCCTGCAAAACGGCCGCAACGCGCTCCAGACCCATGCCGGTGTCGATCGAAGGACGCGGCAGGTCGATGCGCTCCTCCTTCGTAACCTGCTCATATTGCATGAAGACGAGGTTCCAGATCTCGATGAAACGGTCGCCATCCTCCTCCGGCGAACCGGGAGGGCCGCCCCAGATATGCTCGCCATGGTCGTAGAAGATTTCCGAGCATGGACCGCAGGGGCCGGTATCGCCCATCGCCCAAAAATTGTCGCTGGTCGGGATGCGGATGATCTTCTCGTCGGCCAAGCCGGCGATCTTCTTCCACAGGCTGAAAGCATCGTCGTCCGTATGGTAGACGGTCACCAGAAGACGGTTGCGGTCAAGGCCGAATTCCTTGGTGATCAGGTTCCAGGCAAGCTCGATCGCACGCTCCTTGAAATAGTCGCCGAAGGAGAAATTGCCGAGCATTTCGAAGAAGGTATGGTGGCGTGCCGTATAGCCGACATTGTCGAGGTCGTTATGCTTGCCGCCGGCCCGCACGCATTTCTGTGCGGTCGCGGCCGTCGAATAAGAACGGGTCTCCAGACCGGTGAAGACGTTCTTGAACTGCACCATCCCGGCATTGGTGAACATCAGCGTCGGATCGTTGCGCGGCACCAGCGGACTGGAAGCCACGACTTCGTGTCCGTTCTTTCGGAAATAGTCGAGAAAGGTCGACCGAATTTCATTCACGCCGCTCATGCTACGCCCTTCTTCACCGCCGGATGCGGTCCGTTATTTGAAAACCAGAGGCTTGTATCGTCCGCACCCCCAACTGTCCAGCCGCACACCGCTCAACCAAACGAGAAACCGGCCGCGCATCTTTCGATTCGCGGCCGGCTATAAAGTAACCGAGGAGAAGCTCCAAACGCGACGGAACCGCCTACATTTCGGCGGCTTCGCCGCCGTCGTCCGCGTCGGGACCGCCATTCTGGAGGAAACGATCGGCGATGAGACCGGCATTCTGGCGAAGCGACATTTCGATCTCGCGGGCAAGTTCGGGATTGTCGCGCAGGAACGTCTTGGCGTTCTCGCGGCCCTGGCCGAGACGCTGGCTGTTATAGGAGAACCACGCACCGGACTTTTCGACGATGCCGGCCTTCACACCGAGATCGACGAGTTCGCCGGTCTTGGATACGCCCTCGCCATACATGATGTCGAATTCCACCTGCTTGAAGGGAGGCGCCATCTTGTTCTTGACGACCTTGACGCGAGTCTGGTTGCCGACCACTTCCTCGCGTTCCTTGACCTGTCCGATGCGACGGATGTCGAGGCGAACCGAGGCATAGAATTTCAGCGCATTGCCGCCGGTCGTGGTTTCCGGCGAACCGAACATGACACCGATCTTCATGCGGATCTGGTTGATGAAGATGACCATGCAGTTGGAGCGCGAGATCGAGGCCGTCAGTTTGCGCAGCGCCTGACTCATCAGTCGCGCCTGCAAGCCCGGAAGGCTGTCGCCCATCTCGCCCTCGATTTCGGCACGCGGCGTCAGCGCCGCAACCGAATCGACGACGAGAACATCGACGGCACCGGAGCGCACCAGCGTATCGGTGATCTCGAGCGCCTGCTCGCCGGTATCGGGCTGGGAGATCAGGAGATTCTGGAGATCGACCCCGAGCTTGCGGGCATAGACCGGATCGAGTGCATGTTCGGCATCGACGAAGGCACAGATGCCGCCCTTCTTCTGGGATTCGGCGATCGTCTGCAGTGCGAGCGTCGTCTTGCCTGAGCTTTCAGGGCCATAGATCTCGACGATACGGCCCTTCGGCAGACCACCGATACCAAGCGCGATATCGAGGCTTAGAGAGCCGGTCGAAACCGTCTCGATCTCGACGATGTTCTCGTTCGAGCCGAGCTTCATGATCGATCCCTTACCGAAGGATCGTTCGATCTGCGACAGTGCCGCCTCCAGCGCCTTGCTCTTGTCCACGCCTTTATCCTCTACGAGCCGCAAAGTATTCTGTGCCATATGATCCCACCTTTAGGTTATTGCCACCGCGCAAGCAATGAAGCAGCCGATAAAGATGATGTACATGTTTTGTTCTCATTTGACAAGCGCCAATCAACTGCTTGACTGCAAATCGTTATTTCCATTCCGTTCTCAAGATGTTCACGTATTCTGGCATGTGGAAAATTCATCAAGGAAAACAAGACATCGCCACATCCAGCGGACGAATCGCAGCGTTTCGAAATTTTTAGAAACCGGCCCGCTTCTCAGTTCGAATCAAGCATCTCCCGGACCGCGACAGCGAGCTGCTTCAGCGAAAACGGCTTTGGCAGGAAGCCGAACTTGGCGTCAGCCGGCAGGTTACGGGCAAAGGCATCTTCCGCATAGCCGGAAACGAAGATGAACTTCAGGTCCGGATAGGATTTGCGCAGCTCGGTAAGCAGCGTGGGCCCGTCCATTTCCGGCATGACGACATCGGAAACGACGATATCGACCTTGCCCTGAAGTTCCTCCATGATCTCCAGCGCCTCGGTGCCGGAACCCGCTTCGTGAACGGTATAACCGCGCGTTTCCAGCATGCGCTTGCCGCCGCGACGGACTGCTTCCTCGTCCTCGACCAACAGCACGACTGCGGACTTGCCTGTCAGATCGAGGTCTTCCGCGGGCGTCACCGAGACGACCGGTGGCGGGGCGGCCTGACCGGCCGGGGCATTGGTGGCAGCCCCCGGAGCGACCGCGACTGCCGCCTCGGGCACGTGGCGGGGCAGGAAGATGCGGAAACTCGTGCCGCGGCCGACTTCCGACTCCGGATAGATGTAGCCGCCGGATTGCTTGACGATCCCATAAACCATGGAGAGGCCGAGGCCGGTACCCTTGCCCACTTCCTTGGTGGTGAAGAAGGGTTCGAAAATCTTGTCCATGATTTCGGAAGGAATACCCGTGCCGGTATCGGAGACTTCCACCATCACGAAATCTTCCGAAGGCAGGTCCGCCTGATGAAAACCCGCCGCCTCCTCCGCGGAGACGTTGCGGGTCTTGATCAGGATCGTGCCGCCCTGAGGCATGGCATCGCGGGCATTGACGCAGAGATTGATCAACACCTGTTCGAACTGCGAGAGATCGGTGCGCACCGGCCAGAGATCGCGGCCGTAATCCACTTCGAGCTTCACATTCGTCCCGGAGATCAATCGATCCACCAGCATGCGCAGATCGCCGACCACATCGGTGAGGTTCAGCACGACAGGCCGCATGGTCTGCTTGCGCGAGAAGGCAAGCAACTGGCGCACCAGCACAGCCGCGCGGTTGGCGTTCCTCTTGATCTCCATGAGATCCGCGAAACTCGCGTCGGAAGGACGCGCCTGCAAAAGCAGGTGATCGGATGAAAGCAGGATTGCGGTAAGCACATTGTTGAAGTCGTGCGCGATGCCGCCCGCAAGCGTACCGACCGCATTGAGCTTCTGTGTCTGCGCCATCTGGGTCTCGAGCGCCTTCTGCTCGGTCGTTTCGACCGCATAGACGATCGCCGCCTCTTCAGGCGCCTCGTCGCTCTCGTCGATCACGGCATTCACGTAGAAGCGCATATAACGGTTTTCGTCGGCAGGATGGCGCGAATCAATGGGTGCAATGTCACCCTGCCGGTCCTTTGCGGCGGCAAGCGCCTGCATGAGCTGCTGGCGGGAATTTTCATGCACGATGCGTTCGAGATCCGCGCCGGCCTCGACGTCGTCGCGCGATACCACGCCGGCGAACAGTTTCAGGAACGGTGCGTTGATGCGCAGGATCCTGCCTTCGCCGTCGACGGAGGCGATCGCCATCGGCGTGTTGTTGAAGAAGCGCGTGAAGCGCATCGCCGAGGCCGACTGATCTCCCTCGCCGCCCTTGGGCCGCGTCAATACGATCGTGCGGCTTTCACCCGGCGCACCGTCGCGGGTGGCGCTGACACTGTGCACCAGGCGCACGGGCAGGCTTTGGCCGTTGGTACGGCGCAGGTCGAGATCGAGCGTTTCGGTCCGCTGCAGCCCAGGGGCCGCCTGCACCGACTGAATGAGCGCCATGCCCTCGCCCGCCACAAGGTCCGAAATCGTCATCGAACGCGGCATGAATTTGGTCAGATCAATGCCGAGCCATTCGGCGAGCGTGGCATTGAGATAGAAGATCTCGCCCTTCTTTCCGGCAGAAAAGAAGCCCGCCGGAGCATGGTCGAGATAGTCGATTGCATTCTGCAGTTCCCGGAAGAAGCGCTCCTGGTCCTCACGTTCGGAGGTGATGTCGGTAATCTGCCAGATATCGAGCTGGCCCTTGCCGGCCGGCCCGAGCAGCCGCGCCTTCAGACGATACCAATGGGCACCCGAGCCGTTGCCGGTGACGCGGCCAAGAGGCTGCAGAAGCCGGAACTCCTCGTGACCCTCACGCCCCTCACGGAGCGCCGTGGTCAGCCGGTAGAGTGCCTCGGTCGATTCACGGGTCTTGGAAAGCAGTGCTTCCAGGGATTGCACATTGCTTGCCTTGGTCGCGCCGGTCATCCGGCCATAGGCGGCGTTGGCATAGAGAATGCGACCCTTCGGATCGGTGATCAGAATTCCGTCGGGATGGCTGGCGAGGAACCCGCGTGCCAGCTCGTCGGATCGCGATTGCGGCATGACTTCGACAAGGCCGATAAGCGAGGAAACCAGGAAAAAAATGCCGACCATGGCGAGGATGCCGAGCAGTCCGAGCACCACCTCGTTGGCGAGCGCATGCTGGAACAGCACGAAGCCGGCGGCCACCCCGCAAAGCACGAGAGCCAGAAGAACGATCCGGATGATGGTGCCGCCGCGTGTCCCGCGCTCCACCAGAGGCGCCTCGTAGTTGCCGCCTTGCTGCAACTTCGTCATCAATTCCTCGCATTTCGGCCGGCGCCGCGGCCATGGACATCCGCAGGAAGAAATCCCCGCGATTCCTTCTTAGCAAGTTGCAGGTGAAGCAAAAAGCTCCGCAAGGCCACAAAACCCGGGACAGTTCGCAGGTGCGACCTATCTTTACCATTTCATCCCGCTTTTCCGGGATGGGACAACGACAGCGGACGGCTTGCCTCGGCATAAAAAAAGTCGTCTTTTACGGCAGCGTTCATATGAGGAGTGGCAAAAAATGTTGGAAGATCTGTTGAGCGCCTACGGTAGCCGCCTCGTGATCGCAGTCCTCGGTGTCGGCATTGCGCTTCTTCTGCTCGTTGTCGCGCTGTGGATGATCCGCGGCCGCAATGGGCCCTCGCCCTTCGTGCGCGGCGGGAAGAACCGCCAGCCGCGGCTGCAGGTACTGGATGCCGCCGCCGTCGACGCACGCAGGCGCCTCGTCCTCGTCCGCCGCGACAATGTCGAACACCTGGTGATGATCGGCGGGCCGACGGATATCGTCATCGAGAGCGGAATTTCGACAGGGGCCGCCGGCATGAATGCGGCATCGGCGTCCGCCGCAAGCCGTTCCACACCTTTAGATCCTTCGGATATGACGGTTCCCTTCTCCGCTTTGCCGGCCGCCGAGCCGCGAACTGCTCTCGCCCAGCGTCCGGTGTCTCCGGAACCTCGCGTGGAGCCGGCAAGGGAACGTTCCGTTTCCCGCGACGCGACGCGTCCGGCGCCAGCCGTCATGCCGCTCGCCACCGGACCGGGGCCGATGGATACAACGCCCCCGCGGCCCGCGCCGCCCATTCTTGCCGCGCCTCCCGAACATGCGGTCGCGCCGAAAATCGAACTGCCTGTCCGGCAAGCAACTGACGTGAAACCCGAGCCCTTGCGGCCGGTCGGAGCAGTGGCGGCCGCCGCCACGTCCGCTCATTCGCTCGACATTGCCGCCAATGTGCTTGATGCCGCCCGCGAACGGGTCCTGCAGGACGTCCCCGAGCCGCGCGTCGCGCCCGCCAATCCTGCGGCGGTTCCCCCCGTGCTCCAGCCCGCAGCCGAGAAACCGAAACAGCTCGGCAGCGATTTCGAACGAATCCTCGAACAGGAGATGGCCAACAATCTGGCCGCCCGCGAGGCTGCAGCGCTGGGGCAGCCGCCCGCTCCGACGCTGCCGCGCAATCCATCAGCAGCACCACGTGTCACCGGCGCCACGCCCGAGCCGTCCCTGCAGACGGAGGTCGCCCGCATCTTCGGCGAGATGTCTGTCAACCGCGACAAATGAGCGACGGCCCCCTATGATTTCTCGCCAATAAAAAAGGCACGGAAAACCGTGCCCTTGAAATTGCGTTTCGGCGAAATCGTGAAACTATTCGTCCCGGTAGACCTTCTCGCGGCGCTCGTGCCGTTCCTGCGCTTCAATCGACAGCGTTGCAATCGGTCGGGCGTCAAGACGCTTGAGCCCGATCGGCTCACCGGTCTCTTCGCAATAGCCGTAGGTGCCGTCTTCGATACGCTGGAGGGCGGCGTCAATCTTGGAAATCAGCTTGCGCTGGCGATCACGGGCGCGGAGTTCGATGGCTCTGTCGGTTTCGGAGGAGGCCCGATCAGCGAGATCGGGATGATTTGCGCTTTCTTCTGCCAGATGATCCAGCGTTTCGCGCGCTTCTCTCAGGATGTCATTTCTCCAAGCAATCAACTTTGCTCGGAAATACGCTTTTTGATTTGCATTCATGAACTCGTCGTCTTCCGAGAGCACATAATTGCTAAGATCGATCTTCTCACTCAACGCGATTCTCCTGAAGAACATCTCATGCGGCGCCTCTATATCCTATTCGCCTATGCCGGTTCAAGCCTTCCGCCAAGCATTAAGATATTTTTAAAACCGTCACAAAATTCAGCTAAATGGCTATTTTTTAACCTTTATTGACTGCAGCCAGTTTTCTTGTGCTTAACTTGGCCGGCGCGTGTCCGTTCCAGCAGAAACATTTCGGGCAGTTGACGAGTATCCCGTCGAAAGGCTACCCATCCAGTGAATTTCTTTGGTTCCGGCGCCGGGCATGACGACGATCACTCCTCCTCCTTCCCGCATCTATCTCCTGCGCCACGCCAAGTCTGGCTGGGCGGAGCCGGGACAGCATGATTTCGACCGGGCGCTCGACAATCAGGGCTTTGCCGAGGCCGAGATCGTCGCCGACAAAGCGGCCGACAGGAAATACTGGCCCGATATCGTGATCAGCTCGACCGCGGTCCGCTGCCGTCAAACGGCGGAAGCCGTGCGGCGTGCGACCGACGAGGCGATCGAGCCGGTCTATATCGACGAGCTCTACAGCGGCTCGCTCAGCACCTATCTTGCCGTCCTCGAAGGCCAGAAGGAAAGCGCCTCGGTGATGCTGATCGGCCATAACCCGACCATGGAAGAGGTGCTGGAGGCGTTGATTGGCGCCGACCAGATGGTCGCCGCCATTCCGGGCGGCTATCCGCCTGCCGGTCTCGCCGTGCTCGATTATCGCGGGATTGTTGCAGGTTCCGGCGCAGCCTGGGTGCTGATCGACTTCCTGACGGCCTGAGACGTGCCGTCGCCTTTGCGGCATCGTCTCCGCTTCCTATATAGCTGGAACATTGAACCCGGAACGACGCCTTGCCGCCTTCGCTTACCAGCTTCACCGACGACGCGCGGATTGCGCTCGACAATATCACCGACCGTGCCTCGGGCCTCATGCATCCCGCCATCCGGCTTGGTGTCACCGGCCTGTCGCGGGCCGGCAAGACAGTATTCATATCATCGCTCGTCCACAACCTTTTGAACGGCGGTCGCCTGCCGCTCTTCGAAGCCGTCCGCTCCGGACGCGTTTCCGCGGTGCGGCTCGAACAGCAACCGGACGATGCGATCCCGCGCTTCCAGTATGAGGACCATATCCAGGCGCTGGTCCGCGACCGCATCTGGCCGGATTCGACCCGCGCCATTTCGGAGCTGCGCATCACGCTGGACTATCAGAGCGCCAGTGGCTGGAGCCGGATGTTCTCGCGCGGCCGGCTTTCGATCGACATCGTCGATTATCCCGGAGAATGGCTGCTCGACCTTCCGCTTCTCACCCAGGATTTTCGCGCGTTCAGCGAGAACACCGTAACGCTCGCCGAAACCGGCATCCGCAAGGAATTGTCGCGCGAGTGGCTGGCGCTGGCGTCGAGCATCGACATGGATGCGCCGGCGGACGAGATGACGGCGCGGCGCCTTTCGGAAGCTTTTGCAGCTTACCTGAGGGCCTGCAAGGCGGATGAGCGATCGCTGTCGACCTTGCCGCCCGGACGCTTTCTGATGCCCGGCGATCTGGAGGGTTCGCCGGCGCTCACGTTCGCGCCGCTGCCGAACATTCCGGAGACCAAAGCCTCCAAGGGTTCGCTGCGGGCCATGATGGAGCGCCGTTACGACGCTTATAAAAACGTAGTCGTCAAACCCTTCTTCCGCGAGCATTTCGCCCGGCTCGACCGGCAGATCGTGCTGATCGACGCTCTTCAGGCGATCAACCGCGGCCCCGAAGCCGTGCAGGATCTGGAGCGCGCGCTGACGGACGTGCTCGCCTGTTTCCGCCCCGGCAGCAACAGCTTCTTCTCGTCGCTCATCGGCCGAAGGATCGACAAGGTTCTGGTCGCCGCCACCAAGGCGGACCACCTGCATCACGAAAGCCATGACCGGCTGGAAAGGCTCACCGGCCGTCTGGTCGATCGCGCGATCCAGCGGATCGGCATGGCAGGCGCGGGCATCGAGGTGATGGCGATCGCTTCCGTCCGCGCCACCCGCGAGGCGACTGTCAAGGAAGACAACCACATCCTGCCGGTCATCATCGGTACGCCGATGGCGGGTGAGACAATCAACGGCGAACGCTTCGACGGAAACAAGAAAACTGCCATATTTCCCGGAGATTTACCGGATAATCCTGAAGCATTGTTTCAAAATCTCGATGCACCGAATGCGGAACTCCCGGAAATCAACGTCGTTCGCTTCCGCCCGCCGGCGCTGGAAGAATCGAACGGCGGCCTGAAGCTCTCTGTGCCGCATATCCGGCTCGACCGCGCCATGCAGTTCCTGTTCGGAGACCGCCTCGCATGAAACCGCCCGAGACACCTCAGAACGGCAGGCGCCGGCCCGCCTCCTTCGCGGTGGAAGAAGAAGCGATGTCTCATGGCGAGGCAGCCCCCCCGGTTCGTCGCAGCCCGCGCAGTTTCGAGGGCGAGGTCGTCGTCACCCCTGATGACCAGGACCCTTTCGTGACGCCGGCCGAGCTCGCCCCGGAAGCGATCCCTGTTGCCGAGCCGCGGGCGCGCAAGAAATTCTCCTTCGTCAATCTGGCGCTCGCCGCCTTCGGCACCTTCCTGTCGCTCGCCTTCGGACTGTGGGCCGACCAGGTGATCCGCGACCTCTTCTCGCGCGCCGACTGGCTCGGCTATGCGGCACTGATCGCGCTCGGGGCCGGGCTTCTCGCGGTGGCGGTGATCATCGGTCGTGAAATCTTCGGCATGATGCGGCTTTCCGCCGTCCAGACGTTGAAGGCGGAAGCCGAGGAAGCGATCCTTTCCCCTCGTCCGGCAGCGGCACGCTCTGTTGTCTCGAGGCTTGCGAAAATCCTCAGCCATCGCGCCGAGACCGCCAGGGGCCGGGCCACGCTCGATGCCACGAAGGACGACATTATTGACGGCCCGCAGCTTCTGGAACTGGCCGAACGGGAACTCCTGGCCCCTCTCGACCGCAAGGCCCGCGCACTGATCCTCGGCTCATCCAAACGCGTTTCGATCGTCACCGCCGTCAGCCCCCGCGCGGTCGTCGACCTTGCCTATGTGCTCTTCGAAGTCACAAGGCTCATCCGCGCCATGGCGGAACTTTATGGGGGCCGGCCGGGTACTCTCGGCCTCATGAGGCTGATGCGGGACGTGATCGCGCATCTCGCCGTCACAGGCTCCATCGCGGTCGGCGACGGCCTCGCCCAGCAGGTGCTCGGCCACGGGCTTGCCTCGAAACTGTCGAAGAGGCTTGGCGAAGGGGTCATCAACGGGATGCTCACCGCTCGAATCGGTATCGCCGCCATGGACCTCTGCCGGCCACTTCCTTTCAAGGCAGTCAAGCGCCCGGGGATCGGTGATTTCATCTCGGATATTGCAGCGGTCGGCAGCCGGAAAGACGAAGAATAGGCCGATCGAGGGTCGCTGCAATCCGGCCACGGATACCACTCGTTAACCATTCCCGCCTAAATTACGAAGCACTTAACGTCGCTGCTCGTCGGGGAAAGTATCATGTATCCGCGCCTCCTTTCGCTTATCGGCGGGCTTGCCGTTCTGACTGTCGCGGCCACGTCGGCCATGGCTCCGCAAGCGGAAGCCGCTCCTCGCGACAAGGTTTTCTTCCAGTCGGTCGCCGGCGCCTGGAAAGGCCCGGGCGAAATCGTCGCCGGCAAATACAAGGGCACCAAATTCAGTTGCAGCCTGACCGGTGCGCCGACTCCGGACGGCGATGTCGGCATCAAGCTCGACGGCACCTGCCGGGTCGGCGTCTTCCAGCAGCCTATGTCGGCGGTTATCACCCAGAGCGGTCGCAGCTACACCGGCAAATTCCTGGACGGTGCGGAAGGCAAGGGTCTCGACATCATCTCCGGGTCGGTCAATGGCGACAAGGTCGTGATGGGCATCAACCGTGCCAAGCTCAACGGCGCCATGGTGGCTAGCCTGCGCGGCGAGAACAAGATGAACATCACGATTTCGGTCAAGGTCGAAGACCAGATGATTCCGGTCATCGGGCTCAGCCTCGACCGGGACCTCGACTCGATCGCCGTCGGTTCGATCAACCAGTAAAGACCGCGTCCGCGGCGCTTACGCGCCCCGCCACCAATCCTGGCTGTCCCTTGCGATCTTGATGCCGGCGGTATCCGTTTCCTGGAGCCACTCGCCCACTTTTCGTCCCTTCACCAGAAGGTCTGGTGCGATATCTGCAAGCGGCATCATCACAAACCCCCGCTCGGTCATGCGGGGGTGCGGCAATTCCAGTTTCTCGCTCTTCTGATTACGTGTCCCGAAGGTGAGGATGTCTATGTCGATAGTACGCGGCCCCCAGCGCTCCAGTCGCACTCTCTTCATGCCCTGTTCGATCGACAGGCAGACATCGAGAAGCTCCTCGGGGTCCAGCGACGTTTCCACCAGCGCACAGCAGTTGAAGAAATCCGCCTGATCCGTCTTTCCCCAGGGCGGAGTCGAATAAAGTTTCGAAACGGCGAGGACGCGGCAATCTTCGCGTTGGTCGAGTTGCCGCAGGGCTTCGGCCATGGCGGCCGGGGGATCGCCGATATTGCCGCCGATACCCAATGCGGCGATCTCGAAGGGCTTTTCAGGCGACGTGTTCAACACGCACCTCCGCATAATCCAGGATACCTGGGATCGGCACGCTCGGCTTGCGAACGGTGATATCGGCACGCTTGATCTGCGGAGACCAGGCGCAGAGCGCCACGGCGATATCCCTGGCGAGCGCCTCGATCAGGTTGCGGCGGTTCTGCGTCACGACTTTTTCGACAATCTCATAGGCGATGCCGTAGTGGACCGTACTCTCGACATCATCGTTTTCGAGCGCCTCGTCCGCTGCCACATGCATGACGACGTCGACGAAGAAGCGCTGGCCGAGCGTGGCTTCCTGCTCAAATGCGCCATGCCGGGCGTAAAAGCCGCAGTTCTTCAGCGTGATCGTATAGGTGCCCATCAGGTATTTCCTTTTTCCTCATGAGCCCAGGCGGCAGCCAGCACGGCGTCCGCCATCGCCAGCGCATCGCGGTTGGCGGCGACATTGTGGACGCGGAAGATCGCCGCTCCCGCAAGCCGCAGGATGGCAGTGGTCGCGGCGGTCGCGACATCGCGTTCCTCCGGCTTGTCGCGGCCTGTCCCCGCGCCGATGAAACGCTTTCGCGATGTACCGACAAGCAGCGGAAAGCCAAGCCGGTGCAGCTCAGCAAAGCGCGCCATCAGCTCCATGTCGTCGTCGCGGTTCTTGGCGAAACCGAAGCCCGGATCGAGTACGATCGCCTCTTCCGGAATACCGGCGGCACGGGCGATCTCAAGCGATTTTGTGAGGAAGAATTCCTGGTCCGCGATGCGGTCGGCCCGCTTTTCCTGCTCGCGGCCCCGGCCGGTATGCATGATGCAGATGCCGGCTCCCGTCGCCGCGGCGACCGTTGCGATCTCCGGCTCGCGCTGCAGGCCGTGCACGTCGTTGATGATGTGGGCGCCTGCCGCCATGGCGAGCCTCGCCGTCTCGGCACGATAGGTGTCAATGGAGATCAGCGCGTCGGTCTCTGCCGCAAGTCTCTCGATTACCGGCAGGACACGGCCCTGCTCTTCCGCGGCCATTACTTCCGCCGCGCCTGGCCGCGTCGATTCGCCGCCGATGTCGAGAATTGCGGCACCGTCGCGGACGCAGGCGAGCGCGTGAGCCACCGCAGCGTCGACGCTTCCGTAGCGTCCGCCATCGGAGAAGGAATCCGGCGTGACGTTGATGATCGCCATGATATGGCCCGTCGGGCCAAGCTCGAAGGTCCGGCCCCGCCCAACGTGCCATGACCTGTTGCGCCGCGATGTCACCGGCTGTCCATCTGTCGAGGGGTAACGCAAAATTTCATGCCTTTGTGTTGCGCTCCCCTTGGCTATGCCCCAAGCTTGGTTGAAGTTCAACGTCGCAGGCCAGAGAATGTTTTTAATGCGCAGGGTCCGCCGGCTTTCCGGTGCAATTCTTTTCCTCTGCGTGATCCCGGCGGTGGCTTCGGCCCAGCCAGCCATCACCAAGACCTATTCCTATTTCCGGATCGGCGGACGCACGGCGGAAGATCTCGACAAGGAACTCGAGAAGCGAGGCCCCGTCACGCGCACGACCGGACACCGCCACCCGGGGGCGACGGAGATCAAATTCGGCGGCGACGTCACCTATATGGAAAAGGGCGGGCGCTGCGAGATCAGCGGCGCGCGGGTGACGTTGCGCACCCGCATCGTCCTGCCACGCTGGAGCAATCGCAGACGCGCCACAGCCGACCTCGGTTTCATCTGGGACACGCTGTCGACGGATATCAAGCGGCACGAGGAGCGCCATGCGGAGATCGCCCGCAACCATGCCTACCAGTTGGAACGGGAACTGCTCGCCCTTCGTCCGAACAGGAGTTGTGAGGTTCTGGAGAAACAGGTGGCGGAGATCACAAGCCGGCTTCTCGAATCCCATGACAGGGAACAGTTGCGCTTCGATCAGGTCGAGGCGGCGAATTTCGATGCGCGCCTGATGCGGCTCCTGCAGTACAACCTGAAGCGCAGAGGCAAGTAAGCCGCGTTCCTTGAAATCGCCAACTCGAACGCAGCGAAGCTTTCGTGAAGCTTGCGCCTCATCCGGCCAATGACGGATGATTTATCGCGATAGCCTAAAATACGAATCTCATATATAGATGAGACATGGTTGATCTGCCGGCGAGTCGTCGAAAGGCGAAGCAAACGAGGTAGATAGCAACGAGATCAGTGTGCGTTCCGATCGGGCGGCGATATGTTGCACAGCCCCCCTCGGCATCCGTGAGGATCGTTTTCCGCGCTTTTTAGGTTCTCCTGGCGCGTCTTCAGCCACAGGTGTCTCCTCCCTCGCCTGTTGGTGATGCGCCCGCCTCGCCTCGCTTGCAGTTTTGCGCAGCGAGGCTTCTTTTTGCGCTTCTTTCGTGAAAAAGAGAAGGTCAGGCCTGCCGCTCAGGCACGTTGACGATCAGCCCGTCGAGCTCGGGCTTCACCTTGATCTGACAGGAAAGCCGGGAATTCGGCCTCACCTCGAAGGCGAAGTCGAGCATGTCCTCCTCCATCGGTGCGGGCGGCCCCACCTTTTCGGTCCAGGCCTCATCCACATAGACATGACAGGTCGCACAGGCGCAGGCGCCGCCGCATTCCGCCTCGATGCCGGGAACGGAATTGCGAACCGCATTCTCCATGACTGTGGAGCCGGGTTCGGCGTCGATATCGAAGCGCGTTCTGTCGAAGGCAACGATGGTCAGTTTCGTCATGATGTTGGAAATCCGGGATGTTGAAGGGTTACGGCTTATTTAAGCGCGCTGTCTTCCAATAAAACCCCGGTCCAGTCAACATTTTCGGGCGCCGCAGGCTGTCCCATGGGCGCCCTGAGCCAAAAATTAATGCCTCTAGCGGCAGAGCTTATTGATGAAGTTTTCCACTTCGATGACGGCTGCGTCGACAGCGGCCTTCAGAGCGGCGTCCGCACTCTTGTTTTCGAGTTTCTCGGCTGCTGCTGAAACCTGGAAAGCACCGACCGCGCTGGCGGCTCCCTTCAGGCGATGGGCGACAGCCGCGGTCGTCGCAGCGTCGGCGCCGGTCATGTCCTGCAGCGCACGCCGCGCTTGGCGCGCGAACATCTGCAGCACTTCGATTTCGAGCGCCTTGTCGCCCATAGTCTGGTGCGCGAGATGAACGAGATCAATCGGACGGGAGTGCGAGGGGCACGCGCCCCGATGATTTTCCGGCGCTTCGAACGCGATACTGACGGCTGCCATTGCCATGGACCAGTTTTCCCTATTGTTATTCTAAAAGTGTCCCGAATTGTGCGGGGCACATGCCGCTATCCCGTTAAATTCCGGCACAATCGGGGCTGAAATCTTCCCATATGGTTAATTTCTGCTAAGCTCCCGGGATTTTAGGACTTTTGCATCTTTCCATGGTTTAAATTCTGTTAACAACAATCCGAGCCACCGGCCTCAGGCAGGCGTTTTAATTGTGCCAGATGGCCGGATGTGCCACTACAGTACGACTAAGGTGGCGAGGAATATTCTCCTTTTGCCGCAGATGTCAGGTTGGTAAGCTTTCGTTATCATCCGTTTGAAAGAACGGCCGTCCGACCTGAAAGTGAATAGGAAACAGGCTCCATGAGGGAGTTGGGTTTCCGGCAGGCAGTGTTCCGTCTTTCGGTCTGCGGGCGGCAGAGCGTCGGATGGGATGGCCGGGCGAGTATGTAACGAGGCGTAACCGCATGGCGAAGAAAACCAGCAGCGAATCGATCGACGAGACGGCGTTCCAGGCGTTGGAAGATGCTCTGAAGATCAATTTCGACGATGAGCCGCCGCGCCCCAAACCAGCGCTCCATGCCTCGGAGGCCCGCGTGTCAGATACATCCAAGCAGCGTCCGGCTCCTTCGCAGAATCAGGAGGACACCGCCGAATCCTACAGATCGTCGGCTTCCGAGACCGTTGCCAAGTCTCCTGCCCTCCAGCCTGCCAATGACGCCGGCAGGCGCAGTACGACGGCCCTTCTCAGGACACTGGAAGGCGGCGCGATGCGTTCGGCCATCCGCAATGCGGTGATCATCTCGATTCTCTGGGCGATCGCCGGCATCGGGCTTGGCCAGCTCATTTATGGCAACCAACTGTGGGAAATCACTTCCGTCGCCGGCGTGCTTGCTGCGCCGGGCCTCGTCGCGCTCGTGGTCGGCATCCTTGTGCCAATCATGCTGTTCTTCGCCTTCGCCATCATGATGGCGCGCGCGCAAGATCTCAGGAACGCTGCCCGCTCCATGGCCGAAGTGGCGCTTCGCTTGTCCGAGCCGGAGACGATCGCCTCCGAGCGGATCATGAGCGTCGGACAGGCCGTGCGCCGCGAAGTCTCGGCGATGAATGAAGGCATCGAGCGCACCATCGCACGCGCCACCGAGCTCGAAACCCTTGTGCATTCGGAAGTCAATGCGCTGGAGCGCAGCTTCACCGACAATGAGTTGCGCGTCAGAGGGCTCGTGCACGAACTCGGCGCCGAGCGCGATGCAATCGTCAATCACGCGGAACGCATCCGCTCCTCGATCGTCGGCGCTCATGACCAGCTCAAGGAAGAGCTGTCGCTGGCGACCGAAGAGATTTCGGTCCGCCTGGCAACATCCGGCGAAGCATTCGCTTCGATGATCGATACCCGTGCCGCCGCGCTGATGGAGAAATCCGACGCAGCCGGCGAGGCGCTGGGCACGTTGCTCACCAACAAGGCGGAAAGCCTGCTACAGACCCTGAACTCCTCCGGCTTCGCGCTCGCCCACGAATTCGACGAGCGGATGGAAGAGATCACCTCGGTGCTTTCGCAACGCGGCCAGGCGCTGCTGAACGAATTCGAAACCCGCGCCTCAACGCTCGACGCCAATACTGAAAAGCTGAACGCGGCCCTTGCCGACCGCACCCGACAGCTCAACGAAACCCTGCTCGCCCGCACACGCGAAATCACGGAAGGCCTCACAGACAGCGAAAGGACGCTCACCGGCTCCCTCGACGGTATCCTCGCCACCCTCAACAGCTCGCTCGATGAAAGAGGCTCTTTCTTCCGCCAGAGCTTGCAGAGCACGGTTGACGACGTCGTCATGGACCTCGACATGCGTTCCGGCTTCTTCGAGGAACGCCTGCAGGCAACCGTCGGCCAGCTCAGCACGACGTTCGACGAGAGCATCTCGCAGTTCACGTCGGCATTCGATCAGCGTGCCGGCACGCTCGACAGCAAGCTGATGGACAGCCTTGCCCGCATAAACGAGACCGTTGCAAGCGGCTCGGAGTCGATCGAGAACATTCTAAGCTCCAGCATCGAGCGCATCAGCTCCTCGCTGACCGACCAGTCGCTCGCGCTTGCGACCACACTCGACACCGGCCAGGAAGTGCTCGATTCCGTGCTTGAAAGCCGCGCGCGCGAACTCTCCGGCGCGCTGACGGCCCGCAGCAGCGAGATCCAGGATACGCTCGCCTCCCGCACGGCCGAAATCCACACCGTGCTTGCATCGCGGACAGGCGAGATCCAGGACGCGTTTTCGAATGTCCACGAGACGATCGACGGCACACTGACCTCCCACGTCGCCGGCATCCAGGATGCGCTTGGATTACGTATCGGCGAGCTTCAGCAAGGGCTTGCGAGTGTTCAGCAGACGATCGACGGTACGTTTGCCGAGCGCAGCAACTATCTTCTCGATGCGCTCTCGGAAAACCAGACGAGGTTCGAGCAGGGGCTGGCAGTCCGCTCCGGCGCGATCATCACCGCCCTTTCCAGCAGCCACGATCATCTGACCGAGGTTCTCAGCCAGAAGACCGCCGCGCTCGACACGCTGATCTCCAATGCGCCGGAGCGTCTGGCAGGCATGTTCGACGAGAAGTCGGCACATATCGCCCGGACACTCTCGGAAAGCGAAGAGCGCATCAGCGGCGATCTCGGCCGCCATGCCACTGCCATGCAGGCATCGCTTGATACCAATCGAGAACGCATTTCCGAGATCCTCGAAGACAAGTCGATGGAAATCGCAACGTCCTTCGCGCTCGGCGAGGATCGCCTCACCGGCATGTTGAATGAAAAGTCGGAATCCATTGCCCGCGCGCTTTCCGAGACCGAACAGAAGATCGGCGACAATCTCGGCCGGCGGACGTCGGAAATCCATGAGACGTTGAACACCAACCGCGAAAAGCTCGCCGAGATTCTCGAAGACAAGTCGATGGAAATCGCCACCTCCTTCGCGCTCGGCGAGGACCGCCTCACCGGCACGTTGAATGAAAAGTCGGAATCCATCCTCCGCGCGCTTTCCGAGACCGAACAGCAGATCGGCGACAATCTCAGCCGGCGCACGTCCGAAATCCATGAAACGTTGAACACCAACCGCGAAAAGCTCGCCGAGATTCTCGACGACAAGTCGATGGAAATCGCCACTTCCTTGGCACTCAGCGAAGATCGTCTCTCGGGCATGCTGGACGAAAAGGCCACCGCGCTTGCGAGCACGCTCACCGATGCGGACGGCCGCATCGAGCAGTCCTTCGCTGCCCGGGTGGATGCCATTCGCAACGCCTATGCCGACAACCAGCTCAATCTCGACCTTTCCCTGGAGAACCGGACCGCCGAGCTCTCGCGTATTCTCGAAAGCGGCGGAGCTCGTCTGGAACAGACCGTCGGCGGGGCAGCAGGTCGCATCGAGAGCACGCTCGCAGACGGCACGCAGCGATTCGAGACGGGCATGGCCGACGGCCTGGAACGCATGGAGACGCTCCTCGGCTCGACACAGGACCGCATTGCCGCGACGATCGGTCTCGGCCACCAGCAGATGGAGGCGACCCTCGGCTCCGGCTACGAGCAGCTGCGTGAGACGCTCGAAGAACGCACCTCCATGATCGCGGGCGCGCTCGGCGAGGCGCATGAGCAGATCGGCAGCCTGATGAACGATCAGGCGACGTCCATCAGCACCTCCATCGCCGCAAGTGCAGGCATGCTGGAAATGTCGCTCGAGAACCAGCAGAGCACGCTCAAGGACGCCATCGATGCGGCTGGCCAGTCGCTCGAAGAACGGCTGCGCAACAATGTCGGCGCACTCACCACCCAGCTCTCCGACGCGGCCAGCGGCATCGGACAGTCGGCGGATGCCTTTTCCAACCGTGTCCGCGAGACCGTCGGCGATGTTCAGCAGGCGCTCGAGGAAACCGGAAGCCGGATCGAGTCCACGTTCGGTGGTCTCGAAGGCCGTATCCGCGGCGAGATCCTCAACGCGACACAGCTCGTCGAAGACGCGGGCACCAAGCTTTCCACCACGCTTGGCAGCCGCACGGCCGAGCTGGAGCGTGCAGCGGGCGAAGCGACGGACCGGATCACCGAGACCATGGACAACCGCACGGCCCGTATCGAGGAACGGCTCGGAACGGTCGATCGGGCGCTGACGATCGGCCTCGACAACGTCACGAAAACCATCGAAAGCAAGGCCGTCGGCCTCGCCTCGACCCTGCGCGAAGCAGTCAGCGCAGCGGCCCAGAGCATGGACGGCGAAGCCACCCGCTCGGCGGAAGCGCTCGCCCGCGCCGGCTCCGAATTCACGCAGGAACTCGCCAACCGAAATGACGAGTTCACCAAGGCGATCGAAGAGCGTTCCACAGAGATCGTCGGTCGGATTTCGGAAACGCAGAACCGGCTTGCCGGCCAGGCGGCGACCGTGGCGCATGCCTTCTCCGAGGCCGGTAGCGCGATCGTCAGCAAGGTGGCGGAGGCCGACAATCTTGTGAAACGCCAGGTGGCAGCGATCTCGGAAGCGCTCGACGATGCACAGAAGGTGCTCGGCACCCGCGGCGACGATATCCGCGGCGCGCTCGCCGAAACCGCGAGCCAGCTCGACACTGCCATGGACGCCGTCGACCGCGCCCTTGCTGCGCGCGGCGAAGCGATCCGTTCGGCCCTCGATACCCGCGCCCGCGACCTCAATTCCATGCTCGCAAGCCGTTCGGCCGAACTGTCTCGCATTCTCGACGAGAAGGCAAAGCCGATGGTCGAGGAATATGCCGAGACCGGCCGATCCGCCGTCACGCAGATTACCGCTGCGGCGCAGCAGGGTGCAGAACGGCTCTCGGCCACGGCCGAGGAGACGAGCGCGCGCATCCGCAACGAAAATTCGGCGCTGATCGATGCCATCACCGCCCGGACGAACGAGACGCTTTCGGCAATTAGCCAGCGGACCGAGGATGCGGCCGGCACCATGCGCCGTGTCGAACAGGGCCTGTCGGTCGCGGTAAACGGCCTCATCGACAAGCTTGCGGAAAGCAATTCCAGCATCAGCGCACTGGTTCAACAGGCGACGCAGGAACTCGGCAGCACCACGGAACTGGTTGTGGAACATCTGGCAGAGGCCGACCGCAAGTTTGGCGTGACGGCCAATCGTTTCACGCAATCGGCGACACAAGCCGCCGATATCGTTTCCGGTTCGACCCGCATGCTGGAAACCAATATCGAACGGATGACGGAAGTCTTCAGCCAGACGTTCGATCAGGTGGGTGGCATCGTCAGCCGCTTCGACGAGCATTCCAGAGTGCTCGCGCAGGCGTCCGATCTCCTTGATGCCGCCCAATCCAACCTCACCAGCACGCTGGACGAACGCCAGAGCGCCCTCAACAGCCTGGCGGGCGGCCTCGTCAAGCGCTCCGAGGAAATCGAAGCAACGATGCGCAGCCTGACAAGCCTCGTCGACGGCGCTTTTGAACGTGCCGAAGAACGTTCGCTGCAGGTAGGTTCACGGCTGCGCGAAAGCCTGCACACCTCGTTTGCCGATATCGGCCGCACGCTCGGGGAAACCCAGCACCGTGCCGAAGTCACTGCGGATGCGATGCGCGAAGCGCTGACCAATGCCGGCGGTGACGCCAATCGTGCCATCGAGGCGACGTTGTCGGAAGCCGAAAAGCGCACCCGCGATCTTTCGGAGCGGATGCGTGGCAGCATCTCTCAGTCGCTCGGCGATATCGAACGGCTGTTGTCGGATGCCACCAACCGGTCCGGCAGTGCGGCCGAGCAGCTTCGCGAAACACTGCGCGAGTCGGTCGAGGAAGCGATCAACCGGTTCTCCGGCGCGACCGACGAGATCCGGCGTTCGGCGCAGGATATCCGCCGCGAACTCGACGTCACCCGCTCGGAGCTGAAGCGCGGTGCCTTCGATCTTCCGGAAGAAGCCAAGGAAAGTGCTGCAGCCATGCGCCGTGCGGTCGCCGAGCAGATCAAGGCTCTTCAGGATATTTCCGCGCTGGTTGGCCGCTCCACGCAGAACTTCGAAGTTTCCGAAGCCTCGACGCCCCGCCCCGCGCCGGCGCCGCAGCCTCAGCCAGCGCCGGCTCGTCCGCAGACCGCTCCCGCCGCATCCCGCAATGATCCCTATGCCTCGGGCTCGCTGCGCGGTACGCTTCCGCTCGGCCGGCCGGTATCGGCGCCAGCTCCGCGGGCGCCTGAACAGCAGGGGGTGCGCGGTGATGAAGGCTGGATCAGCAATCTCCTGCGCGGCGCCTCGCGCGACGAGCTCGGAGAAGCGCCGGCGGCACGCCAGCCGCAACCGGCCCGTCCGGCCGAACCGGCTCCCGCGCCACGCAGCAATGGTGACAATCGCAATCCGCGCCATATGGTCGAATCGCTGAATTCGCTCTCGGTCGATATCGCCCGCGCGATCGACCATGACGCATCGGTCGATCTGTGGCGGCGCTACCAACGCGGCGAGCGCGACGTCTTCACCCGTCGCCTCTATACGTTGAAAGGCCAGCAGACCTTCGACGAGATCAAGCGCAAGTACGAGCGCGAGCCGGAATTCCGCAAGGCCGTCGATCGCTACATCGCCGATTTCGAAAAGCTGCTTGCCGACGTCGCCCGCACCGACCGCGACAAGACGGTGACGCAGAGCTACCTGACCTCGGATACGGGCAAGGTCTACACGATGCTCGCCCACGCCGCCGGCCGGTTCAGCTAAGAAGCTGCACACACCGAACAGAAAGGCCGCCCTTGAGGCGGCCTTTTGTTTGATAATAGCGAAATCCGGATCAGATATTGATATCAAGAAGCGGCAAAGGCAGGTCGGATTTCCGGCTGCTGGCAAAAAGGGCATGGAAAGGTCTCGGCCGCCTATCCCATGGCCCGCCTTCGGACACCGGTTTGGCCCATTCGGCGCCAACCGCGTCGAGTGAACTTGCGAACCTTTGGAAAAGATTGGGATTACGGCGATATAAGGAGATGCCATTCAATACGACAATATTGATGCTCCCGGCTTCGATCCATGACAGGTCGTGCATGGCATCGTAAAAACCGTCCCAGTTAGAGCGTCGGGCGGCTTTTGTGAATCTGTGGATTCCACTGGCTCCGATTTTAT